>JAGZBU010000025.1:0-25223 GCA_018369675.1 Parahaemophilus parainfluenzae | reverse complement strand
GATTTATATTGTTCAAACATTTCATCACGGAAAGTTTTGCCTTTCGCATCAAAGACCACCGCAATATGGCTCGGTTGCACTTGCGAAATCAGGCTTTTGAGCATATTTAATACACCGTACATGGCGCCAGTCGGCTCGCCGGCTGAATTGGTGAGCGGCGGAAAAGCATGAAAAGCACGATATAAATAAGATGAACCGTCTACTAGGACTAATGGATTAGGAGCGATAGTTGGCATAAATATTCCGTTCAAAAATAATGAAAAGTGTCGCATTATAGCGTAAATTGCGAAATGGGGCGAACGGATAAAGTGCAGTCAGTTAAACGTAAAAATTATGACGAAGGCATTTGGCTGTGGCATAATAGGGATACTTGAGCATTCAACATAAGGGAATAACATGTCATTAAAACTGGTTGAAGTTGTTGTATTAGGGCAAGTGCTGCGCTTGAATGTCCCTGCCGAACAAGAAGAGATTTTGCGTCAAGCGGCGCGCAATTTAGATCTTCAAGTGTCTGAAATGAAAGAGCGTACAGGTTTATTGCAATTAGACCGTGTGCTTTCTATCGTTGCCTTGAATTTAAGTTTTGAATTAACCCAAGAAAAGAATAAAAATGCCCAGATTGAAAACGTGTTATGTACGCGAATTCAGCAGTTAGATCATTCTTTAGAGAATGCATTAGGTGGGCGCCTTATCGTCGATTAAATAAAAAAGAACCGCATGTTGAAAGTGCGGTTCTTTTTTTATGTATTTTTAATCGGGCGTGTAATAGAGTTTACCAATTTCAATTTTTTGTCGCCCTGTTTCTTCACGCCATTTATTGCTGTCTCGTAAAGAATAAACGCAACCACAATATTCTTGCTGATAAAAACGTTCACGCTTACTGATTTCGATCATGCGTTGCGATCCGCCAGCTTTACGCCAGTTGTAATCCCAATAAATCACATCATCATATTTTTCAGCCGCACGGTGACCGCAACCGTTGATTTGATCCATGTCTTTCCAGCGAGAAATACCAAGGCAACTAGTAAACACAGGGAAACCATGCTCATGAGCATATTTAGCGGCTTTTTCAAAACGCATATCAAAACACATGGTGCAACGGATACCACGTTCAGGTTCCCATTCCATGCCTTTTGCGCGATCAAACCATTGTTGGCGATCGTAGTCAGCATCAATAAACGGAATCCCAAATTTTTGGGCAAAGCGGATATTTTCTTCTTTACGAATTAAATATTCTTTTAATGGATGAATATTCGGGTTGTAAAAATAAATCGTAAATTCAATACCCGAGGCCAAAATGGCTTCCATCACTTCACCTGAGCAAGGCGCACAGCAAGAGTGGAGAAGCAACTTATTATATCCTTCGGGTAATTCGAGTTTTTCACGAATAAAAGGCGCATTGGGATCCTTGCGTACTTTTTGTTTACGTGGTTTTTGAAATTTAGGTTGAGAATCGACCGCACTTTGCGGTTGAATTTGTTCTTCAGTCATATTAATAAGTTCGGTCTACCGATAGATAAGCCAGTGAAATTAAGGCTTTTTTGTATTTGCTTTCAGGTAATAAGGCAATGGCATCGACTGCTTTTTGGGCTTCTTGTTTCGCGCGATCCATCGCGTAATCGAGGGATTTATGTTCTGCCATAATTGCAAGTACGTCATCGATCGCATCACGTTTTCCGCCTTGTTCAATGGCTTCGCGAATAAGTGCGGCTTGTTGTGGATTACCATGACGCATTGCGTGTAATAAAGGAAGAGTAGGTTTACCTTCGGCGAGGTCGTCACCCACATTTTTGCCTAATGCTGCAGCGTTTGCGCTGTAATCTAGCACGTCATCCACTAATTGGAATGCGGTACCAAGATAGCGACCATATTCTTGAAATGCGGTTTCAATTGATTTTTCAGCACCTGCAACAATTGCAACAGATTGTGCCGCCACCTCAAATAAGCGTGCCGTTTTACTATAAATCACACGCATATAGCTTTCTTCGGTGGTATCCGGATCATTCACGTTCATTAATTGTTGAACTTCACCTTCCGCCAACACGTTGGTGGCGTCAGCCATAATGCGAAGAATATCTAGCGATTGTAACTGCGCCACTAATTGGAATGCACGCGTATAAATGAAGTCTCCTACTAATACGCTAGCCGCATTACCAAAGGCAGAGTTTGCCGTTGCGCGACCACGACGCATATCCGATTCATCTACCACATCATCATGTAATAAAGAAGCGGTGTGAATAAATTCTACAAAGGTAGCACAAGTCGCCACTTTATCGCTTTCATAGCCTAATGCACGTGCCGCTAAAACCGCAATAAGTGGTCGAATACGTTTTCCACCACCTTGTACAATATAAAAACCAAGTTGATTAACCATCGGCACATCTGAGTTAATTTGTGCTAAAATGGCCTGGTTGACTTTCTGCATATCCGCATCAGTTAATGCTTGGATTGCATGCATATCCATTAAATCTTGTTTGTTCATCTTCATTTGGTTCGATGGTTGTGTATATAAAAGAAAAGTGCGGTGAATTCTACCCGATTTTTCAGGGTTTTTGAAATTAAGCTCGAGGAAAAGCGCTTTTTTTTATTTTATTGCAAATAAGTGCTTGCGATCGAGTTGTTTTTTCCGTAGAATTTGCGACCTATTTATATGAATTTTGAAGTGCGGACCGAAAATAGTAACGGAGAAGCACAATTTATAGCGGAGTATTTATGTACGCAGTTTTCCAAAGTGGCGGTAAACAACACCGTGTGAGCGAAGGTCAAGTCGTTCGTTTAGAAAAACTTGAACTTGCAACTGGCGCAACAGTTGAGTTCGACTCAGTGTTGATGGTCGTTAATGGTGAAGATGTTAAAATTGGTGCACCAGTAGTGGCTGGCGCGAAAGTAGTGGCTGAAGTTGTGGCACAAGGTCGTGGCGATAAAGTTAAAATCGTTAAGTTCCGTCGTCGTAAACACAGCCGTAAACAACAAGGTCATCGTCAGTGGTTCACAGAAGTGAAAATCACTGGGATTCAAGCATAATTTCAGAGGAGATCAAGTAGATGGCAACTAAAAAAGCTGGTGGTTCAACTCGTAACGGTCGTGATTCTGAAGCTAAACGCCTTGGTGTTAAACGTTTCGGTGGCGAATCTGTATTAGCAGGTAGCATCATTGTACGTCAACGTGGTACTAAATTCCACGCAGGTAACAACGTAGGTATGGGCCGTGACCACACCTTATTTGCTACCGCTGACGGTAAAGTAAAATTTGAAGTGAAAGGCGAGAAAAGCCGTAAATACGTAAGTATTGTAACTGAATAATTTTACATCTGATTTGATAAACGCCCCGCATTACCTGTGGGGCGTTTTCTTTGTTTTCTTACCTGTAATTTACAATCATTAATCAAATTTGTTATTCTGGCACTATTACTTATCTTGATATTTCTTAGTCGAAATTTATCTTAATTCCTAACCGCACTTTAGTAAAATAAAGGAAGATATCATGAAACAACAACCGCTTTTAGGTTTTCTCTTCGCTTTAATTACGGCGATGGCGTGGGGATCTTTACCTATTGCGTTAAAACAGGTTCTATCAGTGATGACACCACAAACGATCGTTTGGTATCGATTTGCGGTAGCTTCTCTTGCACTATTGATTCTGTTAGGGTACAAGAAAAAACTGCCACAATTTTCGAAAGGTGGTCGTTTCATTTGGCTTGTACTCATCGGTGTAGCAGGGTTAGCGGGTAATTTCTTTTTATTTAATAGCTCACTTAATTTTATCGATCCTTCTTCAGCTCAAATTTTTATTCATTTTTCTTCTTTTGGTATGTTAATTTGCGGTATTTTTGTCTTTAAAGAAAAGCTCGGATTACATCAAAAGATTGGTTTAGGTTTATTATTGGCTGGGTTGGTGCTTTTCTTCAATGATAAGCTTGAGGTGTTTAAAGGAGAGAGTGGTTATTTAACAGGTGTCTTACTCAGCCTGACTGCTTCATTAGTTTGGGTTGCTTATGGTATGGCACAAAAGCTCATGCTCCGTCGTTTTAGTTCGCAACAAATTTTATTAATGATGTATTTCGGCTGTCTTTTAGTCTTTACACCTGTAGCTGAATTTTCACAAGTGAGTAACCTCACCCCGTTTGCATTCGGTTGTTTTGTTTATTGCTGCTTGAATACGTTATTTGGTTATGGGGCTTATGCTGAGGCGCTTAATCGTTGGGAGGTTTCTAAAGTAAGCGTAGTGATAACCTTAGTACCACTCTTTACCATTTTCTTTGCACATCTTGCCCATTATGTGAGCCCTGAGAATTTTGCCGCGCCAGAATTAAATATGATTAGCTATATTGGGGCGTTTGTTGTAGTATGCGGAGCAATTTTGTCGGCAATCGGACATAAGTTATTACCGCAATCAAAGTAAAGTGCGATTAAATATTGGAGAGTTTTTATGAAATTTATTGATGAAGCCCTGATTCGAGTGGAAGCAGGGGATGGTGGAAACGGTTGTGTGAGTTTCCGCCGTGAAAAATTTATCCCTAAAGGCGGCCCAGATGGTGGCGATGGTGGCGATGGCGGTGATGTTTATTTGGTTGCAGACGAAAACTTAAATACTTTGATCGATTATCGCTTTACGAAACGTTTTGCCGCAGAGCGTGGTGAGAACGGACATAGTTCAGATTGTACCGGTCGTCGCGGTAAAGACATTACGTTACGTGTGCCGGTGGGAACGCGTGCAATTGATAATGACACTAAAGAAGTGCTTGGCGATTTAACAAAGCATGGTGCCAAAATGTTAGTAGCGAAAGGTGGTTATCATGGTTTAGGTAATACGCGTTTTAAATCTTCAGTAAACCGTGCACCTCGCCAAAAAACCATGGGGACACCAGGGGAAAAACGTGATTTATTATTAGAGTTAATGCTTCTTGCGGATGTCGGGATGCTTGGTTTACCGAATGCAGGTAAATCTACCTTTATTCGTGCCGTTTCAGCCGCAAAACCAAAAGTCGCTGATTATCCATTTACCACTTTAGTGCCAAGTTTAGGCGTAGTGAAAGTGGATGAGAGCCATAGCTTTGTGGTGGCCGATATTCCTGGGTTGATTGAAGGTGCATCGGATGGTGCGGGTTTAGGGATTCGTTTCTTAAAACACTTAGAACGTTGTCGTGTGTTAATTCATTTAGTAGATATTAACCCAATTGATGAATCCGATCCTGCTGATAATATTGCGATCATCGAGTCAGAATTATTCCAATATAGCGAAAAATTGGCAGATAAACCTCGTTGGTTAGTCTTCAATAAAATTGATACGATGACTGAAGAAGAGGCGCATGAACGTGCTCAAGAGATTACCGAACGTCTCGGTTGGGAAGAAGGGTATCACCTTATTTCTGCCGCAACGGGTAAAAATGTACCGCCACTTTGTCGTGATATTATGGATTTCATTGAAGCGAATCCACGTGATGCAGAAGTAGAAGAAAATAAACCAGAAGAAGTGAAATTCAAATGGGAAGATTACCATCAAGAACAGCTTGCTGAACATCAATTTGATGATGAAGATGATGACGACTGGGATGATTGGGACGAAGAAGATGAAGAAGGTGTTGAGTTTATTTACAAACCTTAATGCCAAATGAAAAAAAAGAGCGGAAATTTGACCGCTCTTTTTTTATTGCTGTTAACCTTTCTTTTTCCCACCTTGACGCGCTTTAAAGCGAGGGTTGGTTTTCGAAATGACATAAACGACACCGTGGCGGCGAACAATTTTGCAGCCAGGACGGTTTTTAGCACTTTTTAGCGAAGATAATACTTTCATTGAATATTCCTATTTTGATTTAAATGCGCCAAATTTACCATAGCGATTTGCAAATTCACTTGCACGACCTTCATTCCCAATTTGACGGGTTTTACCGGTATAAAACGGGTGAGATGCAGATGAGGTATCACACATAAATACAGGGTATTCGTTACCATCTTCCCATTTCATGGTGTTGTTAGTTTTAGCGCAAGAACGGATGAGAAAGCCTTGTTTCGCATTGGAATCGTAAAATAAAACGGTACGATAATTTTCAGGATGAATGCCTTTTTTCATTAGAACTCCTTATATGACGGAAATAATTGGGCGAAGATACTAATTTAAAAGAGAATGATTATCAATGTATTTTTATTCATAACCATGAGAATTTTTTTCATATTGAGAAAAAGAAAAATGCCTTTCGATTGAAAGGCATTTTGTCTGTTTGGTTGGACAGTTATCCACGATGCGCATTTTTCATAATACGCTCTTTCGCTACTTTCCATTCACGTTCTTTAATATCATCACGTTTATCATGTTGTTTTTTACCTTTCGCAAGACCGATTTTGATCTTAGCCCAAGGGCCTTTCCAATAAAGAGAAAGGGCAACAATAGTAAAACCATCACGGCTTGATTTACCGAAAAGATTATCTAGTTCACGTTTATTCAATAAAAGCTTACGTGTACGCGTCGGATCGCAAACCACGTGAGTAGAGGCCAAGCTTAATGGTTGAATGGTCGCACCAAATAAATAGGCTTCATCGTTTTTAAAAATGATGTAGCTATCGCTGATATTGGCTTTACCTGCGCGCATTGATTTCACTTCCCAACCTTGTAATTCAAGGCCGGCTTCAATTTCATCTTCAATAAAATATTCGTGTCGAGCTCGTTTATTTAACGCAATGGTGTTGGAGCCGACTTTGACTTTCTTCTTGGTCATTGTTATCCGTTGTTTATTAATCGTAAATTGGCGTTGATTTTACCGAATCTCGCCGTGGATAGCAAAAAACAAAAGGCTGATTTGACTCAGCCTTTTATTACTAAATGATCGATTATTCTTCTAATTCACCACAGAAACGATAGCCTTCACCATGCACGGTAGCAATGATTTCTGGTGTATTAGGATGATCTTCAAAATGTTTCCGAATGCGGCGAATTGTTACATCCACAGTACGATCTTGTGGTTTTAATTCACGTCCTGTCATTTTTAGCAATAATTCTTCACGAGTTTGCAATTTGCCAGGGTTTTCGCAGAAGTGCAACATGGCACGAAATTCACTACGAGGCAGTTTAAATTCAATGCCTTCAGGTGTGATTAAATTGTGGCTATTTAAATCTAGTGTCCAGCCATTAAAACGATAGTTCTCACGTTGTAAATGGGTTTCTTTGCCATTTAGTGTCATGGTGCGATGCAATAAATTTCGTGCACGAATGGTGAGTTCTCTTGGGTTAAATGGCTTAGTGAGATAATCATCGGCCCCAATTTCTAAACCTAAAATTTTATCGACTTCATTATCTCGCCCTGTTAGGAAAATCAGAGGGATAGGTGTTTTTTCACGTAATTCACGGCCCAGTAATAAACCATTTTTACCGGGTAAGTTGATATCTAATACGATGAGATTAACCGTTTCTGAGCTTAACTGACGATACATTTCGGCACCATCTTGTGCTTGTAATACCTCATAGCCCTCAGCTTCAAAAATTCCTTTTAACGTATTACGGGTTACCGCTTCATCTTCCACGATGAGAATTTTTGGGGTAGCCATTCGTTGCTCCTTGTTATTCTTTGTTATGGGCATATTCTATAATTGTAACATTGCTGTAACAACAGAAAAGTGCGGTCATTGTTTAAATTACATTTAATTTTATGATCTAAGTCATAAATTATTAACATTCTTTTGATCTATGCTAGAATTTTAGTAGGAACAATAGTTGGGACTTTATGATGAAGCGAATTCTTCTTTTTTTATTTTTTATTTTTACCGCACTTTCCACTCAAGCCGGTCTTTTTGATAAGAAACCGGCTTTCTTACCTGTGGATGACGCTTTTCAATTTTCAGCTGCAAAAAGCGAGAATCAAGAAAATGTGATCGTCAATTGGTCGATAGCAGAAGGGTATTATCTCTATCAAGAGAAAATTTCAGTGAAGCTCAACCAAGAGGAAACCTCATCATTTGATATGCCGACATTTTCTATTTCACCTGAAGATTATAATGATCCTTATTTTGGCTTAATGAAGATTTTCAAAAAGCCCGTGCAAGCTATTTTTAAAGCAAGCCACCCGCCATTAAAAGCCAAAGATGTGGTTGAAATTGCTTACCAAGGTTGCACTGCTGGTTTTTGTTATCCGCCTGAAGTGAAAGAAATCAAAGTAGCCGATTTACCTATCGCACAGGTCGCTAATACTGAAAAAAAATTGGAAAAATTGACCGCACTTTCCGCACAACCTAAAGCTGAGCAAGATCGTTTAGCGGAAAGCTTATTTAATAGCAAATATGCCGTATTTGGATTCTTCTTATTAGGTTTAGGTTTGGCCTTTACCCCTTGTGTGTTGCCAATGCTGCCGTTACTTTCAGCGATTGTGATTGGTCAAAATCAACGCCCTAATATGTGGCGCGCTTTCGCATTAAGTTTTGTATATGTGCAGGGTATGGCGCTGACTTATACCTTGCTAGGCTTGATTGTGGCTGCGATTGGTTTGCCATTCCAAGTGGCGTTGCAACATCCTTACGTGATGATTGGCTTATCAATCATCTTTGTTTTGTTAGCATTGTCGATGTTCGGTGTATTTACCTTACAGCTTCCAAGCTCCTTACAAACAAAACTGTCTTTACTTAGCCAACAGCAAAAAGCTGGTGCTTTTGGTGGCGTGTTCTTAATGGGGATGATTGCAGGGCTTGTGGCTTCGCCTTGCACATCTGCACCGCTTTCTGGCGCATTGCTTTACGTGGCGCAGAGTGGGAATTTATTCACTGGCGCAATTACACTTTATCTGCTTGCATTAGGCATGGGTGTACCGCTGATTTTAATCACTTTATTTGGGAATAAAATCCTGCCTAAATCAGGCATGTGGATGGAAACCGTTAAAAAGCTCTTTGGCTTTGTGATGCTCGCGTTACCAGTATTCTTGATTTCTCGTATTTTGCCAGATGAATGGACTCCAAGATTATGGGCAATGCTCGGTACCGCATTTTTCATTTGGTTTGCTTTCCAAATGCCAAAAAATGGCACTGGTTGGGTATTCCGAATTCTCTTTTTAGTCGCCGCTATGATTAGTGTAAAACCGCTTCAAACTTGGATTTGGGGTGAAAGCCAAGCACCAAGTGCGGTCGAAAATAAAGCGGTTTCTCATGTTGAATTTAAGAAAGTGAAAAGCGAAGCTGAATTGCAACAAGCTCTGGCGGAAAATAACAAACCGCTTGTGATGCTCGATCTTTATGCAGATTGGTGTGTCGCTTGTAAAGAGTTTGAAAAAGAAACATTTAGTGATCCAAGTGTACAAAAAGCCTTTGGTAACATGCTGCTCCTTCAAGTTGATATGACAAAAAACTCTGAAGAAAACCGCGCTTTAATGACAAAATATAAAGTGTTAGGTTTACCGACTATTTTGTTCTTTAACCAAGATGGAAAAGAAATCGAGGGGAGTCGTGTGAACGGATTTATGCCACCTATTGAGTTTTTACAATGGATTGAGAAAATCAGTAAAGCATAAAATTATTTCCTAATAGTAAAAAGTCCTTTTCTATTTGAGGTATTGTTTAGCTTTAAGTTAATCATTAATATACACCCGTTCTCAAATCACTTTTTATTAGGAAAACTTTATGAAAAACTTAGAAAAATACTCTCCGTATGTTTTAGCTTTATTACGTATCGTTGCTGCGTATATGTTTATCTTACACGGCACAGCGAAATTCTGGGAATTCCCAATTTCAATGACGGGCGGTAACGGTGCGGTAGGCGAGCCAATGATGATCGTCGGTGGAGTAATCGAGATTGTTGGTTCAATCCTGTTAATTTTAGGCTTATTTGTTCGCCCGGCGGCATTTATCCTTTCGGGGCAAATGGCTTATGCGTATTTCTTTATGCACGTTGCAGGTAAAGGGAATTTATTCTTCCCAATCGCGAACGGTGGTGAACTTGCTTTACTTTACTCTCTTGTATTTTTCTATTTTGTGTTTGCTGGTGCCGGTGCATTTTCTTTAGATAACCGCAAACGCTAATCATATTATTCACACTGTTAGGTTGCCCGCATTTTGCGGGCTTTTTTGTTTTTTACACCTCCTAAATAAGCAGTCGAACGTTGAAGTGCGCTTACCAGGAAAATTTTTTCTACATAAACGCAAACGTTTGCGTTATAATTCCCCGCGCTTATTTTTAACCATTTAATTAAAGGAAAATGTAATGACAGATCGTCCAATTCGTCAGGCTTTACTGAGTGTTTCTGATAAAACCGGTATCGTAGAATTTGCTCAAGGCTTAGTACAGCGAGGTGTAAAACTACTTTCCACAGGCGGTACTGCAAAATTGTTGGAGCAACATGGTTTGCCGGTGACTGAAGTGTCTGATTATACGGGGTTCCCAGAAATGATGGACGGTCGTGTGAAAACCTTGCATCCAAAAGTACATGGCGGGATTCTTGGGCGTCGTGGTACAGATGATGCTATCATGCAGCAACATGGCATTGAAGGCATTGATATGGTTGTCGTGAATTTATATCCGTTTGCAGCCACTGTGGCTAAACCAGATTGTACCTTGGCTGATGCGGTAGAAAATATCGATATCGGTGGCCCAACTATGGTGCGTTCTGCAGCGAAAAACCATAAGGATGTAGCGATCGTGGTAAATAATGGTGATTTCAATGCAATTCTTGCAGAGATGGATAAACATCAAAACAGCCTAACACTTGAAACCCGTTTTGATCTTGCGATTAAAGCATTTGAACATACCGCTCAATATGATTCCATGATTGCCAACTACTTTGGACAAATGGTGAAACCATATCATGTAGCAGAGGAAGAAGATGCTAATGCGAAGTGCGGTCAATTCCCACGGACTTTAAACCTTAACTTCGTACGTAAACAAACTATGCGTTACGGCGAGAATTCCCATCAAAATGCGGCTTTCTACGTTGATTTAAATGTGAAAGAAGCGAGCGTAGCCACAGCTCATCAACTCCAAGGCAAAGCCTTATCTTACAATAATATTGCAGATACCGATGCTGCACTTGAATGCGTGAAAGAATTTGATGAACCGGCTTGCGTGATCGTTAAACATGCGAATCCATGTGGTGTGGCTTTAGGTAAAGATATTTTAGAAGCCTACAACCGTGCTTACCAAACCGATCCAACTTCTGCATTCGGTGGCATTATTGCTTTTAACCGTGAATTAGATGAAAAAACCGCGAATGAAATCGTGGAACGCCAATTCGTTGAAGTGATTATTGCACCGAAAGTTTCTGCAGGAGCGCAAGAAGTGGTGAAACGTAAGAAAAATGTTCGTTTGCTTGAATGTGGCGAATGGACCTCTCGTTCTGAACGTTTAGATTTCAAACGTGTAAACGGCGGTTTATTGGTGCAAGATGCGGATTTAGGCATGGTTGGTGTGGATGATTTAAAAGTGGTAAGTAAACGTCAGCCAACTGAACAAGAATTAAAAGACTTATTATTCTGCTGGAAAGTGGCGAAATTTGTGAAATCTAATGCGATTGTTTATGCCAAAGATAATCAAACTATCGGCATTGGTGCAGGCCAAATGAGCCGCGTATATTCTGCGAAGATTGCGGGTATTAAAGCTCAGGATGAAGGTTTAACTGTAGCCGGTTGTGTGATGGCATCTGATGCATTCTTCCCATTCCGTGACGGTATTGATGCGGCGGCAAAAGTGGGGATTCAATGTGTTATCCATCCAGGTGGTTCAATGCGCGATCAAGAAGTCATTGATGCAGCGGATGAACATAATATGGTGATGGTATTAACTGGAATGCGTCATTTTAGACATTAATTTATATAGTAACTTCGCTTAATGAGCGAATTACTTTTTTACTTATTCCTCCCCCCTCTTTCGCAAAGAGGGGGCTGGGGGGAGATTTAAACGATGCTAAATGTACTATGAGGTTGAAATAACCTCTGCCAAATCTCCCCTACCCCTCTTTGCTAAAGAGGGGATTAAATTCAAAAAGATACAAGGAGCATTATGAACATCCTCATCATCGGAAATGGCGGGCGTGAACACGCCTTGGCTTGGAAAGCAGCACAATCTCCACTAGCAGATAAAGTTTTTGTCGCACCAGGCAATGCGGGTACCGCATTGGAACACAAAGTAGAAAACGTGAATATTTCTGCAACAGATATCCCCGCATTAGTGAAATTTGCTCAAGATAAGCAAATTGGATTAACCATTGTTGGCCCTGAAGCACCGCTAGTGATTGGGGTAGTTGATGCATTTCGTGAAGCTGGATTAAAAATTTTTGGTCCTACTCAAGCGGCTGCGCAATTGGAAGGTTCAAAAGCATTCACCAAAGATTTTCTCGCTCGTCACAAAATCCCAACGGCAGAATATCAAAACTTCACTGAAGTAGAACCTGCATTGGCATACTTGCGTGAGAAAGGTGCACCAATTGTCGTCAAAGCAGATGGTTTAGCGGCGGGCAAAGGTGTAATCGTTGCAATGACATTGCAAGAAGCGGAAGAAGCTGTGCGTGATATGCTTTCTGGTAATGCTTTTGGCGAAGCGGGTAGTCGAGTGGTGATTGAAGAGTTTCTAGATGGCGAAGAAGCAAGTTTTATCGTCATGGTAGATGGTAAAAATGTTGAACCTATGGCGACTAGTCAAGATCATAAACGCGTGGGCGAAAATGATACAGGATTAAATACTGGCGGTATGGGCGCGTATTCGCCTGCGCCAGTGGTGACACTAGAAATTCATGATCGCATTATGCGTGAAGTGATTTATCCAACAGTCAATGGCATGGCAGCAGAAGGCAATGTTTACACAGGTTTCCTATATGCGGGATTAATGATTATGCCGAACGGTCAGCCAAAAGTGATTGAATTTAACTGTCGTTTTGGTGATCCAGAAACCCAGCCGATCATGCTACGTCTTGAATCAGATCTGGTAGGATTTTGTCTTAAAGCTTGCGATGGTAAATTGAACGAAGTGAAATCCCAATGGAATCCAAAATCTTCCTTAGGGATTGTTTTGGCGGCTGAAGGCTATCCAGGCGATTATCGCAAGGGCGATGAAATCACCGGTTTACCACAAAGTGCGGTCGAAAATGAGAAAGTTTTCTTAGCGGGCGTTGCAGAACAAGAAGGCAAGTTAGTCACGAATGGCGGTCGCGTGCTTTGTGTTACTGCATTAGGCGAAAGTGTATTTGAAGCGCAACAAAAAGCCTTAAAACTCGCTGAGCAAATTCAATGGTCTGGACGTTTTTATCGTCGAGATATTGGCTATCGTGCTGTTGAACGTGAGCAGCAAAAATAACGACATTAAATGTTAAGGTATCGAATGGATTATAAAAATAAGGAATTATGTCGTCTTCGCACAATCAGTTTTTTTCTAACGTTACATAAAGATAAAACGCAATGGGAAGACGCACTTTATTCGGTGAAACGTGATGTGGATTTGTTATTACCTGCTGTACAGAAAGCAGGTTATACCTTGCAATCGATTCGAGTGATTACCAATCCCTTTGGTGAATATTTGGATTTAACCAATTTGCAGACAGCAAAAGCAGATTTGCAGTATTTAACGGAATTATTGAATAAATTTAATGAAAGTGGAATCCGTCTTCGATTTGCAATAGGTGCAGCGAGAAATAAAGAGGAAATTGCTTTATTACCAGAGTTAATCGCGGCTTATGGCGACTTGTGTAATGCTTGTGTCAATGTACCATTAGATGAAAATGGCGTGTTAGATAATGAACTCATTGAGCAATCTGTTTATGCGGTACAACGAATTGCAAATATCACACCACGTGGTGAAGGTAATTTTAACTTTACGGTGAATTTTAACTGCAAGCCATTTATTCCTTATTTCCCCGCCGGTTATCATCTAAGTCATTTACCAAACAGTTTTGTCATTGGTTTAGAAACACCCGATTTATTAGTCGAAGTATTAAAATCTGTACCCAAATCGCCTCATAATCAATTTTATGCTGATTGCTATCAAGCTATGTCGCAAGCCCTGCAATATCATGTAGATCAAGTATTAGAGATGTTAAGTGCGGTCAAATTATCAGGTGAATTTGAATTTGCAGGCATTGATAGTTCGGCGGCACCATCGAAAAATTGTTCATCCATGACAAAAGTTTATGAATTAATGGGATTGCCCTATTTTGGTGCAGCTGGTTCAGTAGAGGTTTCTGCTTTACTGACAAAAGTGTTTAAATCAATCCAACGTGTGCCATTAGTTGGGTTTTCTGGATTGATGTTGGCGGTGACAGAAGATTTAGGTTTAGCCGAAGGGACACAAAAACAATATTTTGATATTCGCGCTTTACTGACTTATAGCGCCGTATGTGGTATCGGTTTAGATACGGTTCCAGTGGCGGGAAATGTTAAGGCAGAAAGTATAGCGGCTATTATGCGCGACACAGGAACGATGGCATTTCGCTTAAATAAACCATTAACTGTGCGTTTATTTCCAATTCCAAATAAGGTTGCAGGTGAAATATCAGAATTTGAGAGTGATGATTTATGTAACTGCCGCCTTTTACATATTCCTGATTAAACGAAAATTTCCCTATTTTGTTGTGATCAATGTTATCCCTACTGTCAATAAAAGGAGTATCTCATGAGAAAATTAATATTGGGTAGCCTTGTCGCTGCATTATTAACAGGTTGCTCGGGGGCTTCAAATGTCTCACAAAGTGCAACATTAGATGGCGAGTGGATTTGTCATACTATCCCGACACAAGATAAACAAACTTACGATCGCTTAGATCACTTTGTCTTAAAGCCAGATGGAACAGGCGCCTTGCGAGGCATTTCCTACATTGAATTGGATAAAGAGACGACCATTCGTTATTTAACAAAAGGTAAGGTGAAATGGCAGAGCCAAAATAATGTTTTGAGTTTTGATTTTGTTAATCGCGCGATGGTGCCTGCGCACAGTAGCAATGTGGCGAAAGCCATCAAGCAAGATAAGAAATTACAAAAACAAGAAAAAGAGCAATTAGCTACGTTTTATAGCAAATCAGGCGATCACGTGAATATGCCAATTGAGCTTAAACAGAATGGCAATCAACTTATTTTAGATAAGGATTTTGCGACTTGCCGACGAGTCACCGAGAATGACAAAGATATTCAGTTATTGAATAAATGGTTTGTGACGAAATAGATACAATTATTTTAAGCTTGATAAAAAACAAGTCTGATTTTAACCGCACTTTATTTTTGATAGTGCGGAAATCAACTTAATAAAAGGAGTATTACTATGAGAAAATTAGTATTAGGTAGTCTTATCGCTGTATTGCTATCGGGATGTGCAACGGCGAATCAGCAAACTGAACAGGAAAAAGCCTTAGTCGGCGATTGGATTTGTCATGTAAAACCTGCCGCCAAATCCCCTTTACCTGTTGAACATTTTGATTACGTCACTTATCGAGCAGATCAAACTGTGCTTCTACGTGGCATTTCACAGATTGATACAAAAGAAGGCTGGATGCGTTATTTATTGCAAGCGAAAGCTAAATGGCAGGCGAGTGATGGTAAGCTAAGTTATGACTTTACGGATCGTCTATTTAAAACCGCCCATTCACCACAAGTTGCGAAAATTATTGAACAATCTCCAGAATTTAAAGACTATGAGAAGGAATTTGTTTCACCTTGTGATCGTTGTGGTGATCATTTGGATATGAAGATTAAAATGAAAAGTCCAACAAGGATGACAAATTTTAATACTTATACGAAAGAAACCAGCCAATGTCGCAAACTCGGTGCAGGTGAGAAAACGAAAGAAGTTAAATTAATTGAAAAATTAGTGAAAGAAAAAGGCTCGATTTAGATAAATGAATGTTTTTCATTGTAATAATGAAAAATATGGTCGAAATTTTTGATTAAGTTTTTGCCTAGAAACAGGTAAACTATACATAAATAATGCAAACAACGAGGAAAACACAATGTTTAAAAAAAGTATGAACATCGCTGATTACGATCCGGTTCTATGGCAAGCCATTCAGGGCGAAAATCGTCGTCAAGAAGAGCATATCGAGCTTATTGCATCTGAAAACTATGCGAGCCCACGCGTAATGGAAGCGCAAGGTTCACAGTTTACTAACAAGTATGCCGAAGGCTATCCTGGTAAACGTTACTACGGCGGTTGTGAGTACGCAGACATTGTAGAACAGTTAGCAATTGATCGTGCTAAAGAGTTGTTTGGTGCGGATTATGTAAACGTACAACCACACTCAGGTTCGCAAGCCAATGCGGCGGTATATGGTGCATTAATCAATGCTGGCGATACGATTTTAGGGATGGATTTAGCACACGGTGGTCACTTAACCCATGGGGCGAAAGTGAGCTTCTCGGGTAAAATTTACAATTCTGTACTTTATGGTATTACTGCTGATGGTTTAATCGACTATGAAGATGTGCGTCAAAAAGCATTAGAACATAAACCAAAAATGATCGTGGCGGGTTTCTCAGCTTATTCTCAAGTGGTTGATTGGAAAAGAATGCGTGAAATCGCGGATGAAGTGGGCGCGTATTTATTTGTTGATATGGCTCACGTTGCGGGCTTAATTGCTGCAGGTTTATATCCAAACCCATTACCATACGCACATGTTGTAACAACCACCACCCATAAAACCTTAGGTGGTCCACGTGGTGGTTTAATCCTTTCTTCTTGTGGTGATGAAGAGCTTTATAAACGCTTGCAATCTTCAGTTTTCCCTGCAAACCAAGGTGGTCCATTAGTTCACATTATTGCGGCGAAAGCAGTATGTTTCAAAGAAGCATTAGAACCAGCTTATAAAGAATATCAAGCAAACGTGATTAAAAATGCGAAAGCGATGGTGGAAGTGTTTAAACAACGCGGTTATGACGTGGTTTCAAACGGCACAGAAAACCACTTGTTCTTAGTCAGTTTCATCAAACAAGGCTTAACCGGTAAAGCAGCAGATGCTGCGTTAGGTAAAGCGAATATCACCGTTAATAAAAACTCCGTACCAAATGATCCACAAAAACCATTTGTGACTTCGGGTATTCGTGTTGGTACACCAGCGGTGACTCGTCGCGGCTTTAACGAACAAGACTGTCGTGAGTTAGCCGGCTGGATGTGTGATGTACTAGATGTATTAGGCAAAGAAAACGAAGAGCAAGTGATTGCAGCAACCAAAGAAAAAGTATTGGCAATCTGCAAACGTCTTCCAGTTTACTCATAATGCTGATTCAGCTTTTATTTGTGATGTTAGCGGCGGTAAATATCGCCGCTTATTTTTTAATGTGGAAAGATAAAGTCCGCTCGGTTCGTCACGGCTGGCGAATTTCTGAAAATACCTTCTTCCTACTAAGTCTTCTCGGTGGGTTTATTGGTGTTTATTGCGGGATGAAACGCTTTCGTCATAAAACTAAACATTTCAGTTTTAAATTTGTTGTTATGCTCAGTGCGTTTATTTGGTTGATCTTAATGCCTTATTGGTATTTCATTCTTAAATAATATTGAGTACAGAATGACTTTCAGTAATAAAAAAGCCTAGAGAATATCTCTAGGCTTTTTAGTACATAATTTATTTAAAAATAAGGCGTCGATTTCGACTTTTCTTCACTTGTGAAAGTGTAATTAATCCTAACACAATGACATAGACAGCGAAAATAAATACCAACCATTGCACCATCGTGATGCCGAAGAGTGACCATTGACTTTCGTTACAGCTACCTGTGGGATTGAAGACTGCAGGTAGCCATTTATGGAATGGTAAAGTTTCCGGAAAGTTAGGTATAAATTCACATTGTTTCCACGGTGCAGGGTTCATTTGTAAATCAAGGTGACGGATAGATATCATTAATCCTTTAATTGCACCAAATAAACCCACAATAAGAGCAAGAATGCGGACAATAAGCGAATTTGGCGCTAAGGCACCGATAAGACCAGCAATAAATAACCCTACAACAGCTAAACGCTCATAAACACAAAGTACGCAAGGTTGTAAACCCATGCCGTATTGAAAGTAAAGTGCGGTCGATTCTAAGGCAAATGCGGTAAATGCCAAAAAGATCCACGCTGAACGTTTAAGGGATAATTGCTTAAAAAAGTCGAGCATTCTCTCTCCTTATCTTTCATTAAATTGGAATAATTAAGCCAAGGTTTGCAAGCCAAATCGTCATTTCAGGTAGGATAAATTCGATAGCAAGGAAACCGACTAGCGTTAATACGATGGTGTAAGGCAATGCCATGTAGACCATTCTACCATAAGAAAGTTTAATTAACGGTGCAAGCGATGATGTTAATAAGAATAAGAACGCGGCTTGACCATTTGGTGTCGCAACAGAAGGTAAGTTTGTCCCTGTATTGATTGCTACAGCAAGTAATTCAAATTGGTGCGGTGCAATTGCGCCTGTCGCAAGCGCATGTTTCGCTTCATTGATATAAACCGTTGCAACGAATACGTTATCCGAAATTGCGGAAAGTAAACCGTTGAAACCGTAGAATAGCGCTAACTGTGTTTTCTCTTCAGAACTTAATACGAAGTGAATAATTGGCGCAAAGAGTTTTTGATCGATAATTACTGCAACGATAGAGAAAAATACGACTAATAATGCAGTGAACGGTAAACTTTCTTGGAATGATTTTCCAATAGCATGTTCGTCTGTTACACCAGTAAAGGTTGTTGCAAGAATAATCACGCTTAAACCAATTAAGCCGACAGCCGCTAAGTGGAAGGCTAAACCTAAGATTAACCAAACCGCGATAACTGCCTGAACAGAAAGACGAATCTTATCTTGTTTAGACATCTTTTGTGCATTTTCACGATCTAAATCCGCTAAGATTTGCCATACTTCTTCCGGTAGTTTTTCACCATAACCGAATACTTTAAATTTTTCGACTAAAATACAAGTGAGTAATCCACAGATAAAGACAGGAACGGTTACTGGCGCCATACGGAAGAAGAATTCAATGAAATTCCATTTAGCTTGTTCTGCAATGATTAAGTTTTGTGGCTCACCCACCATTGTCATTACACCACCGAGTGCGGTACCGACACCAGCATGCATCATTAAGCTACGTAAGAAAGAGCGGAATTTTTCGAGAGTTTCATGATTTTTGATTTTGTTATCATCGGCAATATCAACCGCATCCTGTAGATTTTTCCCTGATGCCACTTTGTGATAAACCCCATAAAAACCCATGGCAACACTGATAATTACAGCCACAACAGTAAGCGCATCTAAGAACGCTGAAAGAAATGCTGCACTGAAACAGAATGCTAAAGAGAGGACGATTTTAGAACGAATACGCACTAATAATTTTGTGAAGACATAAAGCAAAAGTTGCTTCATAAAATAAATACCGGCCACCATGAAGATTAAAAGTAACACCACTTCAAAGTTTGCCATAATCTCCGCTTTTACGTGCTCAGCATTTGTCATACCAATGGCAATAGCCTCAAATGCTAATAAACCACCCGGTTGAAGAGGGTAGCATTTTAATGCCATGGCAAGGGTGAAAATAAATTCGGCGACGAGAACCCAGCCAGCAATAAATGGGCTGACGAAAAAGAATAAAATCGGGTTAATTACCAAGAAGGCAATAATCGTCAATTTATACCAATCTGGACTCGCGCCCAGAAAGTTTTTCATGAATGCTTGTGTGTAAGTCATATCGAACTCCGTTTTTTTATAGTCCTGTCATTGTAATATATACTGCTTTAAAGGATAATAGACCAGTTGAAGATTTATTGAATAAATCACGTTTTTTTGATCTTTTTAGACTTTTTTATATTTATTTCATACTCATGCAAACAGATAATACCCTTTTACGGGCTCAAAGCCCAGCCGCTCTTGCCGAAGAATATATTGTTAGAAGTATTTGGGATAATGTATTTCCCGCAGGCACCAATCTTCCTTCTGAACGTGATTTAGCTGATAAAATTGGTGTAACACGCACCACATTACGCGAAGTATTGCAGCGTTTGGCCCGTGATGGCTGGCTTACCATTCAACACGGCAAGCCGACAAAAGTCAATAATATTTGGGATACAGCTGGTCCAAGCATTATTGAAACCTTAATCACTTTAGATCGTCAAAGTGCGCCATTAATCATTGAAAATATGCTTTCGTTGCGTAGTCGCATGTCTGAATTTTATATTTATGAAGCCGTAAAGAATTCGCCTAAAGCTTCTGTTGCTTTGTTTAAGGGGCTAGATTCATTAGAAAATACCGCAGAGAGCTATATGGAATTTGACTATGCCTTATTCCGTCAGTTTACCGTAATGGCGAATAAACCTTTCTATCGTTTAATTTTCAATAGTTTACGTGGGGTTTATCATAAAATTGGTTTGCTATTCTTTAGTGACGAAAAACATCGCCAAGTGACGTATGATTTCTATGTCGAGTTGCGTGATATTTGTGAAAAAGGTCAATCCGATCTAGTGGTGGAATGTATTCGTAAACACAAGCAAGTGACTTCCGCCTACTGGCGAGCCATTTTAGAAAGCTTGCCAAAAGATTTAGCAACAGAATAATATTAAAAGTGCGGTTGAAAATGACCGCACTTTTTCCTTATATCAAAGACTCAATATTATGCGTATTCCAAGAATTTATCATCCAGAATCCCTTAAAAATCAATCTATTTGCCAACTTTTAGAGGATGCAGCTAATCACGTAGGCCGTGTACTTCGTATGACAGAAGGTGAGCAAATTGAATTATTTGATGGAAGCAATCATATTTATCCAGCAAAAATTATTGAAGCAAGCAAAAAAGCCGTTAAAGTGGAAATTCTTGGTTGTGAATTAAGTGATAAAGAGTCGAATTTATCGATTCATTTGGGGCAGGTTATTTCACGCGGCGATCGAATGGAATTTACCATTCAAAAATCCGTAGAGTTGGGCGTGAACGTGATTACACCATTATGGTCAGAACGCTGTGGGGTGAAGTTGGGTGGCGAACGCATGGATAAGAAAATCCAACAATGGCAAAAAATTGCCATTGCGGCTTGTGAACAATGTGGCCGTAATATTGTGCCAGAAATTCGTCCGTTAATGAAATTACAAGATTGGTGTGCAGAAAATGATGGCGCGTTGAAATTGAATTTACATCCAAGAGCCCAATATTCTATTAAAACCTTGCCTTCCATTCCAAAAGAAGGGGTTCGTTTGCTTATTGGTTCAGAAGGTGGTTTATCACCTCAAGAAATCGCTCAAACTGAACAACAAGGATTTACTGAAATTTTATTAGGAAAGCGTGTGTTACGTACAGAAACAGCCTCTTTAGCGGCGATTAGTGCGTTGCAAATTTGTTTTGGAGATTTGGGATAATGATGGATTTACAAGGGCAATTTTTAATTGCGATGCCACAGTTGGAGGATTATTTCCAAAATACCGTGGTGTATATGTGCGAGCATAATGAGCAAGGTTCGATGGGTTTAGTGATTAATCAACCCACCGATTTAAGCATTGCTGAGCTGTATTCAAAAATGAATTTTATGATGAAAAATGACCGCACTTTTAGCAACGAACTTGTGCTTGCGGGTGGTCCGGTGCATTCTGAGCGTGGTTTTATTCTGCATAAGAAAACCGCGAAAGAATTTGAGCATAGTTATAAAATTACCGATGAGATGTTTCTGACCACTTCGGCAGATATTGTGGAAACCTTTGGTTCAGAGGATGCGCCCGAAAAATATCTTGTTGCGCTCGGTTGTGCAAGTTGGACAGATGGACAGCTAGAACAAGAGATTGCGGATAATGCGTGGTTAGTGGCGCCAGCTTCAGACACCATTTTATTTGAAACGATTTATGAAGATCGTTATTCTGCCGCGAATCAATTATTAGGAATTAATCCTCATAATTTTGTCTTTTCACAAGTGGGGCACAGTTAATGGGCATCACTGCAATCGCGTTTGATTTCGGTACAAAAAGCATCGGTTGTGCAGTCGGGCAAAGTATCACGGGTACGGCGCAAGCCTTGCCTGCATTTAAAGCGCAAGATGGGATTCCAAATTGGGATGCTATTGAAAAATGCTTAAAAGACTGGAAGCCTGATGTTATTGTGGTAGGATTGCCTTTAAATATGGATGGTACCGAGCAAGATTTAACACTTCGTGCGAAAAAATTTGCCAACCGCTTAAATGGTCGTTTCGGTATCAAAGTAGAACTGCAAGATGAGCGCTTAACGACGGTTTCTGCTCGAGATGAAATTTTTCAGCGTGGTGGTTATCGTGCTCTTAATAAAGGTAAAGTAGATGGGATTTCTGCTTGCTTGATTTTAGAAAGTTGGTTTGAAAACTATTCAGAATAAGCCAAAAATAAACCGCACTTTAAGGTGCGGTTTGTTGTATTTATGAGTTTATTTTTTTATCCAAATCAGACTCGCCATTCGGCCTGTTTTGCCATCTCGACGATAGGAAAAGAAGCTCTCTTTTTCAGTAAAGGTACAATGCTCCCCACCGTAAATTTGGGTAATACCTAATTTATTGAGGCGTTGTGTGGCGATTTGATAAAGATTGCCGAGGTATTTTCCGGATTCATTCGGATCGGGTCGAAAAGCCATTTCTGCAATCGGGTCAAAAGCCATAAATTGCTTAATTACTTCTTTACCAACTTGGAATGCATTAGGGCCGATAGCAGGCCCAAACCACGCAATAATCTCTTCGGGGGCAGATTGGAAACATTTCACGGTTTCTTCTAATACACCATCACAGAGTCCACGCCAGCCCGCATGGGCTGCTGCCACTTCAGTCCCTTGCTTATTGGTGAATAAAACTGGCAAGCAATCAGCCGTCATCACCAAACAGACTTGGTTCGGTTGATTAGTGTAAACCGCATCAGCCTCTAAATCATTGCCCTCATAAGGTACCGTAATTACACGAGTGCTGTGCGTTTGAGTTAAAAACAACGGGAAATGTGGCAGATTAAATTTTTCGACCAGTAAAGTGCGGTTAGTTTTGACCGCACTTTTATCATCTTCGACATGATCACCCAAATTGAAACTATCGAAAGGCGGCAGGCTTACGCCACCTTCTCTTGTGGTTGTAACAGCTTGGATATGTGGTGGAACATTCCAGTTTGGAACAATGGTTTTCATCTTAATAATCCAACTCGTCTTTGTGTTCGAGGTAATCCGCTTTTAAGGCATGCAGTAGTTCGACAAAGTCATCCGGCAATGGCGCATACCATTCCATCATTTCTCCCGTAATTGGGTGAGCTAAACGCAACATAACCGCATGTAAGGCTTGGCGTTTAAAATTGCGTAGCACTTCAGTAAAGGCTTCGCTTGCATTTTTAGGTGGGCGAGGGCGGCCTCCGTAAGTTTGATCACCCAATAGTGGATGCGCAATATGTGCCATGTGTACACGAATTTGGTGAGTACGACCCGTTTCTAAACGTAAGCGTAAACGGGTGTAATTACGGAAGTTTTCCATAATGCGATAGTGCGTAACCGCCGGTTTACCCATTGGGTGAACCGCCATCAATGTGCGTTTGGTGGCGTGACGAGCCATTGGCTGATCTACTGTGCCACCTTTGGTCATAATACCACTTGCGACGGCTTCGTATTCACGAGTGATCTTACGTTTTTGTAAGTCACGTACGAGTTTGGTTTGTGCAGGAATGGTTTTAGCGACAACCATGAGACCCGTTGTGTCTTTATCTAAACGATGCACAATCCCTGCACGTGGTACTTCGGCAATAGGTGGATAGTGATAGAGTAGCGCATTAAGCACGGTACCATCTGGATTACCCGCACCAGGGTGAACCACGAGATCTTTAGGTTTATTAATCACGATAATATCGTCATCTTCATAAACGATATTGAGTGGAATATTTTGTGGCTCAAAACGGTTTTCATCTTCCACTTCTACCGAAATTTCAATTTGCTCGCCGCCATAAACTTTTGCACGTGGAATATCGGCAATTTCACCGTTCATTTTTACCTGTTTTGCTTCAATCCAGGTTTTTAAACGCGAACGGGAATATTCTGGGAACAACTCTGCAAGGGTTTGGTCTAAACGCTGTCCCATTTGTTCGGGCTGAACTTCAGCCGTTAAGGTAATTTGTGGCATAAAAAATCCATCTAAAAATTTAAAAAGTTGGCTTATTGTGTAATGTTCTATACAATATTCGTTAATTGTAACTTATTTATTGATTTTCGTAAAAATTAAGGAAAAAAGAATGCGTAAAATAAAATCTCTCGTGCTTATTGCACTTACCTCATTCGCTATTGCAGCTTGTAGCAGTGGTAATAAAGAAGTGGAGCAAGCTTCTGTTGATGAGCTTTATGCAAAAGGCGCGGCTGCATTACAAGAAGGAAGCTATTCTGACTCGATTCGTTATTTAAAAGCAGCGACAGAGCGTTTCCCTGGTAGTACTTACCAAGAACAAGCCATGCTTGATTTAATTTATGCAAACTATAAAACACAAGATTACACAGCAACGTTGGTTACTGTAGATAACTTCTTACAGCAATTCCCACAAAGCCCAAACCGTGACTATGCAGTGTATATGGCGGGTTTAACAAACTTAGCAACGGCTGATAACATGATCCAAGATTTCTTTGGCATCGATCGTGCAACGCGTGAAACAACATCAATGAAAACCGCGTTTTCAAACTTCCAAAGCTTAGTGCGTGCGTTCCCAAATAGCCCATATTCACAAGATGCAGTAGCGCGTATGGCATACATCAAAGACTCATTAGCACGTCATGAATTAGAAATTGCTAAATTCTATGCAAAACGTGATGCGTGGGTCGCGGTATCAAACCGTGTAGTGGGTATGTTGCAACAATATCCGGATGCAAAAGCGACTTACGAAGGTTTATTCTTAATGAAAGAAGCATACGAGAAAATGGGTTTACAACAATTAGCGAACCAAACTCAGCAAGTTATCGATGCGAATAAAGATAAACAATTTGCGGAAGTGAAAAAACCGGAAGAATCTGATTTAACTCAACCGGTTAAAAAATAATTCTCGTCCCTTGTGGGACGAGCTTGAATAAGCAAAATTATTCAAATAAAGGCTAGTCAAACTAATCAAATTGAGCTAGTATAAATTTAAAAGATTTCCTGGGGTGTTCGTGGATGGGTTATGTCCCTGAGCCGATACTTAGAACTTTATAAATCGGTTTCCCGCCATTGGTGTGTAGGCTTGACCTTTGACTTTGTCATTGGACTAAAGAAACCTAAAAATGGCCTTACCGGTTTCCTTGGACCGTCGGGTTCAAGGACTACTACTCGTAGCGGCACTCTGGGACCTTTCTCTTAAATCCATTCTTTCCAGTCGAATGAAATCAACACAGCA
>JAGZBU010000024.1:0-25821 GCA_018369675.1 Parahaemophilus parainfluenzae | reverse complement strand
GATTACCTATCCGCGTTCTGATTGTCGCTATTTGCCGGAAGAGCATTTTGCTGAACGACATAAAGTGATGAATGCGATTTCACAGCATTGTCAGACTTACCAAACCTTGCCATCAGTAGTGGATACTGAGCAGCGCAATCGTTGCTGGAATGATAAAAAAGTGGAAGCGCACCATGCAATTATTCCAACGGCTAACACACGCTCAATAAATTTAAGCATTGATGAACAACGTATTTATGAATTGATTGCGCGTCAGTATTTATTGCAATTCTGTCCAGATGCGGAATATCGTAAAAGCAAAATTACCTTAAGTATTGCGGGCGGTACTTTTGTGGCACAAGCGCGCAACTTGCAAACCGCGGGTTGGAAAGAATTGCTTGGTAAAGAAGACGAAGATGAAAATCAAGAGCCGCTATTGCCGATCGTTAAAAAAGGGCAGATCCTGTATTGTGAACGAGGCGAAGTGGTGAGCAAAAAAACGCAACCACCAAAACCATTTACTGATGCGACGTTGCTTTCCGCCATGACAGGGATTGCTCGTTTTGTGCAAGATAAAGAATTGAAAAAAATTCTGCGTGAAACAGATGGACTTGGCACAGAAGCCACTCGAGCGGGCATTATTGAATTGCTGTTTAAACGCGGTTTTTTGACGAAAAAAGGGCGTAATATTCACAGCACAGAAACGGGGCGGATCCTCATTTCAGCGTTACCGGATATTGCCACACAACCTGATATGACGGCACATTGGGAAGCACAATTAACGGATATCAGTCAAAAACAGGCGAGTTATCAGCAATTTATGTTTACACTCAATCAAATGTTGCCGGATTTAGTACGTTTTGTGGATTTCACCGCATTACGTCGTCTAAGTCAGATTTCAAAAGGTTTAAGCTCACCAGCAACGAAACAAAAAAGAGCGGTCAAAAAATCGGAAGATTTAAACGCTGAAAATTGATTAAACTTAATACAATTAAGTAAAAAAAATGGGAAAGCGCTTGCGAAAAGCATGAATTTTATATAACATTTGCTCCCAGTTTTCTTGCGAAATCGCAATTTAGAGAAGAAAGAATAATGTACAATATTTTATTATTTATTTATGTATTAGTTTGTATCGCCTTAATCGGCTTTATCCTTGTCCAACAAGGTAAAGGTGCGAACGCAGGTGCGTCATTTGGCGGCGGTGCATCAGGTACCATGTTTGGTTCTGCAGGTGCAGGTAACTTCTTAACCCGTACCAGCGCAATCTTAGCAACTGGCTTTTTTGTGATTGCTTTGGTATTAGGTAACATTAACTCTCACCGCGGTAACGTACTAAAAGGTTCATTTGACGATTTATCTCAAACTGCTGAACAAGTTCAACAACAGCAACAACAAGCTGCTCCAGCAGTTGAAAACAAAAATAACGATATTCCGCAATAAGGAATAAAAACAGAATAAACGCTCTGGTGGTGGAATTGGTAGACACGCTATCTTGAGGGGGTAGTGGCCGCAGGCCGTGCGAGTTCAAGTCTCGCCCAGAGCACCAAATATAAACCGACTTAATCAAGTCGGTTTTTTTTCGCCTAAAATTTACTTGAATAGCTAGTTATTATCCCCTGTTTTGGTTACAATCTGTCGATTTTCTTTTTCTAGAAACCCATTAGGAGAGCACTATGAACTTCCCTCAAATCGCCCAGCAAGTGATTGATAAGCTTGGCGGCAAAGAAAACATCGCCACAGCAGCACATTGTGCAACGCGTTTACGTATTGTGCTAAACGATGAAAGCAAAGTGGACAAAGAAGGTATTGATAATATTGAAGGCGTGAAAGGGCAGTTTGCTGTCGCCGGTCAATATCAAATTATCTTCGGTTCAGGTACGGTGAATAAAGTCCATGCTGAACTCACCAAATTACTTGGTATCGGCGATGTGAGCAAAGCCGAAGTGGCTGAAGCGGCGTCAGGTAATCAAAACTTATTGCAACGTTTGGTGAAAGGCTTAGCGGATATTTTCGTGCCAATCATTCCGGCAATCGTCGCAGGCGGTTTGTTAATGGGTATTCACTCCATGCTTACAGCGAAAGGTTTCTTCGTTGATGAATTAAGCGTGATTGATATGCACCCGGGGCTTGCGGATTTGGTGGACTTCATTAATACCATCGCGAACGCACCATTTGTGTTCTTACCAGTATTACTTGGTTTCTCTGCGACCCGTAAATTTGGCGGTAACCCATTCTTAGGGGCAGCGCTTGGGATGTTATTAGTTCACCCTGCATTAGCAGATGGTTGGAACTACGCGTTAACCCTTGCACAAGGCAAAATCCAATACTGGAATGTATTTGGTCTTGAAATTGAAAAAGTCGGCTATCAAGGTACTGTCATCCCAACATTAGTTTCTGCTTGGGTATTAGCAACCTTAGAAAAAAGCTTCCGTAAGTTTGTGCCTTCTTACTTAGATAACCTTATTACTCCATTATTCTCGCTCTTTATTGCGGGCTTCTTAGCATTTACCGTAATCGGTCCAATCGGCCGTGAAGCGGGTTCATTAATTGCATCAGGCTTAACTTGGTTATATGACACCTTAGGCTTCGTTGGTGGTGCAATCTTCGGGGCATTCTATGCACCAATCGTGATTACCGGTATGCACCAAACCTTCATTGCAGTTGAAACACAATTATTAGCTGAAATGGCAAATACAGGCGGTACATTCATTTTCCCAATCGCCGCAATGTCAAACATCGCACAAGGTGCGGCCTGTTTAGGTGTGGCAGTGGCATTAAAAGATCCAAAAGTACGCGGTTTAGCGGTGCCATCTGGTATCTCTGCATTATTAGGGATTACTGAACCTGCAATGTTTGGGGTGAACTTACGTTATCGCCAAGCTTTCTTTGCGGCGATGATTGGTTCAGGTTTAGCGAGTGCCTTTATCGCATTCTTCAATGTAAAAGCCATTGCATTAGGGGCAGCAGGTTTCTTAGGTATTCCATCTATCAAACCGGATAGCCTTGCGATGTATAGCATCGGTATGGTGATTTCATTTGTGGTGGCATTCACGCTTTCAGTCGTTTTCGTGAAACGCGCACAAGCAAAAGCATAATCGAAATAAAAAAGAAAAAGCACGAGTTTAAGCTCGTGCTTTTTTGTTTGGAAAAAATGCGTCTAAAAATGACCGCACTTTAAGCGAGAATTAGCCTTCTCGACAATTTAACCACGCTGTTCTCATGCCTTGATTATTCTTGTAGTACACAGAATTATTTTCACGTGCGATTAAATCAACATAACTGCCATCGATCGGCTCATAAGAGCGATAAATCACTTCAAAGCGATTTCCACGTGCATTTAAGGTACGATTTTCCACATGATCAAACGGCACGGCTTTTCCACCGTCTAATTGGAAATAAATGCCAAAGTTATTTTTCATGCGACTTTCTCTTGAAAGCGGGAAGTAAGTGGTTAAATACGAACTAGAACCCGTTTCTGAATTATGGCAAGAATAGTAATAACGTTTGTAATCTTTCGGATTGTTTAATTCCGCTTGGCTAATGTTATTTTTAAGGTATCGTGTTTTAACGGTTTTCTTTGGTTGTTGTGTTGTTGTACAAGCAAACAAACCTATGAATGCCGCCGAGAGTAATGCTATTTTAAATTTATTCATCGATAAAGTTCCGAGAGTAGAGTTAATGAGAAAGGGAGTATGATAGCGGAAATTGGAGATTGTGCAAGGGATGGTATAGGTTATGAGTAGCTTTGAAAGTAAAACAATATGAATTTAGGTTTGGTTTTAATCGAAATTAGCTTTTTATGGGTAGTATGGACTATAAAATTGCAGGTAAGTATGATATATAATCCAATAGTATTTTTAGTTAAAGCAGTTCATATGAGTAATTCATTCGTCTAAGTTTTTATAAAGGAAAAATAAATTGAGTAAAATAGAAATTAAGTCATCTAGCAAGGTGAACGCAAATTGTTCAATTAAAGGAGATGGGAAATATAATAAATTTGCCTTTTTTATATTAATTCTTAGTCAATTTGTTTTTCTTTTATGTTTTAAAAATTCCATCATATTAAATGATTATATATCCTCTATTATTTACTTTATTTTTCAGTTAACTATCTTTGTTTATATTCTTTATGATAAGAGCCTTTTTCGTAGGGCTAAAATTTTGTTAATGGCAATTACATCTATTGGTTCAGTATCATATACATTATCGTATAATTATTTCTTAAGCTATTTATATGCTAGTTATGTTGATATAACAGGAGTCAGAAATCCTCTGTTTATTAATAGTGGATTTATGTCAAACTCATTAATTATATGGTGTACGGTATTGCTTATATATTTGTCATTTTTATTTGCTATGGTATCTTACATAGCATTTGTCTATAACATATTTAAAGCATCTCTTGAACTGAATATGGGGTTATTTATTAATAAGAGGAACCTTAGTATGTTATTGATTGTTTTCTTGGCTTTTATTTCAATGCGAAGCATAAGTGATAAATATAAAAAACAAGAGGTTGTTGATAATGTTATTAAATATTTTTTATATGAATATCAATATTATGATAATTACCTCGGAGATAAAAAATATGTATGCTCTAATTTAGAGCCTTTAGCCAAAGATGGAGAATTAATAAAAGTTTATCCTCTTTTTTCTGAAGATAAGGCTTCTTATGTCATAAAATCAGATGGTGATTACAAGTTTGGCATTTCTGAATGTAAAAATTAGGAAAGTAAAGAAGGTGCATTATATGCACCTTTCTATATATCACTTCATCGCCACACCCAACCACTTCATCATCTCTTTCTCATCCCAGCCTTTACGTTTGGCATAATCTTGAGCTTGGTCTTCATCAATGCGACCTAAGGTGAAATAGTTACTTGCAGGGTGGGTGAAGTACCAGCCACAGACGGAAGCTGCCGGCCACATAGCGTAGCTTTCAGTAAGCTTCATGCCGATGCGTTGTTCGACTTCTAATAAATCCCAAATCAAGGCTTTTTCGGTATGCTCAGGGCAGCTTGGATAACCTGGTGCAGGACGGATGCCGACATAGTTTTCATTGATTAAACCTTGGTTGTCGAATTCTTCTTGCGTGTAGCCCCAAATGCGGGTGCGTAGCTCAAAGTGCAAGTATTCCGCCATGGCTTCCGCTAAGCGATCGCCCACAGCTTGTAGCAAGATAGCGTTGTAGTCATCGCCTGCTGCTTTATAGCCTTCTACTAACTCCATTTCTTCAATGCCGGCACAGACGGCAAACATACCCATCCAGTCTTTTTTGCCGCTTTCGCGATCGGCAATAAAGTCGCTTAAGGCAAAGTTAAATGGGCTTTTGCTGTTTTTGCCACGTTCCGTTTGTTGGCGTAAGCCGTAAGCGGTGCCGATTGGTTGTGTGCGTTCTTCATCAGCGAAAAGTACCACATCATCGCCCACACGTTCCGCAGGGAAGATGCCTAAAATACCGCTTGGATTGAGTTTGTGGTTTTGCTCTAATTCATCTAAGACCACTTGTGCATCGTTCCATACTTTGCGTGCTTCTTCGCCGCCTTCTGGATAATCAAAGGCATCAGGGTAGCCACCCATTAACCCCCAAATTCGGAAGAATGGTGACCAGTCGATAAATTTACGTAATGTGGCAATCGGTACGTTTTTAAATTCCACAATACCGGTTTGATTTGGTTTTGGTGGCACGTAATCTGCCCATTCACCACTAAAGCCATCAAAGCGGTTTGCACGTGCTTCTTCAATGCTGAGCTGTTTACGCAGTGGTTTACGGTTAGAAAAGGATTGTTGGATTTTCTCGTAATCTTTCTTGAATTGTTCCCACAATGCCGCACGGCTTTCAGGATTCATCAATGCCGCACACACCGTCACCGCACGGGAGGCGTTAGAGGTATAAAATACGCCGTGTTCTTTATATTTAGGATAAAGTTTAATTGCCGTATGTTCTTTAGAGGTGGTCGCCCCGCCAATCATCACAGGCAGATTTAAGCCTAAGCGAGTCATTTCCCCTAAGAAGTATTCCATCTCATCTAGAGAAGGGGTAATTAAACCACTTAACGCGATGATGTCCGCTTTTTCATCAATCGCGGTTTGAATGATTTTGTCTGCTGGCACCATCACGCCTAAGTCAATCACTTCAAAGTTATTACATTGCATCACCACGCTCACGATGTTTTTACCAATATCGTGCACGTCGCCTTTTACGGTCGCAATCACCACTTTACCGTTGCTTGAACCTTTTTGTTTGGTGGCATTGATAAACGGCTCTAAATACGCCACGGATTGTTTCATCACGCGCGCAGATTTCACCACTTGCGGCAGGAACATTTTACCGTCACCGAATAAATCGCCGACTACATCCATCCCTTCCATCAGTGGACCCTCGATCACATCTAACGGGCTTGGTAATTGTTGGCGAGCTTCTTCAGTATCTTCCACAATGTAAGTGGTAATTCCTTTTACCAGCGCGTGTTTTAAACGTTCTGCCACTGGCCAAGTGCGCCATTCTGCGACAGAATCAACCGCACTTTCATCGTTGCCTTGGTTACGATATTTTTCTGCAATATCGAGCAGTTTTTCGGTGGCATCTGGGCTGCGGTTTAATACCGCATCTTCCACAATTTCACGTAATTCAGGATCGAGATCGTCATAAATCGCAAGTTGTCCCGCATTCACAATCCCCATATCCATGCCTTGTTTAATGGCGTGATAGAGGAAGACGGCGTGAATGGCTTCACGCATCACGTTGTTACCACGGAATGAGAAAGACACATTCGACACCCCGCCCGAGATTTTCGCGTGAGGTAGGGCACGTTTAATGCGACCTGTCGCATTGATGAAATCCACACCATAATTGTTGTGCTCTTCAATCCCTGTACCGATGGCAAAAATATTCGGGTCGAAAATAATGTCTTCTGGCGGGAAGCCGACTTGGTTCACCAAAATGTCATAAGCACGGCTACAAATTTCCACTTTACGATCTTCGGTATCGGCTTGACCCACTTCGTCAAATGCCATCACCACCACGGCCGCACCATATTTACGCACCAATTTAGCGTGGTCGATAAAGATTTCTTCGCCCTCTTTAAGCGAAATAGAGTTCACAATCGGTTTACCTTGTACCGACTGCAAACCTGCCTCAATCACTTCCCATTTGGAGGAGTCGATCATCACAGGCACTTTGGCAGCATCCGGTTCCGTCGCCATAATATTAAGGAAACGGGTCATGCATTTTTTGCTGTCTAGCAAAGCTTCATCCATATTGATGTCGATCACTTGCGCACCGTTTTCCACTTGGTCGATAGCAATTTCAATGGCTTCGGCAAATTTGTCTTCTTTAATTAAGCGTTTGAATTTCGCCGAACCTGTCACGTTATTACGTTCGCCCACGTTCACGAATAGGCTTTCATCATCAATATTGAGTGGTTCTAAGCCTGATAAACGCATCGCAGTTTTAATTTCAGGCAATTTTCGCGGCGCAATACCTTGCATTGCATCGGCAAAGGCTTTGATATGCTCTGGCGTCGTACCACAACAACCCCCGACAATGTTCACAAAGCCACTTTCAGCCCATTCTTTAAGGTGTGCCGCCATTTCTTCTGCACCTAAATCGTATCCACCAAAGGCATTTGGCAAGCCTGCATTTGGGTGAACAGAAACATAGGTTTCGCTGATTTTAGACAGTTGTTCAACATATTGGCGGAGTTCTTTCGGGCCAAGGGCACAGTTTAAACCAAAAGTCAGAGGCTTAGCATGACGAAGCGAGTTGTAGAACGCTTCAGTGGTTTGCCCAGAAAGGGTACGGCCGGAAGCATCGGTAATGGTGCCGGAAATCATAATCGGCAATTCCACACCTAATTCTTCAAATACGGTTTCAATGGCGAAAATGGCGGCTTTTGCGTTTAACGTGTCGAAAATGGTTTCGATCATGATTAAATCTGCACCACCTTCAATTAAGCCCTTAGTGGCTTCAGCATAAGCATCGACCAGTTCCATAAAGGTAATGTTACGGAAACCGGGATCGTTTACATCAGGAGAAATAGAGGCTGTACGGTTGGTTGGCCCTAACACGCCCGCAACAAAGCGAGGTTTTTCTGGTGTGCTGTATTTATCTGCGGCTAAACGCGCTAGTTTTGCGCCTGCAAAATTCAGTTCGTAGGCAATAGACTGTAAATCATAATCCGCTTGCGCGATGGTGGTAGAACTGAAGGTGTTGGTTTCAATAATATCGGCTCCCGCTTGTAAATATTTCTCATGAATCGCAGAAATTAACAGCGGTTGGGTCAGGGTGAGCAAGTCATTATTGCCACGTAAATCAACCGCACTTTCTTTAAAACGCTCGCCTCTAAAATCAGCCTCGGTGAGTTTGTATTTTTGGATCATCGTCCCCATCGCGCCATCTAAAATGAGGATGCGTTCAGCGAGGGATTTTTTCAGTAATTCGGTTTGATTATGTGACATAGACAGCTCTTTTTAAAATCAATCAATATTGAGGAGAATGATAGGTATAAGCACAGGGAGTGTCAAATAAAAGGGGAGAAAGTGCGGTAAAAAAATGGAATGTTTTCAAAAAGAAAGGCGGACAAATTGTCCGCCGAATGGTTAGCAATATTTGCTGTCCGAGTAAAAAAACAGATTAACGTAAAAATGCCGGAATATTTTTTTCATATTCGCTGATGGCATCTTCGTGTTGTAACGTCAAACCGATGTTATCCAAGCCGTTTAACAAACAATGACGGCGGAATTCATCCAGTTCAAAGTGATAGACTTTATCACCTACGGTTACAGTCATCGCTTCTAAATCCACATGGATTTGTTTGCCTTCATTTGCCCACACCCATTGGAAGATTTCTTCCACTTCTTCTTCGCTTAAACGAATAGGTAACATGTGGTTGTTTAAACTGTTGTTATAGAAAATATCCGCAAAGCTTGGTGCGATCATCACTTTGAAACCGTAATCGGCTAATGCCCAAGGTGCATGTTCACGAGACGAACCACAGCCAAGGTTTTTACGCGCTAATAAAATGGTCGCACCTTGATATTGTGGATAATTCAATACGAAATCTGGGTTTGGCTTAGTGCCTTCTACATCCAAATAACGCCATTCATGGAATAAGTGTTTGCCGAAACCTACGCGGGTAATGGCTTGTAAAAATTGTTTTGGAATAATCGCATCCGTGTCCACGTTTGCCGCATCCAATGGCACTACTAAGCCTGAAAGTTGTTTAAATCCTGCCATTTTCTGCTCCTTAGTTTAATGTGACGTCACGAATATCAACGAATTTACCGAACATTCCAGCTGCCGCTGCCATCGCAGGACTCACCAAGTGAGTACGACCATTACGGCCTTGACGACCTTCAAAGTTACGGTTCGAAGTGGAAGCACAGCGTTCCCATTCACCTAAACGGTCATCGTTCATCCCTAAACACATTGAGCAGCCAGGATTACGCCATTCAGCGCCTGCTTCGATAAAGATTTTATCCAAGCCTTCTTTTTCTGCTTGTTCTTTCACTAACCCCGAACCTGGCACCACTAAAATACGTTTTACATTGTCAGCTTTTTTGCGACCTTTCATGACAGCCGCTGCCGCACGTAAATCTTCGATACGAGCATTGGTACAAGAGCCAATAAACACTTGATCCACCGGAATGTCTTTTAAATCGGTATTCGGTTCTAAACCGATATAATTCAATGCTTTTTCTGCTGAAGCACGAGTCACGGGATCGGTCATTTCTGCTGGGTTTGGCACTGGCTGATCGATACCGATTACTTGGCCTGGGTTTGTTCCCCAAGTCACCTGTGGTGCAATGTCTTTGGCCTCTAATGTGATAACCGTGTCAAATTTCGCATCATCATCGGATTTTAAGGTTTTCCAATAAGCAACGGCATCATCCCAATCTTTACCTTTCGGTGCATGTGGACGACCTTTTAAGTATTCGAAAGTGGTTTCATCTGGTGCGATTAAGCCGGCTTTCGCGCCCATTTCAATCGCCATATTACAAACGGTCATACGGCCTTCCATAGAAAGGTTACGAATGGCTTCGCCGCAGAACTCCACCACATGGCCTGTACCGCCTGCCATGGTGGTTTTACCGATAATGGCAAGAATAATGTCTTTTGCGGTAATGCCTGGTGCTACTTTGCCGCGCACTTCAATTTTCATATTTTTTGCGCGAGCTTGTTTTAAGGTTTGGGTGGCTAATACATGTTCTACCTCGGATGTACCAATACCAAATGCTAAGGCACCGAATGCACCGTGGGTGGCAGTATGGGAGTCACCACAAACAATAGTCATACCTGGTAAGGTTAAGCCTTGTTCAGGCCCCATGACATGCACAATACCTTGTTCTTTTGTAGTCATGTCGAATAATTGAATACCAGTCGCTTTCGTGTTTTTTTCAAGTTCCAATACTTGAATTTTCGCTTGGCCTTCAAGTTTGTTCACATCACGTACTTGGGTAGAAATACTGTGATCCATGGTACCGAACGTTTTACTGACTTGACGTACTTGGCGGCCTGCCACACGTAAACCATCAAAGGCTTGTGGGCTGGTTACTTCATGGATTAAATGACGGTTAATATATAAAATCGGCGTTTCGCCTTCAGCTTCGTACACCACGTGGGCATCGAATAATTTTTCGTAAAGAGTTTTTGCCATAATTTTTCTCAATTCATTAGGGGCTTTGTTAGAGTAGTAAGTTTTAAATTGTCTGTTGGTATTTTTCTAATCCATTCGCAACTTTAGATGGATAGAACTCTATCACTTGATAATCTGCTATTTGGTGTTGGTGAAATGGATCTTGTTCAATAATTTGATTTACTTCATCAAGATCTTTTGCATTCATAATAATGATTCCACCAGTTCTAGGTTCTTTACGCCCAGACATTAGAAACTTACCTTGTTGATAAAACTTATCTAAAAATGTTCTGTGTTCAGCTAGAAATTCTTCAATTTTCTCTAAAGGTTGAATATAGGTTAATGAAACGATAAACATATAATCTCCTTTGTTTCTAGGGCTGCTTGATCCTTTCGATTAAATTTGTTGATGGTGGACAAAATGCCCACCCTGTTATTAGATCGCTTCAGCAATCAATGTACCCATTTCCGCAGTTGAAACAGGGACAGAGTCATCGGCTAAATCACCGGTACGGTGACCATTTGCTAAGACTTTTTGTACCGCATTTTCAATCGCATCTGCGGCATCATTTAAGTTGAAGCTATAACGCAACATCATCGCTGCAGAAAGAATTTGTGCGATTGGGTTGGCAATGCCTTTGCCTGCGATATCTGGTGCAGAACCGCCAGCCGGTTCATATAAGCCGAAACCTTCTTCATTTAAGCTAGCAGATGGCAACATTCCCATAGAACCTGTGATCATTGCTGCTTCATCAGAAATAATATCACCGAAAATGTTAGAGCAGAGGAGCACATCGAAAGACTCCGGCGCTTTGATTAACTGCATGGTCGCGTTGTCGATATAAATGTGATCTAAGGTGACTTCTGGGTAATCTTTCGCCACTTCAGTCACGGTTTCACGCCATAAGATTGAAGCTTGTAATACGTTAGCTTTATCCACAGAAGTGACGTGTTTACGACGTTTCATTGCGGCATCAAAAGCCGCACGAGCAATGCGTTCGATTTCATATTTGTAATAAACTTCGGTATCGAATGCTTTGGTTTGTGCACCTTCGCCTTCACGACCTTTAGGCTGACCGAAATAAATCCCGCCCGTTAATTCACGCACAACCACCATATCAAACCCTTTCGCTGCAATATCTGCACGTAATGGACAGAATTTTTCGAGTCCTTTATAAAGGGTAGCAGGGCGAAGATTACAGAATAATTTGAAATGTTTACGCAATGGTAATAATGCACCGCGTTCAGGTTGTTGATCCGGTGGTAAATTTGTCCATTTTGGGCCACCTACAGAGCCAAACAAAATCGCATCAGCATCATCACAACCTTTTAAGGTTTCTGCCGGTAATGGGCAACCGCAATGATCAATTGCAGCACCACCCACATAAAACTCGTTAAAGTTAAGTTTGAAACCGAATTTTTCTTGGACTTTGTTTAATACTTTAATGGCTTCAGCCATCACTTCTGGACCAATACCGTCTCCCGGTAGAACAGCGATGTTGTATGATTGCATATTGTTTTTCCTATTTCAGTCACACCAAAGTGCGGTTAATTTTCTCCCCTCTTTTGTAAAGAGGGGCTGGGGGGAGATTTTTACGATATAAAATTCACTGCAGAGGTTGATGTTACTTCTGCCAAATCTCCCCTAACCCCTCTTTGCTAAAGAGGGGGATTGGATTAATGATGTTTGTGGCTTTTAATATCGGCGACTTTATGCGCACGATAAATAGCATTAATTGCATGAACTAAAGCAAGTGCGGAAGATTCAACGATGTCTGTCGCTAAACCAACACCGTGGAATTTACGACCTTCGTGTTCAACCACGATATCCACTTGACCTAAGGCTTCAGCACCTTCGCCTTTTGCAGTTAAGTTATAGTGGGACATTTTGATATCTAAGCCGGTTAAATTCAAGATCGCATTGTAAACTGCATCAACCGGACCATTACCACCGATAGAAGAGGTGCTTAATTTTTTACCATCTAATTCCACTTGAACAAATGCAGTTGCTGGATACTCTTTAGTGGAGTGTGCAGAAAGTTTATCTAACACTAAACGATCTTCATCCCCTTGTTGCATATCAATAAACGCTAAAGCTTCTAAGTCATAATCGAATACTTGGCCTTTTTTGTCTGCCAATTTTAAGAAGGCTTCATACAATTTGTCTAAATCGTAATCTTGTTCGGTGTAGCCCATATCCGCCATGTGGCCTTTTACTGCTGCGCGACCAGAACGGGCGGTTAAGTTCAATTTCTCTTTCTTCAAGCCAATAGTTTCTGGTGACATGATTTCGTAGGTATTTTGGTTTTTTAACATACCATCTTGGTGAATACCGGATGAATGTGCGAAAGCATTTGAACCTACAATCGCTTTATTCGGTTGGATTGGCATATTACAAAGTTGGCTCACCATTTGGCTGACTCGATGAATTTCTTGTGTGTTGATACGTGTATCCACGCCCATAAATTCTTGGCGAACTTTCATTGCCATCACCACTTCTTCAAGTGAAGTGTTACCCGCACGTTCGCCAATGCCATTAATGGTACATTCAATTTGACGAGCACCGTTTTGTACTGCGGTTAAGGAGTTAGCCGTTGCCATACCTAAGTCATTATGGCAATGTACGGAAATCACAGCTTTATCGATATTTGGTACGCGGTTACGTACTTCAGCAATAATATTGCCGAATTGATTAGGTAAGCAGAAACCAACAGTGTCAGGAATATTTACAGTTGTTGCACCTGCATTAATTGCCGCTTCAACAATACGACAAATATTGTCGATACCGGTACGTCCTGCATCTTCGCAAGAAAATTCTACATCGTCAGTATAGTTACGTGCATGTTTTACTGCTGCTACCGCCATTTCAACCACATCGTCAAAGGTACGTTTTAATTTGGCTTCAACGTGTAATGCTGAAACTGCAATAAATGTATGGATACGAAACGCTTCTGCCACTTTTAAGGCTTCAGCTGCCGCATCAATATCTTTAATTACCGCACGGGAAAGTGCCGCAACACGACTATTTTTGATATGGCGTGCAATGGTTTGAACAGATTCAAAATCACCTTGAGAAGAAACCGGGAAACCGACTTCCATCACATCTACGCCGAGACGTTCAAGGGCTAAAGCAATCTGTAATTTCTCTTTAACGGTTAAGCTTGCTTTTAACGCTTGTTCGCCATCACGCAAGGTGGTATCAAAAATAATAACGCGATCTGTCATAGTATTTTCCTTCTTTTATCACTCAAAGTGCGGTCATTTTTACCGTGATTTTAAAACGAAAAAACCCGCAATCTTAAAAGTGCGGGTTGATAATAGATTTTTTACATAAAGGTGTTTTTTATCCACAACTTAGCCGCACAAAGAATGTGAGAGCAGGAGGTCGAGAGATAAAGAAACAGCTTGGTACATAAAAAGATAATCCTGTAAAAAATTCTGTAGAACGCTGTCCATATTACGGATAAAAATGTTGCTGTCAAATCATTTATCAGTGATTTATATCTAAAATGAATATCTCTACACAATCTTAAAAGTGTATTTCTCTTAATATGAGTTTTTTATCAGAATTAATCTCTAAAAATAGCTTTTAAGAAGCTGTTTTTGTCCTGTTTTATTCCTCGTTTCTGGTATGCCGATTTTTTCTAAAATTTTTTCTCTTTTTGCGATCTGAATCGCAGAATTAAGACAAACTTTTCATTTTTTGAGACAAATCTCGCCATAATTTTCTTTTTAAAGGAGAGAATTATGAGCGATTTTACGTCGATTTTGTTGCGATTAGCTCAAGTGCCCAAATTGGGCAGTGTGCGGATTCAACAAATTTTGGCCCATGTGAATATAGAAGAATTGTTAAATTATGATGAAGTGGCATTTCAACAAATGGGTTGGGAGGCTTTGCAGATTCGTCGTTGGTTTCAGCCAGAAATGAAATTTATTGAACCTGCTTTGAGCTGGGCAGAAAAAGAAGGCCATCATTTAATACACTGTTTTTCAGATGACTATCCTTTTTTACTCAAACAAATTAGTGGCTTTCCGCCCTTATTATTTGTGAAAGGTAATCTGATCGCACTTTCAGCACAGCAAATCGCCATGGTTGGAAGTCGTTATTGCTCCGCTTATGGGGAATATTGGGCAAAATATTTTGCGACAGAGCTTTCTCTCGCAGGATTAACGGTGACGAGTGGGTTGGCTGTAGGTATCGATGGATTTAGCCATCAGGCGGTGGTGGATATTCAAGGGCAGACCATTGCCGTATTGGGCAGCGGATTAGATCACATTTACCCCGCTAAACATCGCCGATTAGCCGAGCAAATTATCGAAAATAACGGGGCATTAGTTTCTGAATTTATCCCTACGCAAGCACCGATTGCTGAAAATTTTCCTCGTCGTAATCGCATTATTAGCGGGCTTTCATTAGGAACATTAGTCATTGAAGCCACAGAGAAAAGCGGTTCATTGATTACAGCACGCTATGCTTTAGAACAAAATCGCGATATTTTTGCCTTACCAGGGAATATTCAAAGTGAATACAGTCAAGGCTGCCATAAACTGATTAAGCAAGGGGCGATGTTGGTGGAAAATGTCAAAGATATTTTAGATAGCCTCAATCACAGCGTTGTTTTTCAGCCTCCAGTACATAATACGCAAATTAATAAGCCGATAGCTCAACCACTCACAGCAAAAACACTAGCCGTGGAACCAAGTCATCCTGAACTTTATCAGCATATCAGTTATACACCCATAAGTCTTGATGATTTATCGGTTGCATTGAATTTACCGGTGGATTTCCTTTTAGTACAGTTATTAGATTTGGAGTTACAAGACTTAATCGTCAATGAGAATGGACTCTATAAGCGGATAGCATAAACGGGGTAGAGTAAGGAGGCTATCCTGTGCTAAGATACGGTTCAGTTTTAGAAAGGAGAACCTATGTTAGCCATTATTTCCCCGGCAAAAACCTTAGATTTTGAAAGTGCGGTCAGAAATCTTCCTGTTTCTCAACCGCACTTGACGGATTATAGTGAGCAACTGATTGAAATCTGTCGTCAATTATCTCCCCAAGATCTTTCTTCCTTAATGTCTATCAGCGATAAACTTGCGGGCTTAAATGCCGCTCGCTTTGCAGAATGGACAAAATCTCACAACGAAAAAAATTCACGCGCAGCCATTTGGGCATTCAAAGGTGATGTTTACACCAGTTTGGATGCGGATAGCTTATCTGATGAAGATGTGCAATTCGCACAACGCCATTTACGTATGCTTTCCGGCTTATATGGCTTATTGAAACCCCTTGATTTAATGCAACCTTACCGCTTGGAAATGGGCACGAAGTTAGCGAATCCAAAAGGGAAAGATCTTTATGCTTTCTGGGGTAACATCATCACTCAATCTGTGCAGCAAGCACTTGATGAGCAAGGCGATCGTGTTTTGATCAATTTAGCTTCCGATGAATACTATAAATCAGTGAAAGAAAGCCAATTAGAGGCACAGATTGTGAAGCCAGTTTTCTTAGATAATAAGAATGGTAAATACAAAGTGGTCAGCTTTTATGCGAAAAAAGCCCGTGGTTTAATGTGTCGTTTTATCATTCAAAATCGTTTGGAACGTGTTGAACAACTGAAAGAGTTTGACCTTGGTGGTTATTGGTTTGATGCGACATCCTCAACTGAAAAAGAATTTGTATTTAAGCGAGATATCAATGAATAAAATCCTGGTTATATTGACCGCACTTTTACTCTCAGGTTGTGCGGCAAAAGTGAGTCAGCTTCAAACTCCTGAAAAAATTGAGTACAACGGCAAAACTTATAAACTTACTGCAAGCCAAGATTTGGATACGATTGCGCGTTATGTTTATCTTGCCGAGCCAGATACCTTAGAAAATTGGCAATCTCAAATTGAAGTGTTGCTTGATCGTGATTTATCCCGTTCTATTGAGCAACGTGTGGCATTGCGTGAGAAGGTGTACCGTAATTTAGGCGTGACAGATTTCAAAATTCTTGCGAATTCAACGAATCCGAAAAAGCCCGCTACTGAGTTAAATGGTTATGTCATTTATGCTCCGACAGAACAAAATCCATCTTGGCAAGTGGATATTGCTAAGGGTAAAAATATGCCACGTTGTGGTTTTGTGCAATATCAATATTCCCAAAAAGTGGAACAAGGTAAGAAATTTCAGCGTTTAAACACAGTAAAAATTGTGAAAAACTTACAAAAGTATTTGGTGGCGAAAGAAAGCAAGACATTACAAAAAGCCGATCTTTCTTGGAAATGTGAAAGTTCTTTCCATCACTAAAACTTATACTAGATCAAATTCCACGTAAATTTTAAAAATTTTTCTAGAGCAGAAATAATGGATGGTGTAATCTTGACGCCAATTATTCTTAGAGTTCAAAGTAGGTAAATATGATTAAAAAAATTGCTGTATTAACCAGTGGTGGTGATGCACCAGGTATGAATGCTGCCATCCGTGGCGTTGTTCGTGCAGCTCTTGCAGAAGGGCTTGAAGTATTTGGAATTTATGACGGTTATCAAGGTCTATATAACAATAAAATCAAACAGTTAAACCGTTATAGTGTGTCCGATATTATTAATCGTGGCGGTACATTCTTAGGCTCTGCGCGTTTCCCAGAATTTAAAGATCCTGCAGTACGTGAAAAATGTGCAGAAATTTTACGTTCACATGGTATTGATGCCCTAGTTGTTATTGGTGGTGACGGTTCTTACATGGGGGCGAAATTGCTTACTGAAGAACATGGTTTCCCTTGCGTAGGTATCCCTGGCACAATTGATAACGATGTGGCTGGAACAGATTACACAATCGGTTATGAAACCGCACTACAAACAGCAGTAGATGCGATTGACCGTTTACGTGATACCTCAAGTTCTCACCAACGTATTTCTATTGTGGAAATCATGGGTCGTCACTGTAGTGATTTAACCATTTCTGCAGGTATTGCTGGTGGCTGTGAGTATATTGTGGCATCAGAAGTGGAATTTAATCGTGAAGAATTAATTCGCCAAATTGAACGCAGTATTATTCGTGGAAAACGCCATGCCATTATTGCGATTACTGAATTAATCACAGACGTGCATTCTCTTGCTCGTGAGATTGAAGCTCGCGTAGGCCATGAAACTCGTGCAACCGTATTAGGCCATATTCAACGTGGTGGTTCACCTTGTGCCTTCGACCGTATTTTAGCTTCACGTATGGGCGTATATGCGGTAGATATATTGCTACAAGGTAAAGGTGGCTACTGTGTGGGTATTCAAAATGAAAAATTAGTTCACCATGATATTATTGATGCAATCAACAATATGCGTCGTGAATTTAAAGCAGATTGGTTGGAAATGGCTAAACGCTTAGAATAATCTTTTAAAGGTTATTTAAAACAAAAGAAATCGGGCTAAAACAATGATTGTTTTAGCCCGATTTTTATATGCTTAGATTAGGCTTTTAGTTTATTTTTCTTACGTTGCAAGAAGTACACGAAAACGAGTAATAATGCACAAGCAAGAGATACAATAAACAAGCTACCAAAGAATCCGTTCCAGTGGAGAGATTGAATAATCCACGCTAATGGGGCCCCTGCCGCTGCCGCACCGATATAGGCGAAGAGACTAACGAAACCGGTAGAAGAACCTGAAGCATGTTTGTGGGAGTTTTCAGCCGCAGCCATTGCGATAAGGAATTGCGGACCAAAGATAAAGAATCCCATCAGGAAGAATAAGCCACACATCACAAAATAGTTATCGCTTGGGATGAACCATAATGCTAAGGATGTTGAAATAATACCTAACACATAGATGATATTCATTTGGGTACGGTTTCCGTTGAAGAATTTATCAGAACCCCATCCCGCAAAAAGTGCCCCTAAGAATCCACCGATTTCAAAGAAAGAAACGGCGGAGTTCGCTTTAAGTAAGTCATAACCGTGGGTTTCTGTTAAATATAAGTTACCCCAGTCATTGATACCGGTACGGATGATATAAATAAAACACCAAGAAAATGCTAACGCCCAGATAATGCTGTTTTTGAACACATAAATTTTAAGAATTTCCCAGTTAGATAAACCTAAACCTTCACTTTCATGTTCTTTTTCAGCAATATCATTACGCCATTCACCGACTGTTGGAAGTCCCATTGAAGTTGGGCGATCGCGTAATAAGAAACAAAGAGCAAAACCGATGACACAGGCAATAATCCCTGGCACGATCATACCGTAACGCCATCCCCAATAAAGGGCAACTGCACCAGATAAAATTGGAATGAGTGCACCACCTAAGTTATGTGAGGTATTCCAGATCGCCCACCATAAACCACGTTCATTACGTGAGTACCAAGTATTCAGGATTTTTGAACATGGAGGCCACCCCCAACCTTGGAAAAAGGCGTTGATCATCCAAAGGGTGATAAACATAAAGACAGATGAGCTCATACCGAATAAAATATTGACGACACCCGTCATCATTAAGCCTATCCCCATGAAGTAACGAGGGTTAGATCGGTCGCCGAGTACACCTGATAAGAACTTGGATACACCATAGGTGAGATAAAACGCAGTCCCCATGATCCCGATATCGGCTTTTTGTAGGCCTAAGTCCGTTAGCATGGCAGGCATAACGAAGTTAAAGCTTTTACGAGTAAAATAGAAAACGGCGTAGCCGATATAGCTAGTGATCATCAAATGTAATCGCCAGTAACGATAAGTTTTGTCGATCTCCTCTTTGCTTTTAGTAACCGGTAGATCCGGTGGTACACTGAAGATACCCATAATATTTCTCCTCTAATGATAATAAATCATTTCAGTATATTATAAATCCGGTTTTTAAAAGGGGACTCAGATCAAAAAACTGGGGATTTATAGGAAAAAATGGCTTGATGAATAGTTGATTTGATGATGTAAGAACAAAGTGCGGTCAACATTTTTAAGGTTTTGACCGCACTTTGTTTTAGGATGGTTTGGATGTGTTTTATACTTTACGCTGTAAAATTAAAAAACGACAATCATAGGGATTATCTGCATCCGCTTGACGATATTCTTCAAACTCGATGTTCCATTCAGCCCAATTAATTTCAGGGAAGAAGGTATCACCGTCAATGTCTGCTTGAATTTGCGTGAGGTATAGTTTATCTGCTTTAGGTAAATATTGTTTAAATAACTCGCCGCCGCCAATCAACATGATTTCATCAAATTCTTTGACAAATTCGACCGCACTTTCAAAATTCTCTTTCCAGATGACACCTTCATGTTCGTAAGGGGTACGTGAAAGGACGATATTGGTACGTTTCGGTAGTGGGCGACCAATGCTTTCAAAGGTTTTACGGCCCATAATTACCGGTTTGCCCGTGGTATTTTTACGAAACCAGGCTAAATCGGCAGGTAAGTGCCAAGGCATTTGATTATCTTTTCCGATGACGTTATTTTTTGTTGTCGCAACGATCAAACTTAATGTCATATTTTCTATCCTATTTTTCTTTTTTTGCACTATATCATAGCTATTCACAAAATCTGTATATAAGGTTGGATTTTTCGTGATTTTTATTAATTTTAGTGCTAATTTAACCGCACTTTTCTATTTTTTCACTGAGGACAAACTATGTCGGCAAATCGCAAAACAATCGTCGTAAAATTTGGTACTAGCACATTAACGCATGGTTCACCCAAATTAAATGCCCCTCACATGGTCGATATTGTTCGCCAGATTGCACAACTTCATCAAGCGGGTTTTCGTGTCGTGATTGTGACATCAGGTGCGATTGCAGCAGGACGACATTATTTAAATCATCCTCAACTTCCCCCAACCATTGCTTCCAAGCAGCTTCTAGCTGCAGTAGGGCAGAGTCAGCTGATTCAAGCCTGGGAAAAATTATTTGCGATTTATGATATTCATATTGGACAAATTTTATTAACTCGTGCCGATATTGAAGACCGTGAACGTTTTTTAAATGCGCGCGATACATTACATGCCCTGTTAGACAATCATATTATTCCTGTGATTAACGAGAATGATGCGGTGGCAACAGCTGAGATTAAAGTAGGAGATAACGATAACTTATCTGCATTAGTCGCGATTTTAGTGCAAGCGGAACAACTTTATTTATTAACGGATCAACAAGGTTTGTACGAAAGCGATCCTCGTCAAAATCCAGATGCAAAATTGATTCCTGTGGTTGAGCAAATTACCGACCATATTCGTTCTATTGCAGGCGGTAGCGGTACAAACCTTGGTACTGGCGGCATGAGTACAAAAATAATTGCGGCAGATGTGGCAACGCGTTCGGGCATTGAAACTATTATTGCACCAGGTAGCCGACCAGATGTGATTGTGGATTTAGCCTACGATAAACCAATTGGCACCAAATTTATTGCGCATCATTCAGATCGTCTCGAAAGTCGTAAACAGTGGTTATTTGCAGCACCATCAGCGGGTGTGCTGACCATTGATGAGGGTGCTGAAAATGCCATGTTAGTCCAGAATAAATCGTTACTACCAGCGGGGATTACGGCTGTAGAAGGGCGTTTCTCACGCGGTGAAGTCGTCAAAATTAAAAATACCTCAGGTAAAGTGATTGCACTCGGTATGCCTCGTTATAACAGCGATGCGTTGGAATTAATCAAAGGGAAAAAATCTCAAGACATTGAGCAAATTCTTGGTTATGAGTACGGTGCAGTTGCGCTACATCGTGATGATATGATTGTGCTATAGCCTGCAATAGAAATCGGATCTCTCATATTTTCTGAACCTTCCTTTTATTTTGTCGGTCTATAAAACTATAAAAAGGGCGATAATCCGATATTAAGTAGTAAAAGGAGACAACATGAGATTAATAGCGACCGTTTTAGCTGTTGGGCTATTAAGCGCTTGTACGCAGGGCTATTATGTAAAACATCGTAGCCCCATTTCAGTGAGTAAACACGTAAAGCGTTTAAATACGACGGCTTGTCATGATAAAGATGACTGGTATTTAGATGGTTATCGAGTAGGGAAAGATTTCCAAGCACAAAGCCAATCTCAATTGAATAAACGAATTAACTTTTGTGGTCGACGAATACCTGAAGAGCTAAGAACTGCATGGTTTAATGGGTTTGATGCCGGCTCAAATGGCGTTCAGATTGATATAGAGGGTTATGATGAGGATGCGATCTTAACCTATGATTATGACGATGATGATCGTTATAGCGAAGACGACGAAGAATAAAAAAGTGCGGTTAGTTTTAACCGCACTTTTTTGTTTTAAAGGATATCGAGTAATTCGACTTCAAACACTAAAGGTGAGAATGGAGGGATAGATGCGCCTGCACCACGTTCGCCGTAAGCAAGTTCGTGTGGAATAGTCAGTTTCCATTTAGAACCAACAGGCATCATTTGTAATGCTTCAACCCAACCACGAATTACGCCATTTACTGGGAATTCAGCCGGTGTGCCACGAGCAACAGAGCTGTCGAATACGGTACCATCTGGTAATGTACCTGTGTAGTGAACACGTACTTTGTCCGTTGCAGATGGTTTGTTACCGTTACCTTCGGTTAAAATTTCGTATTGTAAACCGCTGTCAGTAACTTTTACGCCCGCTTTTTTCGCGTTTTCTTCTAAGAATTTTTTACCTTCTTCTTCAATCGCTTTAAATTGCGCTTGTTGTGCTTCAGCCGCTTGTTGTTGAAGGGCTTGAACAGAATGCATTAAATCATTAATTTCTAATGCGGGTTGATTGCGATTTAATGCATCGAAAATGCCTTTTGCTACCGCTTCAACAGAAATATCCATTTGGCTATCTGCTAATTGTTGACCGATTTGTAAACCGATACCGTAGCTACCTTTTTCAGAAATACTTTCTAATTTTACTTGTTCAAAAATTTGAGCTGTCATTGTTTTTTCCTTTGTTGTAAAACTATTTTTTCAATGCCAAGATTTCACCCATGCGAACAGGTTCATCAACACTTAAATGATCGGCAATTTGCACTTGACCGGCTTGGAATAAATTAATTACGGTAGAACCAAGTTGGAACCAACCCATTTCTTGACCTTTACTTAATTTAACCGAACTTTCACCTTCATAAGTCCAGACTTTCACTTCGTTATGACGTGGTGGATTAATCACACCAGCCCAAACGGTACCGATACTTGCAGTGATTGTTGCACCTACTAAGATTTGTACCATGGTGCCAAATTCAGTATCAAAGACACAAATCACACGTTCATTACGTGCGAAGAGGTTTGGTACATGTTTCGCTAAAAATGGATTGACGGAGAATAAATCACCCGGCACGTAAATCATTTTGCGAAGTGTACCATCACATGGCATGTGCACACGGTGATAATCACGTGGTGATAAATAAGTGGTGACGAATTCCCCATTTTTAAAGGTCTCGGTTAAATCTTTATCTTCCGCTAATAAATCGTTTAAGCTGAAGAAGTGACCTTTGGCTTGTAATAGGCGATCATCTTCAATGTGTCCACATTCACTTACACGCCCGTCTGCAGGGCAGCAAAGTGCGGTAGGATTTTGGTTAATTGGACGTACATTTTCTTTTAATGGACGGATAAAGAATTCATTAAAACTGGCGTAATCGCTGAATTTTTCTTTTTCAGCAATGCTCATATCAATGTTGTATTTTTTTGCAAACGCTTTAATCACAAAATGTGTCACTGCGCCCCATTTTTGTTTAGCTAACCAACCTGCTGCTTGTGTCATATAGATTTGTGGCATCACATATTGAAATGCAACTTTTAGGCGTTGCCAATAAGAAATTGGGTTCATTGATTTCTCCAATAAGATTTAAAAGTCGGGCGATTATAACAACTTATTTCACTTGTGCAATGTTAGTTGATGTTTTTGCGCAAGATGAAAGCAAGAAGCCGACATTTGTCGGCTTTTTTGCGTTTATAAAATCATTTTGACTAATTTGTCTGCTTGAATCCGAGCAAATTTCTTCAACAGTTTTTGCACCGGTTCAGGATATTGCGTCAATTCTTCTAATTCAGAATAATCTTGCAATACTTTGGTATGTTGGCGGATGTGCGACAATTCTTGTTCCACTTGAGGCAGAAGTTCTTGTTTTGGATCGTGGATTAATAATCCATTTTCCGCATCTAAACGCCATGCGCGCGGGTTTAAGTTGTTCCCTGTTAAAAGAATATACTGGTTGTCTACCCAAACACCTTTGAGGTGATAAGTGTTATCGCCATCTTTCCATAAACGCACAGTTAGATGGCCATTTTTAATGTAAGCATCAAATTTCTCGCAGAAGCGACGAAGATTGCTTTCATATAAATAAGGCAATGCACCTGCCATTTTAAACGGCTGTTCTGGTGGAATATAGAAATCGTTCGCGACTTTATCACCCACGATTATTTCGACACACTTTCCTTGCTCTAATAAGCGGGCAAGTTTACTTCTTAGTGTGCGAGGGAAGTTGAAATAAGGGGTGCAAATCACCAATTTTTCCTGCACTTGTAAGAATAAATCTTCGATAACTTGATTTAATTCATTGCCTGATGCACCTAAACCAAAAAGTGGTGAAATGCTTAAAACATCGGAAAAACCAACCGCACTTTCTAGCTGATATTCAGCATGAGCAGATAAGTTTTTACGATAAGCTTTTATTGCACTACGAATTTCTTTGGTGCGAGGGCGGTTAGCCACATCTAATGGATGTACCGCGCTGAAATCCAATAAATAATCATTGATGAAATTAACCATAGAATCTGCCAGTGCAGCATTATGGATTTTTTGATAGCGGTCGTAACGGTATTTATCTTGTTGTTGTAAATACACGTTATTAATACTTGCGCCGCTATAAAGCACGGTATCATCAAAGACAAAGCCTTTAATATGTAATACACCGAAGACTTCGCGGGTATTAATGGGCACACCGAAGAACATATTCGGTTCATCGGGAAGTTGATAGGTTTGGCGTTGTTCACAATACCAATCAGCGTTAGTAGCAGATTTTTCTGCACCGAGTAAATTGCGTTGTCCGCGATGCCAATCCACTAAAATTTTCACATCCAATTCAGGATGATCTTGTTTTACGCGATAAATTTCATTGAGTATTTCTTGTCCCGCTTCATCTTTTTGCCAATAAAGTGCGGTCACGTAAATACGTTTTTTAGCTTGGCGAATTAATTCTATAATTTGTGCTTTGAATTCAAGCGGACTAAACAGAAACTCAACCTGTTCAGCCTGTAAAGGAAGAAAAGGCAAATTTTTTAAATTTTGTTCTGCTCGTTTAGCTTTATTGATTAACATAATCGATCTCTACACTAAAAATTAATGCTCTAGTTTACAATATTTCCTTTGTGGATTGATAGAAAAAAGGTTTTTTTTCGTTATAATGCTCACAAATTTTCGCATTTTTTGGCGAATTATTATCCAATTTTTCCTTCGAGAAGTAAATTATGAGCAATTCACGCAAACCATCATTCCAAACAAATTCCACCAAATCTTTTCAAGAGCGTAGCCCAAAACGTGCATTTAATGAAAAAGAACGTCGCTTTGATGATCGTCGCAATAATGAAAAACGTGAGGGAAATCGACCGCACTTTGATAAAAAAAAGGATGATCGTAAACCTTCTCGTGGCTTCCAACAGCAAGAAGTGAGAGAACCAAAAATTGCTGAACTTTCATTAAATAAAGCCAATGGTGAAAGTGGCTCGGTAAAAGTAATGGTGAAAAGTACTGGCGTGAGTTATAAACCGAAAGAAAAGAAAACAGGCGCATTATCACCACGAGCACCGGAGAAAATTAAAAAGAACCGTGCTGAAGAAATGAAAGTGTATGGTGAAAATGCGTGCTTAGAATTGTTTGCTGAGCGTCCAGAGAGCATTGTTCGCGTATGGGCAACGGTGCAAATGGCACATCGAATTGGCGAGATTTTCAGTTATTTAGCCGCGAATAAAAAAGTGTATCACGTGGTGGACAGCGATGAGCTAAGCTTAGTAAGTGGCACTGAGCATCATGGTGGCATTTGTATGCTAGTGAAGAAGCAACGTACTTTCTCTTTGCAAGGTTATTTAGATGTCCCGCGTCAAGAAGACTGCTTGATATTGCTTGATCAAGTCAATAATGCGCAAAACCTAGGTGGCGTTGTGCGTACTTGCGCCTTCTATGGCATTAAAAATGTGGTAACAAATCAAGTTGAACAGCTTTATGCACCGGCTGCGATGCGTGTGGCTGAAGGCGGAATGGAGCATATTCGTATTT
>JAGZBU010000023.1:0-26718 GCA_018369675.1 Parahaemophilus parainfluenzae | reverse complement strand
GGTCCCACCTGACCCCATACCGAACTCAGAAGTGAAACGCCGATGCGCCGATGGTAGTGTGGGGTTTCCCCATGTGAGAGTAGGACACCGCCAGGTACTTTTTATTTTGTTAGTTTATTTTAAGAGTAAATTAACAAAATAAAAATTTTGGCAGCAACAGTGCAATGGTCCCACCTGAATCCATATCGAACTCAGAAGTGAAACATTGTTACGCCGATGGTAGTGTGGGGCTTCCCCATGTGAGAGTAGGTCACTGCCAATCATACCTCATTTAGCGGAGTGGTAGTTCAGCTGGTTAGAATACCTGCCTGTCACGCAGGGGGTCGCGGGTTCGAGTCCCGTCCATTCCGCCAATTCTTAATACCAATAGGGGCGTAGTTCAATTGGTAGAGCACCGGTCTCCAAAACCGGGTGTTGGGAGTTCGAGCCTCTCCGCCCCTGCCATCCATTTCATATCAAATTATCTTTAATTTTTTTAAGAATATTGTCTATTTTACCATTCGTTTTATACTAATCGTACTTTTAGTATTTCAGAGATATTCTTATGCATTACTCCATTCAAGATTTTATTCAATTAATTGCACAATTACGTAACCCTAATGGCGGTTGTCCTTGGGATCTTAAACAAAATTATGACTCCATGATTCCTTGTTTAACCGAAGAAACTTATGAAGTCATTGATGCCATCCAAAAGAAAGATATTGCGAATTTAAGAGAAGAGCTTGGTGATCTTTTATTACAGGTAGTATTCTTCAGTCAGCTTGCTTCAGAGGATGGTTATTTCACATTTGATGATGTCCTTAATGATGTTTCTGAAAAGATTGTACGTCGCCATCCTCATGTATTTGGTGATGCAACAGCTGGAAATGAAGAAGAGGCGTTAGCCCGTTGGAACAGCATTAAAGCACAAGAAAAATCAGCTCAAAAACAACAGTCTATTTTAGATAATGTTCCGAATGCTTTTCCTGCATTGTTAAGAGCTCAGAAAATGCAAAAACAGTGTTCAAAGATTGGATTTGATTGGAATGAACTTGAGCCTGTATTTGCTAAAGTTGAAGAAGAATTGAAGGAGGTGCGAGATGAAGTCAATCAAACACCTTGCAATCAACAAAGAATAGAAGAGGAAATTGGGGATTTATTTTTTGCGACAGTCAATTTGTCTCGTCATCTTAAATGTAACGCAGAAGAGGCTTTACGTAAGGCGAATAATAAATTTGAACAACGTTTTCGCAAAGTCGAAGGAAAGGTATTAGAGCGAGGCGTATTACTTAAAGATCTTTCTTTAATCGAAATGGATATTCTGTGGGATGAAGTGAAAAAAGAAGAAAAATAACCGAAATGGCAGAGGAGGTTTTCCTCTGCCATTTTTTATTTTATGGAATGGATAAGTAACATATAAGCGCTGATTACTAATAAAATAATACCTAATAGTTTTTTGACTAAGTGCGGTGATAATTTACCTCGGATTTTCATTGAGAAAAATCCGGTTACAAAAGCACTTAGCACAACAATAATCACAATCGAAAAATTGACATAACCAATTTGCCAACCAAAGTGATAAGTCGAGCTTTTTGAAAGATAGCCATAAAGGCTACCTAACCCTCCAATAAACATCATCGCATTGGTATAAGGGGCAATTTGATGGGCTTTAACGGATTTTAATTGTCCAATTAAAGGCGCCATAATTGAGCCACCTCCAATGCCGGTCATGCCGGCAATAAATCCGCCTATAGTTGAAAGACCGATTCCTTTAATCGTGTCATCCGCTGTAGATTGCTGAATTATTGCAGTTTCTTTACTAAAAATAGTACGAATTGCTAATAGGGAAAGTGTGATAACAAACACACTGATGATGGCAATATCAGGTACATAAAAACTGGATTCGAATCCTAGCTGCACACCAATAATCATTCCCACAGACCAAATGAGCATCGCTTTGTAATTAATCGATACTTTTTGTTTGTAAAAATAAATTAAGTTAATAAAGGATGACCCCATGACAATCGTCAATGATGTTGCAGCAATCATTTGTAAAGGGAATTGTGGGAATAAGGTGTAGAGAATAGGTACCATCAATACGCCGCCACCAATGCCAAAAATAGCGGACATTATATTTGTCATCACACCACATAAAATTAAAATAAAAATTAACTGTAAACTCATTTCAAACTCCTTTTTTGTGGGAGTACGGCATTATTATTCTTTTGGATAAATAAATAATTTATGATCTTGCTCATAATTATCTATAAAAACAGACTTTATTTTAATTTTGTGATCCTTCTCACACAATCAGTATGACAATTATCATATGCTCTTTATACACCTAGCAGTAGTCTATAAATGGATATTAATAATGGCTTCTACAAGGAGGAGCGTATGCTATTAACGGTTTCGAGTTTCCTCATCGTAACAGTTTTGGTAGCCTATATTTCATGGCTACGGACGAAAAACGATGATTTAACCACCTCGAAAGGTTATTTCTTAGCGGGACGAGGATTAAGCGGTATTGTGATTGGTTGCTCAATGGTTTTAACTTCACTTTCTACTGAGCAATTGATTGGCGTGAATGCCGTTTCTTATCAAAACAACTTTTCTATTATTGCGTGGACTGTGCCAACGGTGATTCCGCTTTGTTTCTTGGCGCTTTATATGTTGCCGAAATATTTGCGTAACGGTTATACCACCATTCCTGAATTCTTTGAAAATCGCTTTGACCGTCAAACTCGTTTGATTATGTCAGGGTTATTCTTGGTCTTCTATCTTTTAATTGTTATTCCGACCGCACTTTATACTGGGGCAATTGCCTTTAACAAAATCTTCAATCTAGAAACGATCTTTGGATTAAGCTACGCTCAAGCAATTGTCTATACCGTAATTGCTATCGGTGTAGTGGGAGCGATTTATGCAATTTTTGGTGGCTTAAAAGCGGTGGCAGTTTCCGATACTATCAATGCCGTAATCTTAGTGATTGGTGCATTGCTTGTGCCTGTATTTGCATTGCTTTATTTAGGTAATGGTAGCATTTCTGAAGGCTTGAATATTATCACCACCACTCACGTTGAAAAATGGAACGCTATTGGTAGTTCAACCGACTCTACCCCTTGGCCAACAATCTTTACCGGTATTATGGTCGTTCACTTCTTCTATTGGACAACAAACCAAGCAATCGTACAACGTTGTTTAGGGGCGAAGGATTTAGCATCAGGTCAAAAAGGGATTTTAATTGCAGCGCTTTTCCTACTCACATTACCGATTATTCTTAATTTACCGGGTTTATTGAGTTTCCATATTTTAGGTGAAGGCTTAAATCCAATTGATACCTCTTATCCATTATTAGTCAATAAAGTGATGCCGACTGCATTACAAGGGTTCTTTATTGCCGCACTTTTCGGTGCAATTTTAAGTACCTTTAACTCATTCTTAAACTCTGCAGCGACCATTTATTGTAAAGACTTATTACCATCTATCAGTAAAAAACAACGTACTGATCAAGAGTTGATCGTCTATGCGAAAAAAGTCTCAACCATTATGGCGATTGTGACCATGATTATTGGCCCACTTTTGATGTTCGGTACAGATGGTATTTTCTTAATCACTAAACGCTTTGCCGGTTTTGTGAATATTCCAATCGTGGCGTTATTTGCTGTGGGTTTATTTAATAAAACTGTTTCTGGCTTGGCTGCACGTATTGCTTTACTTGTACACGTAGTACTTTATTTCAGTATTGTTTGGGTGTTCAATGTGAAAATCAATTTCGTGTATGTCATGGGCGGATTATTCGTATTTGATGTTGTTTTCATGTTGATTCTAGGTCAATTCTTAAAACGTGAACCTTATGTGGAAAATACCATTAATAAAGGCGATGTAGACTTAACCAATTGGAAATATATTAAAGTAACATCTGTTTCATTAATCCTTGGTTTAATTGCGCTTTATGCATTCCTATCACCAATTGGTATTGCTTCACCAGATGGCAATCCAATGTTAGTGTTGGAAGTGTATGCGGTATTACAACTCATCGTATTGATTGTCTTTAGACCAAAAAATGAAAAAACAGAGCATCAATTACATCTTTCTAACCAACATTAAGCAGTCGGGCGTACATCACGTACGCCCTTAAAATAGATAAGGATTGTGTATGAACATTATCTATATTTTACTCGACCAAGTGCGTAAAGATATGTTGGGGGCTTATGGTCATCAGATCGTTAAAACCCCGAATATTGACCGTCTAGCTAAAGATGGCGTACGTTTTAATAATGCTTTTACGCCCGCTTCCGTTTGTGGGCCCGCTCGGACTTCGCTCTTTACCGGTTTAATGCCATCTACACATGGCATCATTCGTAATGGTGAAAAAGGCGGTACCGGTGAAGTGAGCGAAGCCGCCCCCAATATCGGTAAACTAGACGGTTATAACACCTATGTTGTGGGGAAATGGCACGTGGGTACAAAATCTGTGCCGGAAGATTATGGCATTAAAGGGCATAACTTTGATGGCTATGGTTATCCGGGCAGTGGTGTGTATAAAAATTTAGTGTTCAACCAACCGCCGACACATTCCAATCGTTATAAAGAATGGTTAGATGAAAAAGGCTATGAAATTCCGGAAGTGAGTCGTGCTTATTTCGGGGATAACCCACATTTACGCGTGCAAGAGCTGTGCGGTTTGCTTTCCGGCACAAAAGAACAAACCATCCCGTATTTCATTATTGATGAAGCGAAAAGCTATATTAGTGAATCACTTGCTGAAAACAAACCGTTCTTCACATGGATTAATTTCTGGGGACCGCATACGCCTTGTATCGTGCCAGAACCGTATTATTCCATGTATCGCAAAGAAGATGTGGTGCTAGATGAAAGCTTCTTCAAGCCACTAGAAGGCAAACCAGGACACTATCGTACCATCTCTAAAATGTGGGGCATGTGGGAAGCGAGTGAAGATCATTGGAAAGAAGTGATCACAAAATTCTGGGGTTATATCACCTTGATTGATGATGCAATTGGTGAGCTATTTACCTTCTTAGAAAACAACGGTATTTATGACCGCACTTTTATTGTGGCAACCGCTGATCATGGTGATGCGATGGGCGCTCATCGAATGATTGAGAAAGGGGAGTTCATGTTCGATACCACCTACAACATTCCGATGATTATCAAAGACCCAAATTCAAATCGTGTTAATCAACAAGATGATAACCTTGTCTATCTTCATGATTTAACCTCGACAGTTTACGATCTCGCGAATCAACCTATTCCTCAAGCCTTTGAAGGGGAAAGTATTTTGCCGATCGTTCGTCAACATCAAGATAATCAACGTAAAGGGATATTGGCACAGTTAGCAGGGCATTTCGTTTACTTTGAACAACGCATGTGGCACCGTAAAGACTATAAATTAGTGTTTAATGCTTCGGACATTTGTGAGCTTTATGATGTGAAAAATGATCCGGCTGAAATGCATAATTTGTTCTACAAGCCAGAATATGAGGCGGTCAAAAAAGAGATGCTGGAAGAAATGCGTCAAGAAATGAAACGCTTAAATGATCCATTAGAAAACTGGGTATATCGGATTATAAACGAAGTGTAAAACCAATAAAAAATTGACCGCACTTTTAAGGGATGATTATGGAAAATTGCTCAATCAAGCCTACTGAATTGTCACATTGTCAGTTTACTGAGCTGCATCACTTACCGAAAGGCTCCTTCTTGTATCAACAAGGTGAGTCAGCACATGAATTTTATTATGTGCAAGCAGGCTTGGTTGGCTTATTTCATACCCTTGAAAATGGCAAGGAAAGCTTAGTGCGATTATATTCCAAGGGCGATTATTTTGGTTTTCGAACTTTGTTTTCGATGGCGGATAAACATTATCATTGTAATGCAAAAGTCTTAATTGATGCGGAGATTACTCGCATCAAACCTAATGTAGTGAGTGAATTTTTTACGCATAATACCGTGATGAGCCAATGTTTATTACAAATTTTGGCAGATGAATTACGCGAAGCAGAAGAACGTTTGGCAAAAAGTGCCTATTTGCGTACTTTAGATCGAGTGATGGATAGTTTGTATTTTCTCAAACAACATTTTCCTGATTATAATTGGACGTATCGCGAAATTGCAGAATATGCCGGCTGTGAAACTGAAACCGCGATTCGTATTGCAAAAGAACTCAAACAAAATGGCGCATTAGACCGAATATCTGGTCATAAATAATGTTGTAACAAAGGATGGTTGATGTCTGTTTTTCCACCACAAGCTCATTTTCACTTAATGGCGAAACCAAGCAGTTTTCACTGTAACATTCAGTGTGAATATTGCTTCTATTTGGAAAAATCAGAACAGTTTGGGCAACATGCGCCTTTTATGTCAAAAGACACCTTAAAACATTACGTCAAAAACTATATCCAATCTCATGCCGGTAATGTGGTTGAATTTGCTTGGCAAGGTGGGGAGCCCACTCTCTTAGGCTTAGATTTTTATAAACAAGCCGTTGAATATCAGCAGGAATTTGCCCAAGGCAAACAGATTACAAACGCCTTTCAAACCAATGGTATTGCCCTTAATCAGCAATGGGCTGCATTTTTCAAACAACATCATTTTCTCATTGGGCTTTCTATTGACGGTTTAAGTGCTGTGCATAATCGTTATCGTATTTCGGGTAACGGTAATCCCACTTTTGAAAAAGTCGTAAAAGCGTTAAATCTGCTACAAGAATATGGCGTGGAATTTAACACCTTAACCGTCATTAATGATCAAAACTGGCAAAAAGGAAGAGAAACCTATTTAGCACTCAAACAGCTTGGTCCGACTTATATGCAGTTTATTCCCATCGTCGAACGTCATACCCAAACACAATCAGTAACCGATTTTTCAGTACCATCGGAAGGTTATGGGCAATTTCTCGTGGATGTCTTTCATGAATGGTATGCTCATGATGTGGGAAAAATTTATGTGTCGCAGTTTGATAATTTGCTAGGGCAATGGCTCGGTTATCCTTCCACAACCTGTGTTCATCAACCTACGTGCGGACAATCTCTTGTCACAGAAGCCAATGGCGATGTGTATGCTTGCGATCATTTTGTGTACCCCGAATACAAGGTCGGCAATTTAACTCAGCAACCTTTAACAGAGATTGTACTTTCCAATAAACAGCAACAATTTGGTTTAGAAAAATCACAAAAATTGACCGCACTTTGTCGGCGTTGCGAGTTTCGTAAACTCTGTTCTGGTGGCTGCCCGAAACATCGTTTTGTTTCTCTCGAAAATGAACCTAATCCACATAATTATTTATGTGCCTCTTACCGTTATTTCTTTGAGCAAACGGCACCTTATATGCAAGCCATGGCTCGTCAAATTCGATTACATCCATCCGCCGCTTAAGGTAGAATAGCATTTTTCCATTTTACTTATTGATTGATATGAATCCTTGGATATTACTTGCTATTTCTATTTGTCTTGAAATCGTGGCAACGAATTTATTAAAAGTCAGTGATGGTTTTACCAAACTTTTACCCACCGTTGGCTCATTGGCGCTATACGCTATTTCGTTTTATTTTGTCTCCATTGTTTTCCGAACACTTTCCGTGGGCTTGGTTTACGCCATTTGGTCGGGCGTTGGTATTGTTCTGACCGCTATTGTGGCATATTTCGCATTTGGTCAGAAAATTGATACCGCAGGGCTGATAGGTATGGCGCTGATTATCTGTGGTGTTTTAGTGATTAACTTGTTTTCTCAAACAGGGCATTAATCCTCCAAATGAAATGTGATCAAGCTCACAAATTTTATTTTTCTTCAAAATAAAATTATGTAAGCAATCGATTCACCGCTATAATTCTCCGGCATTTTTAACCGCACTTTGTGCAACTTTAAAGGAAATTCTATGAAAAAATTACTTTGCTCATTATTTGCGCTTTCTGCTGTTAGCACAGCAATGGCACAAGAAGTGAATATTAAATTATTAGGGACCTCCGATGTTCACGGTCGTATCGTACCTTGGAGCTATGGTGCAGACGTAGAGGACAAATCAGGTTCTTATGCACAAATTGCAACTTATGTGAAAGATGTGCGTAAAAATAATAAAAACGTGGTGCTAGTGGAAGTCGGTGATGCGATCCAAGATAACCAAATCGATGTGTTCGCAAAAGATAAAAAATATTACAAAGATCACCCAATTCCAAAAGTATTAAACGAAATGAATTATGATATTTTCGTCTTGGGTAACCACGAATTTAACTTTGGGATGAAAGCATTAGATGAAATCCTAAAAGATATCAAAGCCAAAAAATTAACCGCAAACTTCTATCATAAGAAAAATGACAAACGTTATATCGATGCGACAACTATCATCGAAAAAGATGGCGTGAAACTGGGGATTATTGGTTTAAGTACCCCAATGTCAGCAAAATTTGAAGAAGATACGGGCAACTTAAAAGACATGAAATTTACTTCACCGACAGAAGAAGCGCGTACACAAGTTGAGAAATTAAAAGCAAAAGGCGTGGATGCGATTATTGCGGTGACCCACATGGGTATCGATAATGAAAACAATATTCCTGATACCGGTATGCGTGATGTGATCAATGCAGTAGATGGTATTGATGTGGTTATCGCGGGTCACATGCACAAAGATGTACCAAGTGAAACCATTAAAAACACACTCATCACTGAACCACACCGTTACGGTACTGTGGTATCTGAAGTGGATTTAACTTTTGATATCAATGATAAAAAAGAAGTGAAATTAGTGAAGAAAGAATCTAAAACGGTTCCAGTTAAAGCACTTGAAGCAGATAAGAAAATTGTGGAAATCTACAAACCTTATCACGAAAAATTACGTGAATTAAACAACGTAGTAATCGGTCAAACAGCGAATGAAATGGTACCTCAAGAGACCAAACATGGTGTATCTGCTGCATTCTCAAGAGATACCGGTTTGTCTTCATTTATTAATGATGTTGAGCAATATTACAGCGGTGCAGATGTGGTGACTTTCTCTTTCGACCATCAAAAAGCACGTATGGATAAAGGCGATATCAAGAAAAAAGATATCATCTTTAACTATCGTTATGCAGGTGGTGATGTCACCGTTTATGAAATGACCGGTAAACAATTGAAAGAATATATGGAATGGTCTGCAAACTACTTCGATACCATCCAACCAGGTGACACCGAATATCGTTATAATGCGGAACGTAAAAAATCAAAATATGTGACTTACGACATTTTCGGTGGCGTAAATTACAAAATTGACTTACGTAATCCACAAGGTAGCAAAATCGTTGATTTAACCCTTGCTGACGGTAAACCGGTAACTGATGATATGAAATTAAAAGTGGGCATGAACTCATATCGTTTCGCTCAATTAAACGGTAAAGGTGGTATTTGGGAAGGACAACAAATTCCAGTACTTTGGGAATCTAAAGTGGCAATGGGCCGTGAAAAAGGCACGATCCAAAATATGATGATCGATTACATCACCAACGTGAAGAAAGGTAAAATCGATGGTCAATCTCACAACCGTTGGGAAATCATTGGATTAAACTAATCGATCCTTTTAAAATACGATAAAAAACCAACCGCACTTTGAGGCAATCGAATCAAGTGCGGTTATTTTTTTCTTTGTTTTCAGATAAAACTTGTAAATAATCAAGGTAAAATTGAGCTCAACGTAGTAAACTACAAGCACTTTTATCCTTTAGGAGATGACAAATGAAACCTTATTTAATCGCCCCTTCTATCCTTTCTGCAGATCTTGCTCGTCTTGGTGATGATGTGCAAAACGTGTTGAATGCCGGTGCGGATGTGATTCATTTTGATGTAATGGATAATCACTATGTGCCGAATTTAACCTTTGGCCCAGCCGTGTGTAAAGCTTTGCGTGATTATGGCATTAAAGCACCTATTGACGTGCATTTAATGGTGAAACCAGTCGATCGTATCATTCCTGATTTTGCCAAAGCCGGTGCGGATTACATTACATTTCATCCTGAAGCCAGTGAACATATTGACCGCTCTTTACAGCTCATTCGTGATCACGGTTGCAAATCAGGTTTAGTGTTTAATCCAGCGACGCCATTAAGTTATTTGGATTATGTATTAGATAAAGTGGATGTGATCTTGTTAATGTCCGTGAATCCAGGATTTGGTGGACAATCCTTTTTACCTTCCACATTGAAAAAATTACAACAGGCACGTCGTCTGATTGATGAAAGCGGTTTAGATATTCGTTTAGAAATCGATGGTGGCGTCAAAGTGGATAATATTGCAGAAATCGCCGCAGCCGGTGCAGATATGTTTGTGGCAGGCTCAGCGATTTTTGGTAAACCAGATTATAAACAAATCATTGATCAAATGCGTGCGCAGTTAGCTTCAGTTAAATAGATGGTAGTGAGAATGAAGACTCAATTTAAAGTTATCGGTTTTGATTTAGACGGTACGCTTGTGAATAGCTTGCCGGATTTAGCGTTATCTGTGAATTCTGCTTTAGCAGACTTTGATTTACCCCAAGCACCAGAAGAGTTAGTGTTAACTTGGATTGGTAATGGGGCGCCTGTATTGATTGCTCGCGCTTTAGAATGGGCAAAAGTACAAACAGGTAAAGACTTTTCAGATGCAGAAATGGAGCAAGTGAAAGAGCGTTTTAATGTGTATTACGCGGAGAATCTTTGCAATGTGAGTCGTTTATATCCAAATGTGAAAGAAACATTGGAAATTTTGAAAGCTCGTGGTTATACCTTAGCCGTGGTAACGAACAAACCAACTCGCCATGTTCAGCCAGTATTGGCGGCATTTGGCATCGATCATTTATTCAGTGAAATGCTTGGAGGACAATCATTACCCGCGATTAAACCACATCCAGGCCCATTATATTATTTATGCGGTAAATTTGGCGTAGAACCTCGCCAAGTGTTGTTTGTAGGTGACTCTCGAAATGACATTCTCGCCGCACATTCAGCAGGTTGCCCGGTTGTGGGATTAACTTACGGATACAACTACAACATTCCAATTGCGGAATCAAATCCAGATTGGGTGTTTGATGACTTTGCGAAGTTATTAGAGATTCTTTAATCCATCTTAAAGCGTAAAGTGCGGTCAAAAATGACCGCACTTTTTTCTTAAACCTCCCACCAAATCAACGCCCATTTGCGTTGCCCGTGTTTTATCGGTTCATTGTTTATTTGTTTTTGTTGATAGAATTGAGCTAAGTCTTGTTTTTCTTTTTCGGTGAGATTACCAAGAGAAAATTCCACGGAATTTAATAAATCCTCAAAGGTTTCACCTTGGAAATGACCTGATTCGGTTTCAATAAAACTCACATTCGCGTGAATGCCTTTTTGGTAAAGACGATTGACCAAATAAATATAAGTCGGAAAGCCCACATCATCACGACCAATGGCTTCAAATACGCCTTCATCGAGAAAATGACGTTGGGTCACTGAGGTTAAAAAAACGCGTTTTTTAGCCTTGCTTTGCAGCTTTTCAATCATGTCATCCAAATCATCCACAAGCGTTGAGCGAGAGGCGAGTATCACATCCGCTTGAGGCACATCATCCCAGTTATCCGACCATGATTTATGTAGAAGGGTAATATTATTCAGTTGATGCTTTTCTTTGTATTGTTGCACCATATCCAACATCCCTTGGCTGTAATCGAGAGCATACACGGCTTGGCATTGTTGGGCTAAAGGAATCACAAACGTGCCGGGGCCACAGCCAATATCTAACACCGTTTCATTGGGTTGCACATTCATGGCTTTAAGCAACGTCTCGTTATAACGGCTTGATTTACCCACTAAATTCTCGGCCATTTTAGGCGCTTTTTTATCCCACTTTGTCGCTGGAAGATTATAGTGATTGCAGGCTTTCAGATGTTGTTGATAGAGATCGTTGAAATTAATATCATTGATGATCATAGTGGCGCCCCAAAGTGCGGTTAGTTTTCGGATTGTTTTTAAATTGCTTGATGATTATATGCTTTCTCCCACTGAAAATCATTTGAAAATGATTGACGCAAACGTTTTCGTTTTGGCGTGTTTTCCTTTATAATAGCCCGCGATTTTCATCTCAAACACAACTCAAAGGTACCCGTATGTTTCAAACTTTTCGTGGCTCACCCGCCCTTTCTGAATTCCGTATTCAAGGTTTAATGCAAAAATTCCAACAAAATCAATTACCGGTAAAATCGGTTTACGCGGAATATTTGCATTTTGTGGAATTAAATCGACCGCTTGTTAGCGAGCAGGAAGCAAAACTAAAAGCATTGTTACATTATGGCCCAACCTTGGCAGAACACGATGCCAAAGGTGAAACCTTTATCGTGATTCCACGCGTTGGCACGATTTCATCTTGGTCTTCTAAAGCGACGGATATTGCACATAACTGCGGTTTAAATGAAGTAGAGCGTATTGAGCGTGGTTTAGCGTATTATTTTGAGTTAAGCCAACCGCTTGATGAAAAAACAACAGAAAAATTGACCGCACTTTTACATGACCGAATGATGGAAACCGTGGTGCGTCGTCCTGAAGATGCGGAGATCTTATTCCGTCATCAAGATCCGAAACCGTTTAAAACGGTGGATATTTTGAAAGGTGGACGTGAAGCTTTGGTGACTGCTAACGTAGAATTAGGTTTGGCGCTGGCAGAAGATGAAATTGATTATTTGGTGGAAAACTTCACCCAATTAGGGCGCAATCCGCACGATATTGAACTTTATATGTTCGCGCAAGCCAACTCTGAGCACTGTCGTCATAAAATCTTTAATGCAGATTGGATTATTGACGGCAAAAAACAGGATAAATCCCTGTTTAAAATGATTAAAAATACCTTTGAGAAAACCCCTGATTTCGTGCTTTCAGCCTATAAAGATAATGCTGCAGTAATGGAAGGCTCAAAAGTCGGCCGTTTCTTTGCGGACCAAGATGGACAATATCGCTATCACAATGAAGATGCACATATCTTAATGAAAGTGGAAACCCACAACCACCCAACCGCGATTTCGCCATTCCCAGGAGCGGCAACAGGTTCGGGCGGTGAGATTCGTGATGAAGGTGCAACGGGTCGTGGTGCAAAACCAAAAGCAGGTCTAACCGGGTTCTCGGTATCAAACCTTATCATTCCAAACTTTGAGCAACCTTGGGAAAACCCACTTTCTAAACCAAATCGTATTGCTTCAGCCTTAGATATTATGATTGAAGGCCCATTAGGTGGCGCTGCATTTAACAATGAATTTGGTCGTCCTGCGTTATTGGGTTATTTCCGTACCTATGAAGAGAAAGTCAACAGCTTCAATGGCGAAGAAGTGCGTGGTTATCACAAGCCGATTATGTTAGCGGGCGGTATCGGTAATATTCGTGGCGAACACGTTCAAAAAGGTGAAATTCCAGTTGGTGCGAAATTGATCGTATTAGGCGGCCCAGCAATGAATATCGGTTTAGGCGGTGGCGCAGCGTCTTCGATGGACAGCGGGAAATCAAAAGAAGATCTAGATTTTGCCTCTGTTCAACGTGAAAACCCAGAAATGGAACGCCGCTGCCAAGAAGTGATTGACCGCTGTTGGCAATTAGGTGATGAAAACCCAATTCTCTTTATTCACGATGTGGGCGCGGGCGGTTTATCTAATGCGATGCCTGAATTGGTACACGATGGCGAACGTGGCGGTAAATTTGATTTACGCTCAATTCTTTGCGATGAAAAAGGCATGTCACCATTAGAAATTTGGTGTAACGAATCACAAGAACGTTATGTCTTAGCCGTTGCGCCAGAAAAACTCGAATTATTTACCGCACTTTGTGAACGTGAGCGTGCGCCGTTTGCGGTCATTGGTGAGGCAACGGAAGAGAAACATTTAACCTTGCACGATAGTCATTTCGACAATAACCCAATTGATCTACCAATGAATGTGTTATTAGGCAAAACGCCGAAAATGACGCGCGAGGTTTCGTCAAAAACTGTCGAAAATCGACCGCTTGCAACGGAAAATATTCAATTAAAAGAAGCCTTCCATCGCGTATTACGTTTACCGGTGGTGGCAGAAAAAACGTTCCTAATCACTATTGGCGACCGTTCGGTAACGGGTATGGTGGCGCGCGATCAAATGGTAGGTCCGTGGCAAATTCCCGTGTCTGATGTGGCCGTCACAACTGCATCATTAGATAGCTATCACGGTGAAGCTATGGCAATGGGCGAACGTGCGCCAGTAGCATTATTAGACTTTGGTGCTTCTGCTCGTTTAGCGGTAGCTGAATCGATCACTAACATTGCGGGTACCAATATTGGTGATATTAAACGTATCAAACTGTCTGCAAACTGGATGTCTGCAGCGGGTCACGGTGGTGAAGATGCTGGATTATATGAAGCGGTAAAAGCAGTGGGTGAAGAACTTTGCCCTGCGTTAGGCATTACCATTCCAGTGGGTAAAGACTCTATGTCAATGAAAACCACTTGGGAAGAAAATGGTGAGAAAAAATCCGTCACCGCACCGCTTTCTTTAGTGATTTCATCTTTTGCCCGCGTGGAAGATGTACGCAAAACCGTGACACCTCAATTACGCACAGACAAAGGCGCTAGCCGTCTATTGTTAATTGATTTAGGCGAAAGAAAAAATCGCTTAGGCGCGACCGCACTTGCGCAAGTGTATAAACAATTAGGTGATAAACCTGCCGATGTGGTGAACGTAGCCAAACTGAAAAACTTCTTCGATGCAATGCAAGCATTGGTGGCAGAACGTAAATTATTGGCTTACCACGACCGTTCAGACGGTGGTTTAATTACCACCCTTGCAGAAATGGCATTTGCAGGTAACTGTGGCGTGGATGTGGATATTTCTGCATTAGGCGACAATGATTTAGCCGTGTTATTCAACGAAGAATTAGGTGCAGTGATCCAAGTGTCAGAACGTGAATTAAGCGCGGTGCGTGAGGTATTAAAAGCCCATGACTTGCTTGGTTTAACTTATGAACTCGGTTCTGTAAGCTTAGAAGATCGTTTTGAAATCACACGCGGTAGCAAAAAATTATTAAGCGAAAAACGCTCTGAATTACGCAGTATTTGGGCAGAACTCACTCACCAAATGCAACGCTTACGTGATAACCCAGAATGTGCTGACCAAGAATTTGAAGCGAAAAAAGCAATAGACAACAAAGGTTTATCTGCTCACTTAACTTATGATGTGAATGAAGATATTGCTGCGCCTTACATCAGCAAAGGCGTGAAACCAAAAGTAGCGGTATTGCGTGAACAAGGCGTAAACAGCCATGTTGAAATGGCGGCGGCTTTTGACCGTGCAGGCTTTGCGGCGATTGATGTTCACATGAGTGATTTAATGACAGGCCGTTACAACTTAAACGACTTCAATGCGATGGTGGCCTGTGGTGGTTTCTCTTACGGTGACGTATTAGGCGCTGGTGGCGGTTGGGCGAAATCCATTTTATTTAACCCACAATTACGCGATCAATTCAGCCAATTCTTCTCTAATGAAAACACCCTTTCATTAGGTGTATGTAACGGCTGTCAATTTATCTCCACCCTTGCAGAAATCATTCCTGGTGCAGAAAACTGGCCACGTTTCGTGCGTAATAAGTCAGAACGCTTTGAAGCGCGTGCCGCGATGGTGAAAATCAACGACACCAACTCATTATGGTTTAAAGGCATGGCAGGTTCACATATGCCGATTGCGGTTTCTCATGGTGAAGGTCGCGTAGAATTCAAAACACCTGAGAATTTGACCGCACTTCAAGCGCAAAACTTGATTGTGGCGCAATATATCGACAGCCATTTAAACGTGACTGAAACCTACCCAGCTAACCCGAATGGTTCGGCACTAGGGATTACTGCCATTTCTAACGTCGATGGTCGTATCGCCGCGATGATGCCACACCCAGAACGTGTATTCCGTGCTGTGAGCAACTCATGGTATCCAGAAGATTGGTCTGAAGATGGTGCTTGGATGCGAATTTTTAGAAACGCGAGAGTGAATTTTAAATAATGTGAGATTGCTCACAGAAAATTAATTAAAAATAAGAGATACTATTAAATTGGTATCTCTTTTTTATTACATAAACCTGAGTAATAAAAAAATGCCAACAATATTAGAGAGTAATATTGTTAATGTTTATATAAAAATTCTTGGACATTATGTCCGTAATATCAATTGAACTATATGAGGAGTTCTACATGAGTGCATTAGTTACATTGCTAGCTAATATTGTTGCGCCATTGCAACGTCAATTTATTAACTTTATCCGCATTGCGATTTGTGTTGTGATGGTTTGGATTGGAGGTTTAAAAGTTTGCCAATATGAGGCAGATGGTATCGCACACTTTGTGTCAAATAGTCCTTTCTTAAGTTTCCTTTACAAAAACGGTGCAAATGAAGTGACAAATGATAAGGGTGTTTTAGTAAAAGAATATACCTTATATAAAAACCCTGAAGGCAAAATGGTCGCAAAAAATATTGAATGGCATAAAGCCAATGGCACCTATACGGCTTCTTATATTATTGGTGCAATCATTGTGACAATTGGTATTTTAGTCTTAGCGGGCATTTGGTCTCCAACACTTGGACTATTTGGAGGCTTACTCACCTTTGGTATGTCGATAGTCACGCTGTCGTTCCTGATATTTACGCCAGAAACCTGGGTGCCGAATTTAGGAGGGGACTTCCCAACACCTAATTATGGCTTCCCATATCTCTCAGGTGCTGGCCGACTCGTGATTAAAGATATTATCATGATGGCAGGCGGCTTAGTTGCTGCAGCAGAATGTGCGAAACGCTATTTAGAGAATAAAAAGCAGTTTGCTTAATTGCGTTATTTTAGAAGGCTTGCGGGAAGAAACTGCAAGCTTTTTTGTTATTAATGTATAAAAATTGAACAATTAAACAATAAAGAAAGGATTAATAGTATTCATGTTAAGATGACACAATGATAAGAGCATTTATTCCGTGTAATAAGGGAGAATGATATCTAGTGGATTAGTCTTAAAATTATGCAGGGATGCGGCTTTTCAGAAGCGTGGTTAGGGTGATAATGACCTAATAGTATAGTTATTATTTATGGAGTAAAAATCATAATGCCAGTTAGATTTCAAAATTTGCCAGAGTTACTGAATGATATGAATCGTTTAGGTTGGATTATTGATTCTTTTCCTTTTGAATATAATGGTAAGCAAACTATAGTAATTCTTACTCTTTATACTCTAAACGAAAGAAAACCTAGTGAATATGCTCAAGTAAAATTAGAATTTATCAGTCAAGATGATGCAAATCATAGTATAAAAGCATATGCAGATTTTTATGAGGTTCACTTCAATTCAGTAAGAGAGTTTTTTGATTTCTTTGATATAAATCGACTTGATGGAAATAGATTTCGAGAAATCTTTATAAATTTTTCTGAATGTTTTGCTAGGGTTATACCTATGCAAAAAGTGATTAATAAACCACTATTAGAGCGAGAGCTTATAGGACGAAGAGCGGAAGGAAATAACCCTAATGCTATCTATTGCTTTGATGTTAGAAGAAATGGGAGAAGATCGGATGGTACTCCCAATTCTCGGAGCATAGAAAATAGTAATAAAGCTGAAATGTTAAGACCTGAGCTATATCACAGGTATAGACATGATCCAAATTTAAGTTTTTTCTTCAGTGATAATCCTAATGAAGAAAGAACAGATGAGGAAATTATTAATCTTGTTGCTATAAGATAATGTACTTTGACAATAATATGTACGGTTAGACATGTTTAGAAAAAAATAATTTAAGGGGGAAATCTATGTTATCTATATTAAATAAACTGAAAGAAAGCGTTAGAGTTCAGAAAGAAGATGGTAGGATTAAGGGACCATATGAAGCCTCTTTTACTGAAAATATGATTATTGTTAGTGATCTTAAAGCAGATATTACACAAGGTGATAAAATTATTCGTAAATTACCAAATGAAAATGATGAATATTACTATGTTACAAAGATAGATTGTTGTCCTAAAAATCTAGGTGGTATCCCTCCTCACTACCAAGTAAAATTTACTCAAGCTCCTCCATCACAACCAATGGAAAGAAATATACAGAATATTAACTTTCATGGTTTACAAAACGTTCAAATAGGAGACCATAATATTCAAAATATTACTAATACGTTTAATGAGTTAATTCAGAAAATAGACAGTTCTACAGCTTCTGAAATAGAAAAACAAGAGGCAAAATCTTTACTTAACCAGTTTTTATCTCATCCACTAGTTGTGTCTATAATAGGATCTACTCTTGGAGCTGCTATTGGCTTAATATGATCTATATTATTTTTTAGGATAGATAGTCTGATTAACAAAAAAGCGGTCAAAAATCACAACGAATTTTGACCGCTCTTTTTATTACTTTTACTTACGTATTATTTTTGTTTTTTCAAAAACTCAACGCCTGTATCTGGGAAGTCGGTGAATACACCCGTTGCGCCAGATTTATTCAATAACGCATCGTACATTTGATTTACGTCAGTGAAGAATTCAGGTAACGCATCTTTACGCACAGTGTATGGGTGTAATTCCACTTTGTATTGTGCGAGTTCTTTCACTAATGGAGTGTACACGATGTTGCCTGGTTTAGATTTTTCTTTATCTACTAACATATACCAGCCTGGGCCAACGCCATCAGCATATTTCACCACTTCTGCCATTGCACCTGGTTTGAACATCCAATCGTAATCGTAGTTCACCCATTTGCCTTTCGCGTCTTTTTCTTCAGTTTCATGCCAGTCGGTGTATGCCACTAATTGAACAAGTTTTAAATCCATACCCATTTTTGGTAGCAATTCATTTTTGATACGTTTTAACTCATTGAAGTCGAAGGTTTGTAAGTAAACCATGTCAGATTTCTTGTCGTAACCGTATTTTTTCAACACTTTAAGGGTTTCAACTGCAATGTCTTTGCCATTTTGGTGGTGGAACCAAGGGGCTTTGATTTCAGGATAGATACCTACTTTTTTACCAGTCGATTTTTCTAAACCTTGGATAAATTCCAATTCATCTTCAAAAGTATGGATTTTGAAGTGTGATTTCCAAAGTGGGAAACGGCCCGGATATACTGCAACTTGTTTACCGTCTTTAGTTTCAAAGTTTTCAGTCATATTTAAACTTTGAATTTCTTTTAAGGTGAAGTCGATGACATAGTAGCGACCATCTTTACGATGACGATTTGGGAATTTTTTCGCTACGTCAGTTAAGCCGTCTAAGAAGTGGTCATGGATAACAACTAAACGACCATCTTTTGTCATCGCTAAGTCTTGTTCTAAGTAGTCTGCATGTTGTGCAAATGCAAGCGCTTTAGACTCAAGTGTATGCTCTGGTAAGTAACCACTTGCACCACGGTGAGCAATGATAATTTTGTCTGATTTCATAGTGTCCACAGAAGAGTGTGCGCTACATCCTGCAAGTACGCCTGCAGCTAATAAAGAAAGCGCTAAAGTTTTGAGTTTCATGGTGTGTTCTCCTTGATTTACTTATTACATCTTGGTTTCATGTCGTAAAAATAGATTTCACTAATTTCACGGTCATATCCTGGATAAAATCCTTTTGGCATCCCTAACACAATTTGTTTGCCTCGGTTTGCATGGACAAGCAGTTGTTTCGTTTTCGGATTCACATTCAAGCCTTCGACTTCGCCGACATCTCGAATGTCATTCAATGTTTTTTCTAAAACAACGCGAGCTTCATTATTTTTATCTGAAATTTCTACACGATAAATATGATCGGGTTCTTTTTCATCTGCCGTACCATCATCAGATGTAACGTAGAGATCACCGTTGTAGGCATAAACCCCTTGAATCCATTGTGGAACAGGTTGTAAATGCACTTTACGTTTATATTTACCGGTTGAAAGATCATATTCATATAAATAACGACCACTTTCCTCACCAACCCAAGATGCCATCCAAACGGAATTGTGAACGGTATCTACAGTGATGCCGGAAACTTCGACTTGACCTGACTCAGGATTAAAATCAACTGATCTTTTTAATGCGAGGGTTTCGGGATCGTGAATCGCAATTTGAATATTTTTACCTACGCCGGCATCAAACCATTCAGAAGAAACATAAAGTTCATTGTTGTAGATATCAATGTCGCCAATGTGATTGGCTTCCTTTTGGTAGCCGACAAAAGGATCTTTATTTTCTTTAATCAGTTTTCCATCCATATCATATTTAGATAGAGTTTTACTGCCTGATACATATAAATATTTACCGTCAGTGGTAATGCCTTGACGTCCGTTGACTTCGAGCACTTTGTCTAATTTATAAGTATAAGCGGGGAGTGCTGAACGATAGGGCGCTTCACAAGTTTGATTTGCGAATGCTGCATTTGCCATGACTGCCGCGCCTAACATAATGGTTAATTTATTCAATTTCATCACATTATCTCCTTTTAAAGTGCGGTTAAAAATTCAGTTGTTTTTTGTAATAAAAAAGGCGGCAAGCCTTCGCCTGTCGCCTTTAATTTATAGATTATTTACCGTAGGTATCACCTAATTTAGCTTTATGTTTACCTTCTTCAACCATTACGATGAAGAGTAATAACACCGCTAAGACACCACCACCGATCATGACGTAGAAACCGCCGTCCCAGCCGTAGTGTTGTGCTGCCCAACCGATAACAGCTGAAGCTGACACAGTACCACCTAAGTAACCGAATAAACCAGTGAAACCTGCTGCTGTACCTGCTGCTTTTTTCGGTGCAAGCTCAAGAGCGTGTAAGCCGATTAACATTACAGGACCGTAGATTAAGAAACCGATTAAGGTCATTAATACGAAGTCAGTTAATTGATATGGGTTTTCATACCAAGCTGAGTAGTTTGCAAGCTCAGCTTCTGGTGTAGCTGGGTTCATCCAGTATGCTACAACTGCTGCTGTAGTTAAGATCATGAAGATGAAACCGGTTAAACCACGTTTACCTTTGAAGACTTTATCTGATACCCAACCACATAATAATGTACCTGGAACTGCTGCTAATTCATAGATTGTGTAAGCCCATGCGGTACCTTTGATGTTGAAGTGTTTTACTTCACTTAAGTAAACCGGAGACCATTTTAATACGCCGTAGCGGATTAAGTATACGAATACGTTAGCAATCGCGATGTACCATAACAATTTATTTTTCAATACATAAGTTACGAAGATTTCTTTTGTGCTTAAATCGTTTTCGTAAGTTTTTTCGTTATAGTCATCTGGGTAGTCATTACGCCATTTTTCGATTGATGGTAAACCACAAGATTGTGGAGTATCACGCATCACGAAGTAAACTGGAATTGCACAGATCATTGCAGCAATACCCGGATAGTAGAGGGATTGTTGCCAAATATCTTTTGCTTGAGCTTCGATACCATGCGTGCTGAAGAATACGGCACTTGCTAATAGCACCATTGCACCTGGCATCATACCACCGATGTTGTGCGCGGTATTCCAGATAGATACGATAGTACCGCGTTCTGATTTAGACCACCAGTGTACCATTGTACGACCACATGGAGGCCAACCCATACCTTGGAACCAACCATTTAAGAAGATCATTACCCACATGATGGCAATGCCTGAAGTTGCCCATGGGAATAAACCCATCATGGTCATACAAAGACCAGAAAGCAATAAACCAAATGGTAAGAATACACGAGGATTCGAACGGTCAGACATACCTGCCATTACGAACTTAGATAAACCATAGGCAAGACCGGCAGCTGAGCCGATAACACCTAATTCCGCTTTTGAGTACAAGCCGGCTTGAATTAAACCAGGTTGTGCCAAGTCAAAGTTTGCACGTACAAAATAGTAAGCGGCATAACCAAAGAAGATCCCTGCAAACACTTGCCAACGTAAGCGTTTATACGTGGAATCAATTTTCTCCGCTGGAAGTTCCGCAATATGCGGAGCGGGTTTAAATGGTCCAAACATAATTTCTCTCCAAAATCATTTTAATTATGAGTCCACCCCCATGATGGGGATAGCGTGCATGATAAAATAAAAATAGAAATTAAAAAGAGAAATAATTCAAAAATGTGATGCATTTCACAAAATATTTTTTAACAAATGAGCGAATTCGAAAATTGTGTGATCTATCTCACAAAACAGCTTTCTTTTTCGCTCAGAATGTTGTGAATTTAACCGCTCTCCCATACAATAGCCATGGAATTTGTAACAGTTTTTACGTTTCTTTTTATTAATATTTTGGCTTTGGGGGTAACAATGGGATTATCGCCTAATATGTATCGTGATGTGGGAGATTTTTCCCCTATCTCGACGGATGTGATTATCATTGGTGGCGGTGCGACTGGTGCGGGGATTGCTCGTGACTGTGCATTGCGTGGAATTAACTGTATTTTATTAGAGCGTCGTGATATTGCGACAGGCGCAACAGGCCGTAATCATGGTTTGTTACATAGTGGTGCGCGTTATGCAGTAAACGATCAAGAATCAGCAGAAGAATGTATTAAAGAAAATAAAATTCTGCGCAATATCGCTCGTCACTGTGTGGATGAAACAGAAGGTTTATTTATTACCTTACCTGAAGATTCCCTTGATTATCAAAAAACCTTCATCGAAAGTTGTACCAAATCCGGTATTGAAGCTGTCGCCATTGATCCTAAACTAGCCCAAATTATGGAACCATCAGTAAACCCTGATTTAGTGGGGGCCGTTGTAGTGCCAGATGGTTCAATCGATCCTTTCCGTTTAACGGCTTCTAACGTGATGGATGCCACCGAAAATGGCGCGAAAATGTTCACTTATTGCGAAGTGAAAAGCTTAATTCGCGAAGGTGGCAAAGTCATCGGTGTGGATGTTTACGATCACAAAAATCGCGTAAATCGTAAATTCTTTGCGCCATTAGTCGTCAATGCAGGTGGTATTTGGGGGCAAGGTATCGCAGAATATGCGGATCTCAAAATCAAAATGTTCCCAGCAAAAGGTGCATTACTTGTTATGGGGCACCGTATCAACAAAATGGTGATTAACCGTTGCCGTAAACCTGCGGATGCGGACATTCTTGTGCCAGGGGATACCATTTGTGTTATCGGTACAACCTCTAGCCGTATTCCTTACGATCAAATCGATAACATGGAAGTCACCCCGGAAGAAGTGGATATCTTATTCCGTGAGGGGGAAAAACTTGCACCAAGCTTGCGTCATACTCGTGTATTACGTGCTTATGCCGGTGTGCGTCCTTTAGTGGCGTCAGATGACGATCCATCAGGTCGTAACGTAAGTCGTGGTATCGTGCTACTTGACCACGCAGAGCGTGATGGCTTAGACGGCTTTATCACGATCACTGGCGGTAAATTAATGACTTATCGCTTAATGGCAGAATGGGCAACGGATCTTGTTTGTAAAAAACTCAACAAAACAGCACGTTGTACAACCGCTGAACGTCCATTGCCGGGTTCAACCGAAAGCCGCGCAGAAACCAATCAGAAAGTGATTTCACTCCCAAGTACGATTCGTTATTCAGCGGTGTATCGTCATGGTTCTCGAGCAACTCGTTTATTAGATAAAGAACGTCTCGATCGTTCAATGGTATGCGAATGTGAAGCCGTGACAGCGGGTGAAGTCCGTTATGCCGTTGATGAATTAAATGTGAATAACTTAGTGGATTTACGTCGCCGTACTCGTGTGGGTATGGGGACTTGCCAAGCTGAGCTTTGCGCATGCCGTGCGGCGGGCTTAATGAACCGTTTTGAAGTGGCAACACCTCGTCAATCGACCACACAATTAACCTCTTTCATGGAAGAGCGTTGGCGCGGTATTGAGCCTATTGCATGGGGTGAGGCGATTCGTGAAGCGGAATTTACTTCATGGATGTATGGCAGTGTGTTGGGCTTAAACGATGTTCAACCGCTTGAAACTGACAAACAGCAAGGGACGGATAACAATGAATTTTGATGTAGTGATTATTGGTGGCGGCCTTGCAGGTTTAACTTGCGGCATCGCCCTACAAGAACAAGGCAAACGTTGTGTCATTATCAATAATGGCCAAGCAGCGATTGATTTTGCATCCGGCTCATTAGATTTATTAAGCCGTTTACCAAATGGTGCGTTTGTTAAAAATATTTCTGAAAATTTGACCGCACTTGCAGCTCAATTACCACAACACCCTTATAGCATTATGGGTGCTGAACGCGTATTAGCGAAAGCGCAAGATTTCGAAAAATTAGCGGAATCATTGAATTTAGATTTAATTGGCTCAAGTGCAGAAAATCATCTTCGTGTAACGGGTTTAGGTAGCTTACGCGGTGCATGGCTTTCACCAAATAGTGTGCCAACTGTGCAAGGTGAAACACCATTTCCGTATAAAAAAATTGCGGTTTTAGGTATTGAAGGCTATCACGATTTCCAACCAGAATTGTTGGCTGATAACCTCACGCTGAATCCACAGTTTGCGCATTGTGAAGTGAAAACCGGCTTTTTAAATATCCCAGAATTAGATCAGTTACGCGCAAACTCTCGTGAGTTCCGCAGTGTGAACATTGCACAAGTTTTAGAATATAAACTGAAATTTGATGATCTTGTGGCCGAAATGAAAGACGCCGCGAAAGGCACCGAAGCGATTTTCTTACCAGCTTGTTTCGGCTTAGAAAATCAAGAGTTTATGGAGTCACTTCGTAAAGCAACTGGCTTACCATTATTTGAATTACCAACCTTGCCACCTTCTTTATTAGGTATGCGTCAACGTATTCAATTACGCCATCGTTTTGAGAAATTAGGCGGACTCATGATGAATGGTGATAGCGCATTAAAAGCTCATTTTCATGGCAACAAAGTTCGCGCCATTCAAACGCGTTTGCACGAAGAGGAAGAAATCACGGCTGAGCATTTTGTCTTAGCGTCAGGCAGCTTCTTCAGTAAAGGTTTAGTCTCTGAATTCGATAAAATCTATGAGCCCGTATTCCATTCTGACATCATCGGTGTGGAAGGTTTTAACGATACGGATCGCTTTACTTGGACTGATCACCGTTTCTCAAATCCACAACCGTATCAATCTGCAGGTGTGGCGATTAATGCGCAATGCCAAGTACAAAAGAGCGGTCAATTTTTAACGAATTTATATGCAGTGGGTAATGTGATTGGTGGTTTCAATGCGTTAGAGCTTGGTTGTGGTTCTGGCGTGGCAGTGGTAACAGCGCTTGCTGTTGCTGATGAAATTCTTCACAACACACATTAAGGAGGCGTTATGAACATTCAACAATTAATTGAAAATGCAAAACAATCCCTTAATGCACCACAACATCATCATGCCCTTGATGAAAGCTTTGAGAGCTGTATTAAATGTACAGCGTGTACAGCGGTATGCCCGGTTTCGCGTCAAAATCCAAACTATCCAGGTCCAAAACAATCAGGCCCAGATGGTGAGCGTTTACGCTTAAAATCAGCCGAGCTTTATGATGAAGCATTGAAATATTGTACTAACTGTAAACGTTGTGAAATTGCCTGTCCGTCTGATGTAAGAATTGGCGACATTATCGTTCGCGCAAGAAACAAATACCTTGCTCAACAACACAAACCAGCAGTGCAAAAATTACGTGATGCGATTTTAAGTAACACCGATATTATGGGATCACTTAACACACTGCTTGCGCCGATTGTTAATACCATCACAGGTTTGAAAGCGACAAAATTTGTGTTGGAAAAAGCGTTAAAAATTAGCCGTCATCGTACGTTACCAAAATATTCTTTTGGTACATTCCGCAGCTGGTATATGAAAAAAATGTTGGAAAGCCAACAAAAATTCGAACGCAAAGTGGCGTATTATCACGGCTGTTATGTGAACTACAATAATCCACAATTAGGTAAAGAATTTATTCAAGTGTTCAATGCTATGGACATTGGTGTGGTCTTATTGGAAAAAGAAAAATGCTGTGGCTTGCCATTAAGCGTAAACCAATTCCCAGAACGTGCGAAAAAAATCGCACAATTTAACACTGATTACATCAGCAAAATGGTGGATGAAAATGGCTTGGATGTGATCAGTGAAGCATCGAGTTGTTCCCTAAATTTACGTGATGAATATCATCATATTTTAGGCATCGACAATGCGAAAGTTCGTCCGCATATTCACATGGTGACACCATTCTTATATCAACTCTTTAAAGAAGGTAAAACCTTACCGCTTAAACCATTGAAATTGCGTGTGGCTTATCACACCGCATGTCACGTGGATAAAGCGGGGTGGGCACCATACACCTTGGAAGTGTTAAAACAAATTCCAGGCTTAGAAGTGGTGATGTTACCATCACAATGTTGTGGTATCGCAGGGACATACGGTTTCAAAGAAGAAAACTATGAGGTTTCCCAATCTATCGGTAAAAACTTATTCGATAACATCAATGCAGGCGGATTTGATTACGTGATCTCTGAATGCCAAACTTGTAAATGGCAGATTGATATGTCATCTAACGTGACTTGTATCCATCCATTGACGTTATTGTGTATGTCGATGAATCAAGCTTAGTGAAAAGAGCGGAAACTGATAAAAAAGTGACCGCTCTTTTTGTTATTCAATCCAATATGGAGAATTAATTATGCAAAAAATCTTCAAGGTTTCCTTACTTGCGGTGCTTTCATCTCTTGCAGTAAACAGCTTCGCCAGCACGGCAGAAGTGAAAGTGCTTGAGCCTCAATTAAATTATCAACAACTTCTTACTCAAAGACAGGTTGTGGATGAGTTGCTTGAACAAGCGGTGAAAATCCAAAACTC
>JAGZBU010000022.1:0-26945 GCA_018369675.1 Parahaemophilus parainfluenzae | reverse complement strand
GGATACGACTAATACGCAAAAAGCGATTGATTATATCCGTGAAAATTATGTGAAAACGGCAGAGCAAGAAAAGAATTTTGCCATCAACGCACAATATATGTTGGCTTACCCACATATTATGAATTTATCCCGTAAAGCCGCTTTTTACTATTTTGAGATTTTTAAATTAACGAAAAGTATTAAGCAGCTAATTATTGCCTTTGTGGTTCTAATTTCACCTAAATTGGCAATTAATTTGAAACGGTTTATGTAGATAACTTATTAGATAGAGAAGTATGAAATTTTCAGTTTTAATGTCCTTATATATTAAGGAAAACTCACAATATTTAAGAGAATGTTTTGACAGTTTAGTGGCTCAAACGCATCCAGCCGATGAGATTGTGTTGGTGTTTGATGGTGCTGTTACACCTGAATTGGAAGCGGTGGTTTCTGAATTTGAAACCAAATTACCCTTAAACTTAGTGAAATTGCCAAAAAATTTAGGTTTAGGTAAAGCGCTTAATGAAGGATTGAAACATTGTTCACACGATTGGGTCTTCCGTATGGATACCGATGATATTTGTGTGCCAGAACGTTTTGCAAAACAAGTGGCGTTTATTGAGCAGCACCCGGATACGATTATTTTCGGTGGGCAGATTGCTGAGTTTGGTGAAAATATTCAAGACATCGTGGCATATCGTAATGTGCCGACTGATGCACAAGATATCGTTAAATTTACCCAAAAACGTTGTCCGTTCAATCACATGACGGTAGCATATCAAAAAAGTGCGGTCATTAATTGTGGTGGATATGAGGATTTACAGGAAGATTATTACCTGTGGATTAAGCTCGTAGCACAAGGACAAAAAGTGGCAAACTTGCCGGATATTTTAGTTTATGCTCGCGTGGGCAATGGTATGGTTGGGCGTCGTCGTGGTTTAAATCAAGCGAAAGCGGAATGGCGTTTATTTAAATTGAAACATCGCTTAGGTATTCAAGGCTTATTTTCAGGACTATTCACCTTTGCCTTACGTTCAGGTTCTCGCTTATTACCAACCTCATTATTGAAAGCTGTTTATAACCAATTTTTACGCAAATAATGCGATATTTTGATAATTAAAAAAGGAAAAGAAATGAATTTAATCTCAACGTTAAAAATGACGGCATTATCGACCGCACTTTTATTGGCGGGTTGTTCAAGTAATACGACAACAACGACAACGTCATCCACCAAAAGCATTCCGTCAGTAAGTAGTAATGCCGTTTATAGCAAACCAAGAACTTTAGATAACTTTAATGATTATGTACAGTTCTTAAAAGGTAAAGCGGCTGCTGAAGGCGTATCTTTATCAGTATTGAATGCACAAAATAATATTCAATATATGCAAAAGGCTGTAGATTTGGACCGTGCTCAAGCGGGTAGAAGTCAGCGTAATTCGGATCAACCGCAGTTACCGAATCCAAACGGTACAACCAATTATCTGAATAAAGTATTAACCCAAAACAAAGTGGATATTGCCGAAGAGCGTTATTGGGAAGTCCAAGCGCCATTACAACAAGCAAGCCAACGCTATGGCGTTCAACAAGAATATATTCTTGCTTTATGGGGTATGGAAAGTAGTTTTGGCTATTATCAAGGTAGCTATGATGTACTATCAGCTTTAGCCACATTAGCCTTTGATGGTAGACGTGAAGCCTTATTTAGCAAAGAATTTGTGAATGCGATGAAGATGTTAGAACGTGATCATATTCAACGTAATAGAATGTTAGGCTCTTGGGCAGGCGCAATGGGACAAACTCAATTTATGCCAAGCGCATTCTTAAACTATGCGGCAGATGGTAATGATGATGGCGTGAAGGATATTTGGACGAACCAATTTGATGCGTTTGCTTCAATTGCAAATTATCTCCACACTGTAGGTTGGGATAACAAATTGCCTTGGGGCGTTGAAGTAACATTAAATCAACCATTAGATTTATCGCTTTCTGGTATTGAGAAGAATAAAGCACGTTCACTCAGCGACTGGCAGTCTAAAGGCGTCACTTTAGCGAGCTTTAGCCAACAAGAACAAGATAAACTTGCCGCGCTTTCTCAAGCTGATCTTTGGCTAGTTCGCCCTGATAAAGAAGTTGGTCGCGCATTCTTGGTTTCCAATAACTACCGCACGATTTTAGATTGGAACAAATCAAATTACTTCGGCGTGAGCATCGGTATGTTTGCTGATCGCATTAAGATGGCCACCGGCTTGTAGAAAATTATTTTCCTTTTATAATCCAACAAAGCTTTGTTGGATTATTTTTTATCTATAATTTGAATATTTGGAGAAAACGATGCAAAAAAAATGGCTTTCTATTTTATTGTTAGCACCTTTGATGCAGAGCAATTATGCATTAGCTGATCAAGCAGAGAAAAAAGAATTGGATTATAAAGCACTCGGTGAAGTGTTGTTTTTTGATAAATCGATTTCTTTTAATAAAACACAAAGCTGTTCAACTTGCCATAGTCCAGATACCGCCTTTGTGGATCAACGTAAGAATTCCGCAAATCAAATGGTCTCAGAAGGGGATAATCCTCATCTTCATGGTAATCGTAATGCTAATACTGCGCTTTATGCGATGTTCTCACCAGATTTTCATTTTGATAAAAAAATTCAAGATTATGTAGGCGGACAGTTCTGGGATGGTCGTGCGAAAGATTTAGCCGAGCAAGCAGGCGGACCACCAGTAAACCCAGTAGAAATGGGCATGCCGGATAAGAAAGCTATTGTTGAACGTTTAAAAGCAGATCCGACCTATTACAAACCTATTACAGATCTTTATGGCGAAAGCATTTGGGCAGATACCGACAAGATTTATGCCATCATGGAAAAAGCCATTGGCGAGTTCGAAAAACAGGAATTATTTGCGCCATTCTCTTCAAAATATGATCGTGCTTTAAAAGGTGAAGCAGAATTGACCGCACTTGAATCTGAAGGTAAGGCATTATTTTTCGATAAAACACGCACAAATTGTAGTAACTGCCACCAATCAAGTGAAGCGAATTCAGCAAAAGAAACTTTTACGAATTACCGCTATTTCAATATCGGCGTACCAAGTAATCAAGAATTAATTAAGCACAATAAATTAGCTGTCGATTTTGTGGATAATGGGTTATTGGATAATCCGATGGTGAAAGGCGATGAAAAGCAAAAAGGCAAATTTAAAGTGCCAACTTTGCGTAATATTGGTGTTACTGCGCCTTATATGCATAACGGTGTTTTCCGCGATTTAAAAACCGTTTTACTATTTAAAGACAGTTTCAATAATCCTAATCGTAAAGTGAATCCTGAAACAGGGAAAGCATGGGAGAAAGCCGAATATGCTCAAACCATTAATCCTGATGTTTTAAAAGCAAAACCGCTTACAGATGAAGAGATTAATGCGTTAGAAGCATTCTTAAAAACATTAACTGACGAAGCTTACGAAGAATAAGTAATCGCCTGAGTTGAATTTAGCAATCGTTTTCGGTATTATTCGCACCGATAATTATTATCATTTATTTTTTAATTTTACTCAGGAGATTTTTCTTATGAAAAAACGTTTTTCAACTTTAGCAATTGCGACCATTCTTGGTTTAACTGCTGGTTTTGCCAATGCTGACCCCGTAAAAGTAAAAGATATACTTGATCGTGAAGTCACTGTTGATTTACCGGCAAAACGCGTGGTACTTGGTTTCTATTATCAGGATTATATGGCAGTTGGTGGTGACAAAGCGTTAGATAACGTTGTCGGTTTTTCTAAGAAAGTATGGTCTTCTTGGGCACCAGCAAGCTGGGAATTATTCAGCAAAGCGGTGCCAAAATTGAATCAATTAGATGATGTGGGCGAAGTAGAAGAAGGCACATTCTCTGTGGAAAAAGTGCTTTCATTAAAACCTGATCTTTTAGTCTTAGCAGATTGGCAGTACGAAATGCTAGGATCTGATTTAGACGCCATTAATGAAGCGGGCATTCCAATTGTGGTATTAGATTACAATGCTCAAACCTTAGATAAGCACATTAAATCTACTGAAATTATTGGCGAATTAACCAGTCAGAAAGATCGCGCAGCAAAAATTGCGAAAGAATACAAAGACATTGTTGAACATATCCAGACTACGGTTAAAAATGCGAAATTAGTAAAACAACCGAAAGTGTATGTAGAGTTTGGTCGTGGTGGTCCAGCTGAACAAGGGATGACGTTCTTCTCTAGCATGTGGGGCTCAATGATTAGCCTTGTTGGTGCAGAAAACGTGGCGCCTGCAGAAATTGGCAAATGGGGCACATTAGCTGCTGAAAAAGTATTAGCTGCGAAACCGGATGCAATTATTATTACAGGCCGTGAAACTGAATTGAAGAAAAATCAAGACGGTATGGTAATGGGCTTCGGTATTGAAAAAGCAGAAGCGGAACGTCGTTTAAACGCATTCAAACATCGTGCGGGATGGGCTGAATTACCGGCAGTGAAAAACAACCGTGTTTATGCAGCCTATCATGCGAACTCTCGTACTTTATCAGATAGTGCTTCTGTTCAGTTTGTAGCTAAAGCGGCTTATCCTGATCTGTTTAAAGATTTAGATCCGCAACAAACTTACTTAAACTTCTATAAAAACTACTTACCGGTTACCCCGGAAGGTACGATTTATCTTTTCCCTGAAACCAAATAAGGGAAATACTAATCAATGAAAAACAATTCTGTTGTAGCAGATATTGTGGCTAACCAGCGTAAGCTTGAACGCAAACGCTGGTTTGTTATTTTATCTTTTCTAGTGATTGGCGTGGTCAGTCTTATTCTCGATGTGATGACTGGCCCTGCGATGCTATCGGTGTCAGAAGTTGTGAACGCCTTATTCGGCATTGGTGAAGTCGATAAAATGACAAACAATATTGTGCATAATTTACGTTTACCCATGGCATTGATGGCGCTTGTAGTGGGGGCAACATTGGCTGTTGGTGGAGCAGAGATCCAAACTTTATTAAATAATCCTATGGCGAGTCCTTATACATTAGGTCTCGCGGCTGCGGCAGGTTTTGGTGCCTCTATAGTGATTGCTTTCGGAAGCTTTGGTTTACCCGTACAAGTTGCTGTGCCAATTGGTGCATTTGTTATGACCATGCTTGCCTCGGGTATTCTTTTCTTATTTGCCTCTAAACGTCGTTTTAGCTCTGAAATGCTCGTGTTGGTGGGGATAGCATTGCTCTTTATTTTCCAATCCTTACTTTCATTGGTGCAATTTATTTCGGCGCCGGAAGTCTCGCAACAAATCCTGTTCTGGCTATTTGGTAGTTTAAATAAAGCGACGTGGCAAAGCTTAATCATCATTATGGTCGTCACTACAATTTGTGTTGCATTACTTTCAAAAGAGCTTTGGAAATTGACCGCACTTCGTTTAGGGGAAGATCGAGCGGCGAGTCTTGGCATTAATTTGCAAGTATTACGTATTAAGGTTTTAGTTCTTGTCGCTATGATGACGGCGACAGCAATCAGTTTTGTGGGCGTGATTGGCTTTATCGGCTTAGTTGCACCACATGTTGCTCGAATGTTACTTGGTGAAGATCAGCGTTTCTTCTTACCGGGAGCCATGTTGGTTGGTGCAGCATTCTTATCCCTTTCTTCGGTATTATCCAAAGTCATTATCCCTGGTGCATTATTCCCCGTGGGGATCGTCACCTCGTTTATTGGGGTGCCTTTTTTCTTTTGGATTATTTTAAATAACAAGCGGGGACAATAATGTTAGAATTAAAGAACCTCACGGTAAAACGAGGTGATCTCACCGTTGCGGATCACATTAATGTCCGTTTTGAAGAAGGTAAAGTTTACACGGTGCTTGGGCCAAACGGCACAGGAAAATCGTCCATGCTGAAAACCATTTTTGGTGAATTGCCACATGAAGGAATGATTACCTATCAAGGCAAACAACTAGAATGGACGAAGTTAGCGGATTGGCGTAAACCAATTGGCTATATGCCTCAAGATAGCCGAGTAGATGCAAGCTTAACCGCACTTGAAGTGGTCCTTTTAGGACGAATGAATAGTCTAACGATGCGAGTAAGTGATGAGCTTCTTACTGAAGCGGCAAGTATTATGACACAATTAGGTATTGGTCATTTAGCGCATCGTGATATTCTGAATCTCAGTGGTGGGCAGCGCCAAATGGTGATGTTCGCTCAGGTTTTATTACGTGAACCACAGATTTTAATGTTAGATGAGCCAGTGAGTGCGTTAGATATGCATCATCAGCTTAATCTCTTAGAAGAAGTTTACACCTATACGAAACAGAAAAATCTGATTACTATAATGGTATTACATGATTTAAGTCTTGCTGCTCAATTTTCAGATGAGTTGATTTTACTTGGTGAAGGTAAAGTGCAAGGCGTGGGCGACGCTCATCATGTTTTACAAGTAGAAACGATTAATCGTTTATATCGTGTAAACGTTGAATTATTACAATGTAGTGTCGGTTTGCCGGTGGTTCGTCCACAGCGTAAATCAGCACATTCTTAAGAAGGAAATGAAAATGAAAAAAATTACACTTGCAGCATTATTAGGATTAAGTTTTGCTGCTCAAGCCGCACATTATGATATCAAAATGTTGAATTCAAACAGTGAAGGCTCAATGGTTTTTGAACCGGGTTATTTAAAAGTACAACCGGGTGATACGGTGACATTTCGTGCAGAAAATAAAAGCCACTTTGTACATAGCAAAGCGATTCCTGAAGGTGCTCAAAAATTCCAATCTGAAGAAGATCAAGAGCTTACGATCACTTTAGATAAAGAAGGCGTTTATGTTTATACTTGCCCTGTACACCGCTCAATGAATATGAATGGTGTGATTCAAGTGGGGGATAATCTACCAAACAAAGAACAAGCTGAGAAAGTGGTGAAAGATCTTGAGAAGAAATCCATGACGAACAAAGGTCGTCTTGAAAAATATTTTGCTCAAGTAAAATAATTATTGAAATCGATGCGCCAGTTTAGTGATTGGCGCATCTTCTTTATGCTTAAACCAGTCATTATTTACCATGCTTACGATTACCACTTGCAAAACGTATCCTTCAGCCCCTCAAAATCTTATTCCTGTACAAACACAACTTTCTAATCAAGGTATTCCTACTCAATTTTTGCCTTGGCAAGAAACATTACAGAGTCAGTTTATTCTGCCTTTAGCAGCATGGGATTATGCGAATTTCTACAATGAATTTACTCAATGGATTAAACAACATAAGAATGCGTTCATCAATCCTGCGGAATTAATGTTATGGAATAGTCATAAAGGCTATCTATGTGATTTGCAGAATTGGGGTATCACTGTCATTCCCACTCTTATTTGCTCAACAAAAACATCTGAAATTTTGACCGCACTTGAACGCCAAGATTGGCCTGAATTTGTGATTAAACCCGCTGTAGGGCAGAGCGGTAATTTGGTAACAAAACTAAAACAAGGTGAAGCATTACCGGATCTTTCTGGGTATGGTGAACAAGTTGTGTTGCAGCCGTTTATTCCTGAAGTGGCAACAAATGGTGAAACTAGCTTGATTTTTTTCAATGGTGTATTTAGTCATGCTATTCGCCGACAGCCACCTCAAAATGAATGGCGAGCGAATTCACAATATAAAGTTGGAATTATCCCTGTTGAGGTTGATGATCATATTATTGAAACTGCTCGTCATGTTCTGTATAAATTGCCAGAAATGCCTGTCTATGCACGAGTAGATGGAACAATCATTGACAATACATTTTTATTGAATGAATTAGAGTTGATTGAACCTGCGTTATATTTAGATCGTTGGGAAGGAGCAACAGAGAGATTTGCGGATGTGTTAAAAAGTTTTATACATCTAACTTCTAGTAGGTATAAGGAGAAATTTAAGTGAATAAAATATTGAAATTTTCATTTCTATCTTGTTTCTTTATTTTCCTCTTATATACATTAAGTAATGGTTATGTACATAAGGAACAGAATGATAAAAAAAAGCAAGATATTTATAGTCTTGTTTTGGATAAGTATAAAGACAGGATTGTTGATATATCTGATAGCAACAGAATATATGCATCAGTAACATTCTCTGTAAAAGAGACTAATTATAATGAGTTAAATGATTTTATATTATCTCTAGGGTTTATTAAGGTAGGTGATAGAGACTATTGTAAAGATAAGCAATATATGGGCATGAATTTTTATGATGGGGTATTTTATTTAAAATATTTTTATCCTGATACAGACATGTGCATTATTAAATAAATCTAGGTATATTTTAAAGGTATAGCATTAAATTAGTTTTATAAAAAACCTTACTTTTTACAGTAAGGTTTTTTCATCTTTAACGCTTAATTATTTTGCAGCTGGAGCAGCTGGTGCTGCAGGTGCAAATTTTTGTGCTAAATCAGCACCGTCTTTTTGTAATTTAGCTACTGCAGCTTGTAGTTTTTCAACTTTAGCTTGGTAAGCTTTAGTTTGTTCTTCAGTTGGCGCTTTAGTTGCTAAGTTTAATTGATCAACTAATAATTCGCTTGATAATGAAAGCACTTCTTTATTTTGATCTTTAATGCTTTTCACTGAAGGTGCTGTAATATCTAATTTATCTAAGCTTGCAATTGTATCTTCAACAGTTTTGTTGAACGTTTTGATTGCTTCTTCAATTTTTTTATCATCTTTTGCTTGAACAGCCGCAGTTAAATCAGATTGAAGTTTTTGTTGAGCAGCCATTTGAGCTTGCGCTTGGCTTGCGTTCCATTCAAGTAATTTGTTGTAGTCAGCTTGTTCTTGCGCTGGTGTAGCTTCAGCTGGTTTTGCTGCTTCAGCAGGTTGAGCTGCTTCTTGTTTAGCTTCCGGCGCAGGCTGAGTGGTTTCAGGTTTTGCTGGAGCCGGTTTATCTGCTGGTTTATCACAAGCAGTTAAGAATAATGCAAATAATGCAGTTGCGCTGATTTTAGTGAATTTGTTCATAAACAATCCTTTATTGATATAATAAAAATTTCTTAGCTTGTAAAACTAAGCCCCTTCTAAGACCGTATATTTTAGAATTAGTTTAAAAAAAATTCAAAAACTATTTTAGTGTTTGAATATATTCACTTAAATTATGAATATCTTGTTCACTTAAACGTTGTTTTGCCGGACTTCCTGCACTGGGAATATTTCCTGCTTTTCGTTCTGAAAGTGCGGTTGAAATTTCTTCTGGTTTTAATTGATTAATAATTTTGGATTCACCCATTGCTGGTTTTTCGCCTTGTTTCCCATGACAAGTTGCACAAGAGCGTTTATATACCTTTTCTGCTTTCACTAAGTCAGCTTCAGCAGAAAGGGCAGGAGGGGCAAATAAAAAGCCTAAAACGGGTAAAAGTGTAGAGAGTAAGTAAATTCGTTTTTTCATTTTGGCTAGCCTTTAAATAATTTATCTAAATCTTCTGCGGGAATTGCGCCTTCATATTTAGCCTGAATATTACCTTCAGGTGTAATCACAAAACTTGTTGGCGTGCCGATAAGCTGATAGCGTTCAGCAGTAATTTTTAATTGATCTTTGATAACCGGTAACGTAAGCTGACGTTTGGCAACCACGGCTTGGGTATCCACTTTATCTCCATCCACATTAATGGCGATAAGTTGAACTTTATCTGGATTAGCTGCGGCCAATTTTTCGAATTCTTTTAATTCTGCGATACATCGTCCACAGGTTTCAGACCAGAATGTCAGTAAGCGAGTGCCTTTCCAATCATCAAGTTTCACTTCTTTACCTTGTAAATCATAGGCAGCGATGTCTGGTGCTTTTTGACCAATTGCAGCAACTTCATCTTTACAAGAAACGCTGCCAAAAATGACCGCACTTATGGCAAGTAGTTTGACGAATTTATTTTTCATGAATTTCCTCTTTTACAAATTTTCCGTGATGGAGATAAATAACACGATCGGTTAATTCGCCCAATTCTGGATTGTGTGTCACCATCACAATGGTTCTCCCTTGGCGATTTAATTCTTGTAGTAAATCCAGTACAAGCGCTTCATTTTTTTCGTCGAGATTACCCGTAGGTTCATCGGCAAAAATGACTGGTGGTTGGTTCACCAACGCGCGAGCAATACATACCCGTTGTTGTTCCCCCCCAGAAAGTTGGCTTGGACGGTGATCTATACGATGACCCAATCCTACTTGTTCGAGTACTGCTTTAGCCGCTGCTTCATCAATCACACTGTGATAGTGCTGTGCGAGCATCACATTTTCAAGTGCGGTCAAATAAGGGATCAAATGGAATTGTTGGAAGACTAAACCAATTTTTTCTGCACGAAAACGCTGACGACCCACTTCATCCAGTTGTGCCGCATCGACACCATCTAGAATAACTTTACCTTCACTAGCCGTATCTAAGCCGGTCAGAATATTCATCAGCGTGGTTTTACCTGAACCTGATGCACCCATTATCGCAATAAATTCACCTTGGCGAATTTGAATATTAATATCTTCTAAAGCAGTGACTTGCCCGAATCGTTTATATAAATGTTGCGTTTCAATTACAAATTCACTCATTTTATTCCCCTTTTAACACATTTGCGGTTTGAATATTTAAAGCTCGTTTGGTTGGTACAATCACCGCAATAAAGGCAACCAATAACGATAAGACGATAGTAATTGGAATAACTGGCAGACGCATATCAATATAAGATTTGAATACGGTTAATCCAAGTAATTGTGCCAAGATGTAGCCGAGAATCAGGCCCGCGACAATTGCACAAAGTGCAATGATCAGAATCTCGGTACTAATCTGTTTAATGATGTCACTTTGTTTGGCACCTAGGGCTTTTTGTAGTGCAAATTCTTTTGCTCGCTCACCAACAATCGCAATCAATGTGGTGTTCACACAAAGGGTGGCAAGAATCAAAATGACCAATGATATTAACCCCATCAATCCTTTGATTTTATCTAAAATCTGCCCTTCAGAAGCGGAGACTTTTCGAATTGGTCGAGCGGTCAGATCGGGTTGATGTTTCATAATGTCTTGGGCAAATTGTGCGACATTACCTTGTTCATTTTTTACATTGAGCAAGGCGTTGTTTGCTAATCCTTCTTTATCCAACCAATTTTGGGCAAACTCTAAATTCACGATTAACATGTTGTCTGTGGCATCACCTGCCTCAACAATACCTTTTATTGTGAATTCATGTTTTTCAACTGAATTTTTAGACAGCGTTAATTTACTTCCAACACCTAAATTAAGGCGTTCTGCTAAGGTTTTCCCAATCATGGCATTGCGATCATCAAAATTCACATTAATGGCAGAGCCGGTAATTTGCCAATAAGGTGCAAGCACACGCATATCTTCAAACCACACGCCCATAATCACAATTTTTTCTAAATCACTTCGCGCAACACCATATAAATAAGGACTGGCAGCGGTGATAAAATTATCCGGTGCATGGTGCAGAATTTGCTTTAATTGGCGTTCCTTCATCAATCCACCATTGGCTGCACCGATGTAAAAGTTTGCCCCAAAGGTACGGAGCTCTTGGCTCATTTTGGTATTGATATCGAAATACACCGCAGCCATTGCCGTCACAATGGACGCACCAACAGTCAGTGCAGAGAAGATAATAAATACTCGTTGTAAACGTAGGCGTAATGCTTGGAAGATTAAACGCCAAAACATACTTTTATTGGCGGCCATAGAGCACCTCCACAGGGTAAAGTTTGGCAATACGATGAGCAGGGAACCAAGTACCCACTACAGCAATTAAAATAGACAGCATTAATACGCAAGGGATTACAATCCAAGCAAAACTCAATGGTACGCCAAATAGTGCTGAACCAATAAATCTTGCTAAGCCCCAACCTGCAATACAACCAAGCGAACCACCAATTAAGGCACTGATAATGGCTTCGCAATAAAACAATAACGCGATTTGCCATTGGTATGCGCCTAACGCTTTCATTAAACCAATTTCTTTTGAACGCTCAATGATCCCTGTACTCATTAATGAGGCAATCCCCATAGCCGCCGCGATTAAAGCGGCGAGAGTAACGACAGCAAGCAATAACTGGATTTTACCAATGACGACCCCCTCTGACGCTGCAACCTGCCAAATTGGGCGAACAATAGCGCCTGAGATAGCTTCTTCTAATTGGTGTGAAATAGAAGAGACATAAGCCGTACAATACCAACGATCGTACTCTTCCGCATCCAATGCATCGGTATTAGCACGGGCTTTACGAGAAAGATCATTTTCTGGTACGGTAAGCGCAGAAACTTTAACTGATTGAATTTTCCCTTCTAAGCCCAGCAATTTTTGCACAGCATTGAGCGGCATGACTAATTGATTATCTTCAGCCCCTCCCGTGGATAAAATACCGGTAATTTCAACCGTACTTTGATTATCTAGCTCATTATTTTGATAGCGAAGCTGGATTTTATCACCTTGTTTTAAGCCAGTTCGTTGAGCCAATTGCTCACCAATCAATGCAGGAATAAATTCTCCTTCAGGTGTTTCAAGATCGTTGACCCATTCCCCTTGCACATGCCAATAAGGACTAATAATTTTTTGTCCTGTGTGGTAATCATCTTCATCTGGTACAGGGATGTTGTGATCAAAAAACGTACCTAACACATTAATTTGTCCAAGTGCGGTTGATTTATCGTGAGTGTTTGTGGAAAGCGTTTCTGCTTTTACATCTGCACTTAATAAGGGGGCAAAACCTACGATATTATTTCGCCAGAAAATATCTTTAATATTCGGCAGCTCTTTTTCATCGAGAAAATCTTGGCTACTTAAATCTGCGTTATGACTGAGTTCATCAGGCAGGGCTGCATTACTCGCAGGTTCAACTAAAATATTGGCTCCGTAAGATTTGAGCTCTTTTGCCATTTTATCGCCAATATCAATGGATACCGCCAAGAGCGCAGAGACTAAGCCTGCCGCTAAGAAAATAGTAATAACGGCCAGCAGTTTACGTTTAATGCTGAAACGCCAAGATTGAAATAACATTCTTGCTAGCATTATTCCCCCTTACCTAAATACTTTTCAGGGTTATCACGGAATAAATCAAGATTTTTCTCACTTTCAAAGAAGTAAGTTTTACCTTCGTAATTATATTTGTGTTCCGTTTTAGTATTTTTCATTTGGGCGCCACTAATCGGATCTTTTACATCTATTTCAACAATCGTGCTAAATAAATTTAACCCTTCTTCTAAGCTGGTTCGATTAATGAGAATTTCAGTCTCAGTTTGTTGCCAATCTTCAATCGGCACAGGATTACATCCACCCGGTTTACCAATAGATGGAATAAACATATGTACGCCGCAGCCCACACAAACGACTTGGTTACCTTCCATAACATAACCTTGGTCACCACAAAGCAAGCAGGCATCAAATACCGCAGCTAGACTTAATTTATCTGGTTGACGATTAATGACAAAGAAACGCACAGCTTTACCGTCATCAGCAATCCAAACAAAACGGTGTAATTTTCCGTCTTTTACTTGCTCAATTGGAATATGCACTTGTTGCTTGTCATCTAAGGTAACAGGAATCGCTTCTGAAAGTTGTGGAGGACGAGAAGCAATTTGCTCCCAATAAAGCTGTGTAGCAAAAATAATTGCTAAGGCGAAATAGCCCCAACCAAGTAAGCGAGAGGAGGTACGCAATGCGGCTAATTTTTGGCGTTTTTCAATGGGTTCTTGTGTCGCATTAACTTGTTGCTTGCGTGATAAATGAATTTTGCCGTAAAAGATGGCAAGTACAACGAAGAGCAATGCTGCACAGATGTAATTTAACCAGCGAGTGATTTCGCCCGATTTCGCAACGAAGCTTAAACGTAGTTTGGTGAGTTCAAGCACTTGAAGCTTCATTAAAATTAATAAGAGTTCGCCAATAAGGGGAACAAGTAAGCAAATTAAGAGAAGGCTCATCACACCTTTTAAAAGTGCGGTCGATTTTTGTTGTGTTTTTCCCGCTTGTTTTAAAAGTAAATCAATCCAGCCTTGTAAACATAAACAAAAAACAAAGGCAAAAATGACCGCACTTATGTGCAGGATTGAGTCGGTGTTGATGACATCAGTAGAAACAAGCGCGGTAATGTTAGGATCTTTTGCCCAGAAGCTGCCCGCGATAAGCATTAATACCGTTTGCCAGAAGGCCGGTAAGCGACCTTTACCGAAAATTAAACATAAGGCAAAGATAAACAATAGTGCCAATATTACGCCATTGAGCACTAAATTGGTCATTTGTCCCGTAGGTAAACTAAGACGTAGTACGATACCGGCAATAAAGCCAAATAAGCTAAGCCAAATTATTTTTTTTGCACTCACAGCGGATTGTTTGCTGTGATAAACACCGAGCAGTAATGAAAAGGGTAAAAGTGCTTGAAGGAAAAAAGTAAAAAAATAATTCATAGTTTGATCATTTAATGGGATAAAACAGACGATATTTTAAGGTTAAATTAAATGCTATTGCCTTCCCCTGAAATACAAGGGAAGGCAAGTCGGTAAAATCAAGATTTACCTGAGATTATTTGATGCCAGTGAATTTGAACTCATAGCTAACATCAAATGGTTTCCACCAACGGCCTACACCCGTTTCAGAGTCAGTATGGCGGTGCATACCTGCTTTTGATGGTGGGTCGATGTGGTAAGTTAATTTATAGTTACCCACGCCCATCATTTTCACGTTTGCACCGTAGTGAGGACCATCACCCGCTACCATTGGCATGAAGGTACCTTCTTGTTTTTCACCCGTATCAGCATTTACTAAAGTATAGTTGATGGTTAAGTAAGGCATCCATTCACCATCACCAAAGCCATTTTTGTTGCCTTTTACTGCGTGGATGTCCGCTTCTAAGTGGATATCTGATTTTGCAGCAGGTAAACCCATACCACGAGGTTCCATATCGATTGGTTTGAGATAAACCGCCGCAATTTCCATTTCATTCATGGTTACCGCTTCACCGATTGGATATTCTTGGAATGCGTTAGCAGTAGACGCGGTGAAAATACCCGCAAATAATGCTGTTGCTAAAAGTGCTTTTTTCATTGTTTTTCTCCTAAAGGATTGTTGGGTATTACGCGGCTTTTTTGCTTTGATATTTCATGATAAACAGAGCAAATACGGCTGCGACGAGTAAGATTGCTTGTGGAATCAAGGTTTCCATATAAGGATAAATACCTAACCACGAAATTTCAGGCGCACCGCTAATCAGCGTTGGCTCGAAAAGTTTGCCTTCAATGAGTTCTAAAACTGATTTACCGGCGAATACAAAGGCCATTAAATACATAAATGAACCCGTAAACATAAAGAATGGTTTAAGCGGTAATTTCACCACGGTATAACGCATCACAAAGTAGCAAATGGTGAGAATAATTGCGCCGACAATAATACCTGCGAAAAGGTAGATAAAACTGACCGCACTTTTCGCATCACCCACAAGGGCATAGTAGAACAATACGGTTTCCGCCCCTTCGCGATATACGGCTAAGAAGCTGGTAAGCCATAGGCCAATGAGTGAGCCAGTAGTGAGGGCAGTAGAGAGTTTGCCTTCTAAATAACGTTTCCAGTTTTGTGCTTCAACTTTAGATAACAACCAGTAACTCATCATAAAGAGCATGACGACGGCAAAAATCATCGTAAAGCCTTCGAGCAATTCGCGGTTTTGACCGGAGTTTTCAAAGATAAGTTGGAAGATAAATGCGGTAACCACACTAGCAATTAACGCCACATAAACAGACTGACGAATAACTGGCAGTTTATCTTGGTGATTATTTTTAATTAAGTAAGTCACGATAGCCGCAACAATTAATAAGGCTTCTAAACCTTCACGAAGAATGATTAAAAGGCTATATAAGAACATAGACCAATCGCTTTGTTCTTCGCCCTGTAACATTTCAACCGCTTTAGTTAGATTCTGGTTTAGACCATCGGCTTGAGCTTGTAACTTATCACCTTGTTCAGCTTTCATTAAACTCACGAGACGAGTAAAGTAGCCTTCAAGTTCAGCTTTAAAGTTACTATCACGAGAACCCACTTTGTTTTCCATTCCTGTACTTTCAAACACATCGAAATAGGTGTCTTGTACAGAAAGAATCGCTTTTTTGCTTTCACCTTGTTGATAGAGAGCAATAGCTTGTTGAATACGTTGATTAATCTCTTGTTTAATCTTATTCCAATCTTGCTCTTGTTGATTATCAGTTGCTTGCTGTGCTGCATTGGATTGAACATTTTGTTCTTCACGTGTCGTTGGCAGGTTAGGCAAGTTTTCTTCAATATCTTGTAATAATTGCGTGCTTTGATAACCAATCTCTGTGATTTGATCGGCTTGTTCACTTAAACGAATGATGTTGTAAAACTGTTGGTTAATCGCCGCTGAGATTTCTGCGGAGCGATTTTGGCGAATGGACATTTCCATTTCTGAGTTTTTATAGCCATCATATTGTGCTTGTTGGAACAATTTTTTGGCATTGGCAAGATCACCATTTTGATAAGCATCGATCCCTTGAGCGATCAAGTCATCAATGGTTTTAAAACTTTGTTGCCAATAAGGGGCAATAGCTTGATTATCATAAACGCCATGTTGTCCATCGGCATTGAGTTGATGGCCTTCAACCAATGATGGCAATACTTCTTTTAATTCTTTTTTGAGTTGCTCGATTTTAGCCTGAATCTCTTTTTGTGAACTGCCTTCACCGATCATTTTACGGATCTCGCCAAAAGTCGCTTCCATTTGGTAACTTTTTTGTGCGGAGAAATTGATACGAATTGGACCTTCTAGATTTTCAAAGACTTCAAAATAAGCCATTTGCACTTCAGTACGGGCGTCATCTGTATTGCCTTGTTGGAGCAGTTGAGACGTTTTATCTAAGCGAGCCGTAATATCATCAACCCATTGTTGATAATTATCTTGTGCAAGGAGTGAAGAAGAAAAGGCGAGTGAAAAAATTAAAAAGAAAAATCGAATAGAACGGAATAGCATTGCTATTTACCTCATTACCTCAAATGAAATTAATTCCTATTAATAATTATCCTTTGATATCAGTGAAATGACAATAAACAATTCTAATTTTTGTGATGGAGATCAAAAAATTTACAGAAATTAGAAATCTCGAGAGGATTATTTTATGCTAAAAAGAATAAAGCGCCCTTGTTCGGCGCTTTATGGAGATATAAAAGTGCGGTCAAAAATAAGCGAGTTTATTGAGCCGGCGTGGCTTCTTCAACAGGCGCTTTATTATCTAACACATCCCATACACTTTCTTGTTTTGGTGATTCAGGTTGTTCAGGTTGTGGCGATTGCGTGGTTTGCGCCGCGGTAGCAGTCGCAGTACTCGTCGTTTGTGCGGAAGCGCAGAAATTTTGATCTTTATTTGCCCAAACTGGGATTGTTCGGCTGCTACCACAACTCCAACTACCGTAAGCATTGATGCCAACCCATTTAATGGTAGAAGGTTGACCAAGTTTCAGTTTTTCAATGACAACACGGTTTAAGTAATCTTTATAGATTTGTAATGCACCTGAGGCACCGGTTAATTTGGTTTCGCCGTTATCATCACGACCTAACCAAATGGTGCTGACATTCTTACCATCAATACCCACGAACCACGTATCTCGAGCATCGTTGGTTGTCCCTGTTTTACCCGCAAGACGAAGATCCGCATAATCATTTTGTAAGCTACGTGCGGTACCACGTTCGACGGTTTGTTGCATCGCATATAAGGTTTGATAAGCCGCTTCTCTCGGCACAACTTGATCCGGCACGGTATTGTGTTCGTAAATAATATTGCCTTGGCGATCGGTAATGCTTTGAATGGTACTTAACTCGATTTTGCCACCTTGATTGGCAATGGTTTGATAGAGTTTTGTCACATCATAAGGTGAAATACTGTAAGAACCAAGCAAGGTTGCTGGGACTTTTGGAATTGTCACATTGTCCCAACCCATGGCTTTTTGCGTATCAATCACTTTACTTAAACCAACTTTCATCCCAATGTTTACCGTTGGAATATTCAATGAGCGGGCAAGAGCATCCATCAACATCACCGAACCGCTATATTTACGATCGTAGTTACGCGGTTGCCAAGGTTGGCTACCTTTAACATAAATCGTGATTGGCTGGTTTTGAATTGGTGTATTTAAACGGAATTGTTCCGGATTCATCAGTGCGGTTAAATAAATGGATGGTTTTACCAAAGAACCAATTTGACGTTTTGACATTAAGGCACGGTTAAAGCCCGCATATTCTGTTTGTAATCCACCCACAACAGCACGTATTTCACCCAAGTGATAATCCGCGACAATCATTGCACCTTCTAAATATGGATTTTTAGTTTGTACTTGCAATTGATTGACCGTATTCACCACAGCATTTTCAGCTTGTTCCTGTTGTTTTAAATCCATTGTGGAGAAAATGCGTGCACCAAGTAGTGCAGAGGTTTTATTTTCTCCTAATTGACGACGAAGATCCGCTTGTAATGTTTGAATGAAAGCAGGGTATTTACGTGAAATTTGACCTTTAGCTTGCACGCCTAATGGACGTTTACTCAACATCTCATATAACTCATCACCAATCATTTGGTGATCAAGCATCAGTTTTAACACCACATTTCGACGATCGAGTGCATATTGTGGATTTCGCCATGGATTATAAAGGGAGGGACCTTTTACCATGCCAACTAAAAGAGCAATTTGGTCTAGGCTAATTTCACGGATAGAACGACCAAAATAGAATTGGCTTGCCAATGCGAAACCATGAATTTGAATATCACCATTTTGACCAAGGTAAATCTCGTTTAGATAGGTTTCTAAAATACGGTTTTTATCATATCGCCAATCTAATACTAATGACATCAACGCTTCATTAACTTTACGCGTAATAGAACGTTCGCTAGATAAGAATAAGTTTTTCACTAATTGCTGAGTCAGTGTACTGCCGCCTTGAACCGTTTGACCCGCTCTAATATTGGCTATCATTGCACGCATAATACCGATAGGGTTAATCCCGTTATGATCGTAAAAACGGCGATCCTCTGTCAGTAATAAGGCATCAATGAGTAAGCGAGGGTAGTGCTGTAATGGAATCGCTAAACGATCTTCATTATCTGATTCCAACATGGCAATTAATTTAGGCGCAAGACGGAATTCATCAACCGCTTTGACGTTGACTAAATCTTCAATACGAGAAAGTTTGTTATCCGTAAAACGTAAACGTAGTACGCGTTGTGGTTCAGGCTTATCAGGATAAGGGAATGCACGACGAAGTAACACGATAGTATCGTCTTCGAGTTTAAAATCGCCCGGTGCTGCAATCATAGTCGTTTGACGGTATTCGTTATCCAATAAGATTTGAATCACTTCGTCAAAAGAAAGGTTATCAGACAGTTTTACGCTTTCTAAGCGACTATACACTTCAGCCGGTAAACGCCAAATCTGGCCATCCATTTTTGAGCGAATTTGCCAGTCTAAATAGCCACCATAAAACACGGCAAGCGTCCCTAAAGTAAAGGCCGCTTTAGCTAAAAAGATTTTACAAGAACGGCGCTTATCTGGCGCTTGTGTTTCTTGTTGTTCTGATGAGGTGTTTTCCGTTTCCGACATAATAGTTAGCTTCAGAGAATGAGGTTAAGCAATAAATTCAAAATAGGCATTAAGAAAGTGAATGAAGTCTGTTGTACCACAGAAGGCGAGACTTTCTTCATCGTAATAATGGAAGTCGTCTTCTAAAATTTCATCTGTTTCAATTGCAAGGTTATTGGCGCGAATCATCACTTCATCGGTATTGATAAAAAGCGTGTATTCGGAACCAATCAGCGTGACTTCATCATTATTTTTAATCTGCTTACAGGCAGAAAGTGCGGTCAAAAACGCTTGAGGATTTGACCGCACTTCTGAATTAAACCAATTGGCTAGAGCAATGTGTTCCATCGAACATTTGGCGTGCACATTGCCTAGATAATGGGTAAATTGAAAATCCATATTAGATGCTGAATGACGAACCGCAACCACAGGTGCTCGTTGCATTTGGATTGTTCACTACAAAGCGAGAACCTTCCAAGCCTTCAGTGTAATCAACCGTGCCACCAATTAAGTATTGTAAACTCATTGGGTCAATCACTAATTGCACACCGGCTTTTTCAATGGTTAAGTCACCTTCATTGACTTTATCGTCAAAGGTGAAACCATATTGGAAACCACTGCAACCGCCACCAGTGATATAAACGCGTAATTTTAATTCGTTGTTTTCTTCTTCGCTAATTAAACTTTTTACTTTATTGGCTGCCGCATCAGTAAAAGTTAGCGGTACGGCCATATCTAAATCTGACATATCTCTATCCCCACTTTCCTAAAAATAATCCTTGTATTATCTAATAACCTGTTAATTCATTCAAGATTTTTCACGGAATTAGTGCTATTATATGCGAATAAATTAGAATTAAATAAGGAGAAATAATGGGCATTCCATTAAGAACTGAAGAAGAACTTGTTAAGTTACGTGAAGCGTGTAAATTAGCGTCAGATGTTTTGGTCATGATCGAACCTTATGTCAAAGAAGGGGTAACCACAGGTGAATTGGATCGCATTTGTCATGATTATATGGTGAACGTACAAAAAGTGATTCCTGCGTGCTTAAATTATCATGGTTTTCCGAAAGCAACCTGTATTTCTATAAATGAAGTGGTTTGCCATGGTATTCCAAGCGACGATAAAAAATTAAAACGTGGTGATATTGTCAATATTGATGTGACTGTGATTAAAGACGGTTATTTCGGTGATAATTCGAAGATGTATGTCGTGGGTGAAACCAATATTCGTAGCCAAAAATTGGTTGAAGCCGCACAAGAAGCGCTTTATGTGGGATTACGTACGGTTAAGCCGGGTATTCGTTTAAATGAAATTGGTAAAGCGGTACAAAAATATACTGAAAGCCAAGGATTTAGCGTGGTTCGTGAGTATTGTGGTCATGGCGTGGGAACTGAATTCCACTGCGAACCACAAGTATTACACTATTATGCTGATGACGGTGGCGTGATTTTAAAACCAGGTATGGTATTCACCATTGAGCCAATGATTAATGCGGGTAAAAAAGAAGTGCGCATTATGGGCGATGGTTGGACAGTAAAAACCAAAGACCGTAGCCATTCAGCGCAATATGAGCATCAAATTGTCGTGACAGAAACCGGTTGTGAAGTGATGACCATTCGCGATGAAGAAATTGCGGAAGGTCGAATTCAACGTATAATGAATAATCTTTAAGTTTAGCTAAAAGCCTACGATAGTGGGCTTTTTTTATAATTGTTTTGTTTGTGGAATACCTATGCTTTTTCCTTATCATTTCGACTCTCCACTCACGCCAAGTGCGGTCAAAATTCAGCGTGAAAATTTGAAGGAATTTGAACGTCAGCATTTCGATGATTATTCTGTTTTTGAGCTGATTGCTAACCGTACACAGTTTTGTGATGATTTGTTAAAACAGCTTTGGCAGCAATTTGAATTAGATAAAGCTCATCTCACTTTAATTGCAGTCGGCGGTTATGGCCGACAAGAAATCTTTCCTTTATCTGACTTAGATGTTCTTATTCTCTCAAAAGAAGAAAGAGAGTCTGAAACGGAAGAAAAAATTGCTCAATTTGTGCAGTTCTTATGGGATTGTGGATTTGACGTAGGGCATAGTGTTCGTTCTTTAGAAGAATGTGAAAAGGAAGGTAAACAAGACATTACCATTGCAACCAATTTGCTTGAGTCTCGTTATTTATCGGGAGATGTATCCCTTTTCAATGCCTTAGGGGAAATATTGAAAAAGCCAGATTTTTGGGCAGTAAAACCATTCTTTGATGCAAAAGTACAAGAGCAAATTGAACGTTATCAGCGTTATCACAACACCAGTTACAATTTAGAACCCGACTTAAAATACAGTCCTGGTGGTTTGCGGGATCTTCATCTTTTATATTGGATCGCATTACGTCATACCGGCGAAATGACCCTTGATGGCATTTTGAAAAGTGGCTTTATTTACCCATCGGAATACCAACAATTATTAGAGAGCCAAGAATTTTTATTCAAAGTGCGGTTCGCTTTACACTTGATTTTAAAACGTTATGACAACCGCTTGTTGTTTGATCGTCAAATCAAAGTGAGCGAGATACTTGGTTTTGAAGGCGAGGGAAACCGTGGTGTCGAAAAAATGATGAAACGTTTTTTCCAAGCTTTACGCACGATTTCTCGTTTAACCGATATCCTGATTAAGCATTATAAAGCGCATTTTTTATCAACGGATGGCGAGATTTCTATTTATCTTTTAGATGATAATTTTGAGTTAGTGAATCAAAGTTTGTGTTTACGCAAAGACGATCTGTTTTCACGTTCGCCAGATCGTATTTTAGATCTTTTTTTCTACCTTACACAGCATGAACAAGCCGAAATTCATTCCTCAACATTACGCCAACTTCAAATTGCGTTGGAAAGCTTGACGCAGAAATTATGCGATATTCCTGAAGCAAGAGAGAAATTTATACGGTTATTTAATCAGCCGAAAGCCATTCAGCGTGCATTCCTCCCAATGCACCAATATGGTGTGTTAACCGCTTATTTGCCACAATGGCAGGGCATTGAAGGTTTGATGCAATTTGATCTTTTCCACATTTACACCGTGGATGAGCATACCTTGCGAGTGATGTTGAAATTGGAAAGTTTCTTAGCTGAAGAGGAAGCAGAATCCCATCCAATTTGTCATCAAATATTTAGTCAAATTTCTGACCGCACTTTGCTTTATGTCGCCGCACTTTTCCATGATATTGCGAAAGGTCGTGGAGGGGATCATGCAGAGTTAGGGGCTGAAGATGTTGTTGAATTTGCTCGTTTACATGGTTTTGATCGTCGAGAAATTGAAACTATGGGTTGGCTAGTGAAAGAGCATTTGCTTATGTCAATTACCGCACAGCGTCGAGATATTCATGATCCTGAAGTCGTGATGAGCTTTGCGGAAAGTGTACAAAATCATGTGCGTTTAGATTATCTCACTTGTTTGACTGTTGCCGATATTTGTGCAACAAACGGCACCTTGTGGAATAGCTGGAAACGTTCTTTATTTGCCTCACTCTATGATTATACGTCACAACAATTCCGACAAGGGATGGATTTGCTATTAGATAATGAAGAAAAGATCCTTGAAAATCGTCAATTGGCGTTGGCAATTTTATCCGAAGAAAAACCAGAATTATCGGAAGAGAAAATTTCAGCATTGTGGCAGCGTTGCCCATCTGATTATTTCTTACGAAATAGCCCGAAACAAATTGCGTGGCATACAGAGTTATTAGCTGAATTTGATGGTGAAGTACTCGTTAAAATTAGTAACCGTTTTTCTAACGGCGGGACAGAGATCTTCGTTTATTGTCCCGATCAAGCTAATTTGTTTAATAAAGTGGTCTCAACCATTGGCGCGAAAAAATTCAGTATTCATGATGCGCAAATTTTAACATCCGATGATGGCTACGTATTCGACAGCTTTATCATTACAGAATTAAATGGTGAATTGGTTCGTTCAGAACGTCGCCGAGAATTAGAGACGGTATTAACCTCTGTTTTATTAGGTGAAAAATTGCCATCCATGTCTTTTACAAATAATCGACAGTTGCAACATTTCACCGTAAAAACAGATGTACGTTTTTTGAAAGAAACTAAAAAAGAGCATACCGAATTAGAAGTTGTAGCTTTAGATAAACCCGGTTTATTGGCTCAAATCAGTCAAATTTTTAGCGAGTTAAAACTCAATATTTGTAATGCAAAAATCACGACTGTAGGGGAAAAAGCCGAAGACTTTTTCATTCTGACAAATGAAAAAGGCATCGCATTAAGCGAAGAAGAAAGGGGATTGTTAGAAAAAGTGCTCTATGAACGTTTATAATATGAAATAAAAAAGTGCGGTTAAATTTAACCGCACTTTTTATATTTAAGCCACTGCGGCAAATGCAATATCAGCAGCAGCAAGCGTTTTTTCAATGTCTTCATTTGTATGTGCTAAAGACATAAAGCCTGCTTCAAAAGCAGAAGGCGCAAGATAAACGCCTTGATCGAGCATTTTGTGGAAGAACACTTTGAATTTTTCGGTATCACATTTCATGACTTCTGCATAAGAGGTAACTTGTTTTTGGTCAGTGAAGAAAATACCAAACATGCCGCCTACATGATTAATTACAAATGGCACATTGTGTTTTTGAGCTAATGCTTTTAAGCCGTCACAAAGTTTAGTGGTTAATTCTGCAAGGTGCTGTTCGTTACCTGCTTTTTTCAATTCAGTTAAACAGGCTAAACCAGCAGCCATTGCAATCGGGTTACCAGAAAGAGTACCTGCTTGATAAACAGGGCCGGTTGGTGCGAGGTGTTGCATAATCACTTTTTTACCGCCAACAGCACCCACTGGCATACCGCCACCAATGACTTTACCTAATGTGGTGAGATCAGGTGTTACACCATAGTAAGCTTGTGCACCAGCAAGTGAAACACGGAAACCTGTCATGACTTCATCAATAATGAAAAGTGCACCATATTGGTCACAGATTTCGCGAATGCCTTGTAAGAATCCTTCTTTTGGTGGAACACAGTTCATGTTGCCTGCGACAGGTTCAATAATCACACAAGCAATATCGTTAGGAAATTCTTCAAATAATTTTTTAACAGAATCAAGATTGTTATATTCTGCAGTTAAAGTGTGTTTTGCAAAATCTTCAGGCACACCTGGTGAGCTTGGTTGACCAAGTGTTAACGCCCCCGATCCTGCTTTTACTAGAAGTGAATCAGAATGGCCGTGGTAACAACCTTCAAATTTTAAGATTTTGCTTCTATTTGTATAACCACGTGCAAGACGAATGGCTGTCATGGTTGCTTCAGTACCTGAACTCACCATACGAACCATTTCAATTGATGGCACAATTTCACAGACCAATTCTGCTAAATCAATTTCAGATGGTGTTGGCGCACCAAAGCTTAAACCATTCTCCGCTGCTTTTAATACAGCATCTAAAATAGCAGGGTGATTGTGACCTAAAATCATTGGCCCCCAAGAACCCACATAATCAATATATTGTTTGCCTTCGGTATCGTAAATGTAAGCGCCTTTGGCTTTTTGAATAAATACGGGTGTGCCACCTACGCCTTTAAAAGCACGAACAGGGGAGTTTACACCACCAGGAATAACTTCTTGTGCACGAGAGAAAAGTGCGGTTGATTTTGTCATGATTTTTAATCCTTATATTAAAAGTGGGCATATTGTACTAAAAAACTGAATTTGAGAAAAATCTTTGTGTGCTGATTTTTCTTTATGTTATCCTTTGCAAAAAATTTTTAGGATACAAACTATGCTAAGTCTTATTGTAACTTTCTTAGGGGCATTTTTAACCTTGATTGTGATGCGACCAATTGCGAATAAAATTGGCTTGGTTGATAAACCAAATTATCGTAAGCGTCACCAAGGTGCGATTCCACTTATTGGCGGTGTTTCTCTTTTTATAGGAAATCTTTGCTATTATTTAATGGAGTGGGATCAACTTCGTTTACCTTATCTTTATATATTCAGTATCTTTATTCTACTCGCAATCGGTATCTTAGATGACCGCTTTGATATTAGCCCTTTCTTGCGTGCAGGAATTCAAGCGGTGCTTGCGATTTTAATGATCGACTTAGGTAATGTTTATTTAGATCATTTAGGCCAAATTCTCGGGCCATTCCAATTAACACTTGGTTCTATCGGATTGATTATTACCGTATTTGCCACAATCGCGATTATTAATGCCTTTAATATGATTGATGGTATTGATGGATTGCTAGGAGGGTTGTCTATTGTTTCATTTGCTGCCATCGGTATCTTGATGTTCCGTGATGGACAAATGGATATGGCATATTGGAGTTTTGGTTTAATTGTCGCGATTCTGCCTTACTTATTATTAAACTTGGGGATTCCGTTTGGGCCAAAATATAAAGTATTCATGGGGGATGCAGGAAGTACTTTAATCGGCTTTACTATTATTTGGATTCTACTTTTAAGTACGCAAGGGAAAGGACATCCGATGAATCCAGTGACCGCACTTTGGATTATTGCTGTTCCTTTAATTGATATGGTGGCAATTATTTATCGCCGTTTACGCAAAGGGAAAAGTCCATTCCGTCCGGATCGCTTACACGTACACCACTTAATGGTTCGTGCTGGATTAACCTCTCGCCAAGCCTTTTTATTAATTACTTTCTTTGCAGCCATTTGTGCCACAATTGGGATCTTAGGCGAAGTCTTCTATATTAATGAATGGGCAATGTTTATTGCGTTTATTGTATTATTCTTCCTTTATGCTTATTCAATTACAAAAGCATGGAAAATCACCCGATGGGTACGAAGAATGAAACGCCGCGCACGTCGTAACAAGCAATAAATTAAATAAAAAGGATAGCAATTTGCTATCCTTTTTTACGTTTTAGCGCTAAAAATAAACGAATACATAATAAATTCTATACAAATTGAACAAAAATTTATCTTTTGATATTTTTTTTCAAAAAAGTGCTAGACAAGGTATTTGGAAATCATTAATATACGCCCCTGCAACGACGCAGTAACGCGTTCGTAGCTCAGTTGGATAGAGCGTTGGCCTCCGGAGCCAAAGGTCGCAAGTTCGAATCTTGTCGAGCGCGCCAGAAGTCAATGCGATGAACAACTAATCAATGGTGGCTATAGCTCAGTTGGTAGAGCCCTGGATTGTGATTCCAGTTGTCGTGGGTTCGAATCCCATTAGCCACCCCATCTTCTCTTCATTGAGAAATCTGACGGCGAGTAGCGCAGCTTGGTAGCGCAACTGGTTTGGGACCAGTGGGTCGTAGGTTCAAATCCTATCTCGCCGACCAATTATTTTTGCTCTTTAACAATATATCAGACAATCTGTGTGGGCACTTGTTGATTGACTTGTTTTAAAAATATTTTTTAATTTTGAAGTCTTAATAGGTGCTA
>JAGZBU010000021.1:0-28805 GCA_018369675.1 Parahaemophilus parainfluenzae | reverse complement strand
ATGGAAAAACGCATCGCTGAACTCGATGCGGAAATTGCACAAGGAAAATAATATGTTGCGTCTTTCTCGTCGCCAATTATTAAAAACTACCGCAATTTCAACCGCTCTTGCTGCCACACCTCAATCGGTATTAGCGGCATCTCGTGAAAAATTAACCATTCCGCCATTGATGGAAGCGAAGCGTGGTCGCCCCATTATTCTTAATATGGAAGAAACCGGCTACAAGTTAGATGGCTCCCATAGTGTCAGTGTATGGGGTTTTAACGGCAATTATCTTGGCCCCACTATTCGCATCAAATCGGGTTCTTTTGCAAAACTCAATTATCACAACAATTTGCCACAAAGTATTGCTCTCTCTATTCAGGGACTACAAGCCAGTGGCGAATTATTTGGCGGCGCCGCCAAAGTTCTCAAAAAAGGGGAATCTTGGGCACCAATTATCCCAATAGAGCAACCTGCCGCGACTTGCTGGTATCGGTCTGCCACCCTTGCGAACTCAGCCTATCAAACCTATCGCGGCATTGTGGGGATGTGGTTAATTGAAGATGAGCAAAGTTTAAAATCACAACTTCCTCACAAATATGGCGTGGACGATATTCCATTAATCTTACAAGACATGGAATTTAATGGCGACGGATTACAATTATTTAAGCAAAATCAACCGCACTTTGTCGGTAATCGTCTTCTTGTGAATGGACAGGAAGCGCCTTATCTTGACGTCCCTCGCGGCTGGGTGCGTTTACGTTTGCTCAATGCCTCATTGGCAAGAGCCTATGATCTCCGTTTAGATAACGAACAAGAGATGTTACTCGTTGCGAGAGATTTAGGTTTTTTACCTCAAGGTAAAGCGATTAATTCTCTCATTCTTGCACCAGGTGAACGTGCTGAAGTATTAGTCAATTTAAGCGAAGGAGAAGGCGTATCGCTCATTTCTGGGGCTAAACGTGGTATTTTTGACAAAATCAAAAATGTGTTCAGTTCAGGCAATGATTTTGCAGATAACACCGTTTTAGAACTTCGTCCACAAGGCGAAATCTCCGCATTCAGTAAAAAAATGAATGAGCAATTTAATACTGATGCCACGGCTATACTCGAAAGTAAAATCGCCCAAGAACGCACCTTTGAATTGGATGTAACAAATGGCTTAATCAACAAACAACGCTTCGATCCGCGTCGAGTTGATGTTTCGGCTAAAGTCGGCACCGTTGAACGTTGGATTATCAACAGCTCACTGCCTGTGGGTTTCACCATTCAAGGGGCTAAATTTGTTATTGAAAGCCAAGATGATGTTAATGTCGATGCGTCGGAACTTGCATGGAAAGACACTGTTTGGGTGAAAAAGAAAGTACAAATTTTAGTAAAATTTGAACAACCTTCGTCAAATACTCATCCATTCTTATTTGGATCATCCAATTTAATGCTAGCAGATATGGGCTGCCTTGGTATAATGATCGTTCAATAAAATAATGATATAAAAAGGAATCTAACATGAAAAAAATCTCAACATTTGCTTTCATTGCGACCTTACTCTCAACTGGCGCATTCGCTGCCGCACCAGAATCAAAAGACGCGACTAAAGATACAGCAAATGAGCCAACTATTTATCTCTCTGTGTTTGATAAAACTCAGGAGCCATCACCTGATTTAAATAAAAAAGAAACCTCTCGTTCCAATAAAACTGAGAAAGTATGTTGGTTAGCAACGGGGAATTTTGGTAAAAAAGCGATAGTAAGTGAAACCTTTAAAGCTCAAGCCCAAAGTGAATTCACCAGCTCAATTGAGAATGCAAAAGTGGTGTCATCACCAAATAAAAAACTCCATACCATCACTTATACCAGACCAACATTAGAAAATGGCAAATATATGATGAACTGTTGGACATTCGACCGTAGAGATCCAATCGGCAAATATATGCTGACGGTAAAAATTGGTAAACATGAATTTGAAAAACAAGTTTTCTACGTGACTGAGTAAGAAAAACACTCAAAAAACGACCGCACTTATATATGCGATGTTTTAAAACTAAAGCAAAGACCGTCTAGAATTCAATTTTCAGACGGTCTTTCTTTTCTCTGCTTTACGGCTGATAATAAACCCATTCATCATTCAAGGAGCAAACCATGCGCCAAGCACAACAAATCTTTGATTATGCGGCGAATCAATATGCGACACAGCCAGAATATCTTTGGGAAAAATACCCAGAATATGCCATCTTGCGCCATGGTAATGCCAAAGGGAAATGGTATGCGCTTATTGGCAAAATCAGTAAAACTAAACTTGGTTTAAAAGAAGAAGGAGAGACTGATTTTATCAATCTCAAATGTCCACCCGATATGGTGAGTATTTTGAGACAATCACCTAATTTCTTGCCCGCCTACCATATGAACAAAACCCATTGGCTAACGATTGTGTTAGATCATGGCGTAGAAACGAAAGAAATTTTCAAGTTATTGGATTGGAGCTACGACTTAACAAAGTAGAAGAATTTAAAAACACCTAAAAATCTGACCGCACTTTTGTCTTTCTTTACTTTAGTCACGGCTAGTAAGATAATAAATGAAAACCATTATCAAAATACAAGTGTTAGACTTGTTTCATTATAAGGAGATAACCATGACAATGAATAGACGTGATTTTTTAAGAATGAGCGCAGCACTTACGGCAGCAGGCATGTCGCCTTCTCTCTTTGCAGCAACAAAAGAGCAATTTACCATTTATGGCGCACCCGCGATGCCAAGTGTGACCATTGCGGTGGCGGCAGCACAAGGTAAATTAGCCAAACAAGCGGATGTAGCATTAGAAATTTGGCGTTCGCCTGATCAGTTGCGTGCAGGCGTGGCAAGTGGGCAATTTAAGGTGATGATGAGCCCAAGTAATGTGGGCGTGAATTTACGTAATCAAGGGCAACAAGTTGGCATGGTGAATATTCTCACCAATGGGATTACGCAGTTGATGTGTAAAGGTGGTGCTATTACTTCACCGCAAGAATTAGTGGGGAAAAAAATCCTTGTGCCATTTAAAAACGATATGCCAGACATCGTATTGCAAGCTTTACTGAAAAAATTGAATATTGATATTAATAAAGTGGATATCACCTATGCGGCCACACCAACTGAAGCAATTGGTTTGTTCTTGCTTAAAGATTTCCATGCGGCTATCTTGCCAGAACCGATGGCGAGCGCCGTTGTGCAGAAAGCTAAAATTGTCGGTACAGAGATTGTGCGCGGCTTTGATTTAGTGAAAGAATGGGGACAGGCATTTAACACTAAACCACTTATTCCAATGGCGGGCATTATTGCTAACGAAGAATACTTCCACGCACACAAGGCGGAGTTTGATCTACTTCACCAAGATTTAAGTGATGCGTTAAACTGGATTATGGCTAACCGAAAAAGTGCGGCTGAAATTGGCGCTAATTATCTTCCTGCTCCAGAAGCCGCTATTGAAATGGGCTTAGACGGTGCGCGCTTAACGGTAACCAAAGCCAGTGAACTGAAAAATGAAATCATGCAATTCTATGAAACCTTGATGGAGTTCAATCCAAAACTCTTAGGTGGTAAATTACCAGATGATAAATTCTTCTTGGCTTAATTTGAAACTGAATCACATAACATGATTAAAACTGACAAAATCCGTAAACCACAACCTGTCCTGTTTTACATCATCGACTACCTCTGGAGCGGCTTTACCGGCTTGAGTGTGGCGATGATGGTGGTTGCCTTGTGGGCTTGGGGCAGCTCAGTATTTGGTGAATTTATGCTGCCTGCTCCCGCGGATGTTTTTCAAAAAGCCCTTGAGCTGCTCGATCATTTCCAACAAAACGAAATAGGTATTTCACTATGGCGTTCTGTGGTGGGCATTACCATTGCATTAGTCGCAGGTTTAGCCACAGGGCTGATTGCGGGCAGCTTTAAGACCGCTATGGCATTGCTTAAACCCGTCATTACGATTTTGTTAGCCATGCCGCCAATTATTTGGGTTGTGATGGCATTATTTTGGTTTGGCTTTGGCAATCCTAGCGTGCTATTTACCATTATCGTATTAGTCGCCCCGCTGACCTTTGCCAGTGCCGCCATGGGCATGGCAAGTGTAAACAAACAACATGAAGAATTGTTTGATGCGTACAAACTCGGATTGTGGAAAAAAATCCGCTATTTATATGTTCCCCATCTCACTGGCTATGTGATTTCCAGCATTGGCGTCGCGGTTGCGATGGGCGTAAAAGTGGTAATTATGGCAGAGCTTTTGGGTGCCAATGAGGGTGTGGGAGCACAGATTGCCGATGCCAGAGCCATGTTAGATACGTCAACGGTTATGGCTTATGTGTTGTTGGTGATTGTGTTTGTTTCCCTCTTTGAATATTTGATTACCAAGCCATTGGAAATCCTGTTTATGCCGTGGAGAAGATAATGCTGAATTTAAAGAATGTGCGTTTTGAAATTCTCCGCGATCCCATCGTGCGCGATTTCAGTATGGATTTACAACCAGGCGAAGTGAAAACCTTATTCGGCCCTAGTGGCTGTGGCAAAACTACTGTACTGCGTTTAATTTCAGGTTTGGAAACGCCAAAATCGGGCGAAATCAAGAATACATTCCGTAAAACAGGCTTTCTGTTTCAAGAAAATCGTCTATTAGAAAATCTCACTGCCATGCAGAATATCGCTATTTTTATGGATAATCCTAATGAAAATGAAATCATCGCGCTGGCAGAAAAGATCGGACTTTCTTCGGGTGATTTGAATAAATACCCAACCGAATTATCGGGCGGAATGGCAAAACGCGTAGCATTTTTGCGTCTATTGCTATGTGGTTGTGATTTAGCCTTATTGGACGAGCCGTTTGTCGGTTTGGATCGTGATTTACGTGATATTTTAGCCGCCATGTTAGTGGAAAAAATTGAACAGCAAAGCATGGCTTGCATTTTAGTGACGCACGATCGTTTTGAAGCGGCTCGATTAAGCCGAGAGATTATGCAGCTTTCTCCAAAAGGGATGGATGTGCAAAATGTGATTACTTTGCCAACGCCATTATCCGAACGCAATTCAGCTTTTGAAGAGACCGTAGTCGCACGCGAATTTCAAGGAATCCATTATTATGAATAATTTCTTTACCCATCCGATGCGACCCTTTTTTGTTGGTGCAGCCATTCTAGCAATTGTTGGCGCCTTGAGCTTTTTCATCAGCCCCGATGATCTTATCCTACACCGCAAAATTTTCTTAGAATTTATGCTGCCAGCCGCATACGGCGGCTTTCTGACAGCCTCCATGCTTGAGTGGACAAATTACAAAGGTAATTTAAAACCTATTGCAACGATTTTAGCGGTGCTCTTACTTGCAGGATTGCTGTTATTGCCATTTTCCCCGAAAACCGCCTCGTTTTTAGTGGCTGCTTATTGGCTCGCGTTGTTACTCTTTTGTGCTTGGCTGTTTTGGTTGGATCGCAATACTGACAATTTTACTTTACTGATGTTACTTGCTGCATTTACGGTTTGCCAGACGGCTTACGCCATGACTGATAGCCTGAAATTATTGCGGGCACAGGTGCATTTGAATATGGCGGCAGTGATGTTTGTATCGATTCGAGTAAGCATTCTATTAGGCGCAGAAGCACTGAAAGAAAGCACATTAAAAGATCCCGTATTTATCCCGAATGTCGTGTATAAAAATATCGCAATTACATTCTTGCTGATCCATACCGCAGCAGAGCTCTGGTTGCCTGCACAAACAGCCACTTTTACGGCCTTTGCCGTTGGCTTTATCTTGCTTGCCAAGTTACGCGAATTACATCATCACGAACTGCTACGTAAACATTACGTACGCACTTATTATTTCCTTCAATTGTTCGCCGCGATTGGCTATTTGTGGATTGGCATAAATAAATTAATTGATGAGCCTACTGCCGATCCATTACACATGGTGACACTCGGCGGCATTCTTGGCAGTATGATGATGATTTGGCTCACCGCAGGATTATGGCATAGTGGCTTTACGAAACTGGATTACCCAAAACTCTGTCGCCTTGCCGTGCTTTGTCTTTTCACGGCGGCACTTTCCCGGGCTTGTTTAATGTATGTGGACGAGCTGTTTTTTATCACGATTCCGGCTATTTTAATTGCCATTGTGTTTGTGCTGTATCTTGCAACCTTTGTGCCGATATTCCGAAACAACGCGTTTACAGATGATCCAGAATAGTTACCAATCCGCATATCAACGTGCGGATTTTTGATATTTTTTAGACCGCTCTTAATAGGCTTTTAATTGGGCCATAGCTTTACAATCTGCAGCTTGATGATCATCTTCGGTAATTAAACTTTGTAGAAAATGTTTAATTTCAGTCAGTTCGGCAATTTTTTCTTCGACTGAAACCAAATGTTTCGCCAACATGCTATCCACTTTGCAATGTTGAGATTGCTGCGTTTTCATCTCATTAAAAAATTTAATTTCGGCCAAACTAAAATCTAACGCTCGGCAGGTTTTAATAAATTTTAATTGCTTCAAACTGGCTTCATCATAATCTCGATAACCATTTGCCAGACGTTTAGGCTCTGACATTAACCCCATTTTTTCATAATACCGAATCGTTTCTAAATGAATACCGCTTTGTTTGCTGAGTTCATGAATCTTCATCTTTCTAAAATTAAGCCTTGACCTTGTAGTTGCTACGGACTTTATACTTTATCCCAAGTTAATCAAATAGACAATAAGGAGCCGTATGTCCGAACATCATTCCCATGAACATCATGATCATTCATCTCATGAACATATTCCACAAGATAAAAAAATCTTAGCGCTCAGTTTTGCCATCATTACCGGCTTTATGGTTGTCGAATTTGTTGGCGGCTATTGGTTTAACAGTTTGGCATTAATGGCTGATGCAGGGCATATGGCAAATGATAGCCTGTCATTATTTTTAGCGTTGTTGGCACTTTTTTTATCCGTTCAAAAACAACGCTATATCGCCATACTCAATAGCTGCTCATTGATTGTTGTGGCATTGATGATTTTGTTTGAAGCAATTCAACGCTGGCAAAATCCCATCGAGATGATGGCATTACCAATGCTTGGCGTGGCATCTCTAGGATTATTGGTGAATCTTTTCGTTGCAAAGATAATGTTGAACAGCGATCATGATAATCTCAATATCAAAGCGGCTTATCTACATGTACTGACCGATTTATTCGGTTCCATTATTGCTATACTTTCGGGTCTCAGTACCTATTTTCTGGGATGGTTATGGGTTGACCCATTGGCAAGTATGATATTGAGTATTCTTGTGCTAAAAAGCGGAATTGGAGCATTTCGCTTGGCATTAAAAAACACTTAAAAAATTAACCGCACTTTGTTTTGATATTTCCAAAGTGCGGTCAATTTTCAGCGATTATTTCAACTCACCGCGCTCTACAATGATCCCCACATTACTAGCTTGAGCAACGGCTTTCAGTTTGCTTAATTTAAGACGTAACCATGAAATCCCAAAACGTTGTTGTAATTGTTCTGCTACTTCATAAGCCACTCGCTCAATCAATAAAAATGGCTTAGCTTGGACATAATCTAAAATAAATTGACTCACTTCCGCATAATTGAGGCAGTATTGCACATCATCTGTTTCTGCGGCTTTTTGACAATCCCATGCCATTTCCAAATCAAAAACGAGCTTTTGTTTAATTTGTTGCTCCCAGTCATACACGCCAATTTGTGCGAAGACCACTAATTCTTCAATAAAAATACGATCCATCTCTCATTCCTGTAAAAATATAGTGGGCTTATGCTATCAAGTTTGGTTAAAATAACGAACAAGTTTTTCAAATACAATCAAGATTGTGGAGCACAAAATGAGCCTATTTGCCCTTTTTTATATGATTTTTGCTTATTTACTGGGTTCGATTTCCAGTGCAATTTTGATTTGTAAGGTAGCTGGCTTGCCTGACCCACGAAAAAACGGATCTCATAACCCTGGTGCGACCAATGTATTGCGTATTGGCGGACGTTGGGCAGCTCTCGCAGTATTAATTTGCGATATTTTAAAAGGGATGTTACCTGTTTGGGCGGGTTATTATTTAGGGCTCACGCAATTTGAATTAGGCATGGTTGCCTTGGGTGCGTGTTTAGGACATATTTTCCCCATTTTCTTTCAGTTTAAAGGCGGGAAAGGTGTAGCGACTGCATTCGGTGCCATTGCCCCCATCTCTTGGGGCGTCGCTGGTTCAACGCTTGGCACTTGGTTGTTAGTCTTCTTAATTAGTCGCTATTCTTCATTAAGTGCGGTTATCACTGCACTTCTCGTGCCATTTTATGTTTGGTGGCTTAAACCGGAATTTACCTTCCCCGTTGCCTTAGTTTGCTGCTTGCTGATTTATCGCCACCACGACAACATTCAGCGCTTATGGCGAGGCCAAGAAGATAAAATGTGGGGAAAATCCAAGAAGAAATAAATAAAAAAACCTGTCGATAATCGACAGGTTTCTTTTTATCAAAACGGCTTAGAAATCAACCGCACTTTTAAGTTTTTTCAGTGCGTTTGCTTCAAGCTGACGAATACGTTCTGCAGACACATTATATTTTGCTGCAAGATCATGAAGGGTGGCTTTGTCATCATCTAACCAACGTGCTTTAATAATATCTTGGCTACGTTCGTCAAGATTGGCTAAGGCTGTACCTAACTTTTCTGTTGCTTGTTCTTCAAAGTTTTCGCTTTCAAGTTCTGCCGCAAAGTTTGAGCTTTTATCTTCTAAATATAAAGAAGGTGCATAAGCTTCGTCATCATCGTCTGTTGGCAAATCAAAGCCGACATCAGCCCCTGTCATACGGGATTCCATTTCAATGACATCTTCTTTTGACACACCAAGCTCATTCGCCACCATATCCACTTCGTTTTCATTGAACCAACCTAAACGTTGTTTAGTTTTACGTAGGTTAAAGAACAATTTACGTTGTGCTTTCGTGGTAGCGACTTTCACAATACGCCAGTTGCGAAGAACATATTCATGGATTTCAGCTTTGATCCAATGCACCGCAAAAGACACAAGGCGAACACCCACTTCCGGATTAAAACGTTTTACCGCTTTCATTAATCCGATATTACCTTCTTGAATTAAATCTGCTTGCGGTAATCCATAACCTGAATAACCACGCGCAACATGAATAACAAAACGTAAGTGTGATAAAACTAACTTTTTCGCTGCTTCAATATCACCTTCATAATACAAACGTTCTGCTAAGCTTTTTTCTTCCTCTGCAGTCAGCATCGGATATTCGTTTGCTGCTCGAATATAACCTTCGATGCTACCTTGAGGTACTAACATCATTTGAGTTTCTTTATTCATTCTTCTCCTCACAGCATGCGGAGCTAGGCCCCGACTCATTACTTATTTGTCATTGTATAACAACTGTTGTCATTATACCTCAATTTGTTTCATTTGACAGTTTTTAACGATTAAAAGTTCAAATTAATCACTGAAAGTTTTCCAAATTAGTTTAATGGCACAAGTGAATAAACTACATCCTCTGCCACCACTTTAAACAATAAATCAATATTCGGGTGTTTTCCAGGATTTTGTTTCGCATCTTCAACGTGTTCAGCAAACCATTCAATGCCTTGTTGTGCAGAAGTGCGGTCTAATTTCCCGTTAAATTTTTCTGCTAACGCATTATAAAGACGAAGTGAGCCAAGCTTGCCTGGAGCGGCAGGAATATGATGAATCACGGTTTCACCGTTTAACACATCCAAACCTGTTAGATGCTCAATGCTTGGTAAAGTCTCTAAAATGTCTTTAAAGTTCATGATTGCTTTCCTCTATAAATTAACTAATGGCTTGCTCTGAATTCACTTCGCCATTTGCGCCCATAAAACGTACTTCTGGCTGTAAATACACACCAAATTTATCTGCCACGGTTTGACGGATATGATGTGCTAGCTTAACCACATCCTGACCTGTGGCATTGCCTTTATTAATCAGCACTAAAGCCTGATGTTGATGAACGGCTGCACCACCAATTTGAAAACCTTTTAAATGGCATTGATCGATTAACCAACCTGCTGCAAGTTTCACTGAACCATCCGGTTGTGGAAAGTGCGGTAGATTTTCGACCTGTTTTTGAATTTTCGCAAATTGTTCTGCACTCACCACAGGATTTTTGAAGAAACTGCCCGCGTTGCCAAACTCTTTTGGATCGGGCAATTTGCTGCGGCGAATATGGCACACTTCATCAAACACTTGTTTTGCCGTTACAGTTTGAGGATCAAAATTCACTAATGAGCCATATTTTAAAATCGGTTGCCAATTTTTGGCTAATTTCAATCCAACCGCTGTAATCACATAGCATTGGGCATATCGATGCTTAAAAATACTTTCACGATAACCAAATTCACATTCGTTCGCCTGCAAACGGAATTGTTCGCCCGTGTTGAGATTCAATACATCCACATAATCACACACATCTTTAAATTCTACGCCATACGCACCGATATTTTGAATTGGTGCAGAGCCGGCACAACCTGGAATGAGCGCAAGGTTTTCTAAACCATTAATTCCTTGCGAGAGTGACCATTCCACCAACTTGTGCCAATTTTCACCACCATTGACATGTAAATAATGGTAATCGCTATCTTCTGTATATTGAATACCTGATAAACGGTTAACAATTACAACACCTTGGAAATCTTCTAAAAACAGCATGTTGCTACCTTGGCCTAAAAATAAGACAGGTAGATTTTCAGCTTGTGCTTTTTGCCAAGCTTGTTGGATTTGTTCAATCGATGTGGCTTCAATGATTTCACGTGCATTTGCCGGAATATTGAAGGTGTGAAACGGTTGTAAACTTTGCATTAACTTTCCTTAAAAAAACGTGTGAGGGAGTGTGATTTTAACCATCGTACCACCTTGTTCCCCTTTTGAAATTGTAAGCTGAGCATTTAATTGGCGACTGCGTTCAGTCATGATATTTAAACCATAATGCCCTTCTGGCTCATCTAATGTCGGAATCCCGACACCATTATCTTGCACAAGAATTTCATATTCACCCTCGGCATTAATATGTGCTTTCACTTCAATCAGCGTGCCTTTTGAGTGTTTAATCGCATTTAACGTTGCCTCACGTACAATTTGTAGAACGTGCACTAATTCTTGTGGATTTAAACTTTGTGAGGGCAAACTGCATTCTACGGTCATTTGCATCTTCGTTTGTGAGCGCAAACTTTCGATAACTTGTTCCAATGCAACCTGTAAATTGGCTTCTTGCACCGTTAAACGGAAGGTCGCCAATAACTCTCGTAATTGAGAATAACCATCTGATAAGGCTTGTTCAAATTCACCAATGATGGCAATACTTTTTTCTTTTGATTCCTCGTCTTCTTTCTTCAAATTATGTTTTAACAGCGTTAATTGAATTTGTAAGAAAGACAATACTTGCGCCAACGAGTCATGTAATTCCCGTGCAATAATTGACCGCTCTTCCATTAATAAGAGTTGCTCTTGTTGACGTTGCGTTTTGTGTGAATACAACGCTTTTGCCACCATTTGTCCTAGGTTTTTCATCATTCGCGGATCGGGACAAGGTAAACCGGCTTGCCATGAGAGCACTGCTAAGTTTTCATTTTCAATGGAAAGTTCTTCGACTTGAAGTGATTGTTTAGGATCTTTTTGACCAAAAGAAATTTCCCAATGTTCTGATCCGAAAATTTCTAACTCAATGTAGCGTAAATGTTCGCTGACACGAATATGATTGAGCACTTGACTGAGAATTTTATCATTAATCTTCGTGGGCGTAAGCAACTGCGAGCTTTGATAAAGCGTCGTTAAAGAGCGGTTAGTTTGGCGTAACTTTTGCGTTTTCTCATTAACAGCATCTTCTAAACGTGAATAAAGTCGCCCTAATTCCGATGACATTTGCGTAAACACTTTTGCCAAAACACCAAGCTCGTTACCACTTTCTGTATCAAGCTGGATATGTTTAAACTGCCCCATTTGCACTTGCATACTGGCTTTGGTCATCAGCTCTAAAGGCTTCACGACTTCACGCTTCATATACCAAATGACATAAGACACCATCGCAAGGATCAATAGCATTGAAACACATAGCACAGAAACCGCACTAATCCATTTTTGTTCAGCAAAGCGTTGCAATTCCAACACGAAATCATCGACATCTTGTACATAACTTTTCAGTTCAGCATGATATTTTTCGATTTGATGTGCACGAGCGAAATCAGACATCACTGCCCAGCGTTTTAGAATTTTTTGATAGGATTCCCTCACCCCTGAAGGTGCAAAAAGCTGATTCTGCACAGAAAGCAAGGCCTCTGCATTGAGGCTACGTTGATAACGCACTAAATTCTGTTCAACCGTATCCGGCGAACGTTCCATTTCCGTTAATAGTCGATAACTTTGCATACGCAAAGAACCGGAGATATTAATGGCTTCCGCATCCGATTTATTGCTTGCCATCACGAGTAAACTCAACGAGCTAATAATGCCCATGAAGATAATGACCACAAATAAATATTTAGCAATACGGGTAGAAACTGAACGTTTGGCGTACACGATAACTCTTCAAAATTAGGAAAATTGCCCATAGTTTAGCATAAAGTGCGGTTGAAATTGGCTGATTTTTCACAAATAAAAAAACATCGGCTTTAACCCCGATGTTTTCAAAAAATGTTAATTTTTTTGACCGCACTTAGCTTAATTCTTTGCCTTTTAATTCTGGTACTAAGAAGACCGTCGCTACCATGTCGATCACATAAATCACTGCTAAGAAAGCAATCGCAATACTGAATGAGTACGCAGATACAATCGCGCCAACAACAACCGGTCCGAAACCACCAACAGCACGACCTAAGTTAAACAACACATTTTGTGCCGTTGCACGTGCTTCTGTTGGATAGGCTTCTGCCATTAACGCCCCATAACCACCCATCATGCCGTTTACGAACATCCCCAAGAATGCGCCTGCTACCAACATGGCAGTTGAATCAGTTAATTGAGAGTAAATGATGATGCTGATCACGGCTCCAAGTTGGAATAATAAGAAACTTGGTTTACGCCCTACTCTATCGGCTAGACGCCCAAAGATCCAAATCCCCGCCATCATGCCACATACGGTGACTGCCGTCCATAAACCCGATTTCGTTAAACTAAAGCCAAGTTGTTTAGATAAGAAGTTTGGCATCCAAATCATAATGCCATAGTAACCAAAGTTTTGTACAGACGTTAAAACCACTATACCAAGGCTTACTTTTGTAGTTGCATTATCTTTCACTAAGAGTTTGAAAGATTCCAGCTTTGATATTTTTTGGGTTGAAAGTTCGGTCTGTTTTTGCGAGAAAATTTCAGGTTCATGTAAGCGAACTCGTAAATACCAAGCAACAAATGCCGGGAAAATACCCACTACGAACATGCCACGCCAGCCGATATGTGGAAGCAATACTGGTGTGAGTAACGCGGCGGCTAACACACCCACTTGCCAACCTAACGCCACATAAGAAGCCGCTTTTGCACGGTGTTTGGCTGGCCACGCTTCAATGGCTAATGCCATACCGATACCAAATTCACCGCCCAAACCGATACCCGCGATGGTGCGATAAATTAATAAATCCCAATAGCCTTGTGCGATTGCACATAAACCGGTAAATACAGCGAAGAGAACAATTGTCCAAGTCAGTACGCGTACACGCCCGTAACGATCGCTTAATGCACCAAATACAATACCGCCCACCACGGCACCAATAAGTGTCCAAGTGACTAATGAGCCAGATTGTGCGGGAGTTAAATTAAGATCGACCGAAATGGCACTAAGCATAAATCCAAGAATAAGAAGATCGAATCCATCCATCGCGTAGCCGACAGCTGATCCAATCAAGGCTTTCCAGCCATATTGATTGACGTTTGTCATGATTGAGGTCCCTTTTGCTACTCACGGGTAGCGTTTAAAGTGAAATGAAGAGGAAAGAAATTTCCGATGCGTAGTTTAGAGAAATTGATGGGATTTTGCAAGAATGAGAAAAACAAAGTGCGGTTGATTTTATTCAACTTTTTATTTTTTCAATAAAATTCGAATTAATAAGGCAATGGCTGCCGCATCGTCCACTAAACCTAACGGACCAAGCACCGCTTCAGGCAAAATATCTATCGGACTGAACAGATAAATCAGAATGATGGCGATTTTAATTAGCTTTGTTTTATTCATAGTCATTGGACGAAAAGAAAAAGATCAGGTAAATTCTACAACTTATCCGAATGGTGAATCATCACAAAACGTTCCCAAAGCTGCTCTTCGCTTTCTTGATGCTCAGGATCTGGCTTGATGCAGTTTGTAATCGGGCAAACTTTTTGGCAAGTTGGCGTGTCATAATGACCAACACATTCCGTACAAAGTACAGGATCGATCACATAGATCTCCTCGCCGATTGAAATTGCTTCATTCGGGCATTCGGGGAGGCACATATCGCAGTTTGTGCATTTGTTTGTGATCAGTAACGCCATACCATTCCTTTATATGAGAAAGCGGCGAATTATAGCCGACAAAAGCAAAATTGACAAAATTTAAACAGGATTTTTATGAAAAAACAGGTTTCTACTCTTTCCCTTATTGCCCTTGCCGCATTTAGCATTTGGCAATATTTTACTGAACACAAAAAAGACACTAAACCGGCCCCAACAACTACACCACAACAAAGCCAAAGTGCGGTCAAAAATACCAAAGATTTTGGAAATTATGATGTCATCATGCGAGATGATGCCATTGGACAAAATAAAAATGCCCCTGTTGATTACTATATGTTGGCCTTATCTTGGTCGCCAGCATTCTGTGAAAAACAACGTGCGCAATATGGCAATAATTTACCCGATTCAGCGCAATATCAATGTAGTACAAAAAATCAATTTGGCTGGGTAGTGCATGGCTTATGGCCACAAAATGCCAATGCGCGCTCTGTTACTGATCATCCCCGTTTTTGTAAAGGTGATTTAGCACCGCTTCCAGTTGAAACTCTTGAGCCTTACCTTTCAATCTCGCCAGGCGCAAAATTATTGCAAGGCGAATGGGAAAAACATGGTAGCTGCGCTTTTGATTCAGCTGAAGCTTATTTCAAACAAGAGAAAGCATTATTTGAATCACTCTCCTTGCCAAACGAACAATTAAGCCGTAAAGAATTATTTCAATGGATGAAGCAGAATAATCCACAACTAAAAGGCGCTTATTTAGGCGCGAGCCATAATGAATTATTCATTTGCTACGACCGCCAATGGCAAGTAATCGATTGCCCTAAATAAGCATAATTCGCTTTTTTATTTGATCTACATCGTTACAACCTAGTAAGATCTAGGTATAATGTCCCAGTTTAATTTTAACTAACCCAAGAGGAAAGCTTATGTCAGTAATCAAAATGACCGACTTAGATTTAAAAGGTAAACGTGTATTTATTCGCGCGGACTTAAACGTACCGGTAAAAGATGGCAAAGTGACATCTGATGCGCGTATTCGTGCGACTATCCCGACGTTAAAACTGGCTTTAGAGAAAGGCGCAAAAGTGATGGTTACCTCTCACTTAGGTCGTCCAACTGAAGGTGAATTCAAACCTGAAGACTCTTTACAACCGGTTGTTGATTACTTAAAAGACGCAGGTTTCAATGTGCGTTTAGTTCAAGACTACTTAAACGGTGTAGATGTTAAAGAAGGCGAAATCGTTGTTTTAGAAAACGTACGTGTAAACAAAGGTGAGAAGAAAAACGATCCTGAATTAGGTAAAAAATATGCCGCACTTTGCGATGTATTCGTGATGGATGCATTCGGTACAGCTCACCGTGCGCAAGCATCAACTTACGGCGTAGCGGAGTTTGCACCGGTTGCTTGTGCAGGTCCATTATTAGCAGCTGAGTTAGACGCATTAGGTAAAGCATTAAAAGAACCTGCTCGCCCAATGGTTGCGATCGTAGGCGGTTCTAAAGTTTCAACTAAATTAGAAGTATTAAACTCTCTTTCAAAAATTGCTGACCAAATTATCGTGGGCGGTGGTATTGCGAACACATTCATCGCAGCAGCGGGTCACAATGTAGGTAAATCTTTATATGAAGCAGATTTAATTCCTGTAGCAAAAGAATTAGCAGCAAGCACTGACATTCCAGTACCAGTTGATGTACGTGTAGGTACTGAATTCTCTGAAACTGCTCCGGCAACAGAAAAATCAGTGACCGAAGTGAAAGATGACGAATCTATCTTCGATATCGGTGACAAATCTGCTGAACAATTAGCTGAAATCATCAAAAATGCAAAAACCGTTTTATGGAATGGTCCAGTTGGCGTGTTTGAATTCCCTAACTTCCGTAAAGGTACTGAAATCATTTCGCACGCGATTGCAAACAGTGATGCATTCTCTATCGCAGGTGGTGGTGATACTTTAGCAGCTATCGATTTATTCGGTATTGCAGATAAAATCTCTTACATCTCTACCGGTGGTGGCGCATTCTTAGAATTCGTTGAAGGTAAAGTATTACCTGCAGTAGAAATTCTTGAAAAACGTGCAAACGGTTAATTAAATGGCTTCTATCCCCTCTGCAAAGAGGGGATAAATATTGATTCTTCAAACGGAGGAATAAATCCTCCAAAACAAAAGGAAACACAACTATGGCTAAATTATTAGATATCGTAAAACCTGGCGTAGTAACAGGTGAAGATGTTCAAAAAATCTTTGCTTATGCCAAAGCAAACAACTTCGCGATCCCAGCAGTAAACTGCGTGGGTTCTGACTCCGTAAATGCTGTATTGGAAACCGCTGCACGTGTGAAAGCGCCAGTAATTATCCAATTCTCAAACGGTGGTGCAGCTTTCTACGCAGGTAAAGGTATCAAACCAACAAGCGGTGCACGTCCAGACGTTTTAGGTGCAATCGCAGGAGCGAAACACGTTCATACTTTAGCCAAAGAATACGGTGTGCCAGTTATTCTTCATACTGACCATGCTGCGAAAAAATTACTTCCATGGATCGATGGCTTACTTGAAGCTGGTGAGAAACACTTTGCAGAAACGGGCCGTCCATTATTCTCTTCTCACATGCTTGACTTATCTGAAGAGCCTATGGAAGAAAACATGGCAATCTGCCGTGAATACCTTGCTCGTATGGATAAATTAGGCATGACCCTTGAAATTGAAATCGGTATCACCGGTGGTGAAGAAGATGGCGTGGATAACTCTGATGTAGATGAATCTCGTTTATATACCCAACCATCTGATGTGCTTTACGTTTACGACCAATTAAACCCAGTAAGCCCTAACTTTACCGTTGCTGCAGCATTCGGTAACGTACACGGTGTTTATAAACCAGGTAACGTAAAATTAAAACCATCTATTTTAGGTGCATCACAAGAGTTCGTTGCAAAAGAACGCAATCTACCACCAAAACCAATCAACTTCGTTTTCCACGGTGGTTCAGGTTCTAGCCGCGAAGAAATCCGCGAAGCAATTAGCTATGGTGCAATCAAAATGAATATCGATACTGATACTCAATGGGCTGCATGGAATGGTATCTTAAACTTCTATAAAGCAAATGAAGCTTATCTTCAAGGTCAATTAGGTAACCCTGAAGGTCCTGATGCACCAAACAAAAAATACTACGACCCACGTGTTTGGTTACGTAAAATGGAAGAATCAATGTCTAAACGCTTAGAGCAATCTTTCGAAGACTTAAACTGCGTTGATGTTTTATAATCCATAAAAATAGACTAAAATGAAACCGCACTTTGTTAGTGCGGTTTTTTAGTTTTACATAACCAGAATGTTGGTTCTTATCTATGCAAATAACGAAACAAAATTGGTTAGCCACCATAATAAACTTTGCGGTCACACTTTTCTTTCTTTCAATATTTATTGTCAAAGGAGGATATAATGCCGCGCCTGCTCTACTGATGTTAATCGGTTTAGGTTATAGCGTTTATGCTTTAATCAAGAAACCGCTTTTAAACTTATCGAAAGTTGATAAATGGTTAATTTACAGCTACCTTTTTTATTTTCTTACATTTGTACTTTCTCTCAGTATTAATGGGGGAAAAATGCGTGACCTCGACACGGCAAGTCGTGTTATTTTCTTAATTCCCGTTTTTCTCCTATTATTAAAATACCCTATCAAAACCTGTGTTTTGAGTTACGCTATCCCGCTTGGTGGTGTTATTGCCGTCTGTATAGCACTTTATGATAAATTTATCTTAAACCTCAATCCGGATCAGAACCCTCGAATTATGCATATTCAAGGCGGTGACATTTCTATGTCATTAGGTATTTTTAGCCTAATTATTGCTCTCTATGCCCATCAGAAAAAAGACGTAAAATTAACCACGCTCAGTGTCATTGGTGGTTTATGTGGCATCGTAGGGAGTTTGCTTTCTACTGCTCGAGGTGGATGGGTGGCATTGCCTGTCTTGCTTGTTGTTATCCTTTATATTTATCGCCAATCTCTTTCAAAACGTTTTTTCCTGACTTTCTTTGGGATTATTGTGATTGCAAGCATTGGCATTAGTCAAATGCCAAATAACCGCATTATGGAACGCATTGATGTTGCTCAAAAAGATATTCAACTTTACTTGGATAACCATGATGGGAATACTTCTCTTGGGGCTCGTTTTGAAATGTGGAAAAGTGCACTTGAAATGGCAAAAGAAAAACCTTTATTTGGTTGGGGCATCCAAGGTGCGACAGAAAAACGTAAGTTAGATACGAAAGAAAAAATTGTCACGGGTGACATTGGACAATTTACGCATGCCCATAACCAATATTTAGATGACCTCTCAAAACGAGGAATTGTTGGGTTGCTTGCCTTGCTTGCTGTTTTATTTATTCCTCTCCGTGCCTTTATGAGGGATCTGAAAACAACGAATAACGAGATCAAGCTGATTGCAACGTTAGGCGTTGCCCATATTTTATCCGTGATGATTTATGGTTTAAGCCAAGGTTTCTTGGTACATAATTCAGGTACTATTTTTTACTTTTTCTTAACGATTGTGTTTTATGCTGCAATACGAACACACCATAAGGCAGAATAATGAAAATTTTAGTCATTCGTAACGATAAACTGGGCGATTTTGTTCAGGCCTTTCCGGCTTTTGCGATGTTAAAAGCCTCAAATCCCGAGCTAAAACTGACCGCTCTTGTGCCGGCTTATACCGCACCACTTACACAAATTTGTCCCTATTTAGATGATGTCATTATTGATAGTGCTAAGAACGACAAAGCGGATTTCAATCGTCTTGTTAAAGAAATCAAAGATCAGCAATTTGATGGCATGATTAGCTTCTTTTCCAATACCCATAACGGTAAATTAGCCTGGAAAAGTAGGATTCCTTATCGTCTTGCGCCCGCAACAAAATGGGTGCAAATCCTTTATAACCATCGTTTAACCCAACGCCGTTCACGTTCAGAAAAATCTGAGGCAGAATACAATCAAGATCTAGCTCGGGCGTTTTTAAAGAAACACAACATGCCGATTGTGGAACCCAAACCACCTTACCTTTCACTTCCTGAAAGTGCGGTTAAAAAACAACGTGTTTTTCTTCAAGAACAATTCGGTTTATCGGCGGATAAAAAATGGGTGTTTGTTCATAGCGGAACAGGTGGTTCAGCAACAAGCCTTTCTCTGACACAGTATGCTCAATTGATACAAGGTTTATTAAACGAATTTGACTGTCAGATTATCTTAACGGCAGGACCTGGTGAAAGTGAAAAAGCCCATGAGTTAGCGGCAAAAATCGATCACTCAAATGTGGTTGTGTACGATAAGAATAAAGGATTGGTTGATTTTGCACATTCTCTGGCTTGTGCAGATTTATTCATTGCGGGCTCTACTGGACCATTGCATTTAAGCAGTGCATTCAATGTGCCAACAATCGGATTCTATCCAAACAGTCGCTCATCTCAGCCACGTCGTTGGAAACCAATTAACGATGCAGATAAACATCTTGCTTTCTGCCCGCCAAAAGGGAAAGACGAAATGAATTTAGGCTTAATTTCGATTGATGATGCCTTAATGGAGATTATCCCCTTCGTGCGTAAGATGTGGCAAACGGGCAATTGAGTTTAAACATAACTGCACAATCCAACCTATTGCGGCGGCAAAAACAACGGTACCTATTCCGACTGTGCCGCCGAGAAGATAACCTAACACACAAACCGACACTTCAAGGCTTGTTCTCACAATCCCCACTTTTAAATGAAATCGTTGACAAAGTCCTACCATTAAACCATCTCGAGGACCAGCGCCTTGATGACAGGTTAAATATAATGCTGTTCCTAGTCCATAAAGCAAAAGCCCTATTCCTCCGAATAAGATTCGGCTCAAAAGTGCGGTTGGTTCTGGCATCATTTTCACGGTTAAACCCAGAAAAAAAGCAATCACGATAATATTCAAAATCGTACCAAGCCCAAATCTTAACTTAAGGGGAATCCAAGCTAACATCACTAAACAGCTAATTCCAAACGATGCCCAACCAATACTGATATCAGCTTGTAATGCCACACCTTGAGAAAGCACTGTCCAAGGTGAAGAGCCTAAATTCGCAAGCACAATCAAGCCATCTCCAATACCCAGTATTGCTAATGCAAATAAGAGCATCGACATCGTTTTACCTTCGATTGACCATAGCGATTTGGCGGCCCAACTGGTGTGAGGAATCACCCGTGCTTTTTTCATATTATTCCCATTTATATTTAACGCTTACATCATAATGGGAAACCCCATAAAACCAAAACATTTTAACGTCATATGATATAACCGAATTGACTGATAAATATCATAAATGTGATGTAGATCACATTGTCAAAATTGTCATCATCCAGCCACTGACTTAAAATAGGCTACCCTTTTAAATTAGGACATTATTATGCTTGCATCTCTTCAAGATATTTTGGATACCGTAAAATCCAATACACTCACCTATCAACAAAAACTCATGTGTTTAGGCAATATTGCCGAGCGATTATTTGATCCTCGTGAATTATTAGGCTACACAGATGAAGAATGGCAATTCCTTCAAAATCAAATGATCTGTGATTTAAACGAAGGCTATGCGATTTATCGCCCCCGCTACATTTTGCCGGATTACAATGTGTATATTAAAAAAGGCTGTGAATTTCTTGAATTACCCGCACCAAAAAATCTTGATGAAGCATTAGATGGCTTATTGATTTTATATTCCCACGTGCCCTCCATTACCACATTCCCAGTTTACATTGGGCGCTTAGACATGCTACTTGATCCGTTTATTACCGATGAAGAACAAGACTACATCAAAATTAAACGTTTCTTAAATCATGTGGATAAAACTGTGCCAGATTCATTCTGTCATGCCAATATTGGGCCTTATGACACCAAAGCTGGGCGTTTAATTTTAAAAGCGGTGATTGAGTTAGAAGCACCAACACCCAATATGACCATTCGTTACGATAAGAGCAAAACAAGTCGTGAATTTGCAGAATTAGCGGCAAAAGCGTGCTTATTAGTTTCTAAACCGTCTTTTGCCAATGATGCTTACTACATTTCTGACTTAGGTGAACAATATGGTATTGCAAGCTGCTATAACGCACTGCCTGAATGTGGCGGTGCTTATACCCTCACCAGACTACGTTTGGGTACCATTGCACGTGCCTGTAAAACCGTGGATGAAATGGTCAACGAACTTTTACCTCGTGTAGCAAAATGTGCACTTTCCACCATGGATAAACGCCATAAATTTGTAGTGGAAGAAAGCAACTTCTTCAATACCTCATTCCTCGAAAAAGAAGGGTTTATCAAACGCACTAATTTTACGGGGATGTTTGCCATTGTAGGGCTTGCAGATGCAGCGAATCACTTGCTACAACAAGAAGGCTTAAACGAAACCTTTGGTAAAAGCCAACGCGGTGATGAAATTGCGACCTTAATTATGGATAAATTAAAAGAAGTCACGGATAACCATGAAGGCGTGTATGCTGAACGCACGAGCAACCGTTATTTATTACATGCACAAGTGGGTGCAAGCAATCATGAAGAAGATAAACGTAATGCGCCAGCACATCGCATTCGTGTGGGTGAAGAACCAACATTATTAGCTCATTTAAAACAATCAGCACCATTCCATAAATACTTCCCATCAGGTACGGGAGATTTGTTTGCCTTTGACCAAACCTATGTGGATCATTTAGATGCCGTTGTTGATATTATCGATGGTTCATTTGCACAAGGTTACCGTTATATCACTACTTATCTTAAAAACACCGATTTGATTCGTGTAACGGGTTATTTGGTGAAGAAAAGCGAAGTGGAAAAATACCGTAAAGGTGAAGTGGCATTGCGTGATACCACTTGGTATGGTTCGGGTACCGATGATTGTGCACAAGTCTTTGACCGTCAATTACGTGATGAACAAGATGTAAGTGCCAGCTAGAAAAAAGTGCGGTCGAAAAATCTTCTGTTTTTTGACCGCACTTATTCTTTTTCTGCCTTTTCTAAAATTGCTTTGTGCTCTCGAATCAATGCCATAAACGGCTGCCCAAAGCGTTCTAATTTGATCGCCCCGACTCCATTAATTTGTAACATTTCAATATTACTTGTTGGCATATATTGCGCCATTTCCTGCAATGTCGCATCATTAAAGACAATATAAGGTGGAATATTTTCCTTATCCGCTAGCTGCTTCCGTAAGAAACGCAAACGAGCAAACAAATCTTTATCATAATTTGCCACTGTATTTTTATGGGATGTATGCACAATTTTATTAATGGATGAAATGCGCGGCATCGCTAATTCAAGCGGCACTTCGCCTTTTAAAACAGGGCGTGCACTTTCTGTGAGCTGAAGCGTTGCACTATTAAACTCACCGATCACTTGTTGAATAAAACCTAGGTGGATAAGCTGGCGAATCACGGATTGCCAATGTTCTTTGCTTTTATCTTTACCAATGCCATAAACACTTAACTTATCATGTTGGCGTTCTACAATTTTTTGATTATGCATCCCTCGCAATACCGCAATCACATATTGCACACCGAAACACTGCCCCACACGATAAATCGTCGACATCACTTTTTGTGCATCAATTAAACCGTCATATTTCTTTGGCGGGTCAAGACAAATATCGCAGTTTTGACAAGGTGTTTGACGATGTTCGCCAAAATAATTGAGTAACACTAAACGACGACAAGTCTGACTTTCGGCAAATTCACCAATGGCTTCCAATTTATGTTGCTCAATTTGACGTTGTGGCGTCTCTGGTTTCTCTAGCAGAATTTTCTGTAACCAAGCATAATCAGCCGGCTCGTAGAAAAGCACCGCTTCCGCAGGTAAATCATCTCGTCCCGCACGACCAGTTTCTTGATAATATGATTCAATGCTTCTCGGCAAATCAAAATGGGCAACAAAACGTACGTTAGATTTATTAATGCCCATTCCAAACGCAATCGTCGCAACCACAACTTGTACATTATCTCGTTGAAAATCTTGCTGGACGCGTTCACGCAGTGCAGTTTCCATTCCCGCATGATATGCCGCAGCCGAAACACCTTTATTTCGCAAAGTTTCTGCTATACGTTCCACCTTCGAACGACTATTGCAATACACAATGCCGCTTTTACCTTTTTGAGCTAAAACAAAACGCGTAAGCTGCTCCATTGGCTTAAACTTTTCTTCCAACGTATAACGAATATTCGGACGGTCAAAACTGCCAATGTATTTGTGAGGATGGTCTAATTTAAGATGAGTGAGAATATCCTGTCTTGTCGCGTAATCCGCTGTTGCCGTTAATGCCATAATCGGCGCATTTGGAAAAGCCGCTTTTAAGCCACCTAGCTGAGTATATTCAGGGCGGAAATCATGGCCCCACTGTGAAATACAATGTGCTTCATCAATAGCGATAAAGGAAATTTGGGCATAAGAAATCAGCTGAAAAAAGCTGTTTGTCATCACTTTTTCAGGCGAAACATATAATAATTTTAATTGTCCTGAAATCAGCTTATTTTCAACTTGCTGTTGTTGTTCTGGCGTCTGACTAGAGTTTAGAAAATCGGCTTCAATACCGTTTGCTTGTAGTTGATCCACCTGATCTTTCATTAAAGAAATCAAAGGTGAAATCACTAATGTGAGACCAGGAAAACAAAGTGCTGGAATTTGATAACACAAGGATTTGCCATTTCCTGTGGCCATCACCACTAAGGCATCCTGACCGCTTAACGCAGCGTGAATCACTTCTTCCTGCCCTTTGCGGAAAGATTGGTAACCAAAAACAGACCGCAACGTATTAAGTGCGGTCGTTTTTAAATCTGTTTTTTGCGGGGTATGTTCCGCGAGTTCGGCCATTAGAATGTTACCGTTTCTCCGTGAGCAGCAACCGCCTCGGTTAAACAATCCCAAAAGCGTTTGCCATCATTTGCCACCCAATCATTATTTTTATAGGCAAAATGGAATCCACCCAAACGGCTCGCAAGCCAAAGTTCAAGAAGTGGTTCTTGCTTATTGATAACAATTTGTGAACGATCATCAAATGTAATGGTAAATACCGAACCTTGCGTTTCGCAATCCACATCACAATCTTGATTCTCTAACGCTTCTTCAATTTTTTGCCAAACCTGTTCAATATTTTGGTGAAATTCTGCAACATTCATAAAATTTTCCGATTAAATCTGATAGAATGCCGTGAATTATAAAGCCTTTCGCCTCGTTGGCAAAGGCAGATTTTACTTATTAGAGAGATTGAAAAATGAAAAAATTACTTTCTATTTTATTACTCAGTTCATTCTGTACTTTAGCTACAGGTTGTGGTGTAAAGGGGCCATTATATTTTCCTGAAAAAGAACAGCCCCAAAACACACAAAACACACAATAAAAACTGACCGCACTTAAAGGATTCGTCATGGATTTTTTCCAATATAAAAACAAGCAACTTTATGTTGAAGATTTGCCCGTCAAACAACTCGCTGAAGAATTCGGCACACCGCTTTATATTTATTCTCGTGCCACACTTGAACGCCATTGGCATGCCTTTGATTCTGCTTTAGGAAAGCATCCACACTTAATTTGTTATGCCGTTAAAGCCAATTCTAATATTGGAATATTGAATGTCATGGCAAAATTAGGTTCTGGTTTTGATATCGTTTCGCAGGGCGAATTAGAACGCGTATTAGCAGCAGGCGGAGAAGCATCAAAAGTTGTCTTTTCTGGCGTGGCAAAATCTCGCACAGAAATTATGCGAGCGTTAGAAGTAGGCATTCGTTGTTTTAATGTGGAATCTATTGCGGAACTATATCACATCAATCAGATTGCGGGGGAAATGGGCAAAGTAGCCCCGATTTCTTTACGTGTAAACCCCGATGTCGATGCCCATACACACCCTTACATTTCTACGGGATTAAAGGAAAACAAATTTGGTGTGAGCGTAGATGAAGCACGTGAAGTCTATAAATTAGCTGCAACCTTACCTCATGTAAAAATTACGGGTATGGATTGCCATATTGGCTCTCAGCTTACTGAATTACAACCTTTCTTAGATGCAACTGATCGCCTCATTCGTTTAATGGAACAATTAAAAGAAGATGGCATCACATTAAAACACTTAGATCTCGGTGGTGGGTTAGGCGTAACTTATACTGATGAAACGCCACCTCATCCAAGTGATTATGCGATGGCGCTACTGAATAAATTAAAAGATTATGAAGATCTCGAAATTATTCTAGAACCGGGTCGAGCGATCACGGCGAATGCGGGGATTTTAGTGGCTAAAGTTCAATACTTAAAAAGTAATGAAAGCCGAAACTTCGCAATTACCGATACCGGCATGAACGATATGATTCGCCCGGCACTCTATGAAGCCTATATGAACATCATTGAAATTGACCGCACTTTAGGGCGTGAAAAAGCCATTTATGATGTTGTTGGCCCAGTATGCGAAACCTCTGACTTCCTAGGTAAACAGCGTGAGCTCGCTATTGCTGAAGGGGATTATATTGCTCAACGTTCTGCAGGAGCTTATGGTGCAAGTATGTCCTCAAACTACAATTCTCGCCCACGCACGGCTGAAGTGTTAGTGGATGGAAACAAAGCTCATTTAATTCGTCGCAGAGAAAATCTCAGCGAATTATGGGCACTAGAAAGTATTGCAAAATAAATAAAAAGAAAAACGGTCAAGATATAAGTCTTGACCGTTTTTTATATGACTAAATAATTCGAGAGAATTGTTGTCGTTTTGCTGCAGCTCTTGAATAGGTATCAAAGCATAAACAAATATTACGAATTAATAATCGACCTTTAGGCGAAACTTGTAAGCCTGTTTCCGTTTCAGAAATTAATCCATCTTCAAGTAATGGTTTTAATAACTGTAAATCTTCAGCAAAGTGCTTTCTGAAATCAATATTATATTGTTTTTCAATTGGTGCAAAATCAAGCTTAAAGTTACAAATCAACTGCTTAATCACATCACGGCGTAGGCAATCCTCTTCTGTCATCGCTAAACCTTTATGTAATGCAATTCCTGAATTTTCTACATCATGATAGTAATGTTTTAATTCTTTTTGGTTTTGAGCATACGTATCACCTAATAAACTAATGGCTGATACACCTAAACCGAGCAAATCACATTCTTCCTGAGTAGTATAGCCTTGGAAATTTCGGTGTAAGACACCTTTCTCTTGAGCAATCGCTAATTCATCATCTGGTTTAGCAAAGTGATCCATACCGATAAACTTATAACCCGCATTACCTAAGGTTTCGATCGTTTTCTGTAAGATTTCTAACTTAGTTTCCGGTGGCGGTAATTGATCTTCTTTAATTTTTGCTTGTCCCGCAAATCGACTTGGTAAATGAGCATAGTTAAAGATACTTAAACGATCTGGATTCAATTCAATCACTTTATGTAATGTAAACATAAAGCTTTCCACATTTTGAAGTGGCAATCCATAAATTAAATCAAGGTTAGTCGATTGGAAACCTAACTCACGAGCACGAACAAGTAACGCATTCACAAACTCTTCATCTTGTTCACGATTTACCGCTTTTTGAACCGCTTTATTGAAATCTTGTACACCCATGCTAATTCGGTTAAAACCAATATTGCGTAAATGATCAAGCATGTCTAGCTCAATTTCGCGTGGGTCCATTTCAATACTAACTTCTGCATTATCCGCAATCGTAAAATGATCTTTAAGCATCTTCATCAAACGAGCTGATTGCTCTTCTGTCAAATAAGTCGGTGTACCGCCGCCCCAATGCACTTGAGTCGCAACACGATTTTTGAATAATTCTGAACGCGCTTTGATTTCTTTTTCAAGATAATCAAGATAAATATCCGCCTTATGTTGATGACGAGTAATTACCTTATTACAGCCACAAAAGTAACAAAGTTTGTGACAAAACGGAATGTGTACGTAAAGGGAAAGTGGTCTTTCCGGATAACGATTAGCCGCTGCAATAAAATCTTCATTTGTGTAACTTTCATTAAATTCTAATGCAGTTGGATAAGATGTATAACGAGGTCCTGATTGGTTATATTTTTGAATTAACGCAAGATCCCAAATAATTTCAGACATTAAGCTTCCCCAAATTTATCTACGTCATTTAAAAACTGACGTAACTCCAACATAATTTCTTCTTCAAATTTTGCTTCTGCACTTTCTCGCTCAAGATCGAGTTTCATTCTTTCTTTTTTTAACAATGCTTTCCGAGCTTCATGCGTAGGCATTTCTTTCACAATATTATAAAGTGCATACATCGCTTGATATGGCTGCAAAGATTGTCCAAAAGGGAGTAAAAGCATTGATAAACGAATCACCCCTTCTGAATGGTTGCAATCTCCATTTTGCATCGCTTTAGCGATAATTACCATACTCTCTTTTAGGCGTTTTGTACGCGCTATTTTAGCCTGTTTAATGAGAGTGTTTTGCTCGCGTAACTTCCTCAGTAAGTTGAAAGCATAAAATGATACGCCAGCAATAATTCCCAAAGCAATAATACTTAAAATGATCAGCCACATGACAATTATCTGAATTGGTTGATATCAATTTTCTCGAAGGTTCGATAGAGGTCATCCTCTGTCTCTTCTTCATCTTGAATACCTAATTCTTCCATTAATTGAGCAATACGATCTAAGCATTCATCCACAAATTGTTGATCAGCTTTACTAATCGTTTTGCCTTCATCTAAGGCATCCAATAATTCATTTAGAATTTCATTATTTTCTAAACGTTCTAACTCAATTTCAGGTGCAAGTTTTTTCGGTTCTTTGACTGCTGGAATTGTCATCCCTTTCTCAGGCTTATTCACAAATTCAACAATCAGTGGAACCTTTTTACGGCTACCAATACGCGGATCTTTTTGTTCAACGACTTGATTATGTTTATTTTGCTCAGCGTTACTATGACGAGAACCGGATGCTAAACCTTTATGTTTACGTTTTTTCTTATCTTCTCTTGCCTTAGCGTCTAATTCATAACGTGTTAATTTCTTACCTGATAGCTTCGGTGCTTCAGGTTTCTTGTCCGATTTACGAATTGGCATAATATCGCTAATTTTACGACTTTTCTTTTTTCGAGCCATTTGTGTTATTTATCCTATAAAAATTTTGGTGATTGTACCATTCCACCTATATTTTCTCATTAAAAGATTTAAACATCTTTAATAAAACTATTCTGATTTTGACCGCACTTTTACTTCATTTAAATCAAATCTAAAAACAAAAACCCCAAGCCATTCAGCTTGGGGTTCTACATTCACTACCTGGCGGTGTCCTACTCTCACATGGGGAAGCCCCACACTACCATCGGCGCATCGGCGTTTCACTTCTGAGTTCGGTATGGGGTCAGGT
>JAGZBU010000020.1:0-29177 GCA_018369675.1 Parahaemophilus parainfluenzae | reverse complement strand
CCCCATCAAGTTTGGGTAAATTATGTCAAACAAAGAATGGAAGAAGCGAAGCAAAAGAAAGTTGAAAATAAAAAAGGATTTTGGGCTTCGCTGTTTGGTAGATAAATCAGAAATAAGCATTAAAGTGCGGTCAAAAACACAAGCGATTTTGACCGCACTTTTGTATTTTAAATGATGGTGATATTAATCATATGAGAAAATCTTTAATAGATAAAGGTTATGATTCTTTGGCGGTTGAAGAGGCAATAAATGAAATTATTATAAGAAATAAAAGTAGAGGAATTAAATGAAAAAATTTGTGGGTGATATAAATATTTTTTTAAATGCTTTGGGTGAAAAACAAGGTAGTAACTTAATATTAAAAGCTATTTCTATTGTGGCTACGGATTTTGAAGTGGAGTATTTTGAATGCGATAATATTCAACATACTTATTTTCACTTTTTTAAAAGAGGAGTTGACTTTGTTTTTTCTAAAAATAATAATGATGGTGAGTTTTGGGAATCTATATTTTTTTATGTAAATAAATATAACAATGAGTATTATGAGTACCCTTTTTTAGAACAGCTTTTTTTGGAGTTAGATAATAAATTTACTCAAAATGATCTAATTGTGAAATTTGGAAAGCCTGAAGCTTATTCTGATAATTGGATTAGGTATAGTATTAATAATAAGTATGTTCATTTTGAATTTAATGAGTTAAAGGAGCTTTCTCAAATAACATTGTTTATTAAATGAGGTACTCAATATCTCAGGTCTACTGAGGTGTGCTTATATCTAACTAAAAATAAACAAACTGAAATTATTCATAAAAATAGTGAAAATCTGAATCAAATGAAATTGATGTTTAGGCTCGCGTTGGGAAACGCGCGCCATCGTTGGAGCATTAAGTGAAGGACGTTAAAGAAAAGTTTAGAAATATTGATATTTGGTCTTTTGATGGAAAAGGAGATATAAATAATATATTGAAATTTGAATCTATATTTAACATTACTCTTTCAAATACTTATAAAGAATTAATGACTAGGTATAATAATCCTAAGTTTGAACAAGATACTTTTAATTTCTATGATCCCTATCATGAACGAGAATCTTTAGCATCATTTGGATTTGATGGGTTTAATTCCCAATATGAGAATATTTACAATCAATTTATTTATTCAGATGAAGATGGATATGAAAATGTGTATTCATTTGCTCATACATCTGAAGGAAACTGGTTATGTTTTGATTATAGAGATTGCCCCACAACATCAGAACCAAAGATCTCTTTAGTTATTCATGATGAATATAACGATGAAATAGGAAAATGGCTTATTTTACCTGTGGCAAATAATTTTGATGATTTTCTAGATAGTCTTTACGATTTTAATGAGCGCTATCCTGATTAGCAAGGAGCAGCAGTGTTTCTCTAAAAAAATAAATGGTGAAAGCGTCTAAGCTTGTACTAATTAAGAAAGCGATTTAATTAACGCAGTTAAAAGTGCGGTCAATTTTCAAAGGGTTTTAAAACCTCTCAAAAAATGACCGCACTTTTCGTTGTTTTCAACGATGCTTATGTTAAACAAACCTTATAATTTCACATCCAACTTCGCGTAAGCGCGCTCTACCTTTTTCAATGCTTTTTCCACAGAAATATCACGAGCGAGTAAGACACCTAAACGGCGATGACCATTGACTTCGCCTTTGCCGAAAATGCGAATATTGGTGTGTGGTTCAGCCAATACTTCGGCGATATTGCCAAATTGCACGTTTTTCGATTGGCCTTCCACCACAATGGCTTTTGAAGCGGATGGGCTAATAAGGGTGATTTCCGGAATCGGTAAGCCTAAAATCGCACGGGCGTGTAAGGCGAACTCGGATAATTCTTGAGAAATTAGCGTTACCATGCCGGTATCGTGTGGGCGAGGGGAAACTTCATTGAAGATAACCTCATCACCACATACAAACATTTCCACCCCGAAAATACCACGACCACCTAATGCAGTGGTAATTTTCTCGGCAACATCTTGGGCTTTTTTCAAGGCTGCATCAGACATGGCTTGTGGTTGCCAAGATTCGCGATAGTCACCATCTTCTTGGCGATGGCCGATTGGTGCTAAGAAGCTGGTGCCGTTGATATGGCGAACGGTGAGTAAAGTGATTTCATAATCGAATTTAACAAACCCTTCCACAATCACGCGTCCTGCGCCTGCGCGACCACCTTGTTGCGCGTAATCCCAGGCTTTTTGTAAGTCGTCTTTGGATCTTAAAATACTTTGACCGTGGCCGGAAGAAGACATAATCGGTTTTACCACGCAAGGAATACCGATTTTTTCAACCGCACTTTGGAAGTCAGCAAAGTTATCGACAAATTGATAAGGTGAGGTTGGTAATTTAAGCTCTTCAGCGGCTAAACGGCGAATGCCTTCGCGATTCATCGTAAGTTTGGTGGCTTTGGCGGTAGGAACAACATTAAAACCCGCTTGTTCTAATTCCACTAGCGTATCAGTCGCGATGGCTTCCACTTCCGGCACAATGTAATCTGGGCGCTCTTTTTCCACTAAGGCTTTGAGTGCTGCACCATCTAGCATGGAAATCGTATAAGCACGATGTGCCACTTGTTGTGCTGGGGCGTTTTCATAACGATCGACGGCAATCACTTCCACGCCTAAACGTTGTAATTCAATCACCACCTCTTTGCCCAGTTCACCAGAGCCAAGCATCATCACTTTAATAGCATTCGGGGTTAATGCTGTACCTAGGGTTGTCATGTTGTGTCCTTATTTTAAGAAAGATTCATCAAGTGCTAAATCGTCATTTTTATTAATCCCTACACCGCGAGCAATCACATTTTTAGCAATTTCATGTGCTTCTTCTAAAGAATGCTCGGTGTAAGTTCCGCATTGGTATTCGTTCAATTCTGGAATTTGGTTTTGATCTTGCACGGTTAAAATATCTTTCATGGAAGCTAACCATGCATCAGCCACTTGTTGCTCGTTTGGAGTGCCGATTAATGACATGTAAAAACCTGTGCGACAGCCCATTGGGGAAATATCGATGATTTCTACATTGTCATTGTTTAAATGGTCACGCATGAAGCCCGCAAATAAATGCTCAAGGGTGTGAATCCCTTTTGGTGGGAGAATTTCTTTGTTTGGAATGCAAAAACGAAGATCAAAAACAGTGATGTCATCGCCCTTTGGGGTACGCATCGTTTTGGCTACACGCACGGCAGGTGCGTTCATACGGGTGTGATCCACTTTAAAACTGTCGAGTAATGGCATATTTATTTCCTTGAAAATCAGTGATTTGTAAATTAATTGCAAGTTTTTGTAAATTTTTTTACATTTTTTTACAATTTCTTTGAACTTTTCTTTTTAGCGTCGGTCTTATAAAACAAGCAACTTGCAGTTGTTTTAATAAAATTGGTTCCTTAGGTTATTTGCCCCTTACTTGATAAGGGGCGTTTTTTTATCTGTTGAATATTAATTCGTCTTTATTCTAGCCCACAACCAGGTTATGCACAAAGGCTATTCACGGCTATGACACGAAAGGTAAACTGAAAAAGAGCAGGGCAATATAACGCAGTCCTTTTCCAATCGTCATAAAAATCAAACAACTTAGCCAATTCAATCGAAGCCAACCGGCTACCGCACAAAATACATCCCCGATAATAGGCAACCAGCTCAATAATAAAGTGATGGCACCGTAGCGTTGTATTTTGTTTATTGCCCATAAAGTGCGGTCATTTTTGCTGTCAATTTTCGGAAACCATCGACCAATCCAATAAGTGGTGAGGCTGCCAAGTGTATTGCCTGCGGTTGCCAGAAAAACAAGCCAAAAAATATCCGCACTTAATAATGACCCGACCAATACTTTTGGCGCAGCAAGGGAGACAAACACAATTTCTGAATTACCCGGCAAGATGGTGGCACTTAAGAAAGCGCTGAAAAACATCAACCACAAGCCATGGGTTTGCCAAAAATCAGCCAAAAAGCTGAAAGAGAAAATGTCCCACATTAGGCTCTAATAATCTCACGCGTTCTGACATCAAACACATCCATCCCTGCATTTAATCCTGCTTTTACGCCGAGATCGGCATCTTCAAAGACGATGCAACGTGATGGTTCGGCTTTTGCCAGTTCTGCGCAGCGTAAAAAGGTTTCTGGATGCGGTTTATGTTCTTTCACATCATCAGCACTGACAATGGCGTTAAAGTAATGTTTGATATCTAATTTTTGCATCAACATATCAATGATTTGGCGGTTTGAACCAGAGCCAAGCGCAATTGGCTTTTGTTGATAGTAATGACGCACCACATCAAAGGTTGGGAGTAATTTTGATTCTGTTGGAATCAATTCATAAGAAAGTTTGCGTTTTGCTTGTATCACTTCATTTAAACGTTCTTGTGGCATACCGGCATCTTGCATAATGGCGGAGGCGATAGTGCTCACGGTTGCGCCACCTAAATCATACATAATTTGGCTGTTAAAACGATAACCAAATTGTTCCCCCACCATATTCCAGGCTCTGGCGTGTACTGGCATGGTGTCGATTAAGGTGCCATCCATATCAAAAATCAGGCCATCATATTTTTCAAAAAGTCTGTTATCTATCATTTATTGCTTTCCTAGTTTGTAAATTTTTTCACTTTGTTTCAATTTTGTGATCTGTGCACTGGTAATTTTATGAAATAGCGGTAAAGTTATCCTATCTTAAAAAGGAATGTTATGTCGTTACTCAAACAATTAACCCGTTGGAAAATTCGCGGTCAGATTGATCAGGACGTTATTGATATTATTCTGACTTTGCAAAGTCGCCTAGAGCATCATTGGCGCATTGATGTGTCGATTCCGACCGTCATCACACTCTTATTGCATATTGCCAACAGCCTTGCTCGCTTAAAACGAGGCGGTTGCGTTTCTCCGCTCCATCAACCTTTTTATGATGAAATGCAAAGTGCGGTCATTTTCCCTGATGTTTTGGAAATACACCACGATTTGCTTTCTTTTATTCCGCAAGAAATTCCCGAAGCCGAGCAGAGCTATTATTTAGCCAATATTTATAGCTTGCTATTGGAGCAAGATAAAAAATAAGGGCATGAAAGCCCCTATTCTATCAGTTAAAAATCAAACTGAGTTCTAAATCTTTGAGTAAATTGCTTTCTAAGCGCAATTCATTCCACACTAATGGATTATTATCCAAATAATGTTTCTCAAAGGTCAGTTCCCAAGTCTGTAAAGAGCGGTCAATTCTGAGATTAATTTTATCCGTGCTATCTGTTGCTTGGCGAGATTTATTTAAAATTACCGAAATGCGTAAAAGAAGCAGTAAAACAAGGACATCTTCATCCGCATAACGAGCAAAAATCGGTAAATCATTCTTTTTAAATGCGCCCGTATGATAACGAACTAAATTCACCAATAAGCGTTGTTGCTCGCGATCAAAGCCCGGTAATTCCATATTTTGCAGAATATAAGCGGAATGTTTTTGCACATTGCGATGATTTATGACAATGCCAACTTCCAATAAACGCGCTGCCCAAATCAGCAGGTTTTTCATTTCATCAGCAAGATGCGGTTTTTGCCAATGGGTGTATTGGTCAATTAAGGTTTTCGCACTATTGGCCACGCGATCGGCTTGCACTAAATCTAAGTTAAATTGTTCGGCAAGTCCTAATGCAGTACGTGTACGGATGTCTGAAACTTGGAAGTTTTTTTCTAAGCTGTAAATCACCCCTTCACGCAAAGCGCCGTCAGAATAGCGCATATTTTCTAAGCCAAAAACGTCAAAAACTGCGCTTAAAATGGCTAATCCTGGCACAAATACATCCACGCGATCAGGGTTTAATCCTGCAATATTGAGCTCTTCAAAATGGGAAGCTTGTAAGGTTCGCTCGATTAAATTTTGTAAGCGTTCAGCCGTGATGATGCCGTTAGGATCAAGGGTTGCGGTAATCACTTGATAGACGGTTTTGATGGTGCCCGATGAGCCTAACACTGATTGCCACCCGAGCTTGCGATATTCCCAGCTTAAATCTTCAATTTTATTGACCGCACTTTGGCGAGCTTGCTCGAAGTTTTCTTTGGAAATTTGTCCATTCGGGAAGAATTTTTTGGCAAAGCTGACGCAGCCCATGTGGCGACTTTCCGCCACTAAAGGGGTGAAATCATCACCGATGATCATTTCGGTCGAGCCACCACCAATATCGATGACCAGTTTACGTCCGCTTTCGGGTTGAGTGTGGCAAACACCCGCATAAATGGTTTTGGCTTCAGTTTGACCGCTAATGATATTAATGGGATAAGGAAAAACAGCGGCAGCCTGACGTAAAAATTCGTCATTATTGACCGCTCTTCGTAAGGTATAAGTGCCTACGACATTTACATCTTCTGGGGCAAAACCTTGTAAGCGCTCAGCAAAAAGTGCAAGGCAATTTACACCGCGTTCAATCGCTTCTTGGCTTAATACATTGTGCTCATCGAGCCCGTCGGCGAGCCTCACTTTTTGTTTTAAACGAGAAAGCACCTGAATTGAGCCATTGATAATGCGCGCCACAATCATGTGGAAGCTGTTTGAGCCTAAATCAATGGCGGCAATCTCCCGGGCCTCACCTCGATGATGAGGTTCTGCGAGTTGAGCCAGTTGCTTGTCGTTATGCATGTCCTTTCCTAAAATTCAAATTGATACAATAAATCAAAAACTTGGTTTGTACTGGAAACCGATTGGAAATAAAGTTGCGGCATTAAGCGGTAACGCAAGGTCACTTCGGCTAAGCCATCAAACAATCCTACGCCGTATTTCACTTGTAAGCGTTTACCAATATTACCACTAACTTGTACTTTGGAGCTATCCCCAACACCGGCTGTGCCTAAGTTTAAGTCTTGAATACCAAAGGCTTCGCCAATACCGCCGACCACTTTACCACTTTTCGCTAAACCTAAGCCAAGTAATGCCGCACCCACAGAACCGCTAGAGCCTGCTTCACCACTGTTTTCTAATGAGCGACCGGTTAATAAATAAGAAAGTGCCTGGTCTTGAGATTTCGCTGGATCAGAGAAAATCGTGACTTGTGGGCTAGATGCCATACCAATCACTTTTACCCCAGCAGTGACCTTATTGTCTTCCATGGCTTCTGGGTTACGAATCGCTTCAATATTTAACATCGGTTGTGAAGGTAAACCGGCGAAGCTGATTTGTCCTTTACGAATTAATAAATCCTGTCCAAAAGAAGCATAACGACCATTTTTCAGGTTAATTTGACCGAATAAACCTAATTTGCCTTTATCCTGTTTTACAGAAAGTAAGCCGTTCAAATTGGTTTTTAAACCATAGGCATCTAAATGCACATCATCACCGATTTTAATTTTTAAATCAGATTGAATTTGCATGCCCGATTTGGTTTCTGAAGCAAATTGGCGATTAATGAGTTCTTCTTTACTTTTTCTTGGGCCATTTAAAATGACTTCGTCTTCACTCACCGGTTCAGCATTGTCTGGTAAGCTTTCAATGGCAATTCTTGCCCAAGGGATATCCACATTACCACTCAAATCTAAGAGTTTTGGTGACGCTTTGACAACCACATTTGGGCTGACTTTTAATTTCGCCATAGATGGAATATCGACTTTGAAATTATCTGCTTGCGCTCTGACTTCTGCCGTCCAGTTATCCATGTGAGCCCAGTTAGCTTGTCCGTTTATGTTGAGTTTGCTATCTGGTGTTTGAACATGGCCATTTAAGGTTGAAGATGTACCATTAAAGCGGATTGCCACTTGACCATCAGTTACATCAAAAGGCAGGCTTTTCAGTTTTGTTTTCACATTGCGGATATCAAAATTACCGTTTAATAATGGTTTTTCTAAATTACCACCGAAACTTAAGCGTGAGACCACTTCACCATCTATGCTTTCACCGCTAGAGAAAAGTTGATTGGCTAAGGATAAGCGTAAACCTTCAATGGTAAAGGTACCGCCTAATTGACGACCTTTACTTAAATCATGAATTTTTAAGTCTGTGCCGATTCGACCTTGATTTTGAACGTTAATGTCAGATTTCAAGGTTAAATTGTTATTTTGAATATCGGCATTCACACTTAATTTAGGAATATCCAGCTTAAAGGTGCGGTAGTCTAATTTTTGTGCCACACCAATGTTATTTCCTTCCACTGCCACATTTAGTTGTAATGGTTTATCCGTGAACCATGCCACTTTACCTCGGCTTTGTAACTGGCCTTTGAGTGTATCTTGTTCCATCAATTTATTCACTAAATCTAAATTAATACGTTTAAGCTCAAAAGGGACTTCGCCGTTTTTCCCTGCTGTAAATTGTTGAGGGAAACACAGATCTAAGTCTTGGTTAATCCAGCAGTGTGAACCAATGGTGGCTTGGATTTTTTTATTGTCATAAGTCACCGGAATAGTTTGATTCACTTTAAAATCGCCGATAGGTGAGTTAAGGCTTACTTGGCTTAAATTACCTTTCCATTGCTGAGAAGTGCGGTCAAAATTCCCCGCGATTTGCAAATCAGCTGCAACGGGTTCACCTTTTGATTTTAAGGTGAGCGTATGATGTTTTTCATCACCCGATGCATTCAAATCAATATTATGCAATTTGATGCTATCGCCATAGCGGAAGTTTTCCGCTTTGACGGTAAGTTCACCTTTCACTTGCGGTTCACTCACAACATTACCTTTAATTAAGGCTTTGGATAAGTCTAATCCTTGGAAGTGCAAGCCTTGTGCCGTTAAATCGGTATTAATGCTTGGCGCAGTAAGCTTCCCTAAAATCTGTGCTTTACCAACGACTGAGCCCGCTAAATCTTGCCACAGACCACGTAAGCTTGGTGCGTTGATATCTAAATCTAGGTTTGATTTATCACCTAATGTACCTTTTGCTGCAATGCGGTTATCGCCATAGTTCAGCAATAGATCAGGAATGTTTAATAAGGTTTCATTACTTAAAAAGACACTACCTTTTAAGCTTAATGTGCGAGAGGAAAGACTACCGGTTAAATCCACGGTAGGCACATCCACTTTCCAATGATTGGAATCAGCGGAACCTTGTGAGCTCACTTTGCCTGATAATACGGCTGGCATGGCTGGCACATAAGGGCGAATGTTCATTTTGTTTAAATCAGCGGTCACATCCCATTGCGCGCCATCTTTCCAGTTTGATGAACCCGTTAAACGTGCCGTACCATCTAGGGCAGCAAGTTTTAATTCGTTGATGGTGACTTCGTAGAGTTTACCGTCTGCATTTAAATCAACGTGAGTATGAGGGATATGATCCATACCCTCAACGCCACCAACAACTTCTGCGTGATAATTCAATAAATCGCCCGTGAGTTTGATATCGACATCGTTAATTTTGAGCGGCGCTAGGCTGTCTGTAAAAGCATATTGACCTTTTTTCGCTTTTAATTGCAGATTTAATGGCATTTTATCTTCAGCCAGTTTCACATCACCTGTTAAGGTGGCATCAAGCACCCCCTGTGTGGTTAACGAAAATGCGGTCGTTTTTTTCAAGGAGCCCGATACATTGAGATCAACTTTGCTGGCAGGAAGAATGGTTTTGTCTTTTGATTTAAATGCCTGGAGATCAGATTTTAATGTGAGATCAACTGGAAAATCGTCATTGAGCTGGAGTTGCCCTTGGCTAGAAAGTGTACCAAGAGAGCTGTCAATGTCGAGTTTTTGTAATTTCACTAAATGATCGGTGGCATCTGCTTGCAATTCCACTTTAGGCACAGTGATTTTTTGGATTTCTTCGCCTTTTTCATTGAGCGATTGATATTGCCAGTTTGTACCCAAAAAACTTGGAATGTGCATATCAAAAGGCAAGTTCACCGCATTTAAATTACCTAAAAAAGCCGGTGTGAGTGTTTGCTCAATTTGCGCCCAATCAACGGGTTTAGCGGGTTCTTTTTGCTCGGGCTGAGGGGGATTCGGTTGAGTTTGGGAGACCGTTGAGAAAAGCACGTCTGAAAGCGTGGTGGGCTCAAGGGTAAGGCCAGATTCATTGTTTAAACTGATCGCACTTTGAAAAGACGAAAACGTAATATTGCTTTGATCGAGTTTCATATCAAAGTCAGTAATCGCCACATTTTTCACTAGCACAGAAACCGGTAAATGGATTTTTTCCATTGGACCACTTTCCGTTTGTTTCTCTTCAGAAGGTGGCATTACACTGGTATCAATGGCAATTTTCGGCTGCGTTAAGCTGAGATCATCAACAATAATATCACCCGAAAGTAAACGAGCTAAATTCAGTTGTAATCGCGTTTTAGGGAGCGCCACATCTACGCCGGTTGTTTGAAAACGTAAATTTTCTAAGACTAAACCATCTTGTAAGCCACCGCTGACTTGCTCAATAGATAAGCTATCGAGCATTTTATCGGCGAGTTGAATAAGTGCACGTTGTCCACTATCAAAAGAAAGTGCTGTGACTAAGCCTAAAACAGGGACAAAAATGACCGCACTTCCGACACATAAAATTTTACGGCAGGTCTTTTTCTTTTTAACGGGTTGTGTGGTTTGGTTATCTGGTTGTTTTTCTTGTTCAGACATAGTCATACCCTAAATTTCAGCCCCTAAGCCAATGTAAAATTGAATGTTTTTGCTGTTATCTTTATCTCGAATTGGCGTTGCAATATCAAATTTGATGGCGCCAATTGGCGATGCCCAACGTACACCGACACCCGCACCATAACGCAACTCAGTGGCTTTATAAGAGTTAGCCGCCAAGCCTGTATCTGCAAACACGGCACCCCACCAGTTAGGGTAAACTTGATATTGATATTCAAGGCTACCTGTTACTAAGCGAGAGCCGCCGACTAATTTCCCGTCTTTATTTTTCGGTGAAATTTTCTTATAGCCATAACCTCGCACACTGCGATCGCCCCCCGCAAAGAAACGTAATGCAGGTGGAATTTTACGAATATCCGCGGTATTTAAATAACCAATTTCTGCACGGGTAATAAAACGGTGATTTTCTGCATAAGTACGAATCCAGGCGGTAGAAGCTTGTACTTTAAAGAAATTGGCCTCGGACATCCAAAGCTTATTCCCTAAATCAACTGTGATTTTTTGGGTATCTCCCCATGTTGGGAATTGGCCACCTCTTAAACGGGTACGGTTAAAGCCCCCAGTTGGATAAACCAGGAAGGTTTTATCGGTGAAATCAGCTTGTGTGTAGCTGTCATAACGGACACGAAGACCTGCAAAATATTGCCAACCCTCGCTATTATTCCAATAACGTAATGCAGCGAAAGTGAGGGCTTTGGTATCCGTATCGTTTTTATTTTCTTTTTCATAACCGGTTGAAAATTCATAATAATAATTTAATGGATTTTTCAACAATGGCATTTTATAGGTGGCTTCAAAGTTTTGCTTTGGCGCAGAGACGTAAAGATTGGTACGGAAACTATGGCCTCGGCTATTGATCCAAGGTTTTGTCCAACCAATTTGGACATGAGGGCCTGTATCAGTCGCAAAACCGACCCCAAGCTCCATTGAGTTTTTCTTACGTGGATAAAGTAAAAGTTCGATATCGACTAATTTCTCTTCTTCGCGGACATGCGGTTGTAAAAGTACGGAGCTAAACCAGTTGGTGGAAGAAAAATTATTGGTTAATTCAGATAAATCACTGACTAAATAAGGATCGCCCGATTTGATGTTGAGCATGTTTTGCAAATAATCTTCGCGAATTTGGGAATGGTTGAAGGTGATATTGCCATAATGATAACGTACGCCACTATCAAATAGCATACGCCACCATGCTTCATGCGTTTCTGGGCTGATTTCTAAGCGAGAAATTTGGAATTTTCCGTCAAGATAACCACGAGCTAGCGCAAGGTTTGAAATGCTGCTTTTATAATCATCGTATTTTTGATGCTCAACTAACTCACCTTGTTTTGGCAAGTTTTTACGGAGTGCCGTGAAGTTTTCGTCTTCTGCCGCTTCGCCTGTAATTTCAACGTCTGTTCCTGCAATTTTACTTGGCTCACCCGGGGTGACATTCGCAATAAGTAAATCTCGTTGACCTTTACGTTTTTTCAATTCAAAGGTCACGGAAGAACCATAATAACCAAAGACTCGAAGGCCTTTATCGACAGCATCTGAAACTAATTGTTTATACCGATCTGAGCCATCCATCTCGCCTTTATCAATGAGATTGACATTCATGTCAGTATTGCGAATGGCGCGTTCACCCTTAATACCGCGGATCTCAATATCTACGGTTTGTTCTGCAAGGGCTGAAAAACTCATCCATCCAAGCAAAAGTGCGGTTATTTTTAACGAAATTTTTTTCATTTTATTACAAGCTAAACTTTAAGAAGGTCCACATCAAACCGCCCTAGTTTACCCATAAAATAAGTGGATTACCAACGCAATTATGGATGGGATTTGAAATTGTTATATGCATTTGAGCGTTAATACGACAATGCGATCAAAGGAAGAGTTTCCTTTGCTTTGAAAAAAATAGCGATTTTTCTCTTTATTCAGACATTTAACCAAAATGTAACTGGGCCATCATTGGTGAGGCTCACTTGCATATCTGCTGCAAATTGTCCGTTGGCAACAGTGACTTTTTCTGCACATTTTTGCGAAAAATAGCCATACAATTCATTAGCCAATGCTGGAGCGGCACCTTTTGAGAAACTTGGTCGTAAGCCTTTTTGTGTGTCTGCAGCTAAAGTAAATTGGGATACCACAAGCACTTCACCACCGATTTGCTGTACGTTTAAATTCATTTTGTCATTTTCATCACTGAAAATACGGTAGTTTAATACTTTCTCGGCGAGTTTATCCGCTTTGGCTTGGTCATCTTCTTTTTCCACGCCTAATAAAACTAATAATCCTTTGCCGATTTGCCCCACAATTTGACCTTCAACTTCCACTTTAGCCTGCGTAACACGCTGAATTAACGCAATCATTTTACTTCCTCTAAATTCGTTTGATCCATTGACCGCTCTTCTGCAAGTACTGCAGCTAATTGTGCGCCGAATAACACCACTGTCCAGCTGATTTGAATCCACAATAACATGATCGGCAACGTCGCCATGGCGCCATAAATTAATTGATAAGATGGGAAGGTAGTGATGTACCAAGTAAAGGCTTGTTTCCCTAAAGTAAAGAAAATTGCCGCAATTAATGCACCTGCTGCAGAATGCTTGATGCTCACTTTCTTATTTGGCACGACCATATAAATGAGCGTGAAAATAAACCAAGTAGAAAGAAATGGCACAAAGCTGAGGAGTTTTAAACCAAAAGAGAGCGTTTCCGATTGCTCGAACATGGCTTTGACATAGGAACTTGCCGCAATGCTAGTACCGATTAAAAGCGGACCCAGCGTTAAAATGAGCCAATAAATAGCAAATGACGTAAAAATTGGGCGATTACTAGTGTCTTTCCAAATGCCATTGAGTGTACGGTCAATAGAGTTAATCAGCATTAATGCCACTAAAATCAAACTCACAATCCCCACGGCGCTCATTTTCTTTGAATTATGGACGAATTCATCAATATATTGTCCCACAACATCACTCGCGGAAGGAGCAAAATTGGTGAAGATGAATTCTTTCAATGCGCCAGTTACTTCGTTAAAAACGGGAAAAGCAGAGAAAATTGAAAACACCACCATAATTAATGGCACGATAGCGAGCATGGTGCTGTAGGTGAGTGAACCGGCGGCTTGCGTTAATTTATTTTCTTGAGAACGCTGCCAAAATAATGCGAGAAAAGACGTTAATGTCATTAGAGCAAGCCTCCGCAACAATGTTTAAATTTCTTCCCTGAGCCACAAACACAAGGCTGTTTATTGCTTGGGAGCGGCACAGTGGGATCAACAAAATACCAACGACCATCAATTTTTACAAAAAGAGAATATTCGTGATGCACTTGTGGCTGTTCGCTGCCTTGAAAATGTGCTTTAAATTCAACCGCACTTTGTGTTTTGGTTAAGGTTTCTGCTTTGACAATATCTAAACCGAGCCATTGCGTTTCATCCGCCCAATCTTGCAGGGCTTTTTCATCTAATAAGGTTTGTTGGCTTGGCACAGTGGTTTGCACGATATAAGGAATATTTTTAAGCACAAACGCTGAATAGCGGGAACGCATGAGTTGTTCCGCTGTTTCTGGAAACATATTGCCTGAATGAAAGCGTCTGCAACAATCTTCATAAGAAAGCGAAGATTGGCACGGACAAAGTGCGGTCGTTTTAGCCGACATTTTAGGCCGCCTGCTGTAAATTACGTAATTGTGAGTTAACAGAACGTTTAAACGCTGGCGCTAATTCCTCGATGGCTAAGGCTTCTTCTAATTCTGCGACACTTGAAGGAGCAGAAAGTAGTGTGTTTAAACGACGAATTGTCCATTCTGGATAAGGACGATGTTGCAAGATGAGTTCATCGCCTTGATGAATTTCACCTTCTTCGATCACGCGAACATACCAACCTGTCCAGCCTGACTGACGAATTACCTCTCTTGTATTCTCATTCTTGGTATTATGAGATAAACGCTCGCAAGGTTTACGTGGTTGAGACACTTCTAAAAGAGTCGTGCCAATTTTGTAACGATCGCCTATGCAGACATTATCTTCATGTAAGCCGGATACCACAAAGTTTTCACCATAAATCGCACTACCGTAAAAATCAAACTTTTCACCAAGTAGCGCGTTTAAAGCAGGGAAAGACACATCAGACATAAAAAACAAGGCTTTATCAACACCACCGTGATGGGCTTTTAAACCCACATCGTTACCTTCTGCACCCAGCGTGTGCACTTTTACCATGGGTACCGGTTTTTTACGGATAGCACTTTCATATGAGCTACCATCAGGGAATGTTAAGGTTTCGATCAATCCTGTTTTAATAATAAGAATTTTTGCGTTTGACATCTATTTTTCCTGCTTTGAGTTAGTTTTGAGAAATTATACCGTAAAATCACTTAAATTTTGACCGCACTTCGTTTTTTCCTTATTATTCGTTTAAATAAAACTAACAAAACAAAGGAATCTTTATGCAATATTCTCTCGCGCGTACCGAACAAGGTCAAACCCTTGGCATTACCGCTAAAATGGCAAACCGTCATGGCCTGATCGCAGGGGCGACAGGAACGGGGAAAACTGTCACACTACGTAAAATGGCGGAAGCGTTCAGTGATGATGGCGTGCCGGTCTTTTTAGTGGATGTAAAAGGCGATTTGTCTGGTTTAGTCAAAGCAGGCACATTCAGTGGCAAAGTGGCGGAACGCATTGAGCAATTTGATTTAGGTGGCGAGAGTTATTTAAATGGCTATCCTGTGTCATTTTGGGATGTATTCGGTGAAACAGGCATCCCACTTCGTACCACGATTTCTGAAATGGGACCATTATTACTTTCCCGTTTATTAAATTTAAATGCAACCCAAGAAGGCTTATTAAACCTTGTATTCCGTGTGGCTGATGATAGAGGTTTATTGCTTATCGATCTGAAAGACTTGCGTGCAATGCTTAAATTTGTGGCAGAGAATGCAAAAACCTTCCAAGTAGAATACGGTAATGTTTCAGCCGCGAGTGTAGGGGCGATTCAACGTGCTTTACTGACACTTGAAAATGAAGGGGCGACCAATCTTTTTGGTGAGCCGGCATTAAATCTTGAAGACTGGTTACAAACCCGTGATGGTCGTGGTGTGATCAATGTTTTAAATTCTGAAAAATTAATTAATTCCCCAAGAATGTATAGCGCATTCTTGCTTTGGTTGATGTCTGAATTATTTGAGCAATTACCAGAAGTGGGCGATCCAGATAAACCAAAATTTGTGATGTTCTTCGATGAAGCGCACTTACTTTTTGATGGTGCACCGAGTGTGTTGGTGGACAAAGTGGAACAAGTGGTTCGCTTGATTCGTTCTAAAGGTGTGGGGATTTATTTTGTAACCCAAAACCCATTAGATTTACCGGATACCGTGTTAGGCCAATTGGGTAACCGTGTACAACACGCATTGCGAGCTTTCACTCCACGCGATCAAAAAGCAGTGAAATCTGCAGCGGAAACGTTCCGTTCAAATCCTGCTGTCAATGTGGTAGAAACCATTTCAACTTTAGGTGTAGGCCAAGCATTGATTTCATTCTTAGATGAAAAAGGCATGCCAACGCCGGTTGAAGTGGCGTATGTTTACCCGCCGAAAAGCCAACTAGCGCCGATTACTGAAGAAGAGCGAGCAGCGTGGGTGAAAGACGATGAGCTTTATGCCTTCTATAAAGATTACGTGGATAATGAGTCGGCTTTCGAAGTGTTAAATGCGCAAGCGGATTTAGCGGCAGTACAACAAAAACAAGCTGAACAAGCGCAGCAAGAGGAAGAAAGCGGTTTATTCGGTAGCTTAAGTCGTATGATTTTTGGAACACAAAAACGCGGGGATAAACTTTCTCCGACAGAACAAATTGTGAATAGCGTGGCAAAATCAGTCGGTCGCAATATTCGTAATGAAGTGACCAAACAAATCATGCGTGGTATCTTAGGCGCATTGAAAAAATAATGAAAATTTGACCGCACTTTGCGGCAAGAATGATAAAAAGGAGATTATTATGTCTGATGTATTTCACTTAAACTTGACTAAAGCACAACTGAAAGGTGCCACATTAGCTATCGTGCCAGGGGATCCAGCACGTAGCGAACGTATTGCTAAAAAACTTGATAATCCTGAGTTTCTTGCAAGTACACGTGAATACACGTCTTGGTTGGGCTATTTAAATGGTCAACCGGTGGTGGTGTGTTCAACCGGTATTGGTGGCCCTTCTACGTCTATCTGTGTGGAAGAGCTGGCTCAGCTTGGCGTGCGTACATTCTTACGTATTGGTACAACAGGTGCGATTCAACCACATATCAATGTAGGTGATGTACTTGTCACAACGGGTGCGGTTCGTCTTGATGGTGCAAGCCGTCACTTTGCGCCAATTGAATATCCAGCAGTGGCAAATTTTGAATGTACCACTGCACTTTACAATGCAGCTAAAGAAAAAGGTATTGAGCCATTTGTAGGAATTACAGCCTCTTCAGATACCTTCTATCCAGGTCAAGAACGTTACGATACCTACAGTGGTAAAGTATATCGTGATTACCAAGGCTTGTTAAAACAATGGCAAGATCTCAATGTGATGAACTATGAGATGGAATCAGCCACATTATTTACGATGTGTAATGCCCTTGGCTTACGAGCAGGTATGGTAGCTGGTGTGATTGTAAACCGTACACAACAAGAAATTCCAAATGAAGCCACCATGAAAGATACGGAAGAAAAAGCAGTGTCTGTGGTGGTGGAAGCAGCAAGAAAATTGTTAGCGTAATGTTTAAAAGGCGTTTTAATTAAAACGCCTTTATTTTTTTCATCATATTAAAACAAGTGAATCCCGCTCACCTCTGAAAATATTTTTATCTCAATATTCAAATTTTTCTCAAAATGCTACAAAAATGTGATGTACGTCACAAAATTTAGTCTCCTTTTTCATTAAAATTCTAAGCGTTATCTTTACTAGAAAGGATTCATTATGAGCAGTACAACAAATCTTTCATCAAGAATGAATGGTATGAATAGTAGTTATTCAACTGAAATCAAAAGTAAATATTTAAAATATCAGCTTCATTCTCTTATCGGTGTTTTTATTGGTTACATGTGTTACTACATTGTCCGTAATAACTTCGTTCTATCCACTCCTTATCTGGCAGAAAAATTAGAGCTTTCTAAGACGCAAATTGGTTTACTGACATCCTCTTTGCTGATTACATATGGGTGTAGTAAAGGCGCAATGAGTATCTTGGCAGATAAAGCTAATCCTCGCTACTTTATGGCTTTAGGGCTTCTTCTTTGTATTCTTATTAATATTATGATGGGGTTCTCAACAAGCTTCTATTTATTCGTAGGATTAGTCATTTTATTAGGGGTATTCCAGGGAATGGGGGTAGGTCCTTCAATTATTACAGTTGGATATTGGTATCCACGTAGCCAACGTGGGCGAGCAAGTACAACTTGGAATGTATCACATAATTTAGGTGGTGGTATTGTGGCTCCTATTGTAGGTGCTAGTCTTGCTTATCTCGGTTCTGAACAATGGGAAATTTCTACTTATGTTGTACCGAGTATCATTGCCTTAATTGGTGTTTTCCTTGTGTTATTTTTTGTGAAACGCCGTCCTGCTGAAGAAGGATTGCCAACTGTTGAGGAAATGTATAACGAAGAAACGGTTAATACAAAATTAAAAGGTCATTTATCTGAAAAGCCAGAAAACATGACTGCATTCCAAATTTTTTATAAATTTGTCGTTAAAAACCCTAATTCTTGGTATCTCGTTGGTGTTGATATTTTCACCTATATGGTTCGTTTTGGTATGTTAACCTGGATTCCGCTTTATCTTCTTAAAGAAAAAGGTCTTACTAAAACAGATATGGGCGCTGCATTTATGATTTTTGAATGGGCAGCTATTCCATCAACGCTCATTGCTGGATGGTTAATTGATAAATTTTTCCGTGGAAAAATTATGTATTTACCAATGATTTGTATGACGATTGTTTTCTTCTGTGTATTCGGCTACATGAACTCAGAATCTATTTTTGCCATTATTTTATTCTCTGCAATAGTTGGGTGTTTGGTCTATATTCCTCAATCTATGGTTGCAGTACAAGCAATGGAAGTTATTCCTAGTTTTGCATTAGGATCTGCAGTAGGGTTACGTGGATTTATGAGTTATATCGTTGGCTCCACATTTGGTACAACATTGTTTGGTTTTGTTGTAGATAAATTTGGTTGGAGTAGTGGATTCTATACCATCATGTGTGGCGCGGTGATGTGTTTTATTTTCTGCTATTTATCTCACCGTGGCTTGCAAAAAATTCTTAATATGCAATAAACAAAAAAGGCGTTTTAATTCAAAACGCCTTTTTTATTGAACCTTAACTATTTGCCCTAGCAAAAGCAGCCGCTTCAGCGATTAATTGGTCATCAGGTCTAATACCTGTGTAGAGCTCAAATTGTTCGACAGCTTGTAGCACAATTACTTCTGCACCAGAAATGGTTTGTTTGCCTTGCTGTTGAGCAAATTGGATAAACGGTGTTTCAGCAGGAATCGCCACCACATCAAAAGCGGTTTGAGCTTGTTGAATGAGATTTTCAGGAAAGGCAAGATCAAATTCTTCTTTTCCACCTTTCATCCCAATTGGCGTAACGTTGACTAAAATGTCTGCCGATTGATTGTCTAAAGATGGGATATATTCATAGCCATAAAGTGCGGCTAAATTTTTACCTGTTTTTTCATTTCGAGCAAAAATCTTCAGATGCTCAAGTCCGCTGTTTTTAAAGGCCGCAACGACCGCTTTAGCCATACCACCACTGCCTCGTACAATCACACGACTCTTTTTATCTAATTGATATTCTTTGATAAGTTTAACAATGGCAATATAGTCTGTGTTGTAAGCGCGAAGAAAACCTCGATCATTCACAATGGTATTCACAGACTGAATGGCTTGTGCAGAAGAAGAGATTTCATCTAAAAATGGCATACAGCTTTCTTTAAATGGCATCGAAACAGCACAGCCTCGAATACCAAGTGCACGAATGCCCTTGACTGCGCTTTCAATATCTGTGGTGGTAAAGGCTTTATAGATAAAATTAAGCCCTAATTTTTGATACAGATAGTTATGGAATGTTGTGCCAAAATTGCCCGGTCTGCCAGAAAGAGACATGCAAAGTTGGGTGTCTTTGTTAATCATATTTTGGTCTTAAATATTCAAATTTATATCATCATCAATAAAATATTGATTCATTTCAAAAGCTGGTTTTGCCGCTTTGTCTTTGCCGACAATACGAGCAGGCACACCTGCTGCTGTGGCATATTCAGGCACAGGCTGGAGTACAACAGAATTGGCGCCGATTTTGGCATATTTGCCTACTTCGATATTGCCGAGAATTTTTGCGCCCGCCCCAATCATCACACCTTCTCGTACTTTTGGATGGCGATCGCCGGATTCTTTACCTGTACCACCCAGGGTGACGCCTTGCAAGATAGACACATCATTTTCAATTACCGAAGTTTCGCCCACGACAATACCGGTAGCATGGTCAAACATAATGCCGTGCCCAATTTTGGCGGCAGGGTGAATATCCACATCGAAAGCTACTGAAATTTGATTTTGTAAATAAAGTGCGAGTGCTTTTCGATTTTGGTTCCACAAATAATGGGTAATGCGATAGCTCTGAATGGCGTGAAAACCTTTTAAATAAAGCAATGGGGTAGACCATAATTCCACGGCAGGATCGCGGTGGCGCACGGCTTTAATATCACAAGCAGCACAATCAATGATATTTGGCTCGGCCTGATAGGCTTCTTCAATAATTTCACGCAGCGAAATTGCCGGCATGATCGGGTTAGCCAGTTTATTCGCTAGTAAATAACTCAAGGCACTGCCAAGATTTTGATGTTTTAAAATGGTGGAATGGAAAAAGCTGGCGAGCATTGGTTCGCATTCTGCTAATTCTTTTGCCTCTTGGCGAATGTGTTGCCATACTTCTAACGTCATTTTTTCTCCTTATTCGCCTTTTCGTTCACGACCCAATAAGCTCAGTGAGACTTCTTGTGCACTTTTACCACAAAAGAGCATTTGGTAAATTTGTTCTGTAATCGGCATTTCGACGCCTTGTCGTTGCGCTAATAAATAGGTTTCTTTGGTGTTATAAAAACCTTCTACCACTTGACCAATTTCATCCATGGCTTGTTGGCTATCGGTACCTTTACCAAGCATTAAACCAAACCGACGATTACGGGATTGGTTATCGGTACAAGTGAGCACTAAATCCCCTAAACCAGACATACCCATAAAGGTTTGCGTATTAGCCCCCATGGATACGCCTAAGCGAGTAATTTCCGCAATCCCACGGGTAATCAATGCTGTTCTGGCATTGGCACCAAATCCCATACCATCTGAAATACCTGCACCAATCGCAATTACGTTTTTAATGGCGCCACCTAATTGAACGCCGATCATATCTTGGTTTACATACACCCGAAAATGCTGACTGCAATGAATCCGAGCTTGAAATTCTAAGGCAAATTTTTCATTACGAGAGGCAAGGGTAATCGCCGTAGGCAAACCTTGAGCCAATTCTTTCGCAAAAGTGGGACCTGAAAGCACTGCTGTCGGAATTCCTTTACCTAAGGTTTCTTCCACTACTTCTTGTAGTAATCGGCCTGTGTTGCGTTCTAATCCTTTGGTTGCCCAAATTAAACGATGATCAGGTTTTAAGTGCGGTCGAATTTTTAACAGAATTTCACCAAAAGCATGGCTTGGCACCACAATTAAAATGTCTTTAGCTTGATCAAGCGCAGTTTTCAAATCTAATTCTAAATGCAAACTTTCTGGAAATTCAATATCAGGCAGAAAACGGCGATTTTGACGTTCCTGTTGCATTTGATGAATGTGATCGGGATTGTGCCCCCAAAGATAGGTTGGAGAACCATTGCGAGAAAATGAGATAGCGAGCGCTGTTCCATAAGAACCGCAACCAAGAATGGTAATTGGAGATTGGGATGCGTTCATTTCAATCACCTTTAAAATAAAAGGGCAGGCGATATCGCCTGCCCTCATCACAATTAATGTTGGGTTTCCTGATTTTCTTCCGCTTCGGCTGCTGCTTGCTGCTTGTTCATGTAATCAATGAACAACGCATCGAAGTTTACCGGAGAAAGATTTAATGCCGGGAATGTACCACGATTCACTAAGTTAGAAATCAATTCACGTGCATAAGGGAAAAGCATATTTGGGCATTGAGATGTTAAGCAGTGTGCCATTTGAACATCTTCTAAACCGCTGATTGTAAATACGCCAGCTTGTTTCACTTCACAAATAAACGCCACATCACCAGAGTCTTCCATGGTGGTTTCTACGTTGATGTTTAACGTGACTTCGTATAAATCTTCACCTACCTGAACGGCTTCAGTGCTTAAGTCGAAGCCAAGTTTTGGTTTCCATTCTTGGTGGAAAATATGAGGAAGATTTGGCGCTTCAAAAGAAACATCTTTTACATAAATACGTTGAATTTGAAGTACCGCTTCTTGTTCTTCAGCCGCTACTTCAGGTTGTTGATTTTGTTCAGACATAGAGGATCCTTACTTATGTTTTTTTACTAATGGTAAATTTGCACCCGCCCAAGCCGCTAAACCGTCTTTTAAGACATAAACTTTTTCAAAGCCTTGTTTGGTTAAAAGTTCTGCGGACGTAGCAGAAGAAACACCGTTAACATCCACAATGATAAGCGGTTTTTCTTTGTGATGTTCAATTTTGCCTACATTTTGATTTTTAATTTCAGTTGGAAGCAAGTTTACGCTACCAATGATATGGCCGCGTTGGAATTCATCAATAGGGCGTAAATCAATCACCACGGCTTCTTCGTCATTCATTAAGCGAACGGCTTCAGGATTGGTGATGACGCGATATTTTTGTGTCGCACTTTTAAAAAAGGTGAAAAGTGTCATAAAAAGGACAGCAAACCATGCGATCGTTAAAAAAGTGTGTTTTTGAGCAAATTCAATTGCTTGAGGCATAAATTCTTGCATGTTGTTCTCAACTTAATTTTGATAATGAATAAGAGATTATCTTCAGATGAAATAAGGCTTTAAGTATAACCGCACTTTAGTTATCTTTCAAAAAAATTATCAAGGAAACGCAATGTTGGCGAAAGCTTATACAATCGGATCGATAAAAATGTGATCGGGATCATAAATATACTATCTTTGTGTTTATTCTACGCCTAATTAAGTAGAGAATAGCCAAACTTAGATGATTAAACGTGAAAGGAGACGCGCATGAAATTAAAAAAATTAACGGCACTTATGATGCTCGGATTCGGTTTTTCGGTCGCACAAGCTGCGGAACTACCGAATATTACAATTTTAGCAACGGGCGGCACGATTGCCGGAAGCGGTGAAACCGCAGTTTCTTCTGCTTATAAAGCTGGGCAACTCAATGTTGACGCATTAATTGATGCAGTGCCTGAAATTAAGCAACTGGCAAATGTAAAAGGTGAGCAAATTGTGAAAATTGGTTCACAGGACATGAGCGATGATGTGTGGTTAAAATTAGCGAAAGCGATTAATGCACAATGTAAAGATACTGATGGTTTCGTGATTACTCATGGTACCGATACCATGGAAGAAACCGCTTATTTCTTAGATCTTACCGCGAAATGTGAAAAACCAATTGTATTAGTCGGTGCGATGCGCCCTGCAACAGAAAAAAGTGCGGATGGTCCGTTAAACCTTTATAACGCTGTCGTCGTGGCAACCGATAAAAAATCATCAGGTCGTGGCGTATTAGTGGCGATGAATGGTGAAGTATTAGGTGCTCGTGATGTGACCAAAATGAGTACCACTGCGGTGCAAACGTTCCATTCTCCAAACTATGGTACCTTGGGTTATATCCATAACAGTAAAGTGGATTACGAACGCTCACCTGAAAGCAAACACACTGTAAACACACCATTTAACGTAGATAAATTAGACAGTTTACCGAAAGTAGGCATTGTTTATGCTTATTCTAATGCACCAATTGAGCCGTTAAATTCATTATTGGATGCGGGTTATCAAGGTATTGTTTCTGCAGGTGTGGGTAATGGTAACGTGAATGCAGCCCATTTAGAACGTTTAGAAAAAGCGGCGAAAGATGGTGTTGTGGTGGTACGTTCATCTCGTGTGCCAACCGGTTACACAACGCGTGATGCTGAAGTAGATGATTCTAAATATGGTTTTGTGGCTTCAGGTACATTGAATCCGCAAAAAGCACGTGTGTTATTGCAATTAGCCTTAACACAAACAAAAGATCCAAAAGTGATTCAACAATACTTTGAGGATTTCTAGGAAAGTCATTGAAAGTGCGGTCAGAATTTGAATCAAATTTCAACCGCACTTTCGGATAAAATAGACTAATTCAAGTAATAAATATAGATAATGCACTAGTTTGTTGTTAATATATGTTCCGGAATTATTTTTAAAATTAATATGGAGAAAATATTATGATTTGGGCTCAACTTTTAGTCGTCCTACTCTTTATTTACCTAGGGGCTAGATTAGGCGGTATTGGTATCGGTTTCATGGGGGGTATGGGTGTTGTGGCACTTTCACTGCTTGGCTTAAAACCGGGTGCCATTCCGTTTGATGTAATTTCAGTTATCATGTCTGTAATCATGGCAATTGCGGCAATGCAAGTTGCGGGCGGTATGGATTTCTTAGTAAAAGTAGCTGAAAAAATTCTACGTAAAAATCCAAAATACATTACCTTCCTTGCGCCAACTGTGACTTACTTTATGACTGTACTTGCCGGTACTGGTCACACAGCATTCTCAACACTTCCAGTGATTGCTGAAGTAGCAAAAGAACAAGGTATCCGTCCTTCACGTCCACTTTCTATTGCGGTTATCGCTTCACAAATTGCGATTACAGCGTCTCCAATTTCTGCTGCGGTGGTATTCCTTTCTGCTGAATTAGAGAAAAACTTCGGTTTAAGTTACTTACAATTATTAGGTATTTGGATCCCAACTACTTACGCAGCATGTATGATTACTGCGGTGATTTGTAACTTCCTTGGTAAAGATTTGAAAGATGATGAAGTTTACCAAGATCGTCTAGCAAAAGGTTTAATTACTATGCGTGGTGAAATGCAAATTGAGATCAAACCTTATGCAAAACGTTCTGTTGCAATTTTCCTTATCGCGATTTTAGTGGTCATGCTTTATGCAACTGCAATCAGTAAAACAGTTGGTTTAATTCAAAACCCAATTCTTTCTCGTGATAACGCCATTATCTCTTTTATGCTTTCAACTGCAGCCATTATCACTATGGCATGTAAAGTGGATACCGCAAAAATTACCAATGCAGCAACCTTTAAATCAGGTATGTCAGCAGTAATTTGTGTGCTTGGCGTAGCATGGTTAGGTAATACCTTCGTTGAAGGTCATATCGATCAAATCAAAGCGGTATCAGCTGAGTTTTTACAACAATATCCTTGGAGTTTAGCGGTAATCTTGTTCTTTGCGAGTACCTTACTTTACTCACAAGCTGCAACTGCAAAAGCATTATATCCAACTGCAATTTTATTAGGTGTTTCTCCGGAAGCCGCGATTGCAGCATTTGCCGCAGTATCAGCATTATTTATCCTTCCTACTTACCCAACCTTAATTGCGGCAGTAGAAATGGATGACACTGGTTCAACTCGTATCGGTAAATATGTATTCAACCACCCATTCTTAGTGCCAGGTGTGATTGCAATCAGCTTATCTGTATTATTCGGTTTCTTAATGGCGGGTGCAGTTTTATAATCTCCCATTAAGCTAATATAAATGAAAACCATCTTGTCTGCGGATAAGATGGTTTTTTAATGGGGAACTTCTTCTCGCTGTGATACTCTAAAGGGCAACCTATTTTTATATATAAGGACAACCAATGAAGTTATTTAAAATCCTTTTTGCTGCATTAATTGCTTATGTGCCAACAGCATGGTCTGCGGTAGATTATAATATTAAATACAGTTCGAATTATTTAATGCCTGCGTACGTGCATTTTAAGGCTGATGGTTCACAGTATTCAGTCAATGCAAAAATTAATGTTCCGTTGTACAATATTGTGTTTACTTCTCGTGGTTCACAAACTGCGAGTCAATTTAAAATGGTGAATTATCAAGATGTGCGTAATGGTAAGCCTTATGCCATTTCTAAAATTTCACCAACAACCATTGAATACGGTAAAGTGAAAAATGGGTTAGAAACCGAACCGTTAACATTACCGACTTTTGACTTATTCACCATGGCATTTCAGTTGAGCTATTACGATAAATTGCCAACCAGTTTCCAAATTACAAATGGTAAAAAACTTTACCCAATGGAAAATGTGAATGTGAAGAAAGTGGAAAAACAGATCCAATATAACAAGCAAACTGTCACTGAAATCACTTATTCATTTAAAACAGGTAATAAGGATATTATGGTGAAGAAATTCTCAGGTGAACAATTTCCACGTTATATCAAATACACCAGAGATGGTGATGATTATGAGTTAGAGTTTGATGAGTTTGTCAAATAACATCAGATGATAAAAAGAAGCCACGCAAGATTGCGTGGCTTTTTATTTGATTGCTTATTGTGCATACATAAATACTTGAATGAGGAGAAGTATCGATGAGATAACAAATTGACCGCCCACGATTGGCATGACAAATTTCAGCCATTTATTGAATGGAATACCAAGCATTTGTAGCGTGACAAGGACCAATCCTGTTGGCGCAAGGAATAACATAATATATTGTCCCCAGTTGTAAGCCGATACCACGATATCTCTTGGAATGCCAACAGTATCAGCCAGCGGTGCCATAATTGGCATAGCGAGTACGGCAAGGCCTGAAGAGGAAGGTACAACCAATCCTAAGAAAATGAAGACAATGAGCTGACCAATAATAAAGACACCACCATTCATTCCACCAACAAGATGAGTCATATAATCGAGAATAGTGTCAGAAATCATTCCTTGCTCTAGAATGATATTAACTGCTCGAGCGAGCCCGATAATCAATGCGACGCCGACTAATTCAGAAGCACCATGAGTAAATCCATTTACGACATCTTTTTCAGGCAATCCACTGATAAACATAATAATGATGGTAATGGCTAGGAAGGAAGCCGCCATTTGAGGGAACCACCAGCCCCCAAACATCACACCCCATACCATGAGAGGAAAGGCGCCACTAAATAGAATCAGAATCAGTTTTCTTCTAAAGGTAAATTCAACGGTTGCATTCGGATCAATATCTTTCATATAGAGATCATAGAAGGTTTGGCGATCGTCATAGGTATAAGAAAATTCAGGATTAGCACGCAGTTTTTTACAGTACCAATACATATAGGCTATTACACAGGTTCCACCAAGAATAAGTCCCAGTGTGCGAAATCCCATCCCTTCAGTAAATGGAATCCCTGCCGCGTTTGAGGCAATAACAACGGAGAATGGATTGATTGTAGAGAAGGCTGTACCCATTGATGCGGCAAGGAATATGGCACCAACACAGACAATAGAATCATAACCTAAGGCTAAAAAGACAGGAACAAGAATTGGGTAGAAGGCCACGGCTTCTTCTTCAATACCACAAGCCGTACCGCCTAGCAGCATCAACACGCAGACAGCAAAGACAACAGAGAATTCATTTCCTTTTGTTTTTTTGGTGAGAGACATTAATCCGGCATTGAATGCTCCTGTTTTGTTTATCACACCAATCATTCCACCGAGTATGAAGATAAAAATCATAATATCCGCGACTTCAATGGTGCCATCCACCATAGCGTGAATCATATCAGTAATGCCTTTTTCGTGTTGTTCAATGCGTTGATAGGTATCGGGAATAGCAATCGGCTTTTTGATAATGCCGTTGGTGAAATGAGAAAGTTGAATTTTGATATTGAGTTGATTCAGGGTTTGTTCTGTTGCTGGATAGCTTTGATCGGGAATTCCGTGGGTTTTGACAATAAAATGATTTTCGGTGCTGTCGTAGGAAAGTTTAGAGTAGGACCCTGAGGGAATAAGCCAAGTAAGACCAATAGCAATAAGAAGAATAATAAAAAGAATGCTAAATGCGGAAGGGAATTTCATCTTTTTCTTTGATGCTTCCATTATGGAGAACTCCTTGTGTTCGGATTAGTCAATAAGCCGAGCGCGTATTCTACACAAAACGAGCAAAAAAGCAAAGGGTGATTTTTGAAAGGATTCAATGATAGCAGGGTTGGCAATCGTTTACCTAAGCCAGGCTTGATTTTGATTAAACCTGGCTTAAGTTTGTTTTATTTAGGAAAATTGAGTGATTTTTTCACTCAAATCATCCAACATTTCATAACGTTTTCGGTACATAGAACGTTTTTTACTGGCAATTTCTTCCAATGGTTTACGGGCGCTTTCAAGCGGTAATTGCCAATATTGACCATTTAATTGCCCTTGGTTTTCTTGCCAGAATTCATCGTAATTGAATAGAATTTTACTGCGAGCAGATAGGCGATATTTACCTTGTGAAGTGTGAGGAATACCGATTAATTCACATTGCCATTTTTCGGCTAACAAGCGGAAAACATTCATCAACATAAACATCGGGCGAACACCGTGTAATTCTTTTGTGGCTTGTTTTACGGCTTCTTGCGCTTCTTCATAAGAAGGGCCTTGAATTGAAGCAATAAGTAACTTATTTGGCTTTAAAAAGGTGAAAGAAGCATCATAAATGCTACGCCCATCATTGTCTTTTAAGTTAATGGAAAAATAACCTTCGAAAGGGTCAATCTGATTGATATTGAAATAAATACCAAGCTGTTCTGTTAATTGTGCTAATAACAGGGATTTTTCTTGGAGTAGTTTTTTACAAAATTCTACACCCATTTTTTCTTCAAGCATCAACAGATTATTGATAATGGCATTGAGTCGATCTGTTGCGGAAAAACGTTTGTCACAATAGGTTGCGAGCAATGCATTAAAACGATATGGATTTTGTTGAAAAAGCGGAATCCAGGTTTGATTATCATTTAAGAAATCAACCAGTGCATCACATTGTTTTTTAAATAAAAATTTGCGTCCGTAATAACGGGCTTTATCCCTTAACTGTTTTTTTAATGGATGATTACAAGAATCGGGTAGTAATTCTTGAAAGGTCGAGAAAGTAATAGTTTGTTTTGCTGTCATAATGGATAAAGTGCGGTTATTTTTTCAAACGTTTTTTATTGGGTAAAATCATGCTGATTTTTGACCGCACTTATTGTACCTGTATTCCATGCTTTTTCCAATTAAGCATCAATAAAGGTAGTTCTTTACTTGCCTATTTTTTGATTTCTCCTTAATATGCCAAATCCTACCTTGAATTTATGCAACTCATCCCCATATTCAATAAAATTATAGAATTGATGTAAGAGAGATAATTATGAACGCCAAAAGAACTCAACAACGAACACTTCCTGTATTACCATTACGGGATGTTGTCGTTTTCCCTTATATGGTGATGCCACTTTTTGTTGGGCGCGCAAAATCGATTAGTGCCCTTGATGAAGCCATGAATGAGGGCAAACAATTATTATTGGTGTCACAAAAGCAAGCAGATTTAGAAGAACCTACCGTTGATGATGTATTCGATGTCGGGACGATTGCGAATATTATTCAA
>JAGZBU010000019.1:0-29196 GCA_018369675.1 Parahaemophilus parainfluenzae | reverse complement strand
ATATATTGTGCGTTGATGGCAAAATTCTTTTCTTGCTCTGCCGTTTTCACATAATTTTCACGGATATAATCAATCGCTTTTTGCGTATTAGTCGTATCCGTTGATACGCTAGAACGCTTGGTATGGAACGTACAATAAGTCAACGGCTCAGCCACTTTGTACGCTTTAAACGTTGGATCTTGCACAAGTTTCAGCAAGAAATCGTAATCTTCTAATGAACGAAGTGCGGTCGATAATCCACCGATTTTTAAAAACAGATCTTTTTTCACTCCAATCATTGGCATACCACCAATTTTATTTGCCAGTAAAATTCGCTCTACGCTAATCTCTTGTGGCTCAATGGGGTTAGTCACATAGCTAAAACCTTCATTCACCATTTCACATTTAGCTGGATGATAAACAAAGTTAACATCAGCATGTTCGGCAATCACATCGGCTAATTTCTGACATTTATCATTTGCAAAACGATCATCGTCATCAAGGAATAACAACCATTCATCATCGGCATTTCTTGCTCCGATATTGCGGCTTTCTGCCGCGCCTTGATTGGTTTCGTTACGAATAACTTTAACTGCAAATGGATACGATTGTGTCACTTCAACGGGTTCTTTCGAGCAATCATCCACAATCACCACATCAAAATTATAGGTAGTTTGCTTGGTTAAACTTTCCAATAAGGCAGGAATTTCTTCTTTCCGATTATAAGAAGGCACGATGATACTAAACATCTTTCGGCTCCTGTTGTTTAAATAAAATAAGTTGTTTACCGTGAACGCCAAAAAGCGATAAGAACATCAGCATGACAAACATAATGCCCGGGAAAGCAAAGGTGTCTGCTTTGATATTACAGAACGCTAAAATTACAAAGGTAGAAAGAATAAATTTCCAGCTGCCATCAAACCAGTTTAAGGCAACTTTGCGTACAAAATAGAATGTCACGGCAAAACACACTAAAGCATAAGACACGCCGCCATAAAGAATTTGGCGTAAGAAACCAGAGTCCGTATGCCCATAATAACGGCCAACTTCTAACTCACCTGTCATATACATACCATCGCCATAAATGAACTGCTTGAGCGTTGGCATAAAGAGGTGGTTTTTCATCAAGGTATCTGTTGACGAACTGACAAATCCTGCACCGTGTAATAAATTAATCACGGGCTCTAAAGCATGTGCCACATAAGGATTTTCAGGTAAGAAATAGGCCAGTAATAATACCAAAACAGCAAATGCAATGAGTGATGGAACATAACGCCATTTGAAATACACTAAAATGCTCACAACCGATAACAGAAGGAATGTACGCCCTGAAATTAATCCGATACATAACATTAAAAATACCAGAATACTCGGAAGCGTATTATGTTTAGCGTTGTAAGCCAGTAAGAAATGCAACAGCATTAAATAGAATAAACTCAACTGGAAAAAGGCAGTTGCGGTGATGTTATATAAACGATACTCTTGCTCCGAACCATAAAAACGTGCAGGCAACACCGCATTGGTTGAAAGCAAGAAATCAATCATAAATGATGCACCGAGTAAGCCAATCACGCCCACTGCAAACTGCACTACTACACCGAGTTGTAAATCACGAACGACTTTCTGTTGACCATTTACATTGGCATAGAAGGCATTATAAAGTCCCACACCAAAGATAAATAAAATCAGCTCTTTCACATACATGGTGATGACAGAAAAATCTCGCGTACCATTGACTAAAAGTGGAATCACGCTAAATGCAATCAGCCCAATGATAACGACTAAACTATCCACTGGCACGGTAATACCTTGTGGTTTCTGCTTTTTAAAATACTGATAAGCCAATACAACCAATGCCGCTAAACCTGCGACGAATGACATTCGTACAACATGAAACAGCCAAGGATCGTAAAGATAAAAAAGATTAAAAAGTGCGGTCATTTTTACGTTATTTTCCTAAATTCTTTTTCACTGCTAAGATTTTTTTGAGTGGATATTTAATTAATTTCTTCACTAAATTATTAGATTTTGAACCGCGAATCGCTTCCAAATTACTCACTAATTGTGGATTTTCAATGGCTACAAGCGGACGAACCACATTGTTATTAATCTGGAATTGGGTTTCAAATAATAAGAAATCATCAGCAAGCCAAAACGGTTTTTCTTGTTCTAGTTGCTTTAAAAATGCACGTGCCGCTGATTTTTTGATTAAGTATGCCACCGTACCTGCAAAATAACTTTTATACGGGTAAGCCACGGTGACATCACCAATAGTTTGGCGCAAGAATGAAAAAGTGGTTGGATAATTAATCTCTAATTCCACATCATCAAATTCCGCAATTTTTGATTGTCCGATTAATACAATATCCACATCACATTTTTCGGTTAAAAGTGCAATCGTTTTTAGTGATAAATTTGAATTGAACAACGCATCATCTTCACAGACTAACGCATAATCATTTTCCGTCACATTTTGATCTTCTACGATCTGACGATAAACCGCTAAATGACTTAATGTACAACCAATTTCGCCTTTTGTGACGTTGCGCCCATAATGCTGTTCAAACTTCGTTGGATTGAATACTTCAGCCAATTCATCCCACTCTTTTTGCATGGTATTAATGGCTGAAAATACAACGAAATCTGCTGTATCTGGTTGAGCAAAAAACAGCTCACGACGCTGAACATCTTTATCTAGTGAAATCAAATATTTATTCATAATTATCTCAAATTTGGTTTTTGCAGTATTTTGATTACAACAAACGGAAATAGTTGCAAATTATACTAAAGAAATAGCCCAATGGCATGGCTTTTAGCACAACTTTAAAAAGCCTTAAAAAAATAACCGCACTTTAAATGCTTAAAGTGCGGTCTATTTTAAATGGATTAATGTGTTATGTCTTTCAATTAGAAAATTGCAGTCGCTAAACCGACTACAACACTTAAAGAAAGCACTACAGCTAACATTGCGTAACCAAAATCACTCATTTTAATTTCCCACTTGTTTAGTTAAAGATAATCCATTCTAACAATAAAGCACGTTTTTTCAAAAATTTTTTATAATTTACTTAACCTATTTGGTGACAGTCTTTATAATAGGAAAAATTCTCTAGAGGCAAAATTATGGCAACAATTAAAGATGTCGCAAAAATGGCTGGTGTTTCCACCACCACTGTTTCACACGTAATTAATAAAACCCGTTTTGTAGCAAAAGAAACCGAAGAGGCGGTGATGCAAGCCATTAAAAGCTTGAAATACTCACCAAGTGCTGTTGCTCGGAGTTTGAAAGTCAACACGACAAAATCCATAGGGATGATTGTTACCACCAGTGAATCCCCTTATTTTGCTGAAATCATTCATGCCGTTGAAGATCATTGTTATCGTCAAGGCTATTCACTTTTTTTGTGTAATACACAAAATGATCCTGAAAAAATTAAAAACCACGTCGAAATGCTTGCCAAAAAACGCGTAGATGGTTTATTGGTCATGTGTTCTGAATACACACAACATTCACTTGATGTGCTTTCTAGTTTCTCGTCTGTGCCGATGGTGGTAATGGATTGGGGTCCAAATACAGATACCGATATCATTGAAGATAACAGCTTTACGGGCGGTTACCTTGCTACTAAGCATTTAATTGATTGTGGTCATAAAGAGATCGGTCTTATTGCGGGTGAATTAGATAAAACGACGGCAAGAACCCGTTACGAGGGCTTTGTAAAAGCCATGAATGAAGCCAATCTACCAATCCATGAAAATTGGATTATGGAAGGTTTCTTCGAACCTGAGGACGGTTACGAGTGTATGAATAAAATTCTTGCACAAGACAGCCTACCTACTGCCATATTCTGTTGTAATGATGTGATGGCATTAGGTGCAATTTCTGCGATTACGGAAAAAGGCTTACGTGTGCCTGATGATATCTCGATTATTGGCTATGATAATATTCACTCATCACGTTTCTATGCACCGCCACTCACAACGATTCACCAATCGAAGTCTCGTTTAGGTGCACAGGCGGTCAACCTTTTGTTTGAGCGTATTGCCAATAAAGATAATGACAATCACGAAAAACACCGCATTGCGATCCATCCTGAACTCGTTATTCGAAAATCAGTTCGCAACCTTAAATAAACATTAAACTTTTCGACCGCACTTTGAATTTTATCTAAAAAAGTGCGGTCATTTTTTTACTTATTTTAGCCTTTTTTGATTTAATGCAAGTTTTTGACGTATAGCATTTGATCCCGATACATATTTTTGGTTATATCTCTTCTGGTTTTATTTTATTTTTTCTTTATCGGAGTTCATATGACTGATGAGTATCGCACTCTCCGCCATAATATTAATATGTTAGGGCGTTTTCTTGGAGAAACCATTAATGATGCACAAGGCGAAGACATTCTTACCTTAATTGAAAATGTTCGCCAATTGTCCAAACAATCTCGAGCAGGCGATAGCCAAGCACGTAAAACATTGTTGGATACCCTTTCCACCATTTCAAATGAAAATATTATTCCTGTTGCACGAGCATTCAGCCATTTCCTTAACTTAACTAATATCGCTGAACAATACCAAACGGTCTCTCGCCAACACAAAGATTTACAATCTTCTAATCGTTCATTAAGTGCTTTATTCCAACGCTTAAAAGCATTAAATATTTCAAAAGAAGAAGTTTACAAAACCGTTGAAAACTTGCTCATTGAGCTAGTATTAACCGCACACCCAACCGAAACCACACGACGTTCGTTAATCCACAAACACGTTGAGATCAATAAATGCTTAAGCAAATTAGAGCACGATGATTTAACGCCTAAAGAACGCGGTATTATTGAACGATTGCTACTTCGTTTAATTGCTGAAGCTTGGCACACCAATGAAATCCGTACTGTTCGCCCTACGCCATTCGATGAGGCTAAATGGGGCTATGCCATGATTGAAAACAGCCTATGGCAAGGGGTGCCGGAATTCTTACGTCAATTAAATGAACATGCTCGTGAATTTTTGGGGTACGATTTACCAGTAGGCTTACGTCCTGTCCGAATTTCTTCTTGGATGGGCGGTGACCGTGATGGCAACCCATTTGTTACCTCAAAAATCACGCAACAAGTACTCTATTTTGCTCGTTGGAAAGCGGCAGATTTATTCTTAAATGACATTAAATCTCTTGCTGATGAATTATCTATGGTGAAATGCACACCAGAATTTACCGAAAAATATGGTGAACATTTAGAGCCTTATCGTTTTGTAGTCAAAGCGCTTCGTGCAAAACTTATCGCCACTCTTGATTACTTTGATGATTGCCTGGCAAATCGTCCGCCACGCGTAAGCCAAGCGGATATCATCATGGAAGATAATCAACTTTGGGAACCGCTCTATGACTGCTATCAATCGTTGATGGCATGCGGTATGCGGATTATCGCTAATGGTTCCTTACTGGATATTTTGCACCGCATTCGCTGTTTTGGTGTCACTCTTTCACAAATGGATATCCGTCAAGAAAGCACTCGCCATACCGATGCTATTGCTGAAATCACTCGTTATCTTGGCATTGGCGATTATGCACAATGGAGCGAAGCAGAAAAACAATCTTTCTTAGTACGCGAGTTAAATTCTCGTCGCCCATTAATTCCAACCCATTGGGAGCCATCTGCTGAAACCCAAGAAATTTTAGATACTTGCAAAGTCATTGCTCAACAAAAACAAGGCGTGATTGCTTGCTATATTATTTCAATGGCGAGAAGTGCCTCTGATGTGCTTGCTGTGCATTTATTATTAAAAGAAGCAGGCGTGCCTTATCACATTCCTGTCGTGCCACTTTTTGAAACCTTAGATGACTTAGATGCATCTGAAGGGGTCATGCGTCAATTATTCAATATTGGTTGGTATCGTGGCGTGATTAACAATCATCAAATGGTGATGATTGGTTATTCTGACTCTGCTAAAGATGCAGGTATGATGGCGGCTTCATGGGCACAATATCGTGCACAAGAAGCATTAGTTAATCTAACCGAAGAACTAGGTATTGAACTCACTTTATTCCATGGTCGTGGTGGTACAATCGGTCGAGGTGGTGCACCTGCACATGCGGCATTACTTTCTCAGCCACCGCGCTCACTCAAAAATGGTTTACGTGTGACTGAACAAGGGGAAATGATTCGCTTTAAACTTGGTTTACCCGAAGTTGCGGTTGAAACCTTTGATCTTTATGCCAGTGCAATTTTAGAAGCAAACTTACTTCCACCGCCAGAACCAAAAGCAGAATGGCGTACTGTGATGGATGAGCTTTCCGCAACTTCATGCGACATTTACCGTAGTGTTGTTCGTGGAGATAAAGACTTCGTGCCTTATTTCCGCAGTGCCACACCGGAACAAGAACTGTCTAAACTACCACTTGGCTCTCGCCCTGCAAAACGTAATCCAAATGGTGGCGTAGAAAGCTTGCGTGCCATTCCATGGATTTTTGCTTGGATGCAAAACCGCTTAATGCTACCGGCATGGCTTGGTGCAAGTGCGGCAATTCAAAAAATTGTAGATGAAGGCAAAGGTCACATTATTGAAGAAATGTGTAAGGCTTGGCCATTCTTCTCTACCCGCGTGGGCATGTTAGAAATGGTATTCAGTAAAACCGATACTTGGCTTTCTGAACAATATGATCATAACTTAGTGAAAAAAGAGCTTTGGTACTTAGGTGAAAATCTGCGTAATCAACTGAATGCAGATATTAAAACCGTGCTTTCGCTTTCTCACAAAGATGAATTAATGGCAGACTTGCCATGGATCGCCGATTCTATTGCGTTACGTAATGTTTATACGGATCCGCTCAATCTCCTTCAAGTAGAATTGCTCCGTCGTTTCCGTGAATCGCCTGAAAACCCAAGCCCTGATGTCGAACAAGCCCTGATGATTACTATCACAGGTATTGCCGCAGGTATGCGAAATACGGGCTAGTTACGGCAACTAAAAATAAGTGCGGTCAAAAATAATGATAAATTTGGCCGTACTTTTTGTTTTCTATTTCTTGCGGTATCATACGCGCAATTTACTTGATGAAGGAAAACCCAATGACAACTGATATTCAAAAACTCGATCCCGATGCAGCGATTGATCTTGCTTATGATATTTTCTTAGAAATGGCAGGCGAAAATCTCGATCCCGCTGATATTATGCTATTCAATCTGCAATTTGAAGATCGTGGTGCAGTCGAGTTTGTCGAAACAGCAGACGATTGGGAACAAGAAATTGGGGTATTAATCGATCCTGACGCTTTTGCTGAAGTTTGGGTGGGTTTAGTGAATGATAAAGATGAAATGGATGATGTGTTTGCAAAATTCTTAATTTCACATCGAGAAGAAGATCGCGAATTCCACGTTATTTGGAAAAAATAATCACTCTTCTCTCTATATCAATTTACAAACTAAAACCGGTTTAATTAAAAATTAAACCGGTTTTTGCTTAACAAATGCGTGGTAAAGGTTCGTTGCGTGGTAAGTCTAATAAACGACTTTGACCGAAAAGACCAACTGCACGAACTTTGCCATCAGTCGTTACCTCGCCGATTACGGCCGCATTTTCACCTAATGGATGGTTACGAAGTGCGGTCAGAATTTCAGCTGTTTTTGCTTTATCTGCCACAATTACCAATTTGCCTTCATTAGCAAAATTCAACGCATCCAAACCGAGTAATTCGCAAATACCGCGTACTTCCTGACGAATTGGTAATACCGTTTCATCAATTTGAATCCCCACTTTCTGTGCCTGCGCAAATTCGTGAAGTACCGCATTCACACCACCACGGGTCGCATCGCGTACGGCTTTCACGCCTTCAATCGGACGAATACAATCAATAAGCGGTGCAAGCACGGCGCAATCACTGCATAAATCAGTTTGAATACCGAGATTTTCACGTAAATTCAAAATGGTTGCACCATGATCACCCAAAGTACCACTCACAATAATCTGATCGCCAGGCTGAATACGATGCACGCCCCAGTCGAGCCCGTTTGGAATCACACCAATACCTGCCGTATTGATAAACACTTTATCTATCGCGCCTTTTTGTACCACTTTGGTATCACCTGTTACCACTTGAATACCGGCTGAATGACAAGCTTTTGCCATCGATTGAATCAATTTTTTTAAGGTTTCCAGTGGCAAGCCTTCTTCTAAAATAAATCCACAAGACAAATATTTTGGTACGGCACCGCATACCGCGACATCGTTAGCGGTACCACATACAGCGAGTTTACCAATGTCGCCACCTGGGAAAAAAATCGGATCAATCACAAAGCTGTCAGTTGAAAAAGCTAATGTTCCACCCAAAGCGTTCATTTCTTGTAACGCAATGCGAGCCTGATCTTCACCTTGTGAAAGTATCGGGTTATCAAATGCCTCGACAAAATAATCGCGGATCAACTCTTGCATGGTGGCACCACCATTTCCGTGTGCCATTGTAATAAAATCAGTCATTGTTTTATTCCCGTCTATATTGATAATAGGCCGCACATGCCCCTTCGGAAGATACCATCAATGCACCATAGGCATTATCAGGATTACATTTTTTAGCAAATAATGGGCAATCCGCCGGCTTACATTTTCCGATCAGTACATCACCGCAGCGAGAATCAGGATCATCGGCAACTTGATGTGGCTGGCAAGCAAAATGCGCTTCTGCATCAAAGCATTGATAATCATCTGTCAGTTCAACACCCGATTCCGCAATTTCGCCTAATCCACGCCATTCACTGCTGGCTTTCAAGCGGAACACTTCACTGATTGCCTGTTGTGCTAACTCATTGCCATGTTGGTGTACGATACGTTTATACTGATTTTCCACTTCACAGCGTTTTTCAACAATCTGTGTCACCAACATTAAAATTGCTTGTAGGATATCTAAAGGCTCAAAACCAGTGATCACAAAAGGCTTATGGTAGGTATCACACAATTCCTGATAAGGTTCAGAACCAATCACCATGCTTACATGACCTGGTGCAAGAAAGCCGTCAATTTTGACTTGTCCTTGTGACAATAAGCTGTGTAATGTTGGGATGATAGTGATATTTTGACATACCACAAAAAAGTTTTTTACCTGCTGTTTTTTCGCTTGTTGCAAGGTAATTGCAGCACTCGGCATAGTTGTTTCAAAACCGAGTGAAAAGAACACCACTTTTTTGTCTGGATTATTCAATGCGATATTCAACGCATCAAGCGGCGAATAAACGATACGAACATCTGCGCCCTGTGCTTTGGCTTCTAATAATGAACCTAAACGTCCGCGTACTCGCATGGCATCACCGAAAGTGCAGAAAATTACTTCTGGGCGACGAGCAATCTCAATACACACATCAATTCGCCCCATCGGTAATACACACACCGGGCAGCCTGGACCGTGAATAAACTCAATACTTTTTGGTAATAAGCGATCCAGTCCAAATTTAAAAATGGTATGAGTATGTCCGCCACAGACCTCCATCAAATATAACGGATTTTCTGGCGTAAAGTGCGATTGGTTTTCCATTATTTTTTGTAACCGCTGCAACAGACTTTTAGCCAGTTCAGGATCACGAAATTCATCAACAAACTGCATTTGATGCTCCTATCTTTCTTGCGCTTTTAACCAGTCTAGCCATTGCTGTAACCCTTCTCCACTTTGAGAAGACAACTGGATAACCTCAATTGTTGGATTCACTTGTTTTGCATAAGCAATACATTTTTCCACATCGAAATTTAAGTACGGCAGTAAATCCACTTTGTTTAAAATCATTAACTTCGAAGCCGCAAACATATGTGGATATTTGAGTGGTTTATCTTCGCCTTCTGTTACAGATAAAATCACTACTTTGGCGTGCTCGCCTAAATCAAACTCTGATGGGCAGACTAGGTTTCCGACATTTTCAATAAACATCAGACTATTTTCCTGTGGCTGCAATTTCACCAATGCATTGCCGATCATTTGTGCATCTAAGTGACAACCTTTCCCTGTATTAACTTGAATCGCCGGCACACCCGTTTGACGAATACGATCCGCATCGTTCTCTGTTTGCTGATCGCCCTCGATCACATAACAAGGATAGTCATTTTTTAATGCGTTTAGTGTGGTCGTCAATAAGGTTGTTTTGCCTGAACCTGGACTTGAAACGAGGTTAAGTGCCAAAATGTGTTGATTAGCAAAAAAGCGACGATTCATATCGGCTAATTGATTGTTTGCGCCAAGAATATCTTGTTCTACTTTCAGTAATCGTTGCTGAGTTTCATCTTGTTGTGGAGAGTCTGGCATGCGGAAGGCGGAGTGAGAAAAATTAGGTAGTTTTGTTGCATGTTGCGCATTGGAATCATGATGAACATGCGGTAATTCTCCGATTCTGACTTGGTCTGGATGGCCACAGCCACAGGTTGTACACATAAGTCACCTCAATAATGTTTCGTTTATTCTGTAAATACTTAGAATCCATGGTAATTCACATGCGTTAGAATACCATATTCTCTATCTTAAATATATTCTTTGAAGAGAGATAAATACATACTATCAAGTAGTTAGCGTATTTTATATTCAAAAGATAAGGTTAAATTTGCCAATTTAGATGTCTTGCTATTTTACGGCAATTTCTTTCACTCTAAATTCAGTACCACTTCGACGTTGTAAACATGCACTGTGACAATGTGGACAGCAATCTTGATAGGCTTCAATCTCAACTTCCTTTTGACATTGCCAGCACCATGCAATCGCAGGTAAATGAATAAAATGTAACTGACAGTTTTCAGCAACGGTATCTTTGCGCATAATTTCAAAGCAAAATTCTACCGCACTTTGCTCGACACAAGACAGTGCCCCAATTTCTAGCCAAATATCTGTCACTTCATGAATCTTATGCTTTTTCTGTTGTTGATCAATAATTTCCATAATATTCTGACAGAGAGACATCTCATGCATGATTTTCTCCTTAAAATAAAAAAGCAGTCTGTTCCAATTTTACTCTTTTTTGATGTTTATTTTCAGCGTTTCTGTGTTTCGTTGTTCGATATTTAAACGTTATTTGAAAAATTTTTACTGGTACTCGTACAAGAAATCATTTTAGCGGCACAAAATTAATGCCGCTATGTTGCAATAAAGTGTTCATTAAATCATTATTTTGCTCAAAGTGACTACATTTGCCTTTGAGCTGAATTAAGCGAAGTCTCAAGTGAGCCAATTCATGGATCCGTTTTGATACTTCTCGAATATGTCGATCTAGCAGCTCATTAATTTCCCTTTCCTGCTCTTGAGTAGCACATTGAGGATTGAGCAACATTTTGATTTCTTTTAGTGAAATATCCAAACTGCGGCAATAGCAAATGAAAGAAAGTTGTTTCAAATGCTCTTCCGTATAAACGCGAAAATTACCACTTGTTCGCTTGGCGGGTTCGATTAATCCTTGCTTTTCATAGAAACGTACGGCTTCTACCGTACAGCCAACGATATTGGCTAGCTGACCAATTTTCATTTTTTATTAAATTACACTTGACTCTGAAGTTACTTCATATTTTATACTTTATCACAGTATTCACATGTTAGAAAAGGAGAACTTCCATGAAAAAAACAGCATTACTTATCACTGCACTATTCGGTGCTTCACTCGCTAATGCACATAATGTTTGGTTGGAGCCTGTTAAGGATGCAAAAGGGCAATATGTGGTTAAATTTGGTCATGAGGAAACTGAAACCTATCCTCAAAGTAAATTAAAAGCAGTACGCCTACTTGATGCTAAGGGTCAATTGCAAAATGCCACAGTTAACTTTAAGGAAGGCGAAGCACACTTTGCCGCACCTGATGCAGCCATTGCATTTATTCGCTTTGATAATGGTGTTTGGTCAAAATTACCAAGCGGTAAATATGTCGAAAAAACCAAACAACAAGCACCTGAAGCTGTACTTAGTGTTAACCCGATCAAATTCGGTAAAGCGATTTTACACTGGGATGCGCAAGCAAATAAATCACACAACATGGATTATGAATTAATCCCTCAAAGTGAACCAAAAGCAGGACAACCTCTCGATATTCTCGTGTTAGTAAAAGGTAAACCTGTACAAGGCATCAAAGTAGGTTTAGGCGAAGATCACCCATTCAACTTAACCAATGAAAAAGGTATCGCACAATTCACCCCTAAAGCGGGTTATAACAAAGTTTGGGCTGAATTTGACGAGCCAGTTAAAGAAAACCCTGACTATACCGAGCGCAGTGTTGAATATATGCTGACTTTTGATGCGAAATAATGAAAAGAGTTGTATTTTTAACCGCACTTTTCACCTTGCTGTGCGCGCCATCGGCATTGGCTCATAGTTTGCATGTTTTTGCACAATATGATGGACGCACAGTTTCTGGTAAAGCCTATTATTCCGATATGACCCCAGCGGCAGAAACCTATATGGAGATATTGCAAGCTGGCCAGGACTCCCCTCTATTGGAAGGCAAAACGGATCGCGATGGGCAATTTGCCTATCCGATCAATACCACTACCGAAGGTGCCATTAAAGTAGTGATAGAAGGTGAAGAAGGACATCGAGCCTCAATTGTTGCCAACAGAGTATCTGCGCAAACCACTAATAACAGTGACAATGCATTGATGTTGGTCCGCGAAGATATTTCTAAATTAAAAGACAAAATTTACCTGCACGATATTATTGGCGGTATCGGCTATATTGTTGGTATTTTTGGCTTATGGGCATTGATTAGAGCCTCAAAGATGACGCGTGCGTCGCAATCTAAGGAAAGATAATATGCATTTATCGGAAGGTGTGTTGCATACACCCGTATTGCTTGGTGGTGCAGCTGTCGCATTAGTCTGCGTAATGATTGGTCTTAAACGACTCAATTCGCAGCAATTGCCGCTAACAGCATTGTTTGCCGCTGCTTTTTTTGTTGCTGGCACCATTCATGTACCGGTTGGCATTGGCAGCGTGCATCTCATTTTAAACGGCATGGCCGGCCTGTTTCTCGGCTGGGCCGTTTTCCCTGCCTTTTTGATCGCATTAGTACTACAAGCTCTGCTCTTTTCCTTCGGGGGATTTGCTGTATTAGGTGTCAATTTATGCGTAATGGCATTACCTGCCCTTCTTGTACATTGGCTATTTGCAAAAAGACTTGAAAATGACAATTCCCGTCGCACTCAAATTACAGCAGGAATTGGAGCTGGTGTAATCGGTGTTGGCGGTTCAGCCTTGCTCGCTTCTTTAGTCTTAGCTCTGGATGGCGGTAAAGCCTATAGCGATCTGATCATGCTTCTGGTGATATCACATATCCCCGTATTTATTATCGACAGTATCGTCAGTGTCGGTGTGGTCTTATTGTTAAACAAAATGTATCCAACAGCGCTCAGTGTGGTGAAATGAATTTCCTTGCTATTTTTCAACCGCACTTGCGATTAATTTATGTGTTTTTGTGTGGACTTATCGTCAGCACAATGACACATATTTCAACGCTTATTATCCTTAATCTAGTCGTATTAGTCGGATTACTTATTGCGCTAATACGCTATCGAAAATCCCTTGCCGGTTATTTCAAATATTGGCTTAAACTGAATTTTTTCACTTTGCTTGTTTGGTTGACCTTAAGCTGGAAAATCACCGAACAAGGTTTAGCATTAAATCCAATAGGGATTCAGCTTGCACTGCTCATCACGCTACGTTTCAATTTGATTTTAAGTTTAACTCGCCTCTTGTTAATTGATATGAACGAGAGCCTTTTATTGCAAGCATTGTGCCGTTTGCCATTACCCGAAAAACTACTTCACCTATTTGTTCTCACTGTGCGCTATATTTCCGTGTTCAGTGAAGTACATAAAAAGATGGATATGGCAATGCGAGCACGAGGCTACCAGCCAAAACTTAATGGCAGAACCTTATTTATCACGGCGCAGCGTGTCGCCCTATTATTAATTCATGCACTTGTTAAAGCAGAAAAAACAGAAATGGCACTCAAAGCTCGTGGCTTTCATCTGCATGATGTGAAAAAAACACAGGATAAATCTTGATGAACGTCCTCGAAGTCAAACAATTACAGATCATGCGCGACCAACGCGTGATTATTGATAACCTTTCTTTTGAACTCCCTGAAGGTCATCGCCTTTTTTTACAAGGCGATATTGGTTGTGGGAAATCAACCTTATTACACTGTCTATTAGGTTTTATACCTTACCAACAAGGAGAAATTCGCTGGTTCGGTAATGTATGTCGACAAGAAAAAGATTTTGTACCACTACGTGGAAAGGTAGGCATCTGTTTCCAACATGCTGGCGATCAACTTTTCGGCCCAACTGTACTTGATGATGTGGCCTTTGGTCCACTCAATCAGGGATTGAACCGAGATGAAGCCTATCAAATTGCATTACAGCAATTGGAACGTCTGAATATTGTTGGATTAAAAGATCGCTCTGTGAATACCTTATCTGGTGGTGAACAGAATTTTACTGCGCTAGCCGGCGTACTGGCGATGCAGCCCAAAGTATTATTATTGGATGAACCAACGAATGGACTCGATATAAAAAATATCGCCAAACTGACCGCACTTTTACGCGAATTACAGTTGCCAATGCTTATTGCTTCACATGATTTACGCTTTAGTGAAACACTTGCGGATTCCTGTTTATCTTTAGCTACGGATAACGATGGCTAAATGCGTTCATCATGCGTAAGAAATAATTGAATAAAAAACGGGCGAACCATTTAAGTTCGCCCGTAATTCATTTATGACGCTAATCAAGCCACAAGGGCGGTTTCTTTTAAGCGATTTTTTAATTTCGCGTATTCAGTTACCACATAGCGTTCAGCCCAGGCTTGGTCTTCGATTTTATCAATACGAACCGCGCTATATTTGTATTCCGGCGTTCTAGAACCTGGATTCAAATGTTCAGCGGTTAATTCGTTACATTTACCGATCCACCACTGATAGGTCATATAGCAAGCGCCTTTGTTTGTACGAGTGCTCACATCTGCACGAGAAATAACTTTACCGCGTGATGAGGCAATCCAAACCAAGTCGTTGTTTTTAATGCCCAATTCTTTGGCATCTTGATCGTTCATTTGTACGAATCCCGGCTCATCCGCAAGTGCAGCAAGAGCTCGGCAGTTACCGGTCATTGAACGGCAGGAATAGTGACCCACTTCACGTACTGTGGAAAGTATCAATGGGAATTCTTCAGAGAGATCTTCCATTGGTGGTTCCCAGTCGCAAGCAAAGAACTCAGCTTTGCCATTCGGACGGTCGAAGATTTGGCCTTTATACAAGTATGTTGTACCTTGATCTTCAGGGCCTTCGTCAGTACATGGCCATTGGATATAGCCCATGCCTTCCATTTTTTCGTAGGTTGCCCCTTTGTAAATTGGGCAAAGTGAACGAAGTTCATCCCAAATTTCTTTGGTATTGTTATAGTGCATTGGGTAACCCATTGCTGTAGCTAGTTCACTAATGATCACCCAGTCATCCTTGACGTCGCCAGTTGGTTCAACGGCTTTATAGAAACGTTGGAAACCACGGTCAGCGGCACTATACACACCTTCATGCTCAGCACAAGAAGTGGCAGGCAATAAAATATCTGCTTCTGCGGCTGTTTGAGTCATAAAGATATCTTGAACGATGAGAAGTTCAACTTTCTCGAAGGCTTTTTTAACCGCATTAATATCAGGCTCAGTTTGTAATGTATCTTCACCCATGATATAGAATGCTTTAATTTTATCTTCCATGATCGCTTCAGGCACTTCACTCAACGGCACACCTGGTTTTGTTGGAATAGATGGCACGCCCCAAGCTTTCGCAAATTTTGCGTTAGTTTCTGGGTCAGCAAAACTTTGATAGCCTGGTAATGTGTTGAATAACGCCCCCATATCGCACGCGCCCTGTACGTTGTTTTGACCACGTACTGGATTCACCCCAACATTTGGTTTACCTAAGTTGCCGGTAAGCATTGCCAAGCTTGCTAATGCACGTACGGTTTCTACACCTTGACGGAATTGGCAAACGCCCATACCCCATAAGATAGTAGCAGTTTCCGCTTTTGCATAAGTGCGGGCAATTTCACGCAACATTTCAGGTTCAATACCGGTGATATGTTGTGTGGATTCCGGTGTATAAGCTTTCACGGTTTCATAGAACGCATCGAAGTTTTCGGTGTGCTCATCAATAAATTTTTGATCTTGTAATCCTTCTTCTAAAATCACATTCATCATCGCATTCAAGAATGCGACGTTAGACCCGTTAGCAAGCGGCGCATAAATATCCGCAATACGGGCTGTTTCGATTTTACGAGGGTCACAAACAATGACTTTCGCCCCTTTTGCTTTGGCGTGGTTAATCCGACGCGCCACAATAGGGTGTGAAGTGGAGGCATTATAGCCAAAAATGAATACGCATTTGGTATCTTCAATCTCAACAATTGAGTTGGACATTGCGCCGTTACCGACCGATTTGAGCAGACCTGTTACAGAAGGGCCGTGTCACACGCGCGCACAACAGTCAATGTTGTTATTTCCTAATACCGCACGGGCGAATTTTTGCATAACGAAGTTCACTTCATTACCTGGTCCACGGGAAGATCCCGTTACCATAATCGATTCGTTACCGTACTTTTCTTTGATTTCACTGAGACGTCTTGCTGTGTAAGAAATCGCTTCTTCCCAGCTCACTGGTGTGAATGGTTCGCCACGTTTGTAGCGGATCATCGGTTGAGTTAGGCGAGGAGTCAGGATTTTTGTATCATGCACAAAATCCCAGCCATAATATCCTTTTAGGCATAACTCCCCTTCGTTTGTCTTGCCGTTTGCACCTTCAGCTCCCACAATTTTGTTGTTTTCCACCAAAAGATGGATTTTACAACCTGAGGCACAATACGGACATACGGTAATTACTTTTTTAATAGCCATAGTAACGTCCTTATTTTAGTACAACACGAGGTTAGAGATAGAATTAGAATAATTAATTCTGGGTATATATTACACCCAAAATCAATTCATAGTATTACAAAAAACATGGATTTATTGATATAAAACAGGTTTTCGTAATATTTTTAAAATATGTTTAGAAAATCCCCCTCACTTTTTCTACAAAACAGGAATCTCTTCAAGCGATCTTCCCTCTTTTAAAAAATCATACATAAATTGCACAGACTCTTTTACACTTTCTGTCATTGGAAAACCAAAGGAAACCAGATCGGGTTGGAGCCCAACAAAAACGATTTGTTTAATATCTTGTTCCAGTTGTTCAATGAGGTAATTGAGCGGCATATTATGCGTACTCATGAAAAACATTTCCGCAATGCTCTCTTTTTCAATGATTCGGATTTTACCTGGCGCTAATTCCATATCAGCTGCATCGAAAATTAAAAGCAAATCGGGTTTCATGTCTCGCACAATATGTGCAACATTCTCTGGTGCTGAGCCGCCGTCAAGTGCGGTCCAATTTGGCAATGGATTTTCACTCAATAGCTGATAGAGATAAGGGCCTGCACCGTCATCACCCATCATGCTGTTACCAACGGTTAAGATCACATTATTCGTCACGACGTTTCACCATAATATACATCACAGGTTCACGCTGAATCGATGCTAACGTATCCATCAGAATTTCGACCCACTCTTGATGTTCTGGGGTAAAATTGGCTTTATTTTCATCCATTGCTTTCGCCAATAAATTGACATGGCTGGAATCAATCACAATTTCACCAAATCGCATTAAGCCGGCAAATTTACGTTTAGCATCCCCTTCTGGAAAGCTATCTACAAAACGTTGATAAGCATCGTAGTCACAAACCAGTAATTTTTTAAAACAATCAATTACGCCAACATGGTGACCAATCGCCAAAGAGTAATACATCACCTGTTTTGCTTGCTCTGGCACTTGTTCATCGTTTTCGACGAAACGTTCGTTTAATAAATAGAAAAAGACTTTCGTTGTCATAACATTCCCATTTTTATAGGGGCAATCACTTGCCCCATAATTAATTATCCCGAAAACGGCAGACTAATCGCATGCAAACGATTGACGATTTCGCTTAAACGCGGATCGGCTTCGCGTTCTAGGTATTCACCTAAACGTACACCAAATGGTACTTTGTCATTTTCTGTCATCATTGCCATAAATTGGTTAGCGATGTTACCGCCTTGACGATAACCGGCAAGACGACGCGCTTCACGTTCAAGACTAATACGTAAATCCAACGGAATAGTTGGGAAACGCAATTTAGCTTCAGCGTTAGGATCGGCTTTTTCTTGTTTACCTTTGAGCTTTTGATCAAGCAAACCAAGTGCTACCGCGAATCCATAAATTGTCGCTGCAGGGGTTGGAGGACAGCCAGGGATATACACATCAATTGGTACAATTTGATCACTACCGCCCCAAACACAATAGAGATCGTGGAAAATACCGCCGCCACAACCGCAAGCACCGTAAGAAATACAGATTTTAGGATCCGGTGCAGCTTGGTAAGCACGCATTGCTGGCGTACGCATCGCACGGGTAACCGCACCGGTGAACAATAAAATGTCCGCATGACGAGGTGAGGCTACCACTTTAATACCAAAACGTTCTGCATCGAATGTTGGCGTAATGGTACTGAAAATTTCGATTTCACACCCATTACAACCGCCGCAGTCCACACGATAAACGTAAGCTGAACGTTGAATATCTTTCAGCAACGTTTGTTTCATTTTGGCAATATTTTCATCAATACTAAACGGTGTTGATATGCCATTGACCGGCATTGGAATTTGTGTGTTCATCGTCTTTCGCCTCCTGCTAAAACGTTAGGTAAATCAACCGCACTTTGTTCTCGTTGCTCGAGCGCATTTTTGAAATTCAAGCGAACCGGCTCTTTAAAGTCGATTAATTTCATCCGCATATTGGATTCCATATTCGCGGTTTTTTCTAAGCTGTGCTGACGTTTACAAACCGGACAAGTATGCAACTCTGCCAATTTTTGTTTCACTAATTCAGGTTTATCTAAAGTTTGTTTGAATAAATCAATGGTGTAATTCAATTCTTTATAAGAAATAAACGGTTTACCACATTCCTGACAAGTTACTGTAGCAAAGGTTGTTTCTTGGAAAAGATCCTGTTTATTGGTCACTGAGAGTTCAAAATCTTGTGATAAGCGAATCGCCTTAGTTGGGCAAACTTCTTCACAACGACCACAGAAAATACAACGACCAAGAAATAATGACCAGGTACGGTCGCCTGTCACTGGATCCGTTCTCATGGTCAACGCATTAGCTGGACAGGCAATGGTACAAGCCGCACAAACAATACATTGATCAGAATTGAGTTCCGGTTTTCCTCTAAAATCCTCATCGACTTCATAAGGTTTGAACGGATATTTGGTGGTGACATCACCTGCTTTAAATACTGTTTTTAGTAATTTAAACATTTTCCGCCTCCCCTATTTCAATGGTGAATTTTTACGTTCAATACCGTAGCGTTCAATCTCTTTATAATCTACGGTTTTCGCTTTGCGTTTACGCACATCCACCACGGTGACACGGTCGGTACAAGAATAGCAAGGGTCAAGACTACCAATAATAAGTGGCGCATCAGACACTGTATTGCCACGCAACATATAGCGTAAAGTTGGCCAGTTAGCATAAGTCGCAGCACGACAACGCCAACGGAAAAGTTTTTGGTTGTCGCCTAGCATTGACCAGTGAATATCCTCACCACGTGGTGCTTCGGTAATCCCTAAAGCAAAACGTCCAGGCGTATAATTGAAACCTTCTTTTAAGATTTCACCACTTGGCAAGTTATCCACCATGTAATCAATAATATTCATGGATTCAAACACTTCATTAATACGCACTTTCACACGGGATAATACGTCACCATTGGCTTCAGTGAAGAGATTGAAAGGAACATCGCCATAACCGGAGAACGGATGTACTTTACGCACATCACGAGCAAAGCCAGAACCACGAATCATTGGACCAACCGGACTAAAGTCACGAGCGATATCTTTTGCCAATACACCGACACCTACCGTACGTTGTTCCATATTCGGTGTATTTAATAAAATATCAGTCAAGGTTTTGAGTTCTTCACGCATTTCGCCGATAAGTTTGATACATTGCTCACGTTGATGTTTCAACATATCGCGACGCACACCACCGATAAGGTTAATACCATAGGTTTTACGTGCACCGGTTAGCACTTCTGCCAAGGTCATAGATTTCTCACGAACGCGGAAGAATTGCATAAAGCCAGTATCAAAGCCGGTAAAGTGGCTAGATAGACCTAAGTTTAATAAGTGACTATGTAAACGTTCTACTTCTAATAAAATCGCACGAATCCATTCAGCGCGTTTTGGAATTTGAATCCCTAAAGCGCTTTCCACAGAATTGGCGTAGGCCACACTATGTGTGAAACCACAAATCCCACATACACGGTCAGCCAGGAAGTTAACTTGGTCGTAATCCATACGGGTTTCCGCCAATTTTTCCATACCACGGTGCACATAGAACAAACGATAGTCCGCATCAATGATATCTTCCCCATCCACGAACAAACGGAAGTGTCCAGGTTCATCGGAAGTGATATGTAACGGGCCAAGTGGCACGATACGTGCTTCGCCTTTTTCGTTAATAAATTCGTATGTTTCTGTCGCAGTTGTCGGATCGGGACGTAAACGGTAATCCATTGAGTCTTTACGTAATGGATAAAGATCATCTGGCCAATCATCTGGCAACACTAAGCGGCGTTGGTCAGGCAAACCGACGGCTTTCAAACCATACATATCGAATAATTCACGCTCGCCCCAAACCGCCGCTTTGACTTTTGGTGTCACAGATGGAAATTCTAAGCTCACAGGATCAACTAAGGCTTTAATGGTGATAAAAGTTTTCACTTCCCCTTCCATGGAAAGCACGTAGTACACTGCATAGTTTCCATGAATTGAACGCTCATCATTCCCGAATACCAACGGTAACCAACCTTCATGTTGATAATAAAGGTATTCAACAACATCAGGTAACATATTGGTTTTAATGGTAAGTGTAACCTGATTTGGTGTTGACCACTCCTCATCCAAAATGGTATTTGGAAATTTTGCATTGACTGCTTCAATGTAATTTTTGCCAATCATTTTGGCTGGATCGACTGATGTATTTTTAGTTAATTCCATATATTTATCCCTCCTGTCGATCATTGCGCTAAACTTTGCCAAGGTAAAACTAACATTTCACCAAAAGACACTTGTTCAGATCCGAGTACAATTCCGACCGCACTTTTTAATAACTGCAAAATTGGTTCGGCAATATGAATACCCATAATAAACATGAATAACAATAAAATTGCCATCGCCACGAGTGAAACTTTGTTCACATCCCCCACTTCAACATTATCCGGTTGTTTGCCTAATACGGTTTTTAATACCATTAAAGACAATCCAGCTAACACGATAGTGAGTAAAATTAAACAGAACACCATTAACCAAGTTTTACCTGCGTAAATACCGGCAACAGCAATACTGAATTCACTGACGAACACGTTAAATGGTGGGATACCACCTAGTGCTAACGCACCACCGGCAAATAACACCGCCGTCATTGGTGCTACACGCCATAAACCACGTACTTGGTTCATATCACGGGTTTTATATTTTAATAATATGTTACCTGAAGCACAGAATAACAAGGTTTTCGCTAAACTATGGTTGATGGTATGTAATAAACCCGCAAATACACCGATTGGGCCACCTAAACCAAAGGCAAAGCTAATTAACCCCATGTTTTCAATACTGGAATATGCCAATAAACGTTTGATGTCGAATTGGACGATAATAAACAACGCCGCCACTAATACAGAGAGTAAACCAAATACCAACAATAAGGTTTGCGGGTATGTAGAACCGACTGCTTTAGAAACTAAGATGTAATAACGCAATACCACCAACATGGCACAATTCAATAATACAGCAGATAGAATCGCACTCACAGGACTTGGAGCCTCACTGTGTGCATCAGATAACCAAGTATGCATTGGAAATAGACCGCACTTAGTACCAAACCCAACCAAAATAAAGGCAAAAGCAAGATACATGAGCATTGGATTTAAACCTGCTGCCTGTTGATTGATTTCTGTCCAGAAAATAGCTTGGCTTGGATCAGCTAAAAGATTTGTTCCATTAGAGAACGTTAAAATTGTGCCATACAATCCAAACGCCACCCCAACTGAACAAATAATGATGTATTTCCATGCAGCCTCAAGAGAGGTTTTTTGTTTGTATGTACCGACCAAGAATGCTGAACTTAATGTGGTTGCTTCAATGGCTGCCCACATCAAAATCACATTATTGGTGATCACAGAAATGATCATGGTGAAGAAAAACAAATGCAAAAAGCCGTAATAATTGCAGTATGTTTTCAAATCAAGATGCCCTTCGCGATATTCAGTACTAATGTAACCGATAGAATAAATACCGGCTAACGTTCCAACAATAGCGATAAGACCTAAGAAAATAGCAGATAGACTGTCGATGTAAACCCAGTTATTTAATGCACTGATTTCCCCCTGAGTTAGCACGCCATTAATAATTTGTAAGGCAAATGCTAACATCAAAATCAAACCTGTAACATGAAGTGCGGTACAAATTGTCCGTGCTTTTGTCACGCCACAAGCGAAACTGGCAAGTGATATTGCTAAAGGTGCGATTAATAACGCGATTATCCATTGTTCATACATAGCGTTACCCCTTCAAACTCATAAGTTGTTTTGCATCTAATGAATGGAATGTACGGTAAATTTTGTTTACCAACACCACCATTATGATGACGGCAAAGATAGCATCTGTGGCAATTCCGATTTCCACTAACTCAGGTGCTTTATTTGCCAATAAGGCTAATGTGAGATGAGAACCGTTTTCCATCAAACAATAACCGAATACTTGTTTTACGATATTGCGTTGGCTAACAATGCACACTAAACCTAATAAGAAGTGACTTAATGACACTGATAATGCCGGTTTAAGATGTGCAACCAACGGTAAATCGATTGGGACAACAACAAAGTAGCACAATGTGACTATCACTGCTGTGATCGGGATCAACCAAGCGACATTTATTCCAGCCGGAGTTTGACTTTCATCAACTTTTTTCATCGCATAGATTAAAATCGCTGGCACCAAAACCACTTTGGTAATAAATGCGCTAATTGACCACATATAAAGTTCATGGGCTTGCATTTCATTGGCAAGATAAACAAACAGTAATACCAACACCAATGATTGCAAACTGTAAAATAACGCAGCTTTTTTGGCGGTTCGAACCATAATTACGCAAAGAGAGGTAATAATGAGTAAACACGCAAGTCCATTTATCATTAACATAGATTCCTCCTTAACCTAACCAGCCAAACCTAACCAATATGCGGCGATAAAACTGGACACCACGGACATCACCATTAATACAACTAACACGAAACGCATAGAGAATGGTATAGGTTGTGCATTGGCAACCGCTTCTGATGGTTTACCGATGACACATTGTCCGAATTTATACAACAACCATACGAATGTCGCGGTAGATTCAACTAAAGCAAGCACCATTAACCAAGTGATCCAGCCGTATTCTTGGCCTAACTCAAATCCGGCCGCAAATAATGGATATTTACTAAAGAATCCGTTAAACGGTGGCACCCCGGCAATCGCTAACGCGGCTACGCCAAATCCTGCCCCTACCACTGGCATTGTACGCATAATGCCTTGTAGTAATGGCATAGAACGAGTTCCTGTCGCATAACTTAATGAACCCGCGACCAAGAAGAATAAGCTTTTCGCGAAAGCATGGTTGAAGATGTAGCTAATCGCTGCCACAAAGGCCAATTTAGAACCTAATGCAGCAAGAGAAATCCCAATGAAAATATAAGACAGTTGGGTAATAGTTGAATACGCCAATAAACGTTTTAAGTCAGTTTGTGGCAAGTACATTAAGAAGCCGTAAATTAAGGTAATCATCGCCATGATGATGCCGACTTCACCCACAATATGTGGAATCTCACCAGCAGACATAACAGAACGAGCGAAGATATACACCCCAACTTTAACCATTGATGCGGCGTGCAAATACGCACTCACCGGTGTTGGTGCTTCCATCGCATTCGGCAACCAAATTTGCATTGGTAATTGCGCTGATTTACCCCACGCAGCAAACATCACACCGAATAACACGATGGTTTTCGCACTCGGATCTAAATGTTCTAATGCTGTGATAGAGAAAGTACCTGATTGGCTGAACAAATACGCTGCAGCAATATATAACCCGATTGCCCCCACGTGGGTAATAATCAAGGCTTTCATTGCGGCGGCTTGGGCTTTTGGTGTTTGGTAATAACTGATTAATGCCCAAGAACATCCCCCGGTAATTTCGAAGAACAATAATTGTCCAGCTAAAGTTGAGGAATACACCAAGCCCGCCATGGCACCGATAAAAATGAGCAAGAATGCATAAAAACGTGGTAACCCATTATGTGGGTGTTCACGGTTTTTATCAGTTAAGTAACCACAAGAATATAAGCAGATTAAGAAACCTAAGGCCACAACGGCAAAGGCAATTAATGTACTGACAGCATCAAGAGTGACACCAAAGATCGCGGTTTTATCAAAAGCGACGATGTCATAAGTGACGCTTTGATGACCATCGGCAAACCATTGTCCTGCGACTAACAAGGTTCCCAGCGTAGCAAGTGCAGCAAATACGGTGGCAATTTGAGCAAAATGTTTTTTGTTCAAACCGACAATAAACGCCCCTACGAAAGGTAAAATGATTGTAATCAGAGCTAAACGTTCCATATTTGTCCTCCTTACAACCCAGTGAAGTAAAATACAAACGCCAACACAGAAATGCCGAAGCCGACCACGGTTAAACGTCCTGTTAACATAAAGCGGGTACGAGAAAGTGTGTTTTCAAAGACACAAGCCAATACGAACACCACTAATAATTTCACGAAGAATAAAATACCACCTAAAATGACCGCACTTAAGCTCATCTCTGTCGGGATACCGAAAGGAAGCAACACGCTCACAAAGATAGATGCCACAACCATAGATTTTAAACTTAAGCCGACTTTTAATAAGGCAAGTGCTGGACCAGAGTATTCTGTCAATGGACCTTCTTGTAATTCTTGTTCCGCTTCCGCCAAATCGAATGGGATTTTACCCATTTCAATAAATACGGCGAAGAATGCTGCGGTGATAGCAATCACTGTCGCAATTGGATATTGCCAAGTGTTTTCGGAAAGCGCATTACCGATAACCGCAAAATTGGTTGAACCGGCAATTAAAGCAATCACAAGGAATGCCAACATGAGAATTGGTTCTACCAAGACACCTAATGTGACTTCACGACTTGCCCCTAAACTTGAGAATGTGCTGTTTGAATCCAAACCCGCAATTGAGAAGAAGAAACGGAACAAGGCGAATAAGTAAATCACGGTGATTAAATCACTGCCTGCGCCAAACGGTGCAACACGAGTAAATAAAGGTAAGCTCATGGCAACTACCATCACGGTGCTAATTAGCACATAAGGCATCACTTTAGAAACCCAACCCGCATTGTCAGGCCAAATGTTTTGACGTTTCATTAATTTCGCAATATCGCGATAATCTTGTAACACGCCTGGACCGCGACGAGATTGAATACGAGCGCGGATCATACGTGAAATACCGGAAAATAACGGTGCAAGGGCAAGCAAAATCAAGGCTTGCACAATGGCAAAAACAAACATTCCGGCAGATGTTGCAATTTCTGAAGGTAACGTAATCATCTTCAACCTCCTACATCAACGCAATGGAAAGTAGTATTGCCACCAAGGCAATCACGAAGTACACGCAGTACACACGGAAGTCACCTTGTTGCAACCATTGGATTTTTGTTCCTAACCAAGGAATAAAACGAGCGATCGGCATCGTCATTTTTTCTTCCCAGAAAGGTTCAGCTTTTGTTGCGCCTTTAATTACCGCTTGGATGCCTTTATCACCTAAAGGTGCAGGATCCAACACTTCACGCAAGGTATAAAGCGATTTGAAAATCGTACGTAACGGACGAGTGAAACTACCTGCAGAGGCAGCCATATCTTGTTCATAAGCATAACCACAAGCCCATGGATTGCCTTTTGCACGATCGGATAAACGTTGATTTTTGGTGAATGCATAGAAACTAAATGGCAAGAAGAAAAATGCCAATAACATGATAGTCACTATCGGTGTTGAAAGTGCAGTATGCGGTTCAGCTTGTGCGACCACTACTCCATTTTGAGCCAACATTAGCGGTTCGCTATGAGCAAGTGCGGTCGAAATTTTCGCAATTATTGGCGTTACAACAGATGCCCCCACACCTAACAACACACAACATAACGCTAATACCGCCATGGCAATCACCATTGGTTTTGGTACTTCGCGTGCATTAGCTGCTTTTTCACTACGTGGTGCACCACCGAAGCTGATACCGTACACTTTCACGAAACAAAGTGCCGCTAACGCACCTGTCAATGCCAACATAATAATGGCAATCGGGCCAGCAAGTTTTAATACGAAATCATCACTTTGGCTTAATGTGAATAAGGATTGATAAGTAAACCATTCACTGACGAAACCATTAAACGGTGGCAATGCAGAAATCGCCATGGTACCGATTAAGAAACAGAATGCAGTGTAAGGCATAAGTTTGCCTAGGCCGCCCATTAAGTCCATGTCTTTAGTATGCAAGCGATACATTACTGAACCTGCACCTAAGAATAACAAGCCTTTGAATACAGCATGGTTAAGTAAGTGGTATAACCCACCAAGTAAGCCCACGGTTGCCAACACTGGATGATGTGTCGCGATACCAATCATACCGACGCCCACCCCCATCATAATGATACCGATATTTTCTACCGTGTGATAAGCCAAGAGTTTTTTGATGTCATGTTCTGCCAAGGCATAAAGTACGCCGAGTACGGAGGATACCGCACCGAAACCGAGTACGATAACGCCATACCAAACATTGGTAGAACCGAGAAGATCGACACCGACTTTGATGATCCCGAAGATACCGATTTTAACCATCACACCAGACATCATCGCTGATGCATGAGAAGGTGCAGCAGGGTGAGCTTTCGGTAACCAGCTGTGTAATGGAATCATCCCTGCTTTTGCGCCAAAACCTAAAAATGCCAAAATAAAGGCAGTAAAGGCAAGCTGTGTCGGCAAAGTGGTTTGACGGAATGCGCTAAATTCAAAACTACCGGCATAGCAGTAGAAAATGAAGAAGGCGATCATAATTAATACCGAACCGGCATGCGCAATAAAGAAATAAAGCAAGCCTGCATTTACGGCATTGTCATCTTGTTCGGTGAGGACTAAGAAATAAGATGCCAATGACATCATTTCAAAGAATACAAGGAAGTAGAACGCATTATCGCTGGTGACTAACGCAACCATGGAAGCGATAAATAAATTCATAAAGAAGCCCATGGAACCTGCGCCTTTACCTTTGTATTCTTTTACATAAGAGAAAGAATAAAGTGCGGTCACAATAACTAATAAAGAAATGACACACACCATAAACGCCGCCAATCCGTCAATACGGATGGAGAACGAGGCAAATTCAAATGGGGTTTTGAAAACATCAACGATTGTGTCGCTGCTGATCAGAACGGGGATGCAGGCAACAATACCTAACACTCCAGCAAGTACACCGGTCACGCCGGATATATTGATTGAAAGTTGTTCATTTCGTCTCACTGCGAGCGAAATAAACGCACCTACGACATAAATCAACAGGGTCGTGATGAGTAAATTGATAGGTAAACTCATAATATCACTCCATTGATTACAAGTTAAAACACACTAATTATCTTGGAATAGCAGGCGAAGAAATCATTGCCATTTCACGTTTTCTTTCGTTAGCCTGTTTGATACTCTCATCACTAATAATAAATAAGGTCTTAGTCGGACAGGTTTGAACACAAGCCGGACCATCTTCACGGAAATAGCAGAGATCGCATTTCACCGCAATGGCTTTCACGCCTGGTTGCCATGCCAGCATATTGTGTAAATCCGTATTATCTGGTGCAGTACGAATATCTCGTTTTACCGCATCAGTGAAGGAGAATCCTTCATAATAGGTTGGTGCGTCAATCGGTGCTGAACCATGTTGGGTAATTGCACCGAATGGGCAAGCGATACCACAAAGTTTACAACCGATACAGAGACTTTCGTTAAGTTGAATGGTGTCATCAATATGTGTAATCGCGTGTACAGGACACACGGTAGCACATGGTGAATCATCACAATGACGACAGAGAATTGGCACGGTTACATCATCATTACGCATGACTTGTAAACGTGGAAAAGATTGTAATCCGAAAGCTTTATGCACTTCGCTACAAGCGGCCATACAGGTGTTGCATCCAATGCAATCCTTCGGATCACCGATTACAAAACGATTCATACATTCCCCTCCTTGTATGTAAATAACGTTTCTACAATAACCACTCTAGGAGTAAGGATACTCCTGTCGAAAAGTAAAGCTCAAGAAGTAATTCAAAAAATTGTGATTAAGATCAAAAGATTTACATTGTTTTTCTATTACTGTGATGGACCTGTTAAATAACAGTGAAACATAATAATTTTATGTTAAAAATGTGAACAGATTTTCAACAATAGACATCATCCTATTTGAAATATCGCTATACAAATTTAAATGCTTACGTGATAAAATTTCCTCTTCGCAGTATGTTTATTGTCTCACAATAAACAATTCATCTCATAAACATTCTAACTAAGGACAGATTATGTGTTTAGGTATTCCGGGACAGATCATTCAAGTAGCTGACAGCGCATTACAGCTTGCTGTAGTCGATGTCTGCGGAGTAAAAAGAGAAGTTAATATTTCATTAATTTGTCAGGATGACCCAAAACCGCTGGTTGGCAAATGGGTTCTCGTACATGTGGGTTTTGCCATGACGATTATTGATGAAGAAGAAGCAAAACAGACTCAAGAAGCCTTAATTGCCATGAGCCAGCTGGAACACGAAGTCGGCGATTTTCTTGGCCTCAATCAAAAATAAACAGGATTGCGTTATGCAAGGGATCGAATTACGCATAAAAGGAAAAGTTCAGGGCGTGGGATTTCGCCCTTTTGTCTGGCTTCTGGCAAATCAATATGGATTAAATGGAGATGTCAATAATGATGGACAAGGCGTGTTAATTCGTTTTGTCTCTCCACCA
>JAGZBU010000018.1:0-32352 GCA_018369675.1 Parahaemophilus parainfluenzae | reverse complement strand
TAATCATCGACGGATTCAACTAAAATTAAAAGGACTGAGTCCGATACAATATCGTCGTCAGTCCTTATGTGAATAGTCCAGGTTTTTGGGGTCAGATCAAATTCACCGCACTTTTTACTTTTACAATCCTAACGTTTCTTCGATTACTTTAGCCAAATCATCTAACATCGCATAACGCTTGCGATACATGGAGCGCTTTTTACTCGGCACATCATCAAGGTTTCTATCTATTTCTAAAGGCAATTCCCAATAACCTTTCAACTGTCCACCTGATTCAGCAAAAATCGCATCATAATCTACAACATAATGAGAACTTTGAATAAAACGCGATTTATTTTGATATTTTTGAGGAATACCTAACAATTGATTAAAGCCTAATGCTTTCGTCAATGCTTTCATCGTTTCCACCATCAAATAAGCCGGGCGTAAACCATGACACGTTTTTGTGAGTTGCTTCACCATCTCTTTGGAACCATCAAAATTGGGCCCCTGCACAACAGAAATAAGCAATGCCTCGCCAAGTTTAGCAAAAGTAAGCAAATACACTAATTCATTACGTGGTTTATGCCATAACTCCAGAACCCAATAACCTTCCATCGGTTGGTGCGTGCTCATCGACAATGTCATCTCAAAATCAGGAATCACTTCACCAAAACTTAATGGCGTTTTATAAATAGGTACTGAAAGTGCGGTCAATTTTTTAGGTAAAAAAAGTAGATTGTCGCAAATAGCTTGGAAACGCTGTTTGCCATTAAAACGTTTATCTAAAAAACGATAAACTAATGGATAGCTGTAATCTGCATGTTCATTTAATAATTTCACAAGAAAAGGATGCTGATTAATAAATTGCTCAAATTGAGCAATTAATCCACGGTGTAAAAAAGCACGAAGACGATAGCGTAGGCGCTTAAGCACATAAGAACGCCCAGGTCTATCGGGATAAACGGCTTCCGCTTTTGGCCAGCAATATTGATTCTCTCGAGATTTCATAGTTATTAATATAATTAAAGAGGCTTTAAATCACACAAAGCGCGCATTCTCTCATAATTTCAGCAATTTTTCTATTTGTGATATGCTAGGGCAATTGATGAAAGGAACTATTATGTCTGAAATTAAACTGAATTATCATAAAACGCATTTTCTTACTAGCGCCCCCAATATTCGTTCCATTCCAGAGGATACTGGAATTGAAATTGCTTTTGCTGGGCGTTCAAATGCAGGAAAATCGACTGCACTTAATGCATTAACCAATCAGAAAAGCTTAGCTCGAACCTCTAAAACACCTGGTCGTACACAGCTCATCAATCTTTTTGAGGTGGAGCCGAATTGTAAACTAGTGGATTTACCTGGCTATGGCTATGCTGCCGTTCCTGAAAAAATGAAAATCGAGTGGCAAAAATCCCTCGGAGAATATTTGCAAAAACGCGAATGTTTAGGCGGACTTGTTGTTTTAATGGATATTCGCCATCCGTTAAAAGATCTCGATCAACAAATGATCGAATGGGCAGTTTCTGCTGATTTACCGGTTATGTTACTTTTAACTAAAGCGGATAAACTCAGTCAAAGTGCGCGTAGTAAACAAGTTAAAATGGTACGTGAAGCGATTTTACCCTTCCAAGGTGATATTCAAGTCGAGGCTTTTTCTGCACAAAATAAAATTGGTATTGATAAATTAGCGGGCAAATTAGATAGTTGGTTTGCGCCACTTTTCGTGTAGTTTTTTATCAAGAAAAAATGATTTCTGCGATCTCGATCGCAAAAAAGGCACAGAATGTATGATTTCATTCTGTGCTTTTTTTATAGTGCAAAAATCTGATTATTTTTGACCGCACTTTAAGGAATCTGAATGTCTCTTGCCATTGTTTATAGCCGTGCATCAATGGGGGTACAAGCCCCTCTTGTTACCATTGAGGTACACTTAAGTAACGGAAAGCCTGGATTTACCTTAGTTGGTCTACCCGAAAAAACCGTAAAAGAAGCGCAAGATCGTGTCAGAAGTGCATTAATGAATGCGCAGTTCAAATATCCTGCCAAACGCATCACCGTAAATCTTGCACCGGCTGATTTACCCAAAGAAGGAGGGAGATTTGATTTACCTATTGCAATCGGTATTTTAGCTGCATCAGATCAATTAGACGGTAGCCGTTTAAAACAATTTGAATTCGTTGGCGAGCTCGCCTTGACGGGGGAATTACGTGGCGTACACGGTGTCATTCCTGCCATTTTAGCGGCACAAAAAGCCAAACGTGCCCCCATTATCGCTTATCAAAATGCCAATGAGGCGTCGCTTGTCTCAGAGCAAGAGACTTATTTCGCTAAAAATCTGCTAGAAGTCGTGCAATTCTTAAATAATCAAGAAAAATTACCTTTGGCTTCATTACTTGCACAAGAAAGTGCGGTCGGATTTTCAGCTAAAAATCACTTGGATTTGACCGATATTATTGGTCAGCAACATGCTAAACGAGCTCTAACGATAGCGGCAGCTGGTCAGCACAACCTACTCTTTTTAGGGCCACCTGGGACGGGTAAAACCATGTTGGCAAGTCGCCTCACGGCATTGCTCCCTGAAATGACGGATTTAGAAGCCATTGAAACCGCTTCGGTTACGAGTTTAGTACAAAATGAATTAAATTTTCATAACTGGAAACAACGACCATTCCGAGCACCACATCATAGTGCCTCATTACCAGCCTTAGTGGGTGGAGGAACCATTCCCAAACCAGGCGAAATATCGCTTGCACACAATGGTGTACTTTTCCTTGATGAACTACCTGAATTTGAGCGTAAAGTACTGGACGCTCTACGACAACCCTTAGAAAGTGGAGAAATTATTATTTCTCGTGCCAATGCGAAAATCCAATTCCCTGCTCGCTTTCAATTAGTTGCGGCGATGAACCCAAGTCCAACGGGGCATTATACCGGAACACATAACCGCACCTCACCGCAGCAAGTGATGCGTTATTTAAATCGCCTTTCAGGGCCGTTTTTAGATCGTTTTGATTTATCTATTGAAGTCCCTCTTCTGCCACAAGGTAGCTTACAAAATGCGGGAGATAGAGGTGAGACAAGCCAACAAGTGCGAGAAAAAGTGTTAAAAGTGAGAGAAATTCAACTTGCTCGAGCCGGTAAAATAAATGCGTATCTTTTAAGCAAAGAAATTGAACGAGACTGTAAATTACAAGATAAAGATGCACTCTTTCTTGAGAACGCACTGAATAAGCTTGGACTTTCAGTAAGAGCCTATCATCGGATTTTAAAAGTCTCACGCACAATTGCTGATTTAAGTGACGAAAAAGAGATACAACAATCTCATTTAGCAGAAGCACTAGGGTATAGAGCCATGGATCGGTTGTTACAGAAATTGTCTGCTACTTAAAAAATAAAAGGGCGAATAATTCGCCCTTTTTTATCTTCTATTCCTAATAATAAGAATGTTCACCACGTTGGTGTTCTGTTACATCTCGTGCGCCTTTTAGTTCATTTGGGAAAAGTGCGACCAATTGTTTCTCTACACCATCTTTTAAGGTGACATCAACCATTGAACAACCGTTACAGCCACCACCAAATTGTAGAACAGCATAACCATCATCAGTAATTTCAATTAACGTGATTTTACCGCCATGGCTGGCTAATTGTGGGTTGATTTGTGTTTGGATCACGTACTCTACGCGCTCAATTAAAGGTGCATCATCTGCAACTTTACGCATTTTTGCGTTAGGTGCTTTTAAAGTCAGTTGAGCACCGAGCTCTTCTGTTACGTAATCAATTTCCGCATCTTCTAAAAACGGTAAACTGATTTCATCTACAAATGCTGAAAAAGTATCGTATTTCATTTCAGTATCAGTCGCTTCAACTGAATTTGACGGACAGTAAGACACGCCACATTCTGCTCCAGGTGTACCCGGATTCACAACAAAAATACGAATATTTGTACCTTCTTCTTGTGTATCTAAAAGTTTCCGAAAATGTGCTTGTGCAGCATCTGAAATAAAAATTTGTTCCATAAATAAAGTCCTAATACTTGATGCAATATATCAGGAATGATACTCCTATACGGCAATTTTTTCTACATTTATTCCTATTTTTATAGATATAGGCAAATCCTATCTTTAACAGAATTTAAGCTCTGGCTAAGCCCCACACTTGTATTTCTTTTACACCTAATTTTCGAAGTTGTTTGGCTATTTCTGCCAGCGTTGAACCGGTTGTAATCACATCATCCACTAAAGCAATGCGTTCATAAGGAAAAGGCTTTTTGGTATTCACTGCAAAAGCATTTTTAAGATTGTGTCGTCGATCTCTCGCGGTTAAACCTCGTTGAGTGTGGGTATGTTTAATCCGTTTCACCACATGATGACAGTTAGGCACATCACACCAGCGACTTAACCAGTTCGCTAATAAATCAGCCTGGTTGTAGCCCCGTTGCCATTGTCTAAAATGATATAACGGTACAGGAATAATCGCCTGTGGCAGCGAGAGCCCATGTGTTCGTCTCGCCTCTCGCCCCGCAAGATAAAGCAAACGCGATAAACTGCGATCTAACCAAAACTGTTTTTGGAATTTAAAACGATGAATAAGTGAAGAAAGCGGTTCGAGATAATGCCCAATAATCACAATACGATCCCAAGCAGGTTCATTTCTCAAACAATGTCCACAGCCCATTGCATAATGTTGCAAGGGTGAACCACACCGCCCACAATAAGGGAAAGTTTTAATTTTCTTTTGGCATCGACTACACAATCCATTTCGACCCAAATGAATAGTTCGCTTGCAATGCACACAGCTAAACTGAAAAAAATGAGAAAACATGAGAGAAATTGACCGCACTTTATTTTTTCGCTTTTTCAACTTGCTTAAAATGCTTTTCTTTTTTAGCCATTTCCATTCCTTCACCTTGTTTCAAAATATGAGGGGTCACAAAAATCACGAGTTCTCGCTTTTGATGACGTTCACTTTCCTTACTAAATAAGCGTTTAATACCTGGAATATCGCCCAATAATGGGACTTTATCAACACCTTTCGTGATCGTATCGTGGAATACACCACCCAATACAATCGTTTCGCCATCTTTGGCAAACACTTGTGTATTAATTTCTTGTTTATCAATGGATACGACTTCATTTTGTCCGTAAGCCACGCGATTCCCCGGGGAATTTTGACTCACTAATAAATCCAATAAAATATTATTATCCTTAGAAATATGCGGCGTAACTTCCAATCCTAAGACAGCCTCGCGAAACTCTACTGATTGCGTATCATTTTTACCATTCGTCACCACATAAGGAATTTCTGTCCCTTGTTTAATGCTTGCGCTTTTCTTATTAGTCGTGAGTAAGCGAGGGCTTGCAATAATTTCTACGTTATTTTCACGTTCAAGTGCGGTCAATTCTAAGTCTAATAATCGACCATTAATTTTAGCGACTTGAAGCGCTAATGAGCCAGCTGGCGTGACCGTTGTCGCAAAATTCACGTTTAAATTATTACTGATATTACTAAAGCCATTCGCATCTAGACTACCACTCACTCGATGGGCAGTTTCAGTGGGATTAAAAATGCCCCAACGCACACCTAATTCTTTTAGGCTTTCATCGGTAATCGTCACAATACGTGCTTCAATGACAATTTGTTCAATGGGTTTATCCAGCTCTGCAATTAATTTTTTGATATTTTTGACAGAACGAGCATCATCCTGAATCAGTAACACATTGCTTCGATCATCAAATGTAATTGTGCCGCTAGGTGAAAGCAAAGAACCGCTCCCTGTTGTTAAAGATTTCATCACATCAGAGGCCTTGGCAAAATGCAGTTTAACCGTTGTACTCACAAGTGGCGTTTCACTAGATAAACTTTCTCCGCTAATTGCCATAGGTTCTGTCATTTTCTCTGCATATTGTTCATGTTGAGAAGGCTTACCCAAATAATAAATATCATTTTCTTGATAAAAAGAGAGCCCTTTGATTTTTGCCACAGAACGCAATAAACGATCAAAATCTACGTTATCTAATTGCAATGAAAGCGTTCCTTCTAGCTCATCATCAATCATTAAATTGGCATTTTGCTCAAGAGCAAGTTGCTGGAGTGTCGCCACCATGGGAGCTTGTTTTAAGCGAAGTGAAAATACGCGATTCTCTGCCGCTGAGTAAGTTGACCATAGGATCAAAAAACACATTAAAAACTGACCGCACTTTGTTTTTATTTTCTGCTTTATCATTTTAAAATCTCATGATGATTGAGGTCGTTTGTTCACATTGCCCTGCTTTATAACCTTGAAGCGTCACGCTGTTTTTACTCACTTTTTCGATTAAATAGCCTTCTTTTCCAATCCTCTGCCCGACTTGAACAGGCAGAATATACCCATCATCATTAAATAACACTTCTGCCTGTTTACCATATTGCACGACTCCCACAATATGTAGCTGAGCCAATGGGCGTTCCTCCGCCAGTCTCGGCTCCGAATACACGCAAGCCGACACTGGCGGTAGGGTGAGCCCCTCTTTTGGATATTCGGTTTGTTCTCTTTGTTTACGATCAAAAGGATCTTGCGAAAATGCTGATACAGAAAAAAACGCTATCAAGATTAAGAAAAGCTTTTTCATTATTTGTCCTTATTTAATTGGAAAATTAACTCACATGTAATAGAAGCATTTTCCTCTTCATCTAATTTCTCAATGTTTAATTGAGTTAAAGAAAGTGTGGGAACATCGTTTAAAAGTGCGGTCAAAAATTGCTGTAAATCGACAAAATAGCCTTGCAATGACAAATGCAACAACGTATGTTGAGAAAAATCCCAACGTAAATCCAACGCTCGAAGTCGCCCATTTAACAAAGCCTGTACATGCTGATTAATCGGCAACACTGAATTAGCTAATTCTGGAGAAAGTTGCCGACTGTCTGACTTTTGCCTTAAGGTTTGTAAAATCTTTTCCTGTTTATCCCACTCTTGCTGCTGCAAACTCAATTCTGCGTCAAGTCGATGTCGTTCGTTGCTATTTTCAACGTAACGAAAAACAGGTAAAAAGATGACCGCACTTAATGCACTCAACCAAAAGGCAGCATGGACCATTTGAGGTAATCGAAGCCATCTCCCAAACCAACTTTGTGCACTTTTTTGAACAAGCTCATTGATAAAGCCCCTCATTGCACAGACTCCGATAAATGAATATCAAATTGAAAAAATAACTGCTGTTGCACTGGCTGAAACTTAGTTAAGTTAACCTCTGTAAAATGGCGTTTGAGAAATTGATGTATCGCTTCAAACTCTTGTTGGTTTTCTGTCATGCCGGAAAGGACAACTTGCTTCGCATTGAGTGTAAATACATCTAACTCACCTTGTTGTAATGGCAACTCAGTTAATAAATTAAGCTGGCGATTCACATATTTCGTATCTATTTCTGTCAGCTCATTCATTTCCTTCAAGTCACGTTGTAGTTGTTGAACTTGAATGCGCTTCTGATGAGCTTGATGAGTTATTTGTGTCAGTTTTTCTTTTGTCTGATTTAGGGTTTGGGCTTGTTGTTCATTGAGTTGGTTCAATCCAACGACAATCAAAACTGAACAAGCTAGCCAAATTAAACCTTGCCACATAAAACGACGAAAAGCCTTTTGATGTTGTTCTAAACGCCAAGGCAATAAGTTAAGGCTTAACATCATCACTCTCCCGATTACTTGGAGTCAAAAGTGCGGTCGTTTTTGAGGATAAATCCACTAGCTTTAAATCAGTTTGCCAGAGTGCATTGCCTAGAGCGATGAAAGGTAAATCCGTTTCGATGCGTTGCCAATCCTGAGGCAGTGATTCGATTGTGTGTGAATTCAACATATCAGGCGTTTGATACACGTAAATCTGTTCTATTGTTTCAGGAAAGCGTTGGGTAAACTGTTGATAAAGCTCATATAAATCACGTTGAGATTGCAAGACTTGTCGTTGTTGTAAGCGTTCACAAACGGCGAGACAACCTTGTTGATCTTGATATAAAAATAAGGCGTTCGTCGGCTCTTGACCTAAAATGGCATAAAACGCACGTAAAATGCTGTGATTCAGTAAATCAAGTGCGGTCAATTTTAGCGGCAAATATTTTGCTAATTCTGCATTGGCGCTTTCTTTTCGAATCGCCGTGATATCTAAACGAAAACCTTGTTTTAATGGCATGGTAAGATAATCAAACCATAATTCATCCAACGAAATCGGTAATTCTTTTTGCAAAATAAAACGACATTGCTGTTCACACTCCTGAGCATTGAGTGTTTGCGGTAAAATAAGCGTTTTAGACCAAGTTAAATGGGGTGAAATGGCGCCGATAAAACAACATTGGTTCGTTTTTTGCGGTAAATGAGGTAATAATTGGGAAAAAATGTCCTTTTGTTGTCCATTCAAGCAAATAGATTGAACTTTGTGGAATTCATCTAGCCAAACAAAATAGAGGTTATCTTGTTGTTTACTCACACCAATTTGTTGTTTTCGCTGCTTTCTATGAGCAATTCCCATATTCTTTCCTATTCTTTAAGGGATTAATCTTTTATACTTAGCAGCCAAAATCATAATTTTGATTTTTTGAATATTCATTAAACCAGAGAGAATTTTACGATGCGGATCGCAAAATTAATATTAAGTACCCTATTTACGATATGTATACTGGGGTTAGTCGCCGGTGGTGTACTGTATTTTCATTTAAAATCCTCCTTACCATCGGTAGAAAGCCTAAAAACTGTTGAATTGCAACAGCCGATGCAAATCTATACGGCTGATGGCAAATTAATCGGTGAAGTCGGTGAACAACGCCGTATTCCTGTGAAATTAGAAAATGTGCCTCAGCGTCTGCAAGATGCTTTCTTAGCGACGGAAGATAGCCGTTTTTATGAACATCACGGCTTAGACCCTGTCGGTATTGCTCGTGCGATTTTTGTTGCGGTCAACAATGGTGGTGCATCTCAAGGGGCTAGTACCATTACGCAACAGCTTGCGCGTAACTTCTTCTTAACCCCAGAAAAAACCATTATTCGTAAAGCTCGTGAAGCGGTATTGGCTATTGAAATTGAAAATGCCTTAAGTAAACAAGAAATTTTAGAACTCTATTTAAATAAAATTTTCTTAGGGTATCGTTCTTATGGCGTCGCGGCTGCCGCACAAACCTACTTTGGTAAAAACTTAGATGAATTAACGCTTTCTGAAATGGCCGTCATTGCAGGCTTACCAAAAGCGCCTTCTACCATGAATCCACTCTATTCGCCAAAACGTGCGGAAGAGCGTCGGAATGTGGTTTTAAGTCGAATGCTTGATGAGAATAAAATCACCAAAGCAGAATATGATGCAGCCATTAAAGAGCCAATCGTCGCAAGCTATCACGGTGCTAAATTTGAGTTCCGTGCAGACTATGTAACTGAAATGGTTCGTCAAGAAATGGTGAAACGTTTTGGTGAAGAAGATGCTTACACCAAAGGTTATAAAGTCTTTACGACAGTACTTTCAAAAGATCAAGCGGAAGCACAAAAAGCCGTACGTAATAACTTGATCGATTATGATATGCGTCATGGCTGGCGTGGCGGTGCACCACTTTGGAAAAAAGGTGAAGCCCCATGGGATAATGAACGCATTGTCGCTTTCTTGAAAAAATTACCTGATTCAGAACCGTTCATTCCTGCAGCAGTAACCGCATTAGGTAAGAATGGTGCAGAATTACTTTTAGCCAATAATGAAACAATGACGCTCTCTTCTAACGCAATGCGTTGGGCTGGTAGATCACCGGTTAAAGTGGGCGAACAGATTTGGATTCGTAAACGTGATAACGGTGAATGGATTTTAGGCCAAATCCCAACCGCTAACTCTGCATTAGTTTCATTAAACTCAGATAATGGTGCCATTGAAGCGATGGTGGGTGGTTTTAGTTACGAACAAAGTAAATTTAACCGTGCAACCCAATCTTTAGTGCAAGTCGGTTCTTCGATTAAACCATTTATCTATGCGGCTGCGTTAGAAAAAGGTTTAACCCTTTCAAGCGTATTGCAAGATAGTCCTATCTCTATCCAAAAACCAGGACAACCTTTGTGGCAACCGAAAAACTCACCTGATCGTTATGACGGTCCAATGCGTTTACGTGTAGGTTTAGGTCAATCTAAAAACATGATTGCCATCCGTGCACTACAAACTGCAGGTGTTGGCTTTACGGCTGACTTCTTACAACGTTTTGGATTCAAACGTGACCAATATTTTGCGAGTGAAGCGCTTGCATTAGGTGCGGCATCCTTCACGCCATTGGAAATGGCGCGTGCTTACGCAGTTTTTGATAATGGTGGTTTCTTAATTGATCCTTACCTTATCGAAAAAATTCAAGATAATACCGGTAAAGATTTATTTATTGCGAACCCGAAAATTGCTTGTATCACCTGTAACGATATTCCTGTAATTTATGGTGAAACTAAAGATAAAATTGATGGCTTTAAAGATGTCGCTGAAGTGGCTAACCCTGATAACCTAAAATCCGCTAAAGGTAATAGCAACACCGATACAGATGAAGGTGAGGGAGATCAGCAACCTGAGAATGTACCTGACTTGCCAGAACTTCAAACATCCGCATTAAATGACGGTTCTGTTGATTTAATGGCGGATGCGAAAGACGGTGCAGCAAAACAAGAATACGCACCTCGTGTGATTAGCGGTGAGTTAGCCTTCTTAATTCGTAGTGCATTAAATACGGCGATTTATGGTGAGCAAGGACTTAGTTGGAAAGGTACCAGCTGGCGTATTGCTCAAAGCATTAAACGTAGTGACATCGGTGGTAAAACCGGTACCACTAATAGTGCGAAAGTTGCTTGGTACGCAGGGTTTGGTGCAAACTTAGTCACCACAACCTATGTCGGTTTCGATGATAATAAACGCGTATTAGGTAAAGGTGAAGCGGGTGCAAAAACCGCAATGCCGGCGTGGGTCGCTTATATGAAAGCTGCACTTTCTGATGTTCCAGAACGTCAACTTGAGCTTCCTCCAAACATCATGGAAAAAACCATTGATAGTAACTCTGGTTTACTTTCTGAAGGTGGTGGCCGTAAAGAGTACTTTATCGTCGGTACCGAGCCTAAACGTACTTACATTGCGGAAATGAAAGAGCGCGGTTATTATGTCCCACCAGAGTTGCAACAACGCTTAAATGGCGGAACAGGTAAAACCAAAGACGCAATTCCTGCAACGCAACCAGAAGAATTATTCTAACCCTGATTTAAATACTAAAAGTGCGGTTAATTTTGACCGCACTTTTTTACGTCAAAAGGACAAACCATGTTAAGTTATCGCCACAGTTTCCACGCAGGCAACCATGCTGATGTATTAAAGCATATTGTATTAATGTTAATATTGGAAAATCTTTCGCTGAAAGAAAAAGGTTTCTACTATCTCGACACCCATTCAGGTGTTGGTCGTTATCGCTTGAGTTCTAACGAATCAGAAAAAACCGGAGAATACAAAGAGGGAATAGGGAGACTTTGGGAAAAAACAGATTTATCTGAAGAGGTGGCTCGTTATGTAGATCTCATTAAAAAGCTTAATTATGGCGGTAAAGAATTACGTTATTACGCCGGATCTCCAATGATTGCCGCACAACTATTACGTCCTCAAGATCGTGCATTACTGACAGAATTACACCCGAGCGATTTTCCATTATTACGTAATAACTTTAAAGAGTTTAAGAATATCACCACAAAATCAGAAAATGGTTTCCAACAACTCAAAGCGACACTTCCACCAAAAGAACGCCGCGGTTTAGTGCTTATTGATCCGCCTTATGAATTAAAAGAGGATTATGATTTGGTGGTGAAAGCGATCGAAGAAGGTTATAAACGCTTTGCAACAGGCACTTATGCGATTTGGTATCCAGTGGTTCTACGCCAACAAACAAAACGCATTTTTAAAGGATTAGAAGCAACGGGAATTCGTAAAATTTTGAAAATTGAATTGGCTGTTCGCCCTGATAGCGATCAACGTGGTATGACCGCGAGTGGAATGGTGGTGATTAATCCACCTTGGCAATTAGAACAGCAAATGAAATCTATTTTGCCTTATTTGACCCAAACACTCGTCCCTGAAGGTACGGGGAGTTGGACAGTGGAATGGATTGTACCGGAATAATCCATTCCAAAACCGCGGTCAAAATGACCGCACTTTTAAATTTTAATTTTATTGGAATACAACACTAAACAAAGTGCAATAACCATAATTAAAATCGCGCCTGCGAATAAGATAGTATCAACTGAGCTCTCATGATTCACAATAATCAGGCGCAACATAGCGGTAATCCCCGCGTAAATAAAATAACGCAAAGGAAAGTGATAGCCGCTTTTAAAATATTGCACGATTAGGCCAATAAAACCGAAATATAAGAAAAACATCACGGCTTGTTCAGCAACATCATAAGGCACTACGCTTGATGTATTGAACACCATAATTGCTAAGGTATAGGTGATTTTAGCTAAAGCAATAATCAACACTAAAGCCAAAGCAATAAGTGAAAAACTTAATATCACTTTTAATACACCAGTCACTACTCTAGGCAGCTTTTCTAGTTCTTGAGATTCTTCCATAAAGTTCCTTTTTTATTTTTTGAATGATGAAAAGTGCGTATTTTAAAGGAATGTGATTTGGTGGTAAATAACCAAATTTAATCAAATAAAAAAGGCAGATATTTCTGCCTTTTCTTTTTTATATGAATGAATAATTACTCATCTAAGAAACTTCTTAAGGTTTCAGAACGACTTGGATGACGTAATTTACGCAATGCTTTCGCTTCAATCTGACGAATACGCTCACGGGTTACATCAAATTGTTTACCTACTTCTTCAAGTGTATGGTCGGTATTCATATCAATACCAAAACGCATACGTAACACTTTAGCTTCTCGAGGGGTTAAGCCTTCTAACACTTCATGAGTCGCCACTTTCAAGCTTTGTGCAGTGGCAGAATCTAATGGCAATTCAAGAGTTGAATCCTCGATGAAGTCACCTAAATGTGAATCATCGTCATCACCGATTGGCGTTTCCATTGAAATTGGCTCTTTCGCAATTTTAAGCACTTTACGAATTTTATCTTCTGGCATTCCCATACGCTCAGCAAGCTCTTCCGGTGTCGCTTCACGTCCCATTTCTTGTAACATTTGACGAGAAATACGATTTAATTTGTTAATCGTTTCAATCATATGAACCGGAATACGAATTGTACGAGCTTGATCCGCAATCGAACGAGTAATTGCCTGACGAATCCACCAAGTTGCATAGGTTGAGAATTTATAACCACGACGGTATTCAAATTTATCTACCGCTTTCATCAAACCGATATTCCCTTCTTGAATTAAATCCAAGAATTGTAAACCACGGTTGGTATATTTTTTCGCAATAGAAATCACCAAACGTAAGTTGGCTTCAACCATTTCTTTTTTCGCACGGCGAGCTTTTTGTTCACCACGAGATACCGCATCACAAATCTCACGCATTTGTTGAATGGTAAGATTGGTATTTTGCTCAATATTCGCTAAGTTATCTAAAGATAAACGAATACGTTCTTCATATTTTGGTAAACGTTTTGCCCAAGCTTTTGTTGATTTTAATGCTTTTGCTACCCATGCATCACTGCTGCCATTCGCAACAATAAGCGCCTCAAATTCATCTTTTGGCATACCTGCAATATCAACTAATACTTTTTGTAGTTGACGCTCTTCTGCACGTACACGTTTCATCATATTCTTCATTGATAAAACAAGTACATCAAATTGTTTTGGCACTAAACGAAATTGTTTAAAAATATCGGCGAGTTGAGCAATTTGATCTTTGGCACGTTTACCACTGCGTCCGTGTTTTGCAATAGTTGCTAATGTTTTAGTGTGTTGTTCTCTTAATGCTGCAAATCTTTCACGCGCTACTTCAGGATCGATGCTGTTATCTGAATCACTGTCATCAGAACTTGAGCTGTTTTCGCTTTCATCTTCCTCATCGCTCTCATCATCAACGTCTGCAGCAGATTCGGCACTTTCCTCTTCATCAGCAAAATTTTCATCAATGTTTGCGGTTTCCTCTTCTGGAACATTTGGATCCACAAAGCCTGTGATTAAATCAGCTAAACGATAATTACCCGCTTCAACCTGGTCATAATTATCTAATAATTCAGTTAACGCTTCTGGGTAAGCAGCAATCGCAGTTTGAACTTCGTCAATTCCTTCTTCAATACGTTTTGCAATGCTGATTTCATCTTCACGGGTAAGAAGATCAACGGTACCCATTTCACGCATATACATACGCACAGGATCGGTTGTACGACCGATTTCAGATTCCACATTGGATAAAATCTGCGTTGCTTCTTCCACTGCATCTTCATCCGGAATCGTGTCATTCAACATCATTTCGTCACTTTCCGGCGCTTCATCCAGAACCGGAATACCCGCATCATGCTGTAAAGTTTGCAACAACTTATCGTAATATTCTGGATCGATCAAATCTTCTGGAAGTAAGTCATTAATCTCCGCATAGGTTAAATAACCTTGCGTACGACCCAATTCCATAAGCTGTTCAATTTGTTCTGAATATTGCTCTGCGGTAGATTGTTGATTTTGTTCCATTTTTATTCCCGTTTTGCGTTATTTTTGGAAGATAAAAGCCCTTGTTTTGAACAGGAGATTTTACCATTGTTATGACGGATTAACTAACTGTTTTTTCTGCTCTTCTTTTCCCTTGAGCAAATTCACTAAAATTGCTCGCTCTTGATCAGTTAAGCCTTCCGCCCTTTCTTTTGCAATCAGCATTTCAATATCTCGTTCAATTGCTTGAATATTCAATCGACGATAGTTTTGAGAGAATGCATTAATGATTTCTAAGTCGTCTAATAGATGATCCCAAGACGCCAATATTTCAAGGGGCTTGCTGAATTCTGTATCGCGAAAATATTCTAAGATTTGTCCTGTTGTAATGCCCTCTCGCTCACGGCAAAGTGCGGTCAATTTTTCGAGTAATTCGTAACCCGCTTCATGCTTTAAGGCTTGCAACCCCACATCCGAAATACGATTCACCAATTGTGAATTCTGTAATAACAGCGAAATCACCACACGCATTGGCGTTTTCTTAATGGTTTTTTGTGGCGTTTTAGGTTTTGGTTCAGCTTTGTCTATTTGATTTGGAATTAAGCTTTCAAGCTGCGATTGATCAAAGATCCCAAGCTTTTGCGCCAACATATTGCGTAATGACAAGCGCAACATATCACCAGGAATTTGACGAATTAAAGGCGCCGCGAGTGCTACTAATTTACCTCGTCCTTCTTGCGTTGAAAAATCCACCTGTGGACTTAAATGTGCAAATAAGAATTCTGTGAGAGACTGGGCTTGATCAATATACTCTTCAAACTTTTCTTTACCATATTGGCGAATATAAGTATCCGGATCTTCTCCATCGGGTAGGAAAATAAACTTAATTTGTCGTCCATCTTCCAGATAAGGCAAAGCGTTTTCAAGCGCGCGCCAAGCGGCATCACGCCCTGCTCTATCGCCATCGTAGCAGCAAATGACTTGCTCTGTTGAACGAAACAATAATTGAATTTGCTCCGAGGTCGTCGATGTACCAAGAGAAGCCACCGCATAATTGACACCAAATTGCGCTAATGCCACCACATCCATGTAGCCTTCAACCACTAATAGTTTCTCTGGCTCATCATTGATTTGTAAGGCTTCATACAAGCCATAAAGTTCATTACCTTTATGGTATGTAATGGTTTCGGGGGAGTTCAAATATTTGGGCTTTTCATCCGTTAAAACACGTCCCCCAAAAGCGACCGTACGACCACGTTTATCCCGAATCGGAAACATAATACGATTACGGAATTTATCGTACACATTGCCACGATCATTTCGAGAAAGCATGCCTAAATCAAATAGCTTTTTCTGTTCTTCTCGATTTTTGCCGAATTGACGCAACACTGTATCCATCGCATTGGGCACATAACCGATTTGGAAACGCTCAATAATTTCTGGCGATAAACCACGTTGCTGAAGATAGCTTTGAGCAGGAATATTTAGTGGAAGTTGAGCTTGATAAAACGACGCAATCTCTTGCATTAAATCGTATAAATTACGTTTTGTTTGATAACTCACATCCGGTTTATTGCCGAATTGATTTGGACGTTTTTCATAAGGCACTTCAAGCCCTGCCGAAGCGGCAAGTTCTTCAACGGCTTCAACAAATTCTAATTTGTCGTAATCCATTAAAAATGAAATAGCATTACCTTTCGCGCCACAGCCGAAGCAATAATAGAATTGTTTTTTTTCACTTACCGTAAAGGAAGGTGTTTTTTCGTGATGAAACGGGCAACAAGCTTGATAATCTCGTCCCGCTTTTTTGAGTTTCACGCGCGCATTAATCACATCGACAATATTCGATTTTGTGAGCAGATCATCAATAAATTGGCGTGGAATTGAGCCTTTCATTGCCTTGCCTCCTTGAATACGATGCGAAAGTGCGGTTGATTTTGCGTGACTTTTTTCGACGAGTTTAAAGCAACAAAACCGTGATACCCAAAAGGTTTCACGGTTTGTCTTAACTCGAGTTAGAAAATACTACAAATTAGTATAAACGGGTATTGCGCGCGTTTTCGCGAGCATTACGTTTAGCGTGACGTTTAGCAAGCGTTGCTTTTTCACGTTTACGGATTGTAGTTGGTTTTTCATAGAATTCACGAGCGCGAACTTCTGCTAAAATACCAGCTTTTTCGCAAGAGCGTTTGAAACGACGTAAAGCTACGTCGAATGATTCGTTTTCACGTACTTTAATTACAGGCATAAGCCAATCACCTCAATGAGTTTAATTTAATTGCAATTTTAAATTTTTATTACTGCCGAATGAACGGCAAATTCAATAAAGGACGCAATTCTAATCGATCTTCCCTGCAAAAGCAAAGGAAAGATCGCCTATTTGCTGAAAATTTGGCGTTTGAACTGGTTTAAGTGGGCTAAACAAGGTAAAATCCTTGCCAATTTTTTTAATAAAATGAGAAGAAAATGCGTATTTTAGGGATCGAAACCTCCTGTGATGAAACAGGTGTCGCGATTTATGATGAAGACAAAGGCTTAATTGCTAATCAGCTCTACACGCAAATAGCCTTGCATGCGGATTACGGCGGTGTGGTGCCAGAACTGGCTTCCCGCGATCATATTCGCAAAACGGCACCATTAATTAAAGCCGCATTAGAAGAAGCCAATTTAACCGCTGATCAAATTGATGGTATCGCCTATACAAGTGGCCCTGGTTTAGTGGGCGCATTATTAGTGGGTGCAACAATCGCACGTTCACTGGCTTATGCTTGGAATGTGCCCGCTATTGGCGTACACCACATGGAAGGTCATCTACTTGCGCCAATGCTTGATGAAAATCGACCGCACTTTCCATTTATTGCCCTCTTAGTTTCAGGTGGACATACGCAATTAGTGCGCGTTGATGGCGTAGGAAAATATGAAGTCATTGGCGAATCTATTGATGATGCTGCAGGTGAAGCCTTTGATAAAACCGCGAAATTATTAGGGTTAGATTATCCTGGCGGTGCGGCACTTTCACGTTTAGCCGAAAAAGGATCAAAAGATCGCTTTGTGTTCCCTCGCCCAATGACGGATCGCCCTGGCCTTGATTTTAGCTTTTCAGGTTTAAAAACTTCAGCGGCAAACACCATTAATCAGGCGATCAAACAAGAAGGTGAATTAACCGAACAAACCAAAGCTGATATTGCCTTTGCCTTCCAAGATTCCGTCGTGGATACACTCGCCATTAAATGTAAACGTGCCTTAAAAGAAACCGGCTATAAGCGTTTAGTCATTGCTGGCGGCGTGAGTGCAAACAAAAAATTACGTGAAACCCTTGGCACTATGATGAAAAATCTTGGCGGTGAAGTGTTTTATCCTCAACCTCAATTTTGTACCGATAACGGCGCCATGATTGCCTATACGGGCTTTTTACGTTTAAAACAAGGTCAGCACAGCGATCTCGCCATTGATGTCAAACCTCGTTGGGCAATGGCCGAACTCCCTGCAATTTAAGGAAAAAATATGGAAAATATGATTAAAGTAAGAGCCATGCGTGCAGCCGGTATCGCTTGTTTTTTGATGCTCGCGATTATTGGTGCATGGATTTTTACCACGCCAAGCAGTGATATTGTTGACGCTCTTGCTGAAGCAGGAAAAATGGTAGGAGGCGGTGCCACTTACGGGACCTTTATGTTAGCTGCCTGTCCACCTGTTGCAGGATTCATCGCCTATTATTTCTGGAAATGGGTGATTAAATAATGGCAAAACTCTATTTTTACTACTCGACGATGAATGCGGGCAAATCAACTACTTTACTGCAGTCTTCCTATAACTATCGTGAACGCAATATGAACACCATGGTTTATACGGCAGCGATTGATGACCGCTTTGGTGTCGGCAAAGTCACATCGCGTATTGGTATTCACGAAGAGGCGAATTTATTTACATCGACAACGGACCTCTTTACTGAAGTGAGTCAACGTTTACAACAAGAAGAAATTCATTGTGTTTTGGTTGATGAAGCTCAGTTTTTAACGAAACAACAAGTGTATCAATTAAGTGATGTTGTGGATAAACTGAAAATTCCAGTGCTTTGCTATGGCTTGCGTACCGACTTCCAAGCAGAGCTATTTGAAGGCAGTAAGTATTTACTTGCTTGGGCAGATCAACTAGAAGAATTAAAAACAATCTGTTATTGTGGGCGTAAAGCCAATTTCGTTTTACGTTTAAATGAACAAGGTGAAGTCATTAAGGAAGGGGAACAAATCCAAATCGGTGGAAATGACTCTTATCTTTCGGTTTGCCGCTATCATTACAAAGAAAAGTGCGGTCAGCTTTAACCTCATTTTTCAATTTATACTCGGAGGACAATTTTATGCTAAAGAACAAAACATTCGGCAGTGCCTTAATCATTGCAGGCACGACCATCGGAGCCGGGATGCTCGCGATGCCATTAACCTCTGCCGGAATTGGTTTTGGTTACACCGTTTTATTATTAGTCGGCTTATGGGCGCTTTTAGTTTACAGCGGTTTACTTTTTGTTGAAGTGTATCAAACAGCCGATCGCCTGAATGATGGCGTAGCGACTCTCGCTGAAAAATACTTCGGCATCACAGGGCGTGTCTTAGCCACTTTTAGCTTGCTCATTTTACTTTACGCCCTTTCTGCGGCCTACATCACCGGGGGCGGCTCACTATTATCAGGCTTACCAACGGCTTTTGGCTTTGAAAGTCTTTCCTCCGAACTTTCAATCATTTTATTTACTGTCGTACTCGGTGCCTTTGTGGTTGTGGGTACAAAAGGCGTTGATGGCGCCACTCGTATTCTGTTTATCGGCAAATTAATCGCCTTTGCTTTTGTTTTATTTATGATGTTACCAAAAGTGTCTGTCGATAACCTGATGGCCTTGCCTTTAGATTATGCTTTCGTGATCTCTGCGGCACCTATCTTCTTTACCTCTTTTGGCTTCCACATCATCATGGGTAGCGTGAATAGCTATTTAGATGGTAGTGTCACTCAATTCCGTAAAGCCATTTTAATCGGTACAGCCATTCCTCTTGTGGCTTATTTGGTATGGCAGTTAGCGACTCACGGTGTATTAAGCCAAAATGAATTTGTGCAAGTACTCCAAGCGGATCCAACACTTAACGGTTTAGTCAATGCTACACGTCAAATCACCAACTCCCACATCATGGGGGAAATCGTGCGCGTCTTCTCTGCTCTTGCATTAATCACCTCTTTCCTTGGTGTAATGCTAGGGGTATTTGAAGGTTTAGGCGATTTATTTAAACGTTACAAATTGCCACACAACCGTTTAACGCTTACCATTGCAGCCTTTACGCCACCACTTGCATTTGCCTTGTATTATCCTGAAGGCTTTATTGCCGCATTAAGCTATGCAGGTTTACTCTGTGCATTCTATTGCTTGATTTTGCCTATCGGTCTCGCATGGAAAACACGTCAAGCGAATCCAAATCTGCCTTATCGCGTAATCGGCGGTAATGTAACTTTAGTGATAGCCTTAGTAATTGGCGTAATCATTATGATCGTACCATTCTTAATTCAAGCAGGTTATTTACCTGCAGTAGCAGGCTAAAGTGCGGTAGATTTCCAGGGCATTTTTCTCATAAAAGTAGGGCTTAAACGCCCTATTTTTTTATTTTCAAAAAATTTTCATTTTTTTTACCTCTCTTAATCTTTCCTTAAGATTCTCTTGTTTAAATACACTCATCGAAAGGCAAACAATCCAATCGATAAATAAATCTGAAAAATGTTAATTACTTAAGAAAAGATTAAGATTTGAATGATTTAATACATCTGAAAGCAAAGCTTTCAACTTACTTTATGATTATCTTATTTAGGAGAACAAACTATGAAAAAATTACTTACTGTTGCAGCTATCGCATTATCTTCTGTTGCCGTATATAACACCGCAATAGCACAAGGATTTAATGATGGTCACAAGCACAACACCCAACAAGGTTTTGTCGATGAAAGTGTTATTGTAAAAACCGTTGATGATGCATTAAATGCCAATGATGACACTCTAGTTCGTTTAGACGGACAAATTGTAAAACAAATTGGTAAAAAGGATTTCTTATTTAAAGACGCAAGTGGAAAAGAAATTCAAATTGAAGTCAGCAAAAAAGCATGGAATGGTGAAACGATAGCACCTCAAGATAACATTCAAATTATCGGTAAAGTCGATAAAGAATGGAATAAAACAGAAGTGGATGTGAAACAAATCATCAAAAAATAAGTAACAAAATGACCGCACTTTTCTTAAGTGCGGTTAAAAATTCCAAAGGAGAAGAAAATGGAAAACGTACAAACAATGTCAGATCTTATGCAGCAAATTCAACAACGAATTGATTCAATAAAAGCCTCTGCCATGCAGCAACAAACAAAAATGAAACAGTCATTAAATGAATGTATTGAGCAAAGTGAAGCCATTCAAAATCAATTAGTTCAAAGCCAACAGCAATTAACATCACAATTGGAATACGGCACGGCAGTATTAATTGAACTGGAACAAGGGTTACAGCTAGATTTCAGTACAGAAATCGCCGAATTTGAACAGTTGTGTCAAAATGAAACCGCCGATACGACAGAATTAACGCAACGATTGGAACAGCATGTACAGGAAAAAATCACGTTCCAATTAAACGAATTAAAAGCCAAAACAGGTATAGCCTTACAAGAGATTGGTCAGGTGACACTCCATATTAAGCAGTTATTTGGGGCAGAAAAAAGTGCTAAAGTGAAAGGGTTGGCAAAATTAAAACAACGTTTATATAAACGTTTTGGTAAACAGATTATTGCTTCAAAAGAATGCTTAGCAAAACAACTGGAACGCGGAGCCAGTAAATTAAGAGCTTAAAATGTCCGCTATCGTTTATTAAGAAGAAAAGTTAAACCGCACTTAATCTTGAGATGAGATGAAGTGCGGTCATTTTTTAGTTTTTTTTCGATTGAGACGGTTAAATCTGAGCCAAAAATTCTTCTTCCGTTAGAACGGTAACACCTAATTCTTGTGCTTTTGTGAGCTTAGAACCCGCCGCATCACCGGCAATCACAAAATCTGTTTTTGCTGAAACCGAGCCGCTCACTTTCGCGCCCATGTCTTGTAATAAGGCTTTAGCTTCATTACGTCCCATTTGAGTTAAGGTTCCGGTTAACACAACCGTTTTGCCTTTAAAGCGGTTTTCTGTCACTTCTTTGGTTTCTACGGTTTCCCAATGTACGCCTTGAGCGATTAAATCATTCACCACCGCGACATTATGTGGTTCATGCCAAAACGCCAAAATACGATTTGCCACCACTTCGCCCACATCAGGCACTTGCTGTAAGGCCTCTAAGTCTGCATTTTGCAACGCTTCTAGGGTTTTGAAATGATTTGCTAAATTCAATGCCGTTGCTTCACCCACTTCACGAATTCCTAAGGCGAAAATAAAGCGTGCTAGCGTCGTATTTTTTGCTTTTTCAAGGCTCGCTAATGCGTTTTCGGCTGATTTTGCCCCCATTCTTTCCAAACGGGTCAGCGTGGTTAAATCTAACTTAAATAAATCGGCTGGCGTATGAATTAATTCACGGTCCACCAACTGCTCGATTAATTTACCCCCTACCCCATCAATATCCATGGCCTTGCGAGAAACGAAATGTTTAAGCGCTTCTTTACGCTGTGCTGCACAGAACAAACCGCCCGTACAACGTGCTACTGCTTCGCCTTCAATACGAACAATGGCCGAATCACATACAGGACAAGTTTTAGGGAAAATGATCGGTCTCGCATCTGCTGGGCGACGGTCGTGTAATACGCCGATAATTTGTGGGATCACATCCCCCGCACGACGAATAACCACCGTATCGCCAATCGCAATGTCCAAGCGTTCAATTTCATCGCCGTTATGTAATGTGGCATTACTTACCGTGACACCGGCCACAAATACCGGTTCTAATTTGGCTACTGGAGTAATTGCCCCCGTTCTGCCCACTTGGAATTCCACATCATTTAGGCGAGTTAATTCTTCTTGTGCAGGGAATTTATAAGCAATCGCCCAACGTGGCGCTTTGGAAATAAAACCTAATTTCTCTTGTAACGCAATATCATTGATTTTCAGTACGGTACCATCTATATCATAGCCAAGAGAACTGCGTTTATTTTGAATATCACGATAAAAATCCAACACTTCATCTGTACCGTTACATAAACGGATTTCTGGGTTTACCGGAATCCCAATAGACTTCAACCATTGCAAACGATCATAATGCGTATTCGGTAAATCCACCCCTTCTGCAATACCAATACCATAAGCATTCAATACCAATGGACGCTTACTCGTAATTTTGGGATCGAGCTGACGCAACGATCCCGCTGCAGCATTACGTGGGTTAGCAAAGGTTTTCTCGCCTTTCTCTAAAGCATGCTGATTTAAACGCTCAAAGCCTTCATGTGGCATAAACACTTCACCGCGCACTTCTAAACGAGCGGGTGGATTGTCCATTAAAAGTTGCAACGGAATATTTCGAATCGTACGAATATTCGCGGTAATATCTTCCCCTGTTGTCCCATCACCGCGAGTTGCGGCTTGAGTCAGCACACCATTCACATACAAAATACTCACCGCTAAACCATCTAACTTAGGTTCACAGCAGAAAGTAAGGGGTTCAGGCAAACGAATAAGACGATCTTCAATACGTTTTACGAATGCATAAAATTCCTCGTCTGAGAAAGCATTATCTAAAGAGAGCATTGGAATTTCATGACGAATCTGAGCAAAGCCTGACAACGGTTTAGCACCCACTCGCTGAGTAGGTGAATCTGCCGTAATGAGTTCCGGATGGGCGGCTTCTAAGGCTTTAAGTTGATGAAATAAACGGTCATATTCTGCATCAGGAATAGTTGGGTTATCCAATACATGATATTCATATTCATAACGACGAAGATCCTGACGTAATGTATCAATTTGTTGCTGAAGGCTCATAATGTTCTCTAACGATTTACTCATTGAATTAAAATGGGCGAACCATCGGCTCGCCCAAAGTGCGGTTATTTTTTCGTACGTTTTATGCGATGCGAGATAAGTAATCCTGCTCAGCTACATCATCAAAAATCTCTTGCTGATCAGTCAATACTACGCCACCTAAATCTTCTGCGATGGTTTTCGCTGCACGAATCATCATACGTAAGTTCGCCAAATTATTACCTGGTGATGGTAGCTGCATAAAGAGTACTACGCCCATAGTTGAAAACTCGGCCATATTGTAATAATCAAACGTACCGGGTTGTTCAATGTTTGCCACGCTAAATAACACAGGGCTTGCCACACTTAAATCAAAGTGGCGGTGATACATTTGACGCTCACCAAAAATAAAACCGAGGTTTTCTAAAGATTGAGATAATTGTGGACCATAGAATTCACGATTTTGATTTGAAATGACATAAAGTTGAACAAATCCCGTGGTTTGTTTTGGTTTTTCCACTTCTACTGGTTCGTGATAGTTAAAATGCACGTTCTCATGAGTAGGTTCTTGAGTTGGATTTAATGACATCTCGGCTAACTGCTCACGCAATTCAGGCGAAGAAGAATTCACACCGTCAAAATCATTGCTTTGTGCTTCTAACTCTTCGATTGTCATTTCTGCCACACGTGGTTTCGGTTGTACATTCGTTTCAGGATAAACCACAGGTTCAGGCTGTGGCGCAGGAGCAGGTTGCGCCGTGTTCATCTCATAAACTGGCTGATTTGGTAAGGAGATTTTAATATCATCGACGCTTTTTTCTATTTGACGCGCATCCACTTGAGCACGTTGCTCATCAAAATTAAATTGCTGTTGGCTTGCTGCCTGTGGTGCCACTTTAGGTTGAACACTTTGTTGTACAGGCTGTGCTGCTTGAGCGCGATGTGTTAAACGAATATCCGCATTAGGATCAGCGGCTTGCGAAAAAGGATTGACCTCACCGTTTTTAGAAGTGCGGTTAAATGTATTCGCGCTTTTAAAATATTTTGATTTCTCACGGCGATTTGACCATAATCCGTGTACCACTAAGGCAATTAAAGCAATTACCCCTAAAATAATCAAAATGGTATTTAAGTCCATTCTTGTTGCTCCTTAACGCAATGACTTTTTGCTAATCCTACCACATTTCCACAGGTGAAAAAATAGGAAAGCAAACAAGATATGAAAAGGGATGAGATGGAATTTTTCTCAAAAAATATTGTCTTTCTGTGACATTTTGTATTTTTTACTTTTTAATTTAAAGGAACAATGATGATCGATCAAAATGAAATAAAATCTGCTTTCAATCATTTCGTGATGGGTTGGCATTTCATTACGCAAAAAGGCCTCCGCCGTTTTGTGATTATGCCGATTTTACTTAACGTCGTCCTACTCACTGGCTTATTTTGGCTATTTGTTTCACAAATCTCCACAATGATCGACTGGGTGATGAGCTTTATTCCTGATTGGTTAAGCTTTTTAAGTGTGATTTTGCTCGTGCTGTCTATTGGCTCAATTCTCTTATTTTTCTATTTTGCCTTTACGACACTTTCAGGCTTTATTGCCGCACCGTTTAATGGATTGTTAGCAGAAAAAGTCGAAAAAATGCTGACTGGCGAAGCCGTTAATGATGATGGTTTTGCTGAAATAATGAAAGATGTGCCGCGTATGCTAAATCGTGAATGGCAAAAACTATGGTACAGCTTACCGAAATTTGTGGGCTTGTTCTTATTGAGTTTTATCCCAGTTATCGGACAAACCATTATTCCAGTACTAACCTTCCTATTTACTTGTTGGATGATGGCGATTCAGTATTGTGACTACCCATTTGATAACCATAAAATTTCTTTTGGCATTATGAAAAATGCGTTAGGCGAAAGACGTTCTCAAAGCCTGACATTCGGGGCATTAATTACCCTTTGTACCGCATTGCCAATCGTGAACTTAGTAATTATTCCTGTTGCAGTCTGTGGTGCAACGGTAATGTGGGTGGAAAATTATCGCTCACAATTAAAATTTGATATGAATTTTGACCGCACTTCAGGTTCAACACAAATTGTGACACGTTCTACAAGTACGGAAATTAAGCCTTCAGGAAATAACATCGTGAATAAATAGCATTTAGTTATAAAATATAGCTATTAACTATTTTTTTTATATAAAAGCCGATGTTATAACTACTGCATCAACTCATTCCAAAATATAAAAGGACAGTAAAATGACAATTTATGCAGATAACTCATACTCAATCGGTAATACTCCATTAGTTCGTTTAAAACACTTCGGACACAATGGTAACGTTGTCGTAAAAATTGAAGGTCGCAACCCAAGCTTTAGCGTGAAATGCCGTATTGGTGCCAATATGATTTGGCAAGCAGAAAAAGACGGCATTTTAACCGCGGGTAAAGAAATTGTAGATGCAACCAGCGGTAACACTGGTATTGCTTTAGCTTATGTAGCAGCAGCACGCGGTTACAAAATCACCTTAACCATGCCTGAAACCATGAGCCTTGAACGTAAACGTTTATTACGTGGTTTAGGCGTGAATCTCGTGCTTACTGAAGGCTCAAAAGGGATGAAAGGTGCGATCGCTAAAGCAGAAGAAATTGTGGCGTCTAACCCAAATCATTATGTGATGCTAAAACAATTTGAAAACCCGGCTAACCCTGACATTCACCGTCAAACTACTGGTGAAGAAATCTGGAAAGATACTGAAGGTAAAGTTGATGTCGTAGTTGCCGGTGTGGGTACCGGTGGTACAATTACCGGTATTTCTCGTGCAATCAAATTAGATCACGGTAAAAAAATTACCTCTGTGGCGGTTGAACCAACAGAATCACCTGTTATTAGCCAAACCCTTGCTGGTCAAGAAGTGAAACCAGGTCCACACAAAATTCAAGGTATCGGTGCGGGCTTTATTCCGAAAAACTTAGATTTATCATTAATTGATCGCGTGGAAACTGTAGATAGCGATACGGCAATTGCGACCGCTCGTCGCTTAATGGCTGAAGAAGGTATTCTTGCGGGTATTTCTTCTGGTGCGGCTGTGGCAGCGGCTGACCGCTTAGCAAAACTACCTGAATTCCAAGATAAATTAATCGTTGCAATCCTACCTTCTGCATCAGAACGTTATTTAAGTACAGCGTTATTCGAAGGTATTGAAGCTTAATCGATTGATTGAATTCATTTTATCTAAGGTCTGTTTTTGCAGACCTTTTTTTGTTTATTAATTAAACAAATCTTATTTGATATAACTAAAGGAAATAATTCATAAATAAATAATACTTTTCTTTTCTTTTTCGCTTCTTATAATTCATTTCACTTTCGTTATTTATCTAAAAAAGGAATACTTATGAAAAAATCATTTTTTAGCACCGCACTTTTAGCGGCAGGATTAGCCCTTTCTACTTTTGCTAACGCCGGCGAAATTGCTGATCGCGTTGAACAAACCAAAACCTTATTAGTCGGTACTGAGGGTACTTACGCGCCATTTACTTTCCATGACAAAGATGGCAAGTTAACCGGTTTCGATGTGGAAATTATCGAAAAAGTGGCGCAAAAATTAGGTTGGAAAGTTGAATTTAAAGAAACTGCTTGGGATGGCATGTATGCAGGTTTGAACGCAAAACGCTTTGATGTTATTGCGAACCAAACCAATCCAAGCCCAGAACGTTTAAAAAAATATGATTACAGTGCACCTTATAACTACTCTGCTGGCGTAATCGTGACGAAAGCCGATAACGATAGCATTAAATCATTCCCTGATTTAAAAGGTAAAAAATCTGCACAATCTGCAACCAGTAACTGGAGCAAAGACGCACGTGATAATGGTGCAATTATCGTGACTGTAGATAGCTTGGCTCAAAACCTTGAAGCGGTAAAACAAGGTCGTGTTGATGCAACAGTAAACGATAAGCTTGCAGTATTAGATTACTTTAAAAAACAACCTAACTCAGGCTTAAAAATTGCTGTAGAAAGTGATAAAAAAATCCCAACCGGTTTTGCTTTCTTGAAAGGTGAAGAACCGCTTATTGCAAAAGTGAACCAAGCACTTGAAGAACTACGCAAAGACGGGACTTTAAAACAACTTTCAATCAAATGGTTTGGCGATGACATTACTCAATAATTGGTTAGCAAGCCTTCCATTTATGACCACAGAACGAGCTGATTATGTAATCAGCTCGTTTTGGCCTATGATGGAAGGGGCAATTTTATATACGATCCCCCTTGCGGTCATTTCCTTCTTTTGCGGTTTATTCATTGCGGTTATCGTGGCTGTGATTTGCACATTGCCACATCCCAATTTAATGACCAAAATACTGCAGGGCATTTGTCGCACTTATATTTCAATTATTCGTGGCACGCCAATGCTGGTGCAGATCTTCATTATTTTCTACGGTTTACCTGAAGTTGGCATCAAACTTGAGCCTTTCCCAACTGCAATTATTGCATTCTCCATTAATATTGGTGCTTATGCTGCTGAAACCGTGAGAGCCTCTATTCTTGCGATACCTAAAGGTCAATGGGAAGCCTCTTATGCGGTAGGCATGAATTACACACAAGCTTTCGTACGCACCATTATGCCGCAAGCGTTACGTATTTCCGTCCCTTCGCTATCAAATACGTTTATTAGCACAGTAAAAGATACATCCCTTGCTTCACTCGTTTGGATTGCGGAATTATTTCGTGTGGCGCAAAACATCACAGCTGAAAACTACGAATTTATTTTAATTTATAGTGAAGCGGCTCTCATTTATTGGGTATTCTGTTTTGTGCTGTCAATGGGACAAACCCGTTTAGAAAAACGCCTTTCTCGCCATTTATAAGGACTGGTTATGTTAAAAGTCACGAATATTCAGAAAAGTTTTAATGGCCACCATGTATTAAAAGGCATTGATTTTGAAATTAATAAAGGTGAAGTGGTTGCCATTCTAGGCCCATCAGGTTCAGGCAAGACGACTTTTTTACGCTGTTTAAATTTGCTCGAACGCCCAGAAAAAGGGATATTAGCATTTACTGATGGAAGCTTAACCATTGATTTCAGTAAAAAAATCAGCAAAGCCGATGAATTAAAATTGCGTCGTCGTTCTTCAATGGTATTCCAACAATACAATCTATTTCCCCATCGCACAGCACTCGAAAATGTGATGGAAGGCATGGTCGTTGTACAAAAACAAGCGAAAGAGATTGCGCGTGAAAAAGCCTTAGCATTATTGGAAAAAGTTGGTTTAAAAGCGAAAGCGGATTTATATCCCTCTCAACTTTCTGGTGGTCAACAGCAACGTGTCGGGATCGCCCGTGCTTTAGCAGTTAAACCAGATATTATCTTGTTAGATGAGCCCACTTCTGCTCTCGACCCAGAACTTGTTGGTGAAGTATTGCAGGCACTCAAAATGCTCGCACAAGAAGGCTGGACAATGATTATTGTCACCCATGAGTTGAATTTTGCCAAAGACGTGGCTGATCGTGTGATTCTTATGGAAAATGGTCAAGTTGTTGAACAAAATACAGCGGCAAACTTCTTCAGCCGCCCTCAACAAGAACGTACAAAGCAGTTCTTATTGCAAGCTAAAATGCCAATGGAATTCGAAGATTATTGTATTTAATCAAACGTCTAAATATAAAAAGAGCGGTCAAAAAACATCATGAATTTTGACCGCTCTTTCTATTTGAATAAATTACATAATCGCATTATAGAATACTGCTGCTAAAGCCGCCCCGATAAATGGCCCTACAACCGGCACCCAACTGTATCCCCAGTCAGCTTTAGTTTTTAATGTACCACCCAGGAAAAGACCTAAGGTTAAACGCGGACCAAGATCTCGAGCTGGATTGATCGCATAACCGGTTGTTCCACCTAAGCTCAAACCAATTGCCCAAACTAGAATGGCTACTGGTAATGCCCCAATTGAACCTAAACCAATTGGTGTGCTTTCTGCTGTGCCAGGTAAAGTGATATTTGCTCCCGCAAGATAGAAAATCACGAAAACAAGCACGAAGGTACCAACGATTTCGTTTACTAAGTTGATTGGATAGTTACGAATTGCTGGTTCAGTACAGAAACAAGCGCGTTTTAAGCCCTCTTCTTCGGTCGCTGCAAAGTGATCTTTATACATAATGTAAACCAACAACGCACCAACCATGCCGCCCACTACTTGTGCCGCGATGTAGCCTGGTACCAATTCCCAAGCAAATGCGCCTTTCATTGCCACGCCAAGTGTTACCGCAGGATTTAAGTGTGCCCCACTGTAAGGACCTGTTACAACGACGGCCACATACACCGCAAATGCCCACGCGGCAGTAATCACAATCCAACCAGAACTTTGCCCTTTCGTTTTATTTAAACATACGTTGGCCACCACACCGTTACCTAACAGGATTAAAAGTGCTGTGCCAAAAAACTCTGCAAAATAGGCATTCATAAGAGAATCTCCAAATAATGATTAACTTAATGATTTCATTAAAGAAATCTTGTTTTGCAATTCGTTTCGTTGTTTGATCAAATATTGAGATACTCAAAGTGAGTGGCTTCATTATCTAGTTTTAACCAATTAATTCAATAGATAAAACCGATCTATTTTCTAGAAATGAGAGAAGGATCACATTATTTTGTACGTTAACGCAATCGATTGCATATCTTCAGAGAAAAATCTGTGATGCTAATCACAAAACCCAACATTGCTTGTTCCAATTATATTCGAATTCAATTAAGTTAGGTTCGCAATTTGTTCGTTTAAGCTCAAAATTTCTTCATTCATTTAATGAGAGTGCCGAGCACTCTAAGGAATAGAACCATGACAGACAAAAAATACATCATCGCTTTGGACCAAGGTACCACAAGCTCTCGTGCAGTATTATTAGATCACAATGCGAATGTTGTCGAAATCGCCCAACGTGAATTTACACAAATTTATCCACGCGCAGGCTGGGTGGAACATAATCCAATGGAAATTTGGGCAACACAAAGTTCAACATTAAACGAAGTGGTTGCAAAAGCAGGCATTACCTCAGATGAAATCGCGGCAATTGGTATTACTAACCAACGTGAAACCACCATTGTGTGGGAAAAAGCAACCGGCACACCGGTTTATAATGCGATTGTGTGGCAATGTCGTCGTACCGCAGATATTACAGACAAACTTAAAGCGGATGGTCACGAAGAATATATCCGCAACACCACAGGTTTAGTGGTGGACCCATATTTCTCCGGTACAAAAGTGAAATGGATTTTGGACAATGTAGAAGGTGCTCGTGAAAAAGCGGAACGCGGTGAGCTTCTATTTGGTACCGTGGATACCTGGCTTGTGTGGAAATTAACCCAAGGCCGTGTTCACGTAACGGACTACACCAACGCATCCCGTACCATGTTATTTAACATCCATACGAAAAAATGGGATGACAAAATGTTGGAATTATTAAATATTCCACGCTCAATGTTGCCTGAAGTGCGTAATTCTTCCGAAGTGTATGGCAAAACCAACATCGGAGGTAAAGGCGGTGTACGTATTCCAGTTGCAGGTATCGCGGGCGACCAACAAGCGGCACTTTACGGCCATCTATGTACACGCGCAGGCCAAGCAAAAAATACCTATGGTACAGGCTGCTTTATGTTGCTTCACACCGGTGATAAAGCCATTACCTCTAAAAATGGCCTATTAACCACCATCGCGTGTAACGCCAAAGGTGAACCTGAATACGCACTTGAAGGTTCGGTGTTTATCGCAGGTGCTTCAATCCAATGGTTGCGTGATGAACTCAAAATCGTTCATGACAGCTATGACTCCGAATACTTCGCACAAAAAGTCCCTGACAGTAACGGTGTGTATGTTGTTCCAGCCTTCACCGGTTTAGGTGCACCTTATTGGGATCCGTATGCACGAGGTGCAATTTTCGGTCTTTCTCGTGGTTCTAACCGTAACCATATTGTACGCGCAACCCTTGAATCTATCGCTTACCAAACCCGTGATGTATTAGAAGCAATGCAATCTGATTCAGGCCAACGCTTACAATATTTACGTGTTGATGGTGGCGCAACCAACAATAACTTCTTAATGCAATTCCAAGCAGATATTTTAGATGTGAACGTAGAACGTCCAGTGGTGAAAGAAGTGACGGCACTTGGTGCAGCTTACCTTGCAGGTCTTGCAGTTGGTTTCTGGAAAGATTTAGACGAACTTCACGATAAAGCACGTGTAGAACGTACCTTCACACCTGATAATGACGAAGAAAAACGTGAACGTCGTTATAAAGGCTGGAAAAAAGCCGTTAAACGCTCATTAGAATGGGCAAAAGAAGACGCGGAATAATCCTTCCTCGCCAATAATAAAGTGCGGTCAAAATCGCTTGTGTTTTTGACCGCACTTTTATTTGGTATCTATATATCCTATGCTTGATAACAGGCAACATAATATCCAACATCTTTGTTATGATATTCATCTATAATATGTTTACCACCTAGAGCAATAACTTTTTCCTGAGTCAGGATATATGAAAAAAGTGCAAATTCATCATCCTCATCAGGAGAAACTATCTCAATAACTAAATGATCAGGAATTGTTATTTTATAAGAATAAAGCAACTCATCTGTTTCATTACTATATACTTCAATATATCTTCTAACTTTTGGACTCATATCATCTCTAAATATTTAACACTAAGGCTTTATGCAACCAACTCCAATGCTCTACAAAAGTTACTTTCATGATATTCCTTTCCCTGTCTATCGACCAAACAGCGAAGCCCAAAATCCTTTTTTATTTTCAACTTTCTTTTGCTTCGCTTCTTCCATTCTTTGTTTGACATAATTTACCCAAACTTGATGGGG
>JAGZBU010000017.1:0-32958 GCA_018369675.1 Parahaemophilus parainfluenzae | reverse complement strand
AAAATGGTTATTAGACCAAGCAGATTGTATCGTGACTTTATGGAACGGTGCGCCAATTACTGTCACTCCACCAAACTTTGTAGAATTAGAAATCATCGACACTGACCCTGGTCTTAAAGGTGATACTGCAGGTACAGGCGGTAAACCAGCAACATTAAGTACTGGTGCTGTGGTGAAAGTCCCTCTTTTCGTTCAAATCGGTGAAGTAATTAAAGTCGATACTCGTTCAGGCGAATACGTTTCTCGTGTGAAATAATCTTTCATTGAGAGATAAAAAGAGCGGTCAATATTTGATAAATATTGGCCGTTTTTTATTGCCTGCTCATTAGTTTCATAGAGATAAAAAATGCGGTTATTTCTAACCGCACTTTGATTGATTATTTCGATTTTGAGCCTTCTAACTCTAAAGAAGGTTTTCTATCTGAGTTCACACAAATGATTTGTGCCGCCGCATAGAGCGTTGTGTTAGGTTTTAAGCTAATTGTGTATTTCTCTTGTTTTTTCGGTGCAGCACGCAAACCTTCGCCCCAGAAATCATCATAAAAATCAGTACGAACTTGAGTTAAATGGTAGTTCTTACAGTTTAAGATTTTATATTGGCGAACAGAACGTGCATAACGTCTTTTCTCATTTGGATACACATATAAACCTTTATCCAAATTCACCACCGCATCAAAATGCACTTGGTTTAAATCTTGGTTGTCCACCCAAATTGAATCGGTATCAATGTAGTAATTTTTATCTTTTACTAATCGAACATACCCCACTCTATCTTTTGAAGGGGGCGTTAATGTCACCTCTTCTTGTGTAACTGGCGATTGAACAGCTGAACAGCCTGCTAAAAGGGCTACACCTAAAAACGTTAATGCTAATTTTTTCATTTTTCCTCCTTAAAGCTTTCTAAAGCCTGCTGTTAATCTTTTTATACCTTAGCTTAATATTTTACCGTATGTCCATATCCTTCAAGGATTGTTTTAATATGCTCAAGTGATTCTTTCGTCGGCGGTAAAACATCTGCGAGCTCATACTCAAAGCCAAGAGTTTTCCATTTATGAGCGCCTAATCGATGATAAGGGAGAAGTTCGACTTTTTCAATATTGGTCATACCTTCAATAAACTGTCCGAGCAGATGAACATCATGATCGTTATCGGTATAACCTGGAACCACTACATAACGAATCCAGGTACGCTGATTACGTTTTTGCAGATATTTCGCAAATTCCAGCGTACGTTTGTTTGGCACTCCAATAAGATTTTGGTGCACTTGATCGTTCAGTTCTTTTAAATCAAGCAAAACAAGATCGGTTACATCGATCAGTTCATCAATAATGTGATCATAATGACGTACAAACCCATTAGTATCTAAACAAGTATTAATGCCTTCTGCTTTACAAGCTCGGAACCAATCGCGTACAAACTCAGCTTGAAGAATGGCTTCACCACCTGATGCTGTTACACCACCACCGGTTGCATTCATAAAATGGCGATAGCTCACGACTTCTTTCATGAGTTCTTCCACACTGATTTCGCGACCACCATCAAGATCCCAAGTATCACGGTTGTGGCAATATTTGCAACGCATTAAACAGCCTTGCATAAATAAAATAAAACGAATGCCGGGACCATCTACGGTACCACAGGATTCAAAGGAGTGAATTCTTCCTAAAACAGACATACATAAATTTCCAAAAAATAAATCTAGCTAAATTTTACCAAAAATATCATCTATAAAAAATGAGCCTGACTTAAATCAGGCTCATAATTTTTATGTTCCCGCTAAAGTGCGGTTAAATTTTATCGTGTTTTAGAACGATTCTGTGAATGTACGAGTGACGACATCTTGTTGTTGCTCTTTAGTTAAAGAGTTGAAACGTACTGCGTAACCAGATACACGAATAGTTAATTGCGGATATTTATCCGGATTTTCCATCGCATCTAATAACATTTCACGGTTTAATACGTTCACATTTAAGTGTTGACCACCTTCTACTGCTGCTTCGTGGTGGAAGTAACCATCCATTAAGCCCGCAAGGTTGCGACGTTGTGCTTCTGGATCTTTACCTAACGCATTTGGTACGATTGAGAAGGTATAAGAAATACCATCTTTCGCGTAAGCAAATGGAAGTTTAGCTACAGAAGTTAATGATGCTACCGCACCTTTTTGGTCACGACCGTGCATTGGGTTAGCACCTGGTCCAAATGGTGCACCTGCGCGACGACCATCTGGGGTGTTACCTGTTTTCTTACCATAAACTACGTTAGAAGTAATGGTTAATACAGATTGTGTAGGCACAGCGTTGCGGTAAGTTTTAAGTTTTTGAATTTTCTTCATGAAACGTTCAACTAAGTCACAAGCGATGTCATCAACACGGTTGTCGTTGTTACCATATTGTGGATATTCACCTTCGATTTCGAAGTCGATTGCTACGTTGCTTGCCACAACATTGCCATCTTTATCTTTGATGTCGCCACGAACTGGTTTAACTTTCGCATATTTAATTGCTGAAAGTGAGTCAGCTGCAACAGAAAGACCTGCGATACCACAAGCCATGGTACGGTATACATCACGATCATGTAATGCCATTAATGCTGCTTCGTATGAATATTTATCATGCATATAGTGGATGATATTTAAGGCAGTCACATATTGTTTTGCCAACCAATCCATAAAGCTGTCCATACGAGTCATTACGGTGTCGAAATCTAACACTTCATCAGTGATTGGTGCAGTTTTCGGACCTACTTGCATACCTAATTTTTCATCGATACCGCCGTTGATTGCGTATAACAATGTTTTCGCTAAGTTTGCACGCGCACCGAAGAATTGCATTTGTTTACCAACAACCATTGGTGATACACAACATGCGATTGCGTAGTCATCATTGTTGAAGTCTGGACGCATTAAATCATCGTTTTCGTATTGAACTGATGAGGTATCAATCGATACTTTCGCACAGAAACGTTTGAAGTTTTCAGGTAATTGTTCAGACCAAAGAATGGTTAAGTTTGGTTCTGGAGAAGTACCCATGTTGTAAAGGGTGTGTAAAATACGGAATGTATTTTTGGTTACTAATGTACGGCCGTCTAAACCCATACCTGCGATGGTTTCAGTTGCCCACATTGGGTCACCAGAGAATAACTGATCGTATTCAGGTGTACGTAAGAAACGAACCATACGAAGTTTCATGACTAAGTGGTCAACTAATTCTTGCGCTTCAGTTTCAGTAAGTTTACCTGCTTTTAAATCACGCTCGATATAGATATCGATGAAGGTTGCAGTACGACCGAATGACATCGCTGCACCATTTTGTGATTTGATTGCTGCTAAGTAAGCAAAGTACATCCATTGAATTGCTTCTTTAGCGTTAGTTGCAGGGTTAGAAATATCGTAACCGTAGCTTGCTGCCATTTGTTTCATTTGGCCTAATGCACGGTGTTGTTCTGCGATTTCTTCACGTAAACGAATAGTTGCTTCTAGATTTACGCCATCTTCTAAGTCTTTTTGTAAAGAAGAGAATTGTGCGTATTTATCTTTCATTAAGAAGTCAACACCATAAAGTGCGACACGACGATAGTCACCGATGATACGACCACGACCGTAAGCATCTGGAAGACCAGTTAATACACCTGATTTACGACAACGTAAAATGTCTGGCGTATAAACATCGAATACACCTTGGTTGTGGGTTTTACGATATTCAGTGAAGATTTTTTTCACTTCAGGATCTAATTCACGACCGTAAATTTTGCATGACCCTTCCACCATTTTAATACCACCAAATGGCATAATAGCACGTTTTAATGGAGCATCGGTTTGAAGACCTACGATTTTCTCTAAGTCTTTATTGATATAACCTGGTGCGTGAGAAGTAATCGTTGAAGGCGTATGTTCGTCAAAGTCTAATGGCGCATGTGTGCGGTTTTCAACTTTAATTCCTTCCATTACGGTTTCCCAAAGTTTTGTTGTCGCTTCGGTTGGACCTGCTAAGAAAGAATCATCACCTTCATACGGGGTGTAGTTCTTCTGAATAAAATCACGCACGTTGACGTTTTCTTGCCAGTCACCGGCAACGAACCCTGTCCACGCAACTTTTTGTGCTTCATTAAGTTCTGACATAGTCATTTCCTTTTTTAATTGATAAAAAATAAGTCTGTTAGTTCGTTAGTACATTAGTGAGCTTTAGTTAAATAACGTTGGAATAAGCCGATACAAACTGCGCCGCCCACAATGTTGCCCAACGTTACGGGAATTAAATTCTTCACAATGAAATGATAAAGATCTAAGTCTGCATATTTCATTGGATCCACACCAATTTGTTGCCAAAATTCTGGTGTACTAAAATGTGCTGTAATAATGCCAAGCGGAATCATAAACATATTTGCCACACAGTGTTCAAAACCTGATGCCACAAATAAACCAATCGGCATAATCATAATAAATGCTTTGTCTGTAACAGTTTTACCGGAATAAGACATCCATACCGCTACACACACCATAATGTTACATAAAATACCAAGGTTAAATGCTTCAAACCAAGTATGATGAATTTTATGTTGCGCGGTTGCCAAAATGGTTAAACCCCATTGACCATTTGCTACCATGGTTTGTCCCCCAAACCAAATCACCGCAGCAATAAATAAACCGCCTACGAAGTTGCCTAAATACACCACAATCCAATTTCGAATCATTTGGGTTGTGGTTATTTTTCCGCCTACGCGGGCAACTAAGGTTAAAGTAGAAGAGGTGAATAATTCCGATCCTAAAATCACCACCATAATTACGCCTAAAGAGAAGACTAATCCACCGACTAACTTGGTTAATCCCCAAGGCGCGCCAGCGCTCGCTGTTTGAGTTGTCGTATAAAATACAAAGGCTAATGCAATACAAGCCCCAGCACTAATACCAGACATGAATGATAAAAATGGACGTTTTTGCGCTTTATACGCAGCGACGTTTTCAGCATAATCCGTTGCTTCAACTGGTGTGAGAGCAACAGAAGATTGATTTAAATTTTCTGATGCCATATCTTACTCCAAATAATTAATTGATTATTTTTATACTTCAACATAGGTATTTTCATACCTGTTGTTATTCTACTCTCTTAAAAAACCTTTGCAAGAAATCCCCCATTTATTTCAAAAAAATTTGATATTTTGCAAGTTTTGGTAAATTTTATCTTCAAATACAAAAAAAGCGAGATATTACTATCCCGCTTTTTATATATAAATAACGCAGATTAAAACGCAATACGATCGCGATTTTTCTCTAACGTTGCTTTACCAATGCCTTGTACTTCAAGCAATTGTTCTGCCACAGTGAAATTACCGTGCTTTTCACGATACTGCACAATGGCTTCCGCCTTTTTCGCACCAATACCAATTAGCGCTTTTTGAATTTCTGATGCACTGGCGGTATTGATATTTAATTTATCACTCACTGCTTGTTGTGTAGTTTGTGATGCGGTTTGTTGCTGAACTTGCGCTTGAGGTTGAGCCTGTTCAGCCACCTTTTCTTCTGCAAACACTTGCGAGCTCAACATTGTGGTCGCAACAAATAATGAACTAAATAAATGTTTCATCAATTTCATAAAAATGCCCTTTATTAACAAAAAGTACCGTTGATTCATATCAACAGCGACATTTTTAAGAAACACCGAAAACACGCAAGAAATTGACCGCACTTTTGCGATCCTGATCGCAAAAATTACATTTAAGTAAATGAAAAAACGACCTTAGCGCACCACCACTGCCGTGCCACTTGCAATCACCATAAACATGCTTTTCGTGCCTACCGTTGTGTAGTTAACTTCCACGCCAACAATAGCATTCGCTCCCAAGGCATAGGCTTTTTCTTCCAGTTCTTTCAACGCATCTTGACGCGCACGACTAATACGACGCTCATAAACACTAGAACGCCCACCAATCACATCGGTAATAGCCGCAAAAAAATCACGTATGAAGTTTGCCCCTGCAATCACTTCCCCAAAGACGACTTGTTTATATTCTACGATTTGTTTCCCTTCGACATTAGGGGTTGTTGTCACAATCATTTTGTATCCTTAAATTCTCGTTAAAAATTAACCGCACTTTAGAGGCTTAATTTTGATTTTAAAACAGTTAATGCCTTCGCTCGATGAGAAATTTTCTTTTTCTCTACGGTTTCTAATTCAGCAAAAGTACAGCCTTTTTCAGGGCTAAAAAAGAGCGAGTCGTAACCGAAGCCATTTTCACCTTTTTCTTCATAAATAATCTGCCCGTCACATTCACCTTGAGCAATGATCGGGGAAGGATCACTTGGGTGTTGTAATAACACAATCGTACTCACAAATTTTGCTTGGCGACGTTCAGTTGATACATCGGCTAATTCTGCCAGTAATTTTTCTCGGTTTTTAGCATCAGCTTCATCACCATCTACACCGGCATAACGTGCAGAATACAATCCTGGCGCACCATTCAACGCATCCACCACAAGACCGGAATCATCTGCAATGGCTGGTAAACCTGATTTTTCAGATGCATAACGTGCTTTAAGGATCGCATTTTCGACAAACGTTAAGCCCGTTTCCTCTGGACTTTCGATGCCTAAATCCGTTTGAGCAATCACTTCAAAACCGAAATCAGCTAACACATCTGCCATTTCTTTTACTTTGCCTTTATTACCTGTGGCAAGCACAATTTTTTGCTTCATGATTCTGTCCCTCATATCAAATATTGTCTTATTTTAGCACCTCACCAAAAATTTTCGGAATAAATATTGACTTTAACCTTAGGTCAAAGTTTATGATTCGTGCTCATTCAGTTATCACATAGGAGAAAAACATGAAAAAACTTATGACTTTTATCACACTTAGCGCTGCTGCAGTTTCAATTTATGCCCAAGCTAATGAACAACCGCATCAAGCACACATGAATATGCCAATGTCGACAGATTCTGCAATGCAACAAGAATTAATGCAAGGTATGAGTCAAATGCATCAAGACATGATGGCAGCTGCACAATATAAAGATCCTGATGTTGCTTTTGCAGCAGGTATGTTGCCACACCATATTGGCGCAGTAAAAATGGCGGAAGTTGAATTAAAATACGGAAAAGATCCTGAGATGCGTAAGCTTGCTGAGAATATTATTAACGCTCAACAAGCAGAAATTGAACAAATGCAAAAATGGCTTAAAGTGCACAATAAAAAATAAAATAACACAAAAAAAGTGCGGTAAATTAACCGCACTTTTTTAATAGAATTAGTTTACTTCTTTTATTCGTAGCTCTTTTGGCACTTCAAAGAACATATTCTCTTCTAAGCCTTGAAGCTCTTCGATACTATCCGCACCAAATTCTTTTAATCGAGCAATCACGGATTGCACCAACTCTTCCGGTGCTGAAGCACCTGCTGTTACGCCAATTGTTTCAACGCCTTCAAACCAATCTGCTGCCACATCATTTGGATCATCAATCAATTTTGATTTCACGCCCATACGCGATGCCAACTCAGCTAAGCGGTTAGAATTCGATGAGTTTTTAGAGCCTACAACCACGACTAGATCACATTGTTTTGCTAATTCACGCACTGCTTCTTGACGGTTGGTTGTGGCATAGCAAATATCGTTTTTATGTGGGCCTTGAATCGCAGGATATTTGTCTTTCAATGCACTGATAGTTTCCGCCGTATCATCAAGAGAAAGTGTGGTTTGCGTCATAAAGGTTAAATCATCATTTTCTTGAACCGGCAAACGAGCAATATCTTCCACGCTTTCAATTAAGAAAATACCACCTTCCTCGTTGTTGTACTGTCCCATTGTGCCTTCCACTTCGGGATGGCCTTTGTGTCCGATCAAAATCGCTTTCGTCCCTTTACGGCTTGCACGAGCCACTTGCATATGCACTTTGGTTACCAACGGACAAGTTGCATCAAATACTTTTAACTGACGATCTTTCGCTTCCTGACGAACGGCTTGTGACACGCCGTGGGCGGAAAAAATCACAATAGCGCCATCGGGCACTTCACTTAATTCTTCCACAAAAATCGCCCCACGATCACGCAAACCATTCACCACAAAACGGTTATGCACCACTTCATGACGGACATAAATTGGTGCACCATGAATTTCAAGCGCTAATTCAACAATGCTAATGGCTCGATCGACACCCGCGCAAAATCCACGAGGGTTAGCTAAAATTATCTTCATTTTTGACCGCTCTTTTTATCACCTTTAAAGGCATCTAATGCTAATAAACCCGCACCAATACAAATCGCAATATCTGCCACATTGAATACCGGATAATGATAAATATCCCAATAAAAATCTAAGAAATCCACCACAAAACCGTTATACGCACGGTCCACCATATTGGCTAACGCACCACCAATAATCAGTGCATAAGCTGAGTTTTGTAATTTTTGTTCTGCAGAATTCTTTTTCATAAAGTAAGCCAGCATCAAAGAAATCCCGATTGCTAGCACGATAAAGAAATATTTCTGCCAACCATCATGCTCAGCTAAAAAGCTAAACGCTGCGCCATAGTTACGCACATAGGTTAAATTAAAAACGGGCAATATATTCACACTTTCATAGAGATCAAAGCGTTGCACAACAATATATTTGGTCAGTAAATCGAGAATAAATGCAACCGCACTTAACCAAAGGAATGAAAGTCCTGTTTTATTTTTTGTCATAGGAAATTATCTGTCTTTATAAATGGACGATGATTTTAGCAACTCGAACACCCTTTATAAAGTAAAAGGCATCAAATTATAAAAGGCGAACACATTGGTTCGCCTTGCAATGTTAATTACTTTTTCTTCACCGGTCTTTGCCAACCTTGAATATGACGTTGTGGTACGCGAGTAATCACAAGCTCATCTTTCTCAATATTTTGAGTAATCGTTGAGCCCGCACCAATAGTTGCACCATCTGCCACAGTAACTGGCGCGACTAACTGCGTATCTGAGCCCACAAATACATTGTTGCCAATGATTGTTTTAAATTTATTCGCACCGTCATAGTTACAAGTAATGACACCTGCACCAATGTTACAGTTCTCACCAATTTCGGTATCGCCCACATAAGTGAGATGATTTACTTTAGAACCTTTACCTACTGTGGATTTTTTAATTTCCACGAAGTTGCCCACATGGGTTTCTGCCGCTAATTCAGCACCTGGACGTAAACGAGAGAATGGACCAATCGCCGCTTTCTCACCAATTGTCGCATCTTCTAAAACAGAATAAGGCTTGATCTCAACATCATCACCAATGGTCACGTTTTTCAATACGCAACCTGCACCGATTTTTACACGGTCACCCAAGCGCACATTGCCTTCCACAATCACGTTCACATCAATTTCAACATCTTTACCGTGCTCTAATGTGCCGCGTAAATCAAAACGCTCAGGATCAAGCAACATCACGCCTGCAAGTAAAAGTTTTTCTGCTTGTTTACGTTGATAATAGCGTTCCATTTTGGCTAATTGTAGGCGATTATTTACCCCTTCAACTTCCATAAAATCAGTTGCTTGAACAGCTACAATCGGACAACCATCTTGATGAGCTAAGCCAATTACATCAGTAATATAAAACTCGCCTTGTGCATTATTATTATCTAAACGCGCTAACCATTTTTTGAAACTTGCACCATCTGAAACTAACACACCTGTATTAATCTCTTGAATTTTGAGTTGCTCAGGCGTTGCATCTTTTTGTTCAACAATCCCTACAACTTTGCCATTTTCACGTACGATTCGACCATAACCTGTTGGGTTATCTAATACGACCGTTAACACTGCGATACCATTTTCAGGTTTCGCATCGATTAATTTTTGTAATGTTTCCGGTGTAATCATTGGGCCATCGCCATACACCATTAAAACATTTTCATCATCACGGAAAAAAGGCATCGCTTGTTGCATAGCATGTCCTGTACCCAATTGTTCCGCTTGGTACACCCAGTTCACGCTTTCATTTGCCAAACGCTCACGCATTAATTCGCCACCGTGACCATAAATCAAATGCACATTTTCCGCACCTAATTGATTTGCCGTATCGATCACATGTTTTACCATCGGTTTACCTGCCACTTTGTGCAAGACTTTAGGTAAATCAGAATACATACGAGTGCCTTTACCGGCTGCTAAAATCACCACGCTTAATGCTTTATTTGTCATAAATTTTTCTCTTCTTTATAAAAAATTTTGGGCGTATTCTATCGTAGAATGGAGAATATGATAAGCCATTTAATTTTCATACATTCCTGACAAGACAAGATTGTATAAAAATCTCAAATCCTGTAAACTATCCTCCCGTCTTGATAGCTAATCATCTTTTTCTTTTATTTTTGACCGCACTTTTCAGTATTCTGCACAAATTTGCATAAAAGATGATTGGCTATAATCATTTTTATCCCAACATTTTAGGTCTCTCACTATGGCTACAAATTATATTTTCGTCACAGGCGGTGTGGTTTCATCGTTAGGTAAAGGTATTGCTGCAGCATCATTGGCAGCAATTTTAGAAGCACGTGGCTTAAACGTGACTATTATGAAATTAGACCCTTACATCAACGTGGACCCGGGTACAATGAGCCCAACCCAACACGGCGAAGTGTTCGTGACACAAGACGGGGCGGAAACCGATTTAGACTTAGGTCACTACGAGCGTTTTATTCGTACCAAAATGACAAAACGCAATAACTTCACCACCGGTAAAATTTACTCTGAAGTATTACGCAAAGAGCGTCGTGGTGATTATTTAGGTGCGACAATTCAAGTTATCCCGCACATCACCAATGAAATCAAAGATCGCGTGATTGCCGGTGCGCAAGGCCATGATGTGGTTATCGTGGAAGTAGGCGGAACAGTGGGTGATATTGAATCACTTCCATTCTTAGAAGCACTGCGTCAACTTGCCGTGCAAGTAGGCCGTGAGCATACTATTTTTATGCACTTAACTTTAGTGCCATATATCCCGACGGCGGGCGAGGTGAAAACCAAGCCAACGCAACATTCTGTAAAAGAATTACTTTCGATTGGTATTCAACCGGATGTGCTTGTCTGCCGTTCAGATCGCATGATTCCACCAAACGAGCGTGCAAAAATTGCCTTATTCTGTAACGTGCCTGAACGTGCGGTCATCTCATTAAAAGATGTGAATTCAATCTACCAAATCCCTGCGTTATTAAAATCACAAGGTTTAGATGAATTCATCTGCCAACGTTTCCACTTAGACTGCCCAGAAGCGGACCTTTCTGAATGGGAGCAAGTGCTTTATCAAGAAGCGAACCCAGTGGGCGATGTCACCATCGGTATGGTAGGTAAATATACTGAATTACCGGATGCGTATAAATCAGTGAATGAAGCCTTAAAACACGCTGGTTTAAAAAACCGTTTAAGCGTGCATATCAAATATATTGACTCTCAAGATGTTGAAACCAAAGGCACTGACATATTAAAAGGCGTTGACGGTATTTTAGTACCTGGCGGCTTTGGCTATCGTGGTGTAGAAGGCAAAATTTTGACCGCAAAATATGCACGTGAAAACAATGTGCCTTACCTTGGCATTTGTTTAGGGATGCAAATTGCATTAATCGAATATGCGCGTAATGTTGCAGGTCTTGAGAAAGCGAATTCATCTGAATTTGATCGTAACTGTGAGCAACCTGTTGTTGGTTTGATTACAGAATGGCAAGATGCTGAAGGTCACATTGAAACCCGTGATGACAATTCAGATCTCGGTGGTACGATGCGTTTAGGGGCACAACAATGTCATTTAATTGAAGGCTCAAAAGCGCGTGCATTATATGGCAAAGAAACCATTGAAGAACGTCACCGTCACCGTTATGAAGTGAATAATAATCTGCTTCCACAAATTGAAAAAGCAGGTCTTAAAGTGACTGGCTTATCTGCGGATCGTAAATTAGTGGAAATCATTGAAGTACCAAACCACCCATGGTTTGTGGCATGTCAATTCCATCCTGAATTTACATCAACACCACGTGATGGCCACCCATTATTCGAAGGTTTTGTCAAAGCAGCCAGAGAAAATCAGTTAAAAACTGAAAAATAATTTACTGATAATTCAATGAACAAGTGCGGTCAAAAATCCTTGTGTTTTTGACCGCACTTTGTATTAATAGGGAATAATATCATCTGTGCCTTATTCACTCATTTAATAATGGATAACTAAAAATGAAACTTGCTGTTATTTTACCCGCATATAATGCAGAAAATTTTCTCACTGAATGTTTAGATTCATTGTTGAATCAAACCTTTAGTGATTTTTGTATTCTGGCAGTTAATGATGCTTCTACCGATAACACAGGTGACATTCTCGAAAGCTATGCGACAAAAGATGCTCGCTTACGTGTTTACCATTTACCTCAAAACCAAGGTGAACCTGCTGTCATGCAATTTGCCATGGATATGCTTAACTATATGAATGTTGAATATGTTGCTCGGATGGATGCCGATGATATTTGTGTACCGCACCGTTTTGAAAAACAAGTTCAATATTTAGATGACCATCCCGAAATTGATATTTTAGGAAGTAATGCGCTGCTCTTTAATGATGGGCAAACTGATAAAACGACTAAAGTGAGTACGCTTCCTCTTTTAGATAAAGATATAAAAGCACATTTTTCTTTAGCTCGAGACAATATCATTAATCCCTCTTCAATGTGGCGACATTCTAGTATCAAGGCGCTCGGGATCAATTATGCACAAACAGCCACTGCACCCGATTTTCATATGTGGGTACAATGCGCATTACACAAAAAGACATTTGCGAATTTACCAGAGCCCTTGTTGCTTTATCGGCTACATCCAGGGCAAGAAAGTAAAATACATGACAAAATTAGCGAGTCTGTTCAATACTCTATGGAGCTATGGATAAGTCATTTATTTCCAGAATTAACACCTAAAGAAGTCAGCCTATTAAGTCTTATACTGCACGGGAAAACCATTAAATTACGCACTGAAGAGTTTGAAATCGCCTTTTCAGCTTATGACAAAGTTCGTTCCAATAATGGAGATTCGAGATTCGGAGAAGATCGAGAGATAATGTTTAGTATTTTAGATACATATACTCAAGCTTTGAAAAAGCTTTTGTATCAAAGAACGCAGTAAAGCTTTTGCTTCGTCACTCTACTTCCCCAACCTAAATTAGGTTGGGGAAGTTTTTATTCGTCTTAGTGTCAAAGTGCGGTCAGCTTTTTCAATAGCATCACCGCACTTTAGATATGTAGCCTATTTCTCGAAAATAGCTTCGACGGTTAGCGACTTGTAGTGATAGCCTTTTTCTTGACTAAATTGCATTTCAAGTGACCCCAAATAGATCGCGAAACTTGGTGCATCAATCTTTAGTAAGTCTTTACGGATGAGTTTAAGATCTGATTCTGGCAGTTTTTTCATTGCGTCTAAGTGATGTTGTAGAAACACTTTCTTAATGTGTTGATCCATATCGGTACAATATCTATCGTGCTCTTCAACAAAGCAAACTTCTGCTTGTTCTTTTGACTCATTCTCTTCTTTTTTCGAACTGTTATCATCCGCTCGATAGAATTGATAAACAGGCACATGGATCCATTTTTTATATGGCGTAAGATCAATTGACGACCATTCAAACTCCGCTTCTCTAACCGGGCTATTTTGCAAAGCCATAATTTCGCTATCATTAATACGGAAAGAATGCTCATAAACATCCAATGAAATCAGAGCATTCGCTTTTTCACCATATTTTTGTACAAACGCTTTTTGTTTCTCTTCATAATTCAATCCGTTGTAAGAACCAGAATAAAAATGATGGGCTACTAAATAATCAGATACATCATCTAATTCATTCCAATCTTGAAGTTCATGTTCTGGCATATTTTCTAAACGACTTAAAAAATCCACATCATCACGAATTTTTCCTTGTCCATCAGATAAATTAAGCTTTGTGAGTAAATGCTCAAAACGTTCCGTTTGGCTTTGATAAGCGATTTCTTTCAGATTCACCACCCAAGTCATGGCAAAAATAGCTATCATTACAACGATAGAAATTAAACGATATTGACGAATTTTAGGGATGATTAAAATGGTATAAGCAATCGTAATCGCCGAGGCTAATGCCACTAAATAAATCCGTTGTTCAGTCCAAGCATAGGCACTAATTCGACGGTCAATAGCCAACCATAACAATACAATTGGTATAATAGAAAGGTATGGGAAAAACTTAAAGAAACCGTTCCAATTTGCTTTGACACTAATACTACGTAAAGCGTAAACACCTAAGCCTCCAACTAAGTAAGGCAACGCAATATTCGACACCATACCTTTTGGCAAAGCCCCTGCTAAGATAATTTTGCCAACGTAAGCATAAAGTAGTGCAGTAAATATCATCAACGCAGGCGCTAAGATAAAATTTACTAAAATGTCAAAACTACGATTTAGCGTCATCTCTGTATTTTCTTGGCGCTGTTGAAAGACCAAAAAGAACAAAGGCAGGCAAAATGCAGTAATGGAGGAATAAAGATGCTTTTGAAACCATTCACTAAAATCAATGTTAAATAATGTACTGATTGAAGCCAAAATTGCGGCTACTAAACCAGAGACGAGCCCCCAACCAGCAATGGATGAAGTGATGTAATATAGAGTCGTGAAATTACGATAAGTAAAGGCTTGATTGTTTCTGACAAATGGAAAGCCGAATAATATCAATAACACAATAAATTGAGCGCCCCAAAACTTAGGGCTATAGCCATAAAAATCAGCATTATCATTCACTTGCCAAATAGTGAAAACGGCAATAAGCGGCACAATCCACGAAAAACGATACCATGAGTAGGGACGAGACAAATAAATAAAGGCAAACAGCATCGGCTCAAATAGCCAATAAGCTAAATGATCTTTTTCTGAATTCATATCCACAAACCAAATCCCAAGAGCAAACGTAGCAATCATGAAGATTTCAATCGGATGGGTGGATATCGCTGATTTTACTTGTGTTTTGATCTGCTGAAAAAAAGTCGAAAGAGACATAATGATTCCTTTTTCAATGCAAGAAAGTCTCAATTAAGAATAAATAATTCGTCGTAAAATAATACGAAATTTCGGGCAACTTTAACCAACTTTTGAAGGCAATTCCACTGAAATAAAAGAAATAATTGGCGAAAAAGAGATAAAAACTTACCGCACTTGATTGAAAAATAAGATACAGATCAAAGTGCGGTCATTTTTCCAAGACAAATTTCTAAATTTGCTTTATTATATTCCCGTTTTAGGTTCGCCTAACTAATTTTAATTAACTTTAAACAGAGGAAAACAAAATGGCAAAAATCGTTAAAGTCATTGGTCGTGAAATCATCGACTCTCGTGGTAACCCAACTGTAGAAGCTGAAGTTCATCTTGAAGGTGGTTTCGTTGGTTTAGCAGCTGCTCCATCAGGTGCATCTACTGGTTCTCGTGAAGCATTAGAATTACGTGACGGCGACAAATCTCGTTTCTTAGGCAAAGGTGTATTAAAAGCAGTTGCGGCTGTAAACGGTCCTATCGCAGATGCATTAGTGGGTAAAGAAGCGTCTAACCAAGCTGAAATCGACCAAATCATGATCGATTTAGACGGTACTGAAAACAAATCTAACTTCGGTGCAAACGCAATCTTAGCGGTATCTTTAGCAAACGCAAAAGCCGCTGCAGCGTCTAAAGGTTTACCTCTTTACGCTTACATCGCAGAACTTAACGGCACTCCAGGCGTTTACTCTATGCCATTACCAATGATGAACATCATCAACGGTGGTGAGCACGCAGATAACAACGTTGATATCCAAGAATTCATGATTCAACCAGTTGGTGCGAAAACGTTACGTGAAGCACTTCGTATCGGTGCTGAAGTATTCCACAACCTTGCGAAAGTATTAAAATCTAAAGGCATGAGCACTGCTGTAGGTGATGAAGGTGGTTTCGCGCCTAACTTAGCATCTAACGCAGACGCTTTAGCATGTATCAAAGAAGCTGTAGAAAAAGCAGGTTATGTATTAGGTAAAGATGTGACTTTAGCAATGGACTGTGCATCTTCTGAGTTCTACAACAAAGAAACTGGCAAATACGAAATGAAAGGCGAAGGCCGTTCATTCACTTCTCAAGAGTTCACACACTATCTTGAAGAGTTAACTAAACAATACCCAATCGTGTCTATCGAAGATGGTCAAGATGAATCTGACTGGGATGGTTTCGCATACCAAACTAAAGTGTTAGGCGACCGCGTTCAATTAGTGGGCGACGACTTATTCGTAACCAACACCAAAATCTTAAAAGAAGGTATCGAAAAAGGTATCGCAAACTCTATCTTAATCAAATTCAACCAAATCGGTTCTTTAACTGAAACTTTAGCAGCAATCAAAATGGCTAAAGATGCAGGTTACACAGCAGTTATCTCTCACCGTTCAGGTGAAACCGAAGATGCGACTATCGCTGATTTAGCGGTTGGTACTGCAGCAGGTCAAATCAAAACTGGTTCTATGAGCCGTTCTGACCGTATTGCGAAATACAACCAATTAATCCGTATCGAAGAAGCATTAGAACGTGCTGGTACACCAGCTCCGTTCTTAGGTTTAAAAGCGGTTAAAGGTCAAGCATAATTTTTGCTTAATTTAAGGTAAAATAGCACCGCACTTTGCACAAAAGTGCGGTGTTTTTTTAAGGTGTTTTTATGAAGACACAATCTGATTCACTTCTTACTGAACCTTGGCTATCTTGGGCTATCGAAATCCAAAGCATTGCACAAAACGGGCTAACTTATTGCAAAAATATCTATGATATTGAGCGCTATGAACGTTTGCGGGATTTGTCTGCTGAAATGCTCGCTTATAAAACAACAATACCCAAAGAAACTGTCAAATCGTTTTTCTGCAATGGGGCTGGTTATCAAACCCCTAAAATCGATTCGCGAGCAGCTATTTTCAAAGATGATAAAATTTTATTAGTACAAGAAAATGATGGGCTTTGGTCACTGCCTGGCGGCTGGATAGATGTGCTAGAAACCATTCATAGTAATACGATTAAAGAAGTACGCGAAGAAGCGGGGCTTAATGTTAAACCGACTTTCATTATTGCTATTCACGAACAACATAAACGCAATTTTCCGCCTTTTGCGCATCCTGTACTCAAAACCTTCGTCATGTGCGAACCATTAAGTGGCGAATTTCAACCAAATAGTGAAACAGTGCAATCTGCCTATTTTGCGTTGAATGAACTGCCACCAATGAATGAAGAAAAAAATACGCCTGCACAGGTTGAACTTTGCTTTCAAGCATACCATAGTAGTCACTGGACTACACAATTTGATTAGGAAATACCATGTTACATTTAACCCTCGAAGATCAACTCTTTCTCGGTCAACCAAAACAAGTCGGCACACACTCAACTGTCCATGATCATCTAGCGGTGATGTTTGAAGATGATGGCGAAACTGGCTATTTTTATGCGTTAGATATGCGTCAAAATGCACAACCGATTGTCGATTGCTTACATGTTTATAACGTCGATAACACACGCAATCACCACGAAGCGCGTAAATTAGAAATCTGCTGGGATGAAAGCGGCTATTTAGGCTTATTGCTTATTAACGGCTATCCCCATGCTGTATTTGATTTTGCCCATTTGATCGGCTATAACACCAACAAACATCCTCAGCCTGACTTAATGAGCATGTGGACACACGAAGAAATCACCAATGAACGTGCGACTGCATGGCTTGGTGTGAATACCATTAAATAGGATTAGCTATGCGATTTTACCGCGGTCTTCAGCCTTTCAAGGTCATGAGTTTTGATCTTGATGATACCCTTTACGATAACACTGATGTCATTCGTTTAGCCGAAGAACGCTTTCTTCAATGTGTGCAAGAACACGCGCAACTGAGCGATCTTACCTCAGAATATTGGCGAGAATGGAAATGGCAACTGGCGGAGAAAGATCCCTTAATTGCTGAAGATGTAATTGCCTGGCGTGTCGAAACATTACGTAACTTACTGGTGCATCATGGTAAAAGTGCGGTTGAAATTGACCGCACTTTGGCCATCGCTATGGAAGAATTTATTGAATGGCGACATAAAATTGATGTACCCGCAGAAAGTATTGAAGTGCTGAATCAACTGAAAGATCGCTACCCGCTTAGCGTGATTACCAATGGTAATGTGATTGCAAAACGTATTGGGTTTGAACACTTTCAGCTGAGTTTACGTGGTGGAGAACAAGGCAGAGCGAAACCTCATCAAGATTTGTTCCACCAAACCGCCCATTATTTTGGCATAAAACCGAGTGAAATTTTACATATTGGTGATAACTTAACCACGGATGTTCAAGGCGCCATTCAAGCAGGCTGCCAAGCTGTATGGATTAATTTATCGGGCAAAGATCTCAATTCATTTACTGAAGCAAGTGTTTTGCCTACATTAGAAATCAATCATTTAACTGAATTATTAACACTTTAACCCTATGATGAAAAAGAAAAATCAAGTTCTCGTCAGTCTTTCTATTGTGGCTTTATTGGGCGGCTGCTCAGAAGAGCAAGTTCAACGAGATGTTTATAACAGCCTTGAGGATTGTTTAGCTGATTGGCAAAAAATTGAATTATGTGAAGCTGACCAATCTAATGAAAATAACAGCAGCACGACTGCACATGCAGGATCTGGCTCCTCTCTCTCGGGCAATTTAAATACACGTCCAAGCAATAATAGCGAATGGTCAGAAGACAATCAGACCGTCAAACAAACCTTAAATCCAGATGGAGCAATTCACTCTGGCAACTCAAGCGGTTCTGAGGGAACAAGCCACACGAGTTCTGCAACAGGAGAAGGACACGGTAGCATGGGTAGTGCGATTGCAGGCGCCGCAATGGGTTATATGATCGCGCGTACGATGGGCTCATTTTTAGGACCGAGCTACAATCCGAGCAACCGTGCCGTTTCAACGCCAACGGGCCAAGTTATCCAACCGCAAACTAATCGTTCTGTCGGTAAGCCTGTATTAGTTAAAGGCAATGCAGGTAGCACTTACAGCAAACCGGTTTCACGCGGTGGCTTTAAAAGCTCAAATTCAAGTAGTAGCCGTAGCTCAGGCGGTTAAATATGAAACGAATCACAGGCTTTCCTACTCGCCCCAATATGGTGCAACAATTATTAGATGTGGGCTTTGATTACTATAATCTGCCTTCCTCTGATGGCTCACATTATTGGTCGGACAATGTGGCATATGAATTTACTCTAGCTGAAATCGATCGTATTGAAGATGCCACCAACGAATTGCACTCAATGTGTATGGACTTTGTTGCCGATGAAGTGAAACAAGGTGATTATGCCTATTATCGCTTCACCGATTTACAGAAAAATCTGATTGAACAAACATGGTCTAAAAACGTACCGCACTTATATGGTCGTTTTGATTTTGGTTATGATGGCGAAAACCTCAAAATGTTTGAATACAATGCCGATACGCCAACTTCCCTGCTTGAAGCTGCTGTGGTGCAATGGCAATGGTTAGAGCAAATTGAAGGCTTAGCGCATCGTGACCAATTTAATTGGATTCACGAAGAATTACTCAATCGCTTTCAGTTTATTCAACAACAAACTGGGCTAAACGATTTCCATTTTAGTGCTATGCAAGAAGCGGGTCGTGAAGATTGGGGCAATATCGATTACTTGGCGGATGTGGCTTACAACGCGGGTTGGCATATTCATCAGCTTGCCATTGAAGATGTAGGCTACGATAAAGACAGTCAGCAATTCCTCGATCTGAATAATCAACCTATTGATTGTTTATTTAAGCTCTATCCGCTTGAATGGATGACCACGACAGAATATGCACCACACATGCTTAATTCATCCACCACCTTTATTGAACCGGCGTGGAAATTACTATTAAGCAATAAAGTACTATTGGCAAAATTATGGCAAAAACATCCAAACCATCCTTTATTACTACCCGCTTACTTTAGTAAACATGATATTACTGATCGCCAATCAATATGGGTGAAAAAACCGACCTTAGGTCGTGAGGGCGCCAATGTTTCTTACTATGAAAAACGTAATGGTCTAGAATTTGCTGCCAAAGGCAGTGAACATTCAGCCTTTTATGATCAAGCAGGCTACATCTATCAACAAAAATTTGAACTGCCAAATTTTGATGGTATGTATCCAATGATTGGTTCTTGGGTTATTGGTGATGTGGCTTGTGGCATCGGATTGAGAGAAGATTTCACCCCAGTTACCGGCAACGATAGCCACTTCATTCCGCATTACTTTGTAGAATAAAAACAACGCAAAAACTGACCGCACTTAACAGATAATAAGGAGATAAATATGTATCCATTTAGTTTTCAAAACCCTACTCGCATTGAATTTGGCCTCGATAAAGAAAAAGAGATGGGTAAATATATGCACGAATACGGTGCAAAAAAGGCCTTAATTATCTATGGTAGTGAGCGTGTCAAACAATCCGGTTTATTTGAAGATGTGGCAAAAAGCTTGCGTGAGCAGGGAATTGAATACATTGAATGTGGAGGGGTGAAAAGTAACCCGACAATCAGCAAAGTCCGTGAAGCCGTTGCAATGGCGAAAGCCTTTGGTGCAGATAGCGTGTTGAGTATCGGTGGCGGCTCTTGCCTTGATAGTGCGAAAGCGATCGCAGCTGGTGCATGCTATGACGGTGATACTTGGGACTTCTTTAAAGGCACACCGGTACAAAAAGCGTTGATGATTTTTGATGTAATCACCCTTGCGGCAACAGGCAGTGAAATGAACTGGGGCTCAGTCATTACTAATGAAGAAACGCAGCAAAAATATTCGATACACAACAATCATTTATTCCCAAAAGTATCGGTCATTAATCCGAAATTACAAGCGACCGTCAGTCGTGATTATTTAGTGTATTCTGCCGCAGATATTATTGCTCATTCGATTGAAGCCTATTTCACCGCAGAATATCGCCCTGAAATTATTGATTTCTTAGTAGAAAGCAATATTAAAACCGTTATTCGTACGACTGAAATCCTGCTCAATGATCCACAAGATCTCAATGCGCGTGGTGAATTTGCCTGGGCGGCTACACTTGCGTTGAACGGTTTAACCCATTTAGGTATCTCACCTTACGGTTTCCCAAATCATATGATTGAGCATTCCATGAGTGCGATTTCAGATGTACCACATGGCGCAGGGCTTTCCGTGATTATGCCTGCGTGGATGCAATGGTATCAATCTCAAAGACCTGCTCAATTCAAACGCTTTGCTAAAGAAATATTTGGCTTAGACAAGGTTGAAGACGGTATCTTTGCCTTAAAAGCTTGGTTTGATAAAATCGGTACACCAACGAGTCTTGAACAACTTGGCATTGATGATAAAACTTTAGCTGAAATTGTCGATAATGCGACTCAAACTGCAATCAGAGCGAAAGTGGAAAAAACGTATACTAAAGAAGCTATTGAAGCCATTTTCGCTTTAGCGAAGTAATCTCTCATAAAAAAGAGCGACCAAATTCACAAAACAATGGAATTTGACCGCTCTTTTTATATTCTCAACATTTCACTTATTGAAAAAAATGCAAAAAATAACCGCACTTTAGTTACCCAAAGTGCGGTTAATTTGAATTAAGTTTTAACGCTTAATTATAGTGAAGCTTGATCAACAGCCACACCAGCACCCATAGTTGTAGAGATGCTTACTTTCTTGATAAAGATACCTTTTGCAGTAGTTGGTTTTGCTTTGTTTAAAGCAGCCAATAATGCTTGAAGGTTTTCTTTTAATTGAACTTCAGAGAAGTTTGCTTTACCAATTGTTGTGTGGATGATACCGTTTTTATCGTTACGATAACGGATCTGACCAGATTTAGCATTTTTAACTGCTTCAGCAACGTTTGGTGTTACGGTACCAACTTTAGGGTTTGGCATTAAACCACGTGGGCCTAATACTTGACCTAATTGACCAACAACACGCATTGCATCAGGAGAAGCGATAACAACGTCAAAGTTCATTTCGCCTTTTTTGATTTGCTCTGCTAAATCTTCCATACCTACTAAATCAGCGCCAGCTTCTTTAGCTGCATCTGCGTTAGCACCTTGGGTGAACACAGCTACGCGTACTTCACGACCAGTACCGTGTGGTAATACTGTTGCACCACGAACGTTTTGGTCTGATTTACGAGGATCGATACCTAAGTTTACTGCAACGTCAACACTTTCAACGAATTTAGCAGTTGCGAATTGTTTTAATAACGCGATTGCTTCGTTGATTTCGTATGCTTTAGTAGAATCTACGCCAGCTTTGATTGCTTTCATTTTTTTAGTCAATTTAGCCATCGTATTATTCCTCCACCACTAAGCCCATTGAGCGAGCAGTACCAGCAATTGATTTCATTTTAGTTTCGATAGTCGCGCCAGTCATATCTGCTGCTTTAGTTTCAGCGATTTGACGAACTTGATCTAAAGTTACTTTACCCACTTTATCTTTGTTCGGTTTACCAGAACCAGATTTGATACCTGCAGCTTTTTTCAATAATACTGCTGCTGGTGGAGTTTTAGTAATAAAAGTGAATGAACGGTCTGCATATACAGTGATAACAACTGGAATTGGTAAACCTTTTTCAATGCTCTCAGTACGAGCGTTGAATGCTTTACAGAATTCCATGATGTTCACACCTTGTTGACCTAATGCAGGACCAACTGGTGGTGATGGGTTTGCCATACCAGCTGCAACTTGCAACTTAACGTATGCTTGGACTTTTTTTGCCATTTTTTAGTTTCCTCTAAATGGGTGATAACGCCGAAATCGGCTCCCCTGTTAATGAAAGGCTGTATTTTAATTAATCAGCCTCGAAATTTCAAGTAGAAAAACTACTCGAAAAACAACCGCACTTTATTGTTTAAGTGCGGTCATTAAATCTCTTATTTTGGAAAAGGGAAATTAACGTGTTTTTTCCACTTGACCAAATTCAAGCTCAACTGGTGTTGCACGACCGAAGATAGATACAGACACTTTTAAGCGGCCTTTTTCGTAATCTACTTCTTCAACCGTACCATTAAAGTCAGCAAATGGACCTTCTGTCACACGCACTTCTTCACCTGGTTGATATTCTTTACGATGACGTGGTTTTTCAGCACTTTGCTCTAAACGATTTAAAATTAAATCCGCTTCACGTTTAGAAATTGGTGCTGGTTTATCTGGTGTACCACCGATAAAGCCCATTACACGCGGTACACTTTTCACTAAGTGCCATGTGTCATCATTCATTGCCATTTCAACTAACACATAGCCAGGGAAGAATTTACGTTCACTTTTACGACGTTTACCTGCTACGTTTTCAACGACTTCTTCAGTCGGCACTAACACTTCGCCAAACTGATCTTCCATTTGTTGTTGTTTGATATATTCACGCAATGTGATTGCAACACGACTCTCAAAGCCTGAGAATGCTTGCAATACATACCAACGTTTTTTGGATACGTTTTCAGTTTCGCTCATTTTAGAATCTCAAATCAGTTAAGAAGTTAATCAATGCAATGATAATTGAATCAATTGCCCAGAAGAATAAAGAGGTAAGCACGGTTACCGCAATAACGATTAAAGTTGTTTGACGTGTTTCTGCACGAGTTGGCCATACCACTTTACGACCTTCAACTTTTGCTTCGCTAAAGAATGTACGAGCTTTTGTACCTTGATTGGTAATTGCAGCGAAACCAAAGGCAATTAATAAGGCGACAACTACGCCAACTACACGCACAGGTAAAGAAAAGGCTTCTTTAAAATAAACGTTACCAATTGCTGCTGCGGTAAAAAATGCCACAGAAAGAATCCAAAGAAGCGTGTTTAAGCCTTTTGATTTTCCTTCTACGACTTGTTCTTGGTCGTGTTTCTTTTTCTCAACAATTTCAGTTGCCATAATTGAATCCGTATAAAATAAGGGATAAATAATTTTTAGATTAATTTCAGAACGTGCGATTGTAGCATTTTCTTTCGGAATTGCCTACGAAAAATGTCAGAAAAAACAACCGCACTTTCTGTTAATTTTTATATTCGAGTTTTGGTGGTTTGTTATCAACGATGGTTTCTTCATCCACAATCACTTTTTTCAAGTTTTCGATTGAAGGTAAATCATACATCGTATCTAACAATACAGCCTCAACAATTGAGCGTAAGCCACGCGCACCGGTTTTACGTTCAAGGGCTTTTTTCGCCATTGCTTTTAATGCTTCTGGTGTAAATTCAAGCTCTACATCTTCTAAGCCAAATAATGCTTGATATTGTTTGGTCAGTGCATTTTTCGGTTGAGTCAGGATCTGAATCAACGCCTCTTCATCTAATTCGCTTAATGGCGCAATCATTGGAAGACGACCAATAAATTCTGGAATCAAACCAAATTTCATTAAATCATCCGGCTCAACTTGACGGAATAATTCAGAAAGATTTTCTTTCTCTTCTTCCTTCTCTACTTTCGCATCAAAACCAATTCCGGTATCAGTTTGTGTACGCTTACCGATGATTTTATCTAAGCCAGCAAATGCCCCACCACAAATAAAGAGGATTTTTGAAGTATCCACTTTCAACATTTCTTGTTGTGGGTGTTTACGTCCACCTTGTGGTGGTACAGATGCGATAGTGCCTTCAATTAATTTCAACAAGGCTTGTTGCACACCTTCACCAGACACATCGCGAGTAATAGATGCGCCTTCTGATTTACGGCTAATTTTATCAATTTCATCAATATAGATAATGCCCTGCTCTGCTTTTTCTGTATCGTAATCGCAGTTTTGCAATAATTTTTGCAGAACATTTTCCACATCTTCGCCCACATAACCCGCTTCGGTTAACGTCGTCGCATCAGCCATAGCAAAAGGTACATTTAAACGACGCGCTAAGGTTTGTGCTAATAAGGTTTTACCGCTACCTGTTGGACCAATTAACAAGATGTTACTTTTACCTAATTCCACATCATTGCTTTGGTGGTTCGTGCGTAAGCGTTTATAGTGATTGTAAACCGCCACTGACAAGACTTTTTTCGCATAATCTTGCCCAATCACATAATCATCTAAGTGAGCACGAATTTCGTGTGGGGTTGGTAATTTTTCTTCAACTGCCAGTTCGCTCGGTGTTTCGATTTCTCCACTGTCTTCCAACATACTATGGCAAAGCTCGATACACTCGTTACAAATATAGCCATCTGTACCCGCAATTAACTTACCTACTTCACTTTTCTCTCTTCCGCAGAAAGAACAGTGAAGATCGTTATCATTTGTTGTCATGTTAAATCCTTAACGTTTAATCAACACATCGTCCACTAAGCCGTAAGCTTTTGCTTCTTCCGCCGACATAAAGTTGTCACGATCGGTGTCTTTTTCGATACGTTCGATGCTTTGACCAGTATGGAAAGCAAGACGCTCGTTTAAGGTTTGTTTAATTTTTAAAATTTCTTGTGCATGGATCTGAATATCGGATGCTTGTCCACGGAAACCACCTAACGGTTGGTGAATCATTACGCGTGCATTCGGTAATGCCGCACGTTTTCCTGCCGTACCACCCGCAAGTAAGAATGCGCCCATTGAGCAAGCTTGACCAATACAAAGGGTACGCACATCCGGTTTAATAAATTGCATGGTATCGTAAATTGCCATACCCGCAGTCACCGAGCCACCCGGTGAGTTAATATAGATATTGATGTCTTTTTTCGGATCTTCTGATTCTAAGAAAAGTAGCTGTGCCACAATCAAATTTGCCATACGATCTTCTACTTCACCACTCAAGAAGATCACGCGCTCTTTTAATAGGCGGGAATAAATGTCGTACGAACGTTCACCACGAGAGGTTTGTTCGACAACCATAGGAATTACACTCATTTTTGCCCCTAAATATGTGCTAAAAAATCGGGCAATATTCTACCCGAAAATCAGTAAAAACAAAAATGCGGTCGCTTTTCATTGAAAAAAACAACCGCACTTTTCGATGATATACCTGTGAATTTAATTCACATTCTATCAATTATTATGCTTGTGGATTCATGATCTCATCAAATGAAGACGCTTTTTCAGTCACTTGAGCTTTAGCAAGAACGGCATCAACGGCTTGTTCTTCTAATACTACGTTGCGAATGTTGTTCATTAACTCTTCATTTTTGCTGTAATATTCAACTACTTCAGCTGGTTGTTCGTAAGCAGAAGCGATATCCGCGATCATTGCTTTCGCACGTTCTTCATCTGGTTTCAATTCGTTTGATTTGATCACTTCTGAGAATAATAAACCAACTTGAACACGACGTTTTGCATCCGCTTCAAATAATTCACGTGGTAATTGTGCAGCTTGTTGTGCATTGCCACCGAAACGTTGTGCTGCTTGGTTACGTAATACATTGATTTCTTCTTCTACTGCAGAAGCTGGAACATCAATTGGGTTTTGTTCAATTAAACCATTGATTACTTGTTGTTTAACACGAGAAACTAATGCGTTTTTCAATTCACGTTCCATGTTTTTACGGATTTCTGCACGTAAATCTGCCACAGTTTTGGTGTTTGGACCAAATTTAGCAACGAACTCATCTGTTAATTCTGGTAATTCCATTTCTTCTACTTTTTTCAAGGTAATCGCAAATTTTGCATCTTTACCTTTTAAGTTTTCAGAATGGTATTCCGCAGGGAAAGTCACATTGATATCGAACTGTTCGCCTGCTTTGTGACCTACGATACCTTCTTCGAAACCAGGAATCATACGACCTTGTCCCATGAATAGAACGAAATCAGTTGCTTTACCACCTTCGAATTCTTCGCCATCAACATAACCAACGAAGTCGATTGTTACGCGAGAATCTGCTTTCGCTGCGGCTTTGCTTTCAACCCAAGTGGCTTGTTGTTTACGTAATACATCGATCATTTTATCGATATCAGCTTCAGTGATTTCAACAGTTGGTTTCTCAACTTTGATATTTTCTAAGCCTTTTAATTCAACTTCTGGGTATACTTCGAAAGTTGCAGTGAATGATAAATCTTTACCAGGTTCGAATGTTTCAATAGCGAAAGTTGGACGACCTGCGATGTTGATTTTCTCAGCGATTACTGCATCAAAGAAATGACGTGGTAATAAATCGTTTAATACATCTTGACGGATTGATGCGCCAAAACGTTGTTCAATGATGTGAGCTGGCACGTGACCTTTACGGAAACCATCAACACGTACATTTTTTGCTGCACGTTTGAATTCTTCACGAGTTGCTTTTTCTACAGCTTCAGCTGGAACGGTGATCGTCACACGACGCTCTAAACCTTGAGTTGTTTCAATATTTAATGACATTTGTAACCTCAATTAATGTTGCACTCGGTAAAAACCACACCGAACACGTTATTGTTTGTAAAAGTAAAAAACCGCCAAATTATAGCGAAAGAAAATCAAACAGTCGATAGAAACCGGAAAATTCAATAGAAAACCAGCTAAAATTGCACAATTTATCAACAATTTTTGATAAAGAAAAAAGTGCGGTCAAAAATAACCGCACTTTTTATCGAATTATAAACCTTTCGGTAAACGAATTTTTTGACCAGGGAAAATCTTATCCGCGTCTTTAATCACTTCTTTGTTCGCTTCAACAATAGCCGTGTATTTTGCGCCATTTCCGTAAGCTTTCTCAGCGATTTTCCACAAGGTGTCACCTTTTTGGATTACATAGAATGTTTCATCATTGCCTAAGGTTTCACCGTTATTGATGCTTGCATCGCTCGTTACTGAGTGGATACCTTGAATGTTACCCGCCATTAATACTGCTTTTTCTAATGCCGCCGCGTTTGCCGCCACACCTTGGATATTTGCTACACCATTTTCCACGGTAACTGATAAGTTTTCTACACCTGGATTGTCTTCTGCGATGTGTTGAGTCACGGCTTTAGACGCATCTTCTTCTTTAGAGAAAACTTTCTTACCAATGTCACTGACAAAATCAAATAAACCCATTTTAAAGTTCCTTTTGTATGTTTGTTTAAGGGAGTATTACGATACTGAAATTCCCTTAAGAAGTCTATAAATCAGAGTGTAAAGCTATGTAAATATTTCAAGAAAACTGATCTAAAATTGACCGCACTTTGATAGAATACGCCGATTTTAAATTTACTCACTCAGAAAGGACAAATTATGCGTTGGCAAGGTCGTAAAGAAAGCTCAAATATTGAAGATAGACGTGGCTCTGGCGGCGGTAACTTCGGTGGCGGAAAAGGCACCGGTGTGCTCGGTATTATCATTCTATTAGTTGGTGCTTATTATGGCGTGGATCTTTCAGGCTTAGTGGGTACGCCTGATTTTTCAGGACAAAGCTCTCAACAGTTAGAAACTCAAGAAGAACAGCAGCTTGCGAGTCTTTCTAAAGTCGTATTAGCGGACACTGAAACCGTTTGGGGACAATATTTCAGACAAATGGGTAAAACTTATAGCGAGCCAACCATGGTGCTTTACAATGGTGTAACGCCAACTGCTTGTGGTACGGGTCAATCTGCAATGGGCCCATTCTACTGCCCGAGCGATCGCAAAGTTTACCTTGATTTATCATTCTATAACGAAATGAAAAATAAACTGGGTGCAGCAGGTGATTCAGCCTTTGCTTATGTGATTGCACATGAAGTCGGTCATCACGTACAAAATATGCTCGGCATTCTGCCACAAGTAAATCGTGCACAACAAAGCAGCGATCGTAAAACGGCAAATCAACTTTCTGTTCAATTAGAACTTCAAGCTGACTGTTTTGCTGGTGTTTGGGCAAGCCAAGCGGTAAAAAGTGGTTTATTTGAACGCGGTGATGAAGAAAAAGCGTTTAATGCGGCAGAAGCTGTGGGCGATGACCGTTTACAAAAACGCAGCCAAGGTTATGTGGTGCCAGATAGCTTCACTCACGGCACATCTGCACAGCGTCTAGAATGGTTCAGAAAAGGCTTACAAAGCGCTAACCCTTCTGTATGTAATACCTTTAACCAATAAAATAAAAAGGCTGATTCATATCAGCCTTTTTATTTCTGTTCATTTCAGCATAAAAAAAGTGCGGTCAATTTCGACCGCACTTTTTCTTTATGATGTTAAGCTTACGCGAACTGACGCACTTCGCCGTTACCCGCTACGTTTTCCACACAACGTGGACAAAGTGTAGGATGTTCAGGGTTCACACCGATTTTGTCAGAATAATGCCAGCAACGTGGACATTTTTCACCGTTAGAACGTGCTACGCTTACCGCAATTCCCTCTAACTCTCCCGTAGCTACATTTGCAGGTTTGTCAGCTAATGGTTTCACTTCCGCTTTTGAGGTAATTAACACGAAACGTAATTCATTGCCTAATTGTTCTAACAATGCTCGATATTCATCGTTAGCATAAACTGTTACTTCTGCTTCTAAACCACCACCGATCACTTTGTCGTTACGGGCGATTTCTAATACACGGTTCACTTCAGAACGAACTTTAATCAGTTGTTGCCAGTAAGCATCATCTAATTTTTCATTCTCGCCTAAGCCAAATAAGCCTTCGTAGAATTCTTCAGTGAAGACGAATTCTGCACGTGCAGTCGCGGTTTGTGGTAAGTAACCCCAAATTTCATCTGCCGTAAATGACAGGATTGGTGCCATCCAACGTACTAAAGCTTCCGCGATGTGCCATAACGCGGTTTGGCAGCTACGACGCGCAAGACTGTCTGCTTTGGTGGTATATTGACGGTCTTTGATAATATCAAGGTAGAACGAACCCATTTCCACAGAACAGAAACGCATTAAACGTTGTACTACTGTGTGGAATTGATAGTTATCGTACGCGTCTTTAATTTCTTTTTGTGCATCTAAGGCACAAGCTACCGCCCAACGATCTAAGCTAATCATTTCTTCCGGTTTAACGGCATCACGTTGCGGGTCAAAACCATTCAAGTTAGCTAGTAAGAAACGCGCAGTGTTACGAATACGACGATAGCTGTCCGCGGCACGTTTTAAAATTTCATCAGAAACGGTCATTTCACCGGTATAGTCGGTAGATGCAACCCATAAACGTAAAATGTCGCCACCGAATTTATCCATGACTTCTTGTGGTGTCACGATGTTACCGATAGATTTTGACATCTTACGGCCTTGACCATCCACCGTGAAACCATGGGTTAATACTTGTTTGTATGGTGCTTTGCTATCTGTTGCTGTAGAAAGCATTAAAGAAGACATAAACCAACCACGATGTTGGTCAGAACCTTCTAAATACATGTCGATATCTTGGCCGTTAAATTCCGAACGATTCGCCACAACAGAAGAATAAGTTGATCCTGAGTCAAACCATACGTCAAGGGTATCAGGCACTTTGCGATAGGTTTCTGCGTCCGCACCTAATAATTCTTTTTCGTCTAAATCCCACCATGCTTGAATACCAGCTTTCTCTACACGTTTCGCCACTTCTTCAAGTAACTCTAAAGTACGCGGATGAAGTTCTTCGGTTTCTTTGTGCACGAATAAGGTCATCGGCACACCCCAAGTACGTTGACGGGAAATACACCAGTCAGGGCGGTTTTCAACCATTTTCTCGATACGTGCTTGACCCCAATCTGGAATCCAACGAACTTGTTTGATTTCGCCTAATGCTTGTTGGCGTAGACCCTGTGTTTCCATGCCGATAAACCATTGCGGAGTCGCGCGGAAAATAATCGGGGTTTTGTGACGCCAGCAGTGTGGGTAACTGTGTTTGATTTTCTCAACTTTTAATAAGTTGCCCACTTCTTGCAATTTTTCAACAACCAATGGATTGGCTTCAAATACGCCTTTGCCTGCAAAGAATTCAGTCGTTGAAATAAATTTACCGTCATTCGATACAAGACCCGCCATTGGTAAATTATATTTTTGTCCTACAATAAAGTCGTCCAAACCATGATCCGGTGCAGTGTGTACTAAACCTGTACCGCCATCAGTGGTCACGTGATCACCTAAAATCACTGGTACAGTGAAATCATAGAACGGATGGTTAAAGCGTACTAACTCAAGCGCCTGACCTTTTACTGAACCTAAAACTTCAACTTGTTCTACGCCCACGGCTTTCGCTACGGATTCAACTAATTCAGCAGCTAAAATCACACGCTCATCGCCAAGTTGTACTAAGTTGTATTCTAAGTCTGCATTTACCGCAATCGCACGGTTAGATGGCATTGTCCAAGGTGTGGTTGTCCAAATCACCGCAGATAATTTGCCATGGCCTTTGCCTACTGCGTTAAATTTCTCTTCAATTTCAACCGCACTTACTGCAGGAAAACGCACATAGATAGATGGAGAAACTTTGTCTTCATATTCCACTTCTGCTTCTGCTAAAGAAGATCCACAATCCAAACACCAGTGCACTGGTTTTGAACCTTTGTATAAATGGCCGTTCGCAATCACTTTACCGAGTGTGCGGATGATGTTTGCTTCAGTGTTGAAGTTCATCGTTAAATAAGGATTATCCCAATCGCCTAATACGCCTAAACGGATAAAATCTTTTTTCTGCCCTTCTACTTGTTCTGCGGCATATTCACGGCATTTTTGACGGAATTCAGCTGCCGTAATTTTTCCGTTTGGTTTGCCCACTAAACCTTCTACTTTTAATTCAATTGGCAAGCCATGACAGTCCCAACCTGGGATATAAGGCGAGTCAAAACCTAATGCGGTTTTGGATTTAACAATAATATCTTTCAGAATTTTATTAACGGCGTGGCCGATATGAATATTGCCGTTCGCATACGGAGGGCCATCGTGCAAAATAAAGGATTTTTTACCTTTCGTCGCTTGGCGGATTTTTTGATACAACTGTTTGTCATACCAATTTTTTAACATTACAGGTTCGCGTTTGGCTAGATCGCCACGCATTGGGAAACCTGTTTCAGGTAAATTTAACGTGTTTTTGTAATCAACTGTCATGTTATTTTCCAATTTTATATTTCAATATAATTCTATTTTGCAAAAAATGCTTTTGCTGTTTTTACGTCTTGTTCAATTTGAGCTTTCAACGCTTCAAAAGAAGGAAACTTTATCTCATCGCGAATCTTATGGCAGAATTCTACCTCTACCATTTGTCCATAAATATTCTGAGAAAAATCAAATAAATGGACTTCTAATAATTGTATCGTACCGTTGATAGTTGGGCGTTTTCCCATGTTTGCAACGCCGTTAAAAATCTCACCCGATTTTAACCGCACTTTCACCGCATAAACCCCTTTTACTGGATTCACTTGACGATGTAAGCGAACATTCGCGGTAGGAAAACCAATGGTTCGCCCTAATTTATTGCCGTGTATAACTCTTCCAAAAATACGATAAGGCTTGCCGAGTAAATTTTCCGCATGCTGTAAATCATCTTTAGCCAACGCTTCACGGATAGCAGTGCTACTAATACGCAACTCATCTAAACAGAAAGTGCGACTGTCTTCTACTTCAAAACCAAACTGCTTTCCGGCTTGTTGCAACATCGCAAAATTGCCTAAACGCTTAGCACCAAATTTAAAATCATCTCCAATACTGAGAAACTTCACATTTAATTTGCGTACAAGCCAATCTTCAATAAATTGTTCTGCTGGAAGATCTGCAAAAGTGCGGTCAAATTTCGCGACGATCACCACATCCACACCCGCCTGAGCCAAATAATGCAATTTATCTCTTAATCGCATTAAGCGCGCTGGGGCTTTGTCGCCCATAAAATATTCACGCGGTTGTGGTTCGAAAAGCATCACCGCCATGGGTAAATTCAGCGCATTCGCTTTCTGACGAAGATGACGCAAAATCGCCTGATGCCCCAAATGCACCCCATCAAAATTGCCAATGGTTAATGCGCACCCTGACAAATATGGCAGTGAATTATGAAGCCCACGAATTAATTGCATTACATCTTATTCCAAAAAACGAAAAATAATCGGTGCATTATAACGGTAACTTAATGTTTTGTCAGTAAATGGTGTTTACGAACACCCAAGAGCACCAATACGCCTAAATAAAC
>JAGZBU010000016.1:0-33583 GCA_018369675.1 Parahaemophilus parainfluenzae | reverse complement strand
GAAATTGCGGTAGTTTTTAATAATTGGCGACGAGAAAGACGCAACATATTATTTTCCTTGTGCAATTTCCGCATCGAGTTCAGCGATGCGTTTTTCCATCAAATCGTGACAGTAAGTAGCAAGTTCGCGAACATTGTCTTTTGTGTAGGATGACACATCGATCGGGTCCATCATTTCACAAATCACTTTACCATTATCCCAACGATTTAAATCAATTTTGTTATGGGTCGTTGAACACACAACGGGGACAATTGGTACGCCAGCTGCAATTGCTGCATGGAATGCCCCTGTTTTGAATGGCAATAAGCCGCGACCACGGCTACGTGTACCTTCAGGGAACATCCAAATTGACAGGTTGTCTTTATTGATACGACGAGCAAGTTCAGTCATGGTGCTGTGTGCTTTAGAACGATTTTCACGATCTAGGAGAATATTGCCGGTTACCCAATATAAAATGCCGAAAAAAGGAATCCAAATTAGGCTTTTTTTACCTACACTTACCGTACGAGGTAATACCATGTAAGAGATGGTCACCATATCGAAATTATTTTGGTGGTTACCGATATAAATACAACGTGGCATATTCTCTTTATTTTGTGGAAAGCGGTGTTCTACTTCTAAGCCAAATAAAGGGTATAAACGACCAAACCAGCGAGCCATAATGCCTACATTGCTTGGGTTTTTGAAACGAATAAAGGAATAGATCGTACCGAGCACACAAATTAAAATACAGCAAAGTGCAACGATGAGAATTCTGGCGATTTTTAACATAGAAAATACCTAATTAAAATTTTTGGAAAGTATAGCAAATTACACAAAAATGTGTGCTAATCTAATGAAAAAAATGACGGAATAGTTATGAAACCCATTTATTTTATTGCAGATCTTCATTTGAGCGAAACCCATCCGGAATTAACCGCACTTTTTAACGATTTTATGCAAAACAAAGCACAAGAAGCCCAAGCGGTTTATATTTTGGGAGATCTTTTTGATTTTTGGATTGGTGATGATGAAACTTCACCTTTAATCTCACAAGTCAAACAGTTGATTAAAAACCTGACAGAAAAGGGCATTGCTTGTTATTTCATTCATGGCAATCGTGATTTTCTCGTCGGGAAAAAATTTGCACAAGATTGTGGTTTAACGTTATTGCCTGACTATCATTGTGTTGATCTTTATGGTGTGAAAACCTTAATTTGTCATGGTGATACGTTATGTGTTGATGATGTGAAATATCAACAATTTCGCCGAAAAGTGCATCAAAAATGGCGACAAAGGCTGTTTTTATGTTTGCCACTAAAAGTGCGGTTAAAAATTGCAGAGAAAATTCGCGCGAAGAGTAAACAAGATAAGCAATATAAGTCACTGGATATCATGGATGTGAATTTAGCGTTTACGGCACAAACAGTGAAAGAATTTGGCGTTAATCGGTTAATTCACGGCCATACACATCGAGAAGCCATTCATCAGGAGGAAACATACACGCGAATTGTGTTAGGCGATTGGCGAAAGGATTATGCCTCAATTTTGGAAGTGACAGAAAACGGTTATCGGTTTATTTAAACAAAAAGCACAGGATTAAACCTGTGCTTTTTTGTATTAAAACGTGCTAATTTTCAACCGCACTTTATTCTACGGTTACCGATTTCGCTAAGTTACGAGGTTGATCCACGTCGGTTCCTTTAATTAATGCCACATGGTATGACAATAATTGCATTGGAACGGTATAGAAAATTGGTGCAATAATTTCATTCACTTTTGGCATGGTGATAATTTTCATGCCTTCGCTTGGTGTGAAGCCTGCTTCTTTATCAGCGAACACATAAAGCTGACCACCACGAGCACGTACCTCTTCAATGTTTGATTTCACTTTTTCAAGTAATTCATTATTTGGTGCGACCACGATAACCGGCATGTCTGCATCGATTAAGGCTAATGGACCGTGTTTTAATTCACCTGCCGCATAAGCTTCAGCATGGATATAAGAAATTTCTTTTAACTTCAATGAAGCCTCCACCGCGATAGGGTAGAACTCACCACGACCTAAGAAAAGCGCATGGTTTTTCTCTGCGAAGTCTTCAGCTAATGCTTCGATATCTTTATCAAAGGCAAGGGCTTTTTCAATTTCAGCCGGAAGTGATTGTAACGCTTTTACAATTTCCACTTCTTTTTCATTTGAGATATTGCCTTTTACTTTACCAATTGCAGTCACTAACATTAATAATGCGGCTAACTGAGTGGTAAATGCTTTGGTTGATGCCACACCGACTTCTACGCCTGCACGAGTCATGAATGCAAGATCCGATTCACGTACTAAAGATGAACTTGATACGTTACAGATCGTTAAGGCTGCCATGTAACCTTTTTCTTTTGCAAGACGAAGTGCTGCAAGAGTATCCGCTGTTTCACCTGATTGAGAGATAGTCACTAACAAGCTATTTGGGCGAGTGACAAATTTGCGATAGCGGAATTCAGACGCGATTTCGACATCACAGCTCACGCCAGCAAGTGCTTCAAACCAGTAACGAGCCGTCATCCCTGCATTATAAGAGGTACCACAAGCCACAATTTGAATGTGTTCAACTTTTTCTAAGATTTCTGATGCGCCATTACCGATAGCGTCCACAATCACGTTGTTATGAAGGATACGACCTTCCATGGTGTTGATTAATGCATTTGGCTGCTCATAGATTTCTTTTTGCATGAAATGGCGGAATTTGCCTTTTTCTGCTGCATCATTTTCAAGGTTAGATTCGTGTACTTCACGTTCTACTTTTTGACCATTCGCATCGTAAATATCCACGGTACGGCGTGTAATTTCGGCAATATCACCTTCTTCTAAATAGATGAAACGACGAGTTACGCTTAATAACGCGAGTTGGTCAGAAGCTAGGAAGTTTTCGCCGATCCCTAAACCAATCACCAATGGGCTGCCTGAACGTGCAGCCACTAAATGTTCTGGATGTTCGCGATCTAATACCACCATGCCGTATGCACCAGTAAGTTGTTTTACAGTTTTTTGTACGGCTTCAAGTAGAGTAGAGGCTGAACGCATTTCCCATTCAACAAGGTGAGCGATCACTTCGGTATCGGTTTGAGAATTAAACACATAACCACGAGATTTAAGCAATTCACGTAATTCTTCGTGATTTTCGATAATACCGTTATGTACGACAGCAAAGTTACCCGAAGTATGCGGGTGAGCATTGGCTTCAGATGGTTCACCATGGGTTGCCCAACGCGTGTGCGCAATCCCTGTACCACCGATTAATGGTTTTACTGCAACGGCTTCATCAAGGGCTTTTACTTTACCTAAGCAGCGCACGCGGTGTAATTCATGGTTTGGATCCACGACAGCAACACCTGCAGAGTCATAACCACGATACTCTAAGCGGTGTAAACCATTAATTAAAATTTCTGCTACATCACGTTGTGCTACCGCACCAACAATACCACACATAGTTTTTCCTTATTTACTAAAATTAAAAGTCTTATTTTTCTGACCGCACTTTATGCCACATCTACACAAATTACTTCTACGCCTTGCGCCATTATGGCGTCTTTATCGGTCTGAGATAATTTGTTATCGGTAATAAGCACATCAATTTGCTGCCAGGTTAATTCCACATTTGGCATTTTTCTGCCAATTTTTTGTGATTCCACCATCACGATCACTTCGCGAGATACTTCAGCCATCACTTGGCTTAAGCGAATCAACTCATTAAATGTCGTTGTACCACGTTCTAAATCAATGCCATCGGCACCAATAAATAATTGGTCAAAATCATAAGAACGTAGCACTTGCTCGGCAATATTGCCTTGGAAGGATTCAGAACGTGTATCCCAAGTGCCTCCCGTCATTAAGAGTGTCGGTTCATTTTCGAGTGAACGTAATGCCGTGGCCACAGAAAGCGAATTTGTCATCACAACTAAGCCTTGTTTACGATTAAGCTGCTTAATCAATGCTGCGGTCGTGCTGCCACTATCTACAATAATGCGATTGTGATCACGAATACGTTCTGCGGCTGCTTTTGCTAAGACTAACTTTCGTTGCGAAAGTTCATCATCTTGTTCTTCTTCGATGATTTCTTGTGGCATTAAAATGGCACCACCGTATTTACGAAGAAGGAAACCATTACTTTCTAATGCAGTGAGATCTTTTCGAATCGTCACTTCAGAGGTGTCAAATAACTGTACGAGTTGTTCAACACTGACTTCACCTTGTTCTTGCAGAAGTTGCATGATGGCATGTCTGCGTTGTTGGGTATTTCGGTGTTGAATGTTTCGTTTCATTATTTATATCCCGTAATAAGTTTCGGTTCGGAATTATATCGGCAAAATGATGATTGTAAAGTTAAAATTTAGGCAACAAAAAACCCTGACAAAGCAGGGTTCAATTAAAATTCGTTTTAAGACTAATTATTTGATTGCGTCTTTTAATGCTTTACCAGATACGAATGCTGGAACTTTAGATGCTGCGATTTTGATTTCAGCACCAGTTTGTGGGTTACGGCCAGTACGTGCAGCACGTTTGTTTACTTTGAATGTACCGAAACCGATTAATTGAACAGGTTCACCTTTTTTAAGGCTACCAGTGATAGCGGCTAAAGTCGCTTCTAATGCAGCTTTAGCTTGTTTTTTGTTTAATTCAGCTGCACTTGCAATTGCATCGATTAAATCTGTTTTGTTCATAAATTTGTACCTTCTGTTAAATTAAAATTGACTCTATTCAAATAAGCGTAGCTTTTAACTGCTACGGCTTGGGCAAGTCTAATCGAACTTGGGGGGAAATAAAAGCCCGATTTGCAAAAATTGTGACAAATCTCACGTTATTGCTCAATTTTTATACCAATATTGGAGATTCCCTCCTGCTTTATCTCGTTTCGGAGGGATAAAATCAAGTCTACATCGCGTTTTTCACAGTCTTTAAGTAAGCGATAGATTTGCCATTGAAGGTCAAGTTCTTCTTCAATTTCTTCACGGCTTTTCAGTTCAGTTTCAGAAAGATCTCGATCTTCTTGTGTTTCTAACAAAGAACAAACCGTGCCTAATGAAATTTGGCTGATTTGAATTGCTTTTTCAAGTGTCTCGCCCGCGATAATCGCATGCAACAATTCACCTAGCGCTTCACAAGCATCGAGAGCAGGTACCACACCAAAGAAGTCATAATCATTCACATCAGGAATAATTTCTTCAAGTTTCTCTAATTGGTTCTCGAAATTAATCTTTGCCTCTTTAACCGTTAGAAATTCCCACACTAAGTTTAAAATGTTGTGATAGGTTTTGTCTGCAGGCTTTTGTTCCGTCATTTGGCAGAATAGGGCAAAGTTAGGTGCCATACGCTCGCATAAGCAAGCCATAAAGGTCAGATGTTGCCAGCTTTCGAGATTTTCGAGACGCTTGTGAATCGGATTTCGCATTTTTTTCTCGCTTATTTATGATAGGCTTTAGAGAACTCATGAATCGCATCCACGAAGATTTTTGGCGCACTTTCCGGCACATCTTGGTGAATACCATGACCTAAATTAAACACGTGTCCGCTACCTTGGCCAAAATCAGCTAAAATTGACTGCACTTCTTGCTCAATACGCTCTGCAGGTGCATATAACACACTTGGATCCATATTGCCTTGTAGTGCCACTTTATGGCCTACGCGTGCTTTCGCATCCGCTAAATTCACTGTCCAGTCTAATCCGAGCGCATCACAGCCTGTATTAGCCATGGCTTCTAACCATAACCCGCCGCCTTTAGTAAATAAGGTTACCGGTACTTTACGACCATCGTGTTCACGAATTAAACCATCAACGATTTTATGCATATATTGCAGAGAGAAGTCTAAATATTCACGATGACCTAACACACCGCCCCAGGTATCAAACACCATGACTGCTTGTGCGCCAGCTTTGATTTGAGCATTTAAGTATAAGATCACGGAATCCGCCACCTTGTCTAATAAAAGGTGTAGGGTTTGCGGTTCGGCATACATCATTTTTTTGATTTTATTGAAGGTTTTGCTGCTACCACCTTCAACCATATAAGTCGCCAGTGTCCACGGGCTACCAGAGAAACCAATCAGTGGCACTTCGCCTTTTAGTTCGCGACGAATTGTGCGAACAGCATTCATCACATATTGAAGTTCGCCTTCAGGGTCAGGAATCGGTAAATTTTCGACCGCACTTTTGTTTTCAATTGGATGGGCAAATTTCGGACCTTCACCTGCACCAAAACTTAAGCCTAGCCCCATCGCATCAGGAATAGTCAGAATATCTGAAAATAAAATGGCTGCATCTAAAGCATAGCGACGAAGTGGCTGTAAGGTAACTTCACAAGCTAAATCTGCATTACGGCAAAGAGACATAAAATCGCCCGCTTCAGCGCGTGTTGCTTTATATTCAGGCAAATAGCGTCCCGCTTGGCGCATCATCCATACGGGTGTCATATCCACGGGTTCACGTAATAAGGCTTTTAAATAACGATCATTTTTTAATTCAGACATGGGCTTTCCTTTATTTATTTTTGTTCCGCTTTGCAAAGCTCAAGCGTAGCATTAATTAATTTGAGTGCGATAGTACCTGTTGGCGGTAATTCTGGCAAGGGGGCCGCGCTAGAAAACCATTGTGCATCATGCAGTTCTGTTTCTTGCAGTTGAATTTCTCCGCTGTCGTAATCAGCTAAAAAGCCCACCATTTGTGAATTCGGGAACGCCCAAGGTTGACTACCGAAATAGCGAATATTCTTCACACGAATACCGGTTTCTTCAAACACTTCGCGACGAACAGCATCTTCAAAAGTTTCACCCACTTCCACAAAACCGGCCAGCGTGGTGTACATCCCAGCTTTGCCAGGCGTGTAATGGCGTTTATGGTTAGCTAATAAAATCTCAGTGCCACGGCGAACGGCGACGATAATCGAAGGGCAAATAACCGGATAAGTGCGATAGCCGCAACTTGTACATTGAACCGCAAGTTCATCGTGAGTTTGTTTCGCTTTTTGACCGCACTTTCCGCAGAATTGGTGAGTTTCCAAAAAATGATTGATTTCTACGCCTCGGCTTAACACATGAAAATCTTCAGTCGGTAAGGACAACAAACTCCGTAAGGAAAGGTATTCTCGTTCATCTTGATCATTTTCTGCCACAAGCCATAAAGGTTGTGATTTCCATTTCCCGAGCAACATAGCTTTTTGCGTTGTGAGGTCGAGTTCCTTTGCTACTCCAAAAGGCAGATCATTTTCCAGCCAATAAAGTGTTGATCCTTTGGTGAGCAGCCAATATCCCTGATCTTCGGGCTGAATTGCTTTCATATTTTTCTCTTTTTGTTTCAAAAGTGCGGTCATTATAAAAGGGATTTTTCGGAAAAACGAATTTAATTTCTGTGATAAAAATAGCTAGTCAGTTTTCGTTGTGCTACACTAGCAACCTGTTTTTCTCTTTAAAATTAGGAATGACAAATGTCTTTTTTCTCTTTTGCTTTTTTAGAAAATGCGATGTCTTTTCAAGGTTATTTTAAATATATCGCCATTTTTGTCTCGTTAGGTGCATTGCTTGTGGTGACAAGCTTATATTTGCGTCATCGGTTACAAACCAAATATCGTGATCTCAGTATTATTTTCCTTTTATTAATCATTTTCTTGCTCGGTGTGCAATATAACCAATATGAGCGAAGTGAAGTCTATACAGCTGATACCTCTCGCGTGGTGACATTTTTAAATTCGGTGAAAGACAGTCAAAATTTGCAGAAAGAAGATATTCGTACCAATAGCCGTACATTAACGAACGGCATGATTTTAAATATTCGGGATCAGTATTTCGAAGTCCATTTTAATAATGATTTTTCAGCGTATACCTTATCCCCAATTAACTTAGTAAACCCGAATGTTACTGTGATTGATAAGGAGGATAAATAATGGATGGCTACACATTATTAGGCTTGAAATTGGCCATGGGTATTATTGGACTGGTACTCCAAATTAACTTAATGGGAAAAGGTAACCTTGCACCGACCTCCGCGATGGATCAGGTACAAAACTATGTGCTAGGTGGCATTATTGGTGGTGTGATTTATAGCGATAGTATTGGGGTATTCCAGTTCTCTCTCGTGCTCGTGCTTTGGACATTATTGGTTTTTACCCTCCGTTTTATCAAAAATCATAACAAATTAGTTAAATCTTTGATTGATGGTAAACCTGTTTGGGTGATTTCAAACGGTAAGGTCAAAACCGCTGAATGTATGAAAAACGGTATTGCTGCCCATGACCTCATGTTTAAGTTACGTGCAGCCGGTATCTATGAAATCAAAACGGTTAAACGTGCGGTATTCGAACAAAATGGGCAACTCTCGATTATTCAATACGGCGATGATAACTTACGTTATCCATTAATTGTTGATGGACAATTAGATGATGATATTTTAGACATTATTGATCGTGATGAAGAATGGGTTAAAGCCGAGTTAGAAAAACAGAACCTGACGATTGAGCAAGTGTATATTGGCGAATATTTGAATGGTCAGTTAGTGACACATTTATATGAAAACAAATAAAAGAGACCGCACCTTAAAAGTGCGGTCTTTTTTGTTTCATTTTAACCCACGACGAAAGGTAAGTAACCAGCTCTAATCGCAAAAGGAATTGAAGTAATAATCACTCCAAGGACTAAGACGAGTACTAACAATGCTTTACCGCCCCACACTCTGTATGGCAAGTTAGGATGAATCGCACGTGCTTTCCAAACTAATGCTACCGGTAAAACCACTGCGTAGAACGCGAACATTTGACCAGCATAACCCAGAGCGAGAATAAAACCTTCCGGATAGAAAAGGGAGAAAAGCACTGGGGGAATAAAGGTCATTAAACCTAATGAAATACGCCCTGCATGAATATCAAAAGATTGTTTGAGTAAGTCTTCGATACATTCTAATAAACCTAATGCCACCCCTAAGAATGAAGTGACCAATGCTAAAGTGGAGAAGATTTTTACCGCATTCGCAATAATTGGGCTTTGGGTGATTTCTAAGGTTGCTTTCACCAAGCCATTTAACGTGGCGTCTTCACGTAAAATTTGTAAAAACTCATTTTGGCTGAGTAAGCCGTGCGTCGAAAGCTGCCATAAAAAGTAAGCAAATAATGTGATGCCAGAACCCACTAAAATCGCAATGCGTAAGGATTTCACATTACCGTCTAAGTATTTATTTAAACTTGGAATGGAACCGTGGAAACCAAATGCCGTGAAAAATACAGGGCTTGCAGAAATAATTAAAGCGTTATCAATTGGCATCGCCATTAAGTTATCAAATTTGATGTTTGGTAGCATTAATGCGAGCACTAAGATAAAAGCAGCAATCATCACAAAGAATAATACGCGATTGATTTTGTCCACACTGTGTGTGCCGATGACAATAAAACTGCCGAAGAAAATGGTGAATACAAGCACCGCGATTTTGTTCATGGTGTCTTTATCGCCCATGGCTGGGAGTAAATCCATTAATAAGGAACCACCACCACTTACGTAAGCGGCAATTAAGGCATATAAGAAGACAATTAAAACAGCGGTGGAAATAATTCGCCCTGCTTTACCAAAATATTGTGCAGCAAGTGTGCCGATCCCTGCATCACTGTCAGCGGTTTGATACAGTTCCACGAATAAAAGTGCAGTGAAAGTGAGCACCGCCCACAAGCCAATTAATAAGAAAACAGTTGCAGTTAAGCCAATCCCCGCAGAGGTGAGTGGCATTGCCAACATCCCTGCACCAATCATGGTTCCTGCAACAAGTAAGGTACTTCCCACAGTCTTGTTCATTTTATCTCCCTTAGGTTGTAATAATAAATTTACGATGATTGTATTTTAATCTTTACAATGTGTAAAGTAGGGAAAACAAAATTCTTCTACAAAATGTACGGTAGAAATGACCGCACTTTCCCGATAAAATAGCCGGCAAATCAATTAAGACGAGAGACAATAGTAGGAGAGCGCTTATGATTTATAGTATGACAGCCTTTGCACGCCTTGAAATCAAGAAAGATTGGGGCGATGCAGTTTGGGAAATTCGTTCGGTTAACCAACGTTATTTGGAAAACTTTTTCCGCTTGCCAGAGCAATTCCGTGGCTTGGAAAATGCTTTGCGTGAGAAACTTCGTCAAAATCTTACTCGCGGTAAAATTGAATGTTCATTGCGTATTGATAGCAAAAAACAAGCGGCGGCTGAGCTCAATTTAAATAAGGAATTAGCTAATCAAGTTATCCAATCTTTACAATGGATTAAGGCGCAAGCTGGCGAGGGTGAAATCAATTTAGCAGATGTATTGCGTTATCCCGGCGTGGTAGAAGCGGCTGAGCAAGATCTAGATGCCATCAGTCAAGATTTGTTGACAGCTTTTGATGAGTTGTTGGTGGAATTTATTGCAATGCGTGGCCGTGAAGGCGAAAAACTACAAGCCATTATTCAGCAACGTCTAGATGGTATTACGGTAGAAGCCGAAAAAGTGCGGTCACAAATGCCGGCCGTTTTACAATGGCAGCGTGAGCGTTTATTGCAACGTTTTGAAGAAGCGAAGATTCAACTTGATCCACAACGTGTTGAACAAGAAATGATTTTACTGGCGCAACGTGTGGACGTGGCGGAAGAATTAGATCGTCTGCAAATGCACGTGAAAGAAACCAATAATATCCTGAAAAAAGGTGGGGCAGTAGGTCGTAAACTGGACTTTATGATGCAAGAGCTTAATCGTGAATCTAACACGTTGGCATCAAAATCCATTAATGCCGATATCACCGCTTCTGCCGTGGAATTAAAAGTATTAATCGAACAAATGCGTGAGCAAATTCAAAACCTTGAATAGGAAAAATCATGGCAACATTTATTTCATTAAACCAATATGATTTGGTGGAAGTGGCGGGCGTGGATGCGGAGAAATATCTGCAAGGCCAATTAACTTGTGATGTGGTGCATTTGGTGGCAGGCGCTTCAACGCTTACAGCGCATTGTGATCCTAAAGGCAAAATGAACTCGTTGTTCCGCTTAATTAAGCTTTCTGCAGAGCAGTTTTTGATTTTAATGCCGAAAAATTTATTTGCGCCACTCGATCATTTAAAAAAATATGCCGTGTTTTCAAAAGTGACATTTCAAGTATTGGATTGGAAAATTGTCGGCTTAATTGGTGAAAAGTGCGGTCGAATTCACGCGCAGATTGAATTAGATATTGATGAAAATCGTGCAATTTTGATCAATCCGACACCGTTAGATGTCACCTTCAATGGCGATGAAAAACAATGGCTTTTTGCGGATATTCAAGCGGGCTTACCAAGCTTGAGTGCGGAAACGCAAAATGAATTTATCCCGCAGGCATTAAATCTACAAGCTATCGAACAAGCAATTTCTTTTACTAAAGGCTGTTATATCGGGCAAGAAACTGTCGCGCGAGCCAAATATCGTGGCGCCAATAAACGAGCGATGTATGTGCTTTCGGGTGAAACAACGGTTACACCGAAAATCGGCAGCGAAATTGAAATGCAGTTAGAAACAGCTTGGCGTAAAACGGGGACAATCGTCAGTGCGGTCAATTTTGACGGCGTGTTATGGTTACAAGTCGTGATGAATAACGATTTAGAAGAAGGAACGCATTTCCGTTTACCGGAAGATGAAACGGTTTTAAAAATTGAACCGTTACCTTATTCCATCAATAGCTAAAAAACGATTTAGTCATTGATGGCTTATAAGAAGAAAAGAGAGAACCACAATGTTCTCTCTTTTTTTATTTTTTTAAAATCCGCTATAATTCTGAAAAACTCACGAATTAAATACTATGACTTATTATCTTGGCATCATGTCTGGCACCAGCCTTGACGGGGTGGATATTGCCCTTACTGACATCCAATCTAATCAAACCAAATTAATTGCGGCAGATTTCACACCGATGCCCGCAAAGTTACGCGAAAAAGTGACCGCACTTATTCAATCTGGTGAAACCACGTTACAAGCATTGGGTGAGCTTGATCATCAATTTGGTTTGCTCTATGCAGATTGCGTAAATGCCTTTTTACGTAAACACCAATTAAAACCAGAAAAGATTGAAGCCATTGGCTGCCATGGCCAAACAGTGTGGCATTCCCCAAAAGGTCAATTCCCGTTTACCATGCAAATTGGTGATATGAATTTATTAGCCGCTAAAACGGGCATCACGGTTGTCGGTGATTTGCGACGTAAAGATATGGCGTTTGGTGGACAAGGGGCGCCTTTAGTACCCGCTTTTCACCAAGCGGTATTTTTTGATCCTAACTGGGCAACAGTGGTGCTTAATATTGGCGGTATTAGTAATGTATCGTTATTGATACCCGAACAGCCTGTCATTGGCTTTGATACGGGAACGGGTAATACTTTGCTCGATCAATGGATCGAAAAGCATCAAGGCAAAGCTTACGACAAAAATGGTGAATGGGCGGTTTCAGGTCAAGTGAATTCAGATTTGTTAGCGGCATTATTAGATGAAGATTTCTTTCAACTGCCACCACCGAAAAGCACAGGGCGTGAATTATTTAATTTGGCTTGGCTAGAGAATAAAATTCAAAAAATAGCAGGCAAAACGACCGCACTTTTACCACAAGATGTACAAGCCACTTTGGCAGAATTTACCGTGCAAAGCATTGTTTTAGCCCTTAATAATATTCAGACGACATTACCATGCCGATTACTTGTTTGTGGCGGAGGTGCTAAAAATCAGGCGATCATGAATGGTTTAAAACAGGCATTACCAAATTGGCGTATTCAACTGACGACGGAATTAGAACTTGATATCGATTATGTGGAAGCGGCAGCTTTTGCTTGGTTGGCCTATCGTCGTATGCATAATTTACCCGCGAATTTGCCGAGTGTGACGGGTGCCACAAGTGCGGTCAGTTTAGGAGCGATTTTTCCAAAGGAATAAACCATGGCAGAGAATTTATTACAAACCCTTTCAACTTTAATTACTGAACAACGGAATCCTAATTCCATGAATGTGGATAGCTTGTCTGCATTAGAAATTGTGCAGTTAATGAATCAGGAAGATAAACAAGTACCTTTGGCAATTGAAAAATGTTTACCTCAAATTGCCCAAGCAGTCGAATGTATTGTTGCTGCATTTCAACAAGGTGGTCGATTAGTCTATATTGGCGCAGGGACCAGTGGTCGATTGGGGGTATTAGATGCCTCTGAATGCCCACCAACATTTGGCGTGTCACCTGAAATGGTGAAAGGTATTATTGCAGGTGGTGAGCGGGCATTACGTCATCCAATTGAAGGGGCGGAAGACAGTAAAGCACAAGCCGTGGTTGACTTACAAACCATTCAATTTTCCTCAAAAGATGTGTTGGTGGGTATTGCTGCAAGTGGACGAACACCTTATGTGATCGGTGCATTGGAATATGCGAAAAGTTTAGGTTCAGTGACCGTTTCGATTGCAAGTAATCCGAATTCAGCGATGGCAAATATTGTGGATATTGCCATAGATACAGTAGTGGGAGCAGAAGTGCTAACTGGCTCGAGCCGCTTAAAATCAGGTACTGCACAAAAATTAGTACTGAATATGCTGACTACAGCTTCCATGATCTTAATGGGTAAATGTTATCAAAACTTAATGGTGGATGTGCAGGCAAGTAATGAAAAGCTGAAAGCACGCGCCATTCGCATCGTCATGCAAGCCACGGATTGCGATAAGGCTCTCGCAGAAGAGACATTAAAGCAGGCAGATCAAAATGCGAAATTAGCGATTATGATGATTCTGAGTGGATTAGATCGTGTTCAAGCAGAGGCTTTATTAGAAAAACATCAGGGCAAGTTACAACTTGCATTGAAATAAGTAAAAATAAAAACGCTAGGCATCAAACCTAGCGTTTTTATTATTTAATAGTTTGCTCAATTAGCAATCTTGTTTGCCGTAAGCATCTTGACGAAGGATTTGACGAACGCCTTCATCAAATTGTGCTAAAACGTGATCCGCATCTTTTGGATCTTTACCGCGCGCATCAAGATAGAACTTGATTTTCGGTTCAGTACCAGATGGACGAACGATTAAGCGGCTACCGTTTTCTAATACGAATACAAGGATGTCGCTTTGGCGATCTGTTTTAGTGTGGTCGATAAATTGTGCCACTTTAACACCACCTACTTCAGCTGGAGGCGTGTTACGAAGTGCGGCCATTAATTTACCAATTTCAGATAAATCGCTTACACGAATAGAAATTTGACCACTTACATAAGCACCGAATTCTTGTGTGAAGTCATTGGCGTAATCCGCTAAGGTTTTACCTTGTGCTTTTAAGTGACGCACTAAATCTAAGAACACGATCGCTGCAGAAATACCGTCTTTGTCGCGTACTTTATCAGGGTCAACTAAGTAACCAAGCGCTTCTTCGAAACCGAATAATAAACCTTGAACTTTACCGATGTATTTGAAACCGGTTAAGGTTTCTTCTGATTGGAAGCCGTATTTTTTCGCAATTTCAGCAAGTGCAGGAGAAGATACTAAAGAGCACGCTAATACGCCTTTCTCACCTTTTGCATGATATTGTTTTGCTAAATACCAACCTAAGAAACAGCCTACTACGTTGCCGTGTAAAGATTTCCAGTTACCTTGTGCATCTGGAACAGCCACCGCTAAACGGTCTGCATCTGGGTCATTAGCAATAATGAATTCCGCATTGTGTTCTTTTGCTACTTTAATTGCTAAATCTAATGCACCTTTTTCTTCCGGGTTAGGGAAGTTTACTGTTGGGAATGTGCCGTCTGGCCATACTTGTTCCGCCACAATATGAGGTTGTGGAAGCCCAGCTTTGGTTAAGGTTTTGCTTAATACTTCATAGCCTACACCGTGCATTGCAGTATAAACGTAGTTAATGTCTGCTTCTGGTTCTTTAGCAAGAGATGCTGTTTTTTCAATATAAGCGTTAACCACTTCATCATCTAACACAACATAATCTTGGCTACGTGGTAAATCTTTTACATTACCCGCTGCGACTTTGTCGATTAATGCGGCGATATCTTTATCTGCAGGAGAAACGATTTGGCCACCGCCGTTCGCTTTACCTAAATACACTTTATAACCGTTATCTTCAGGTGGGTTGTGGCTTGCTGTCACCATAACACCTGCTGTGGTATCAAAATATTGAATTGCGTAAGCTAATACTGGCGTTGGTAATTTACGTGGAAGTAAATAAGCTTTCACGCCTGCACCTGCCATGATTTCAGCGGTGTCACGTGCGAAAACATCAGAGTTTTTACGACCATCATAACCAATCACGATAGAAGGTTGTTTGTCGTAATCTTTTAAATAATCCGCTAAACCGCCGGCAGCTTGAGCTACTAATACACGGTTCATCCCCATAGGACCTGCTTGTAATGGGCCACGAAGTCCCGCAGTACCAAATTGTAAACGGCCACTAAAGCGAGCTTGTAATTTAGATTTTGCTTTTTCATCACCGTTTTTCGCCGCCGTTAAAAGTGCGGTTAATTCTGCATGAGTTTCTGCATCAGGATCTTGGTTTAACCAGTTTTGTGCAATATCAAAAAGCGTTGTCATGATGTTTTCTCCTTGTAAAACTAATTCTTGTTAGACTAGCTGAAAATGGCTTTAATTTAAATGACTATTTTGTTTTTTTACTGAAAATTTAAGCTTTTTTTGATCGCAACCGTTTTCTCTTGATATAAAAACGGCGTAAAAATATTTACGCCGTGAGAGTGATATAAATTTATATAAAATAATAAAAATTAGAGAAGAAGGGCAGAACCCCATTTAATAATATCAAAGAAGAATTTGTTTTGATTGGTTGCAATACCATCACCCGTTTTCTTCAATGTGCCGTCATCATTTTTCGTTTCATCTACCATGCCATTTACATACTGGCCTTTCACCACATCTAAGTCTTCTTTTGCCTGAGTACGTAAGATTTGGCAAGCTTTTGGTTCTAATGCATCGACATCACCAATTTCTGCGCGGAATTTCTTAAATTGATAGGTCGCATAATTCATCGATTTTTCATCTTTTTGAATCATTTTTACATAGTCTTCACCGATGATTTTTTCTAACGGATAGAAAAAGACATATTGGGAATGAATATAGCTATCTTCTTTGGCAAAATGTTGTTGCTGAATGCGAGTTAAATTTGGATAGATACATTGCTCAGCTTGTTTACTTGCTGTAGCCCATGCTTTCGCATTCTCATCTGAAAGGAGATAATCAGCTTGTGCGAATTCAGCAGGAATAGTTGATTGTGATGAACCAAATAAACTACAAGCATTCAATAACATGATGCTGCTTAAAAAAATAATTTTTTTCACTTAAATTTCCTTATAACATCTAGAATGGCAAAATTTTAACAACAACAATCTGATTGTAAAGTGATTCTCTAATTGAGAAGTGATTTTCTTTCCCGAACTAAAAAACTTCCGCTATAATGACCGCACTTTTTACACTTATAAAGGAAAGAACAATGCAAAATCCAAAAGATGATGTTTTATATGCACCAGTTGAGTGGGTTGATCATAGCGAAGGTTATACTGATATCCGTTTCCACAAATCGACTGATGGTATTGCAAAAATCACGATTAACCGTCCGGAAGTGCGTAATGCATTTCGTCCGCAAACAGTCAAAGAAATGATCCATGCTTTTTCTAACGCGCGTTTCGATGAAAAAATTGGCGTGATTGTGTTAACCGGTGAAGGCGAAAAAGCATTCTGTTCTGGTGGTGACCAAAAAATTCGTGGTGACTACGGCGGTTACAAAGATGAAAGCGGTGTGCATCACTTAAATGTATTGGATTTCCAACGTGATATTCGTACTTGTCCAAAACCAGTGGTGGCAATGGTCGCAGGTTATGCGATTGGTGGTGGTCACGTACTTCATATGTTATGTGATTTAACTATTGCGGCAGACAATGCGATTTTCGGTCAAACTGGTCCTAAAGTCGGTTCATTTGATGGTGGCTGGGGCGCAAGCTATATGGCACGTTTAGTGGGGCAGAAAAAAGCCCGCGAAATTTGGTTCTTATGCCGTCAATATAATGCACAAGAAGCATTAGATATGGGCTTAGTGAATACTGTTGTACCTTATGCAGATTTAGAAAAAGAAACTGTGCGTTGGTGCCGTGAAATGTTACGTAACAGCCCAATTGCATTACGTTGCTTAAAAGCCGCATTAAATGCAGACTGTGATGGCCAATCAGGTTTACAAGAGCTCGCAGGTAACGCAACCATGTTGTTCTATATGACTGAAGAAGGTCAAGAAGGTCGTAACGCGTTTAACGAAAAACGCGCACCAGACTTCAGCAAATTTAGACGTAATCCTTAATTTGGCCATAAAAGTGCGGTTAAAAATCAGAGTGTTTTTAACCGCACTTTTACCATCAAGGAGAATAAGATGGAAACCAAATCATTTAATCTTTATCGTTATTCTATTCCCGTCGATAGTCAGTTAATTTTACGTGGACGTTTTTTAAAACGCCGTGAGGGCTTGATTGTGCGTGTTGCCTGTAGCCGTGATGGATGGGGAGAAATCGCCCCTTTACCTGGCTTTAGTGAAGAAACCCTTGAACAAGCGCAAGGGCAAGCACTTGAATGGCTAACGAATTGGTGTCATGCAAGCTGCGAAGCACCAAGAGTGCCCCTTGATGGTTGTTATCCTTCCGTTGCTTTCGGTATTAGCACGGCGATGGATGAGATGAAGCGTTATTTAAATGAGGAAGGCAACTATCATACTGCACCGTTGTGCTATGGCGATCCTGATGAGTTGTATGCGGAACTGAATCAAATGCCCGGTGACAAAGTGGCTAAAATTAAAGTCGGTATGTATGAAGCGAATCGTGATGGTTTGATTACGGATATGTTTCTTGAAGCTATTCCTGATTTGCAATTACGTCTAGATGCGAATCGTCAATGGACCTTGGAAAAGTCATTAAAATTTGCGGAGAAAGTAAAACCGCAACATCGATCTCGCATTCAATTTCTAGAAGAACCTTGTAAAACCCGTGAAGAAAGTCGCCAGTTTGCTACTCAAACAGGCATTAATATTGCTTGGGATGAAAGTGTGCGTGAGCCTGACTTCCTTTTAGAAAAAGAACCGCACTTAAGTGCCATTGTAATTAAACCAACACTGGTTGGTTCGCTACAAGATTGTCAAAAGTTGATTGCTCAAGCGCATAGTTTAGGCATAAAAGCAGTGATCAGTTCAAGTATTGAAAGTAGTCTTGGATTGACACAACTCGCTCGTATTGCAGCGCAATATACCCCCAATGTGACGCCTGGGTTGGATACGTTGAATTTAATGCAACATCAGGTATTACGTGCGTGGCCGGGTTCAGATTTGCTGTTAATTGATTTGAATTCAGAATTTATTACCAAAATCGTATAGAGATACGACCACCATTACACAAAAAATCGCTATAATTCGCACAAGTTAAAGGATGTGAAAATGTCAAAAAAATTCAATATTTTGCTGTTAAATGGCCCGAACTTGAATATGTTGGGCGCAAGGGAACCAAAACATTATGGTTCGCTTTCATTATCTTCCATTGAAGAAAATGTGGCAAAACTTGCTGCGCAGCATGATGTGAATTTAGAGTGCTTTCAAGCAAATAGCGAAGAAAAGTTAATTGATAAGATTCATCAAAGTTTTCAGAAAGTGGATTTTATTTTAATTAACCCGGCAGCTTATACGCATACCAGTGTTGCATTGCGCGATGCGTTGCTTGCTGTGTCAATTCCTTTTGTTGAAATTCATTTGTCTAATGTACATAAACGCGAGCCATTCCGTCATCATTCTTACTTTAGTGATGTGGCTGAAGGCGTGATTTGTGGCTTAGGTGCAAAAGGCTATGAGTTTGCGCTTCAATTTGCGTTAGATTTTTTAAATAAAAAAGCATAAAATTTCACAAAATTTACAGATTTTCGCAGAAATTTATCGCAAAGTTCATGATTTTGCGGTAATCTTGCCGACACAAAAAACAGGTTTCAAAATGACCGCACTTTGGGAATCCATTCTGAAAGTGCGGTTAACAATTCATTATTATTTTTAGGAAGAACGTATGGACATTCGTAAAATCAAAAAACTGATTGAATTAGTAGAAGAATCGGGCATCACTGAATTAGAAGTGCAAGAAGAAGAAGGTACAGTACGTATTAGTCGTGCGGCACCAGCTGTTGCACCTGCTGCAATTCAATATGCAGCAGCGCCTGTCGCACCTGTTGCGGCTCCGGCAGCTGCGTCAGCACCTGCAGCGGCTGCACCTGCGGAAGCACCAGCAGCTGAAGTGTCAGGACACCAAGTGCGTTCACCAATGGTTGGTACATTCTATCGTAGCCCAAGCCCAGAAGCGAAAGCTTTCGTGGAAGTGGGACAAACTGTCAAAGTAGGCGATGCACTTTGTATCGTTGAAGCAATGAAAATGATGAACCGTATCGAATCAGATAAAGCTGGTGTGGTTAAAGCAATCTTAGTAAATGATGGTGAAGCGGTTGAATTTGACCAACCATTAATCGTTATCGAATAATCCTTATCAATCTGAAATGGCGAGCTTTCTCGCCATTTTTTCACCCAAGTGGAAATAGTTATGTTAGAAAAAGTTGTGATTGCTAACCGTGGTGAAATTGCACTGCGTATTTTGCGTGCCTGTAAAGAATTAGGCATTAAAACCGTAGCGGTTCACTCTACCGCTGATCGTGATTTAAAACACGTATTACTTGCAGATGAAACAGTTTGTATCGGACCTGCGCCATCTGTAAAAAGTTATTTAAACATTCCTGCTATCATTGCTGCGGCAGAAGTAACTGGTGCGGATGCTATCCACCCAGGTTATGGTTTCCTTTCTGAAAATGCGGATTTTGCAGAGCAAGTTGAGCGTTCTGGTTTTATTTTTATTGGCCCAACAGCAGACGTCATTCGTTTGATGGGGGATAAAGTTTCTGCGATTAAAGCAATGAAAAAAGCGGGTGTGCCTTGTGTACCAGGTTCAGATGGTCCAGTAGGTAGCGATATCGCAAAAAATAAAGAAATTGCAAAACGTATTGGCTATCCAATTATTATCAAGGCATCTGGCGGCGGCGGTGGTCGTGGTATGCGCGTGGTACGTAGCGAAGATGCACTTGAAGAATCCATTGCGATGACAAAAGCAGAGGCAAAAGCAGCGTTCAACAATGATATGGTTTATATGGAAAAATATTTAGAAAATCCACGCCATATTGAAATTCAAGTTTTAGCGGATACACACGGTAATGCAATCTATCTTGCAGAGCGTGATTGTTCTATGCAGCGCCGTCACCAAAAAGTTGTTGAAGAAGCACCTGCACCAGGTATTACCGAAGAAGTTCGTCGTGACATCGGTTCTCGTTGTGCGAAGGCTTGTGTTGAAATTGGCTATCGCGGTGCTGGTACATTTGAATTCTTATATGAAAATGGTGAGTTCTATTTCATCGAAATGAATACTCGTATTCAAGTAGAACACCCAGTAACAGAAATGATTACCGGTGTGGATTTGGTGAAAGAACAATTGCGTATTGCGGCTGGTTTACCACTTTCTTACAAACAAGAAGATATTAAAGTGAAAGGTCATGCAATTGAATGTCGTATCAATGCAGAAGATCCAAAAACATTCTTACCATCTCCAGGTAAAGTGGCACACTTACACTCACCAGGTGGCTTAGGTGTTCGTTGGGATTCACATGTGTATGGTGGTTATACCGTTCCACCACACTACGATTCTATGATCGCAAAATTAATCACCTACGGTGATACTCGTGATGTAGCAATCCGTCGTATGCAAAATGCATTATCTGAAACGATTATTGATGGTATCAAAACCAATATCCCACTTCATGAACTTATTCTTGAAGATGAAAACTTTCAAAAAGGTGGTGCAAATATCCACTATTTAGAGAAGAAATTAGGGATGTATGATTAATTTATAAATTATTGAGGTAAAGACAAATATTGTCTTTACCTTATTTTTTTATATAGGTTATATATAATAATATTAAATTTATGATAAAATAAAAATCACATAAGTTTATGTTATGTCTATCTATTAATTGTGTTTCGTTAACAACCTAAGAGGTGAATTATGAAAAATACTATTTTAAAGTTTAGTTTAACAGCTTTAGCTGCATTAACTTTAGCTGCTTGTGGAAGTAGCGGCGGTGGTGATGCTGGCAGTAGTAGTCAAGCACCAACAAAAGATAAACAAGCTGCTCAAGCGACTCAGACTACTAAAAATCAGAACAATGTAAGCGGTTCAGTATCACCATCTTCAAATAATAAGACAGGTGGTGTAATCATAATTGATTCAGATAATAAGGGAAATGTTACAACTAAAACTGTAGCACTTACTTCAGCAAATTTATATAAGATCAATGTTGATGGAAAAGATATTCCTATCGGTTTTGGTCCAGGTATTAGTGCAAGAGGTTGGACAGTAGCTTCAGCCCAAACGATTAATGGTATGAAGTTAAATGGTAAATTAGAAGTTTGTTGTGGTTCTTATAGCAATGTTCGTTTTGGAGCAATTGAGAGCCAAGATCCTAGTCAAGATGATATCTTGTTTTATAACGGATACCCAACAACTTCAATGCCATCATCTGGTGTAGCATCCTATGTTGGAGATAGCATTATTACAGCAGATACAGATAAATTACCTGATGAAGATTATGTAAAGGGTTCTTCAAGCTTCACAGCTGATTTTGGTAATAAAAAATTAGCAGGGACGATTAGCGCTGCTAATGTTGATGTTGTGAAAATTGATGCTAATATTTCTGGAAATGGTTTTTCAGGTACAGCTAAATCAGATTTGTTAAATTCTCAGGGTAAAGCTGAAGGTAAATTCTATGGTGAGAATGCAAAAGAATTAGGTGGTTCAGCAAACGCTAATGATAATTCTTGGGGCGCTGCATTTGCTGCTAAAAAGTAATTATCACCGTATTTAGGAAAATATCTAACTTTATACATCCATTTTTAGTTTAAAACTGCTAAAAGACGGCTCTAGTCTCTATTATTTAGAGAGAAATTTGGATGTATCATTAATAATAAAATGGCTAACACAATTAGGTTAGCCGTTTTTATTGTCCGTAGTTAATTTTATGTTAATGAATTATAATTTTAATTTGAAAATGTATTTTAAATCCTTTTATAATGCACCCTTATTTTTACCTAAGGAAAAATTATGAAATTTAATCTCTCTAAATTAAGTTTAACAATTCTTGCAACTGTAACGTTAGCTGCCTGTGGAAGTAGTGGTGGTAGCAATACTCAACCAGTTAACCAAATAAAACCAGCTGAGTCAGTAAAACCAGCTGAGCCAGTAAAGCCAGCTGAGTCAGTAAAACCAGCTGAGCCAGTAAAGCCAGCTGAGTCAGTAAAGCCAGCTGAGTCAGTAAAACCAACTGAATCAGTAAAGCCAGCTGAGACAGTGAAAGCAGCTGAGACAGTGAAAGCAGCTGAGACAGTAAAACCAACTGAGCCAGTAAAACCAGCGGAACAACCAAAAAATGAAGAACAAATCGTGCTTAAACGAGTGGGGTTTGAGGTTAATAAAGAAGATAAAACAGTGACGGTCATTGAAAGACAAATACATGATGACAATAACGTTAATCTCGTTAATGTTGAAGGTCAAGAAATTGAAATTATTCCATCAGGGTATTACGAACGTCCAGTCATTGGAACGAATGAGAAAGAAATACTACAGGCGGATCCTCCCGAATTTCGTTCTATTAGTGGCAAAAATTATAAAAATATTCGTTGGGGGAAATTTACGGAGCCTACTTTAGGTTCTGATTATTATGTTGCATTTGGTGTAAATCCAACAACAGAAATGCCACAATCAGGTACTGCAAATTATACTGGAAATGGTATGCATGTAGAGAAGCGGGCTGATGACTTAAAGTCTAACTTATCATTCGTAAAACTAACGGCTAATTTTGCAGATAAAACATTAAATGGAACAATTTCTTTAGCAACAACTGGCTTTAAAGATGAGCTTGTATCAAATGAGATTGCTGGAGGCGCTCTTCCTCCTCATTTACATTTCGATGATGTTTCTTTATCTGCTAAAATTCAAGGTAATCAATTTAGTGGAACAAATAGCCAAGGTGTTCAGGTTGAAGGAGGCTTCTATGGAAAAGATGCAGACGAAGTAGCCGGAACTTATCAAGGAAATGATAAATTTGGTGTTTTTGGTGCTAGAAAAAATTAGAAAATTTTTGTAAATTTTAAAGCAAGCCTTTGGCTTGCTTTATTTTTCTTTATAGGAATAAAAAATGACTTCACAATCTAAACTTGTTTTATTTTTAAGCTCCTCATTGTTGCTTAGTTCATTCTCTTTTGCTGCAGAGAAGTCTCCACAACCTCGGGATGAGCGGTTTGATGATCAGCTTCAGCTTGCGAAACCAGACTTATCCACTCAAAAGCCACAAATTTCAGAAAAACGTGATGATCAACATACACTTTCTATGACGAAAGAAGAATTGGCAAAACATCCTGATTTGATCGTACGTGGATTGATTCCTGCAGTGTTGCAAAATAACGGTGAAGCCGTTCAACTATTACTGCCGTTGTATCAAAATTTGCCAAAACAAGATCCATTTTTACTTGAGTGGGCAAATGCAATTAATGCTCGCGAAAATGGTCGTTTTTCGGAGGCGGTAACTCGTTATCGTACGCTATTTTCTCAAGATTCGACCATTCTGCCGTTACGTTATCAGTTAGCACAAGCACTCTTTTTAAACAATGATAATGAGGCGGCCAAAGATCAATTCCAAAAACTGAGAGCTGAACAAGTTTCATCTGAGTCTATCGTCATGATCGACCAATATCTTTCGGCACTTAACCGCCGAGATCAATGGAAGTTTCAAGGTGGTTTGAGCTTCTTAAACGAAAGCAATATTAACAATGCACCAAAAGCAGGCACTCGCATTGGAAATTGGAATGCCTGGGAGCGCGAAAGTGCAACAGGTTTTTCTTATTTTGCAGAAGCAGAGAAAAAATGGTCATTACCCCATAATTATTTCACTAAATTTTCTATCGAGGGGAGTGGGAAATATTATTGGGATAATAAAAAATATAATGAGTTTAATGGTAGAGTTGGCGCTGGATTAGGTTATCAAACAGCACGTTTTGATATTTCATTGATGCCATTTACAGAAAGACGATGGTATGCAGGTGGCTCCTCAGGTAGCGAATCAATGAAGCAGTATTCGAAGAATTCAGGTGCTCGTTTAGATTTAACTTATTGGCTGAATGAAAAGTGGCAAATTTCAACCGCACTCGAGTATGGTGAACAGCGTTACAACACTCGTAAGCATTTGAATGGCAATAATTATCTTTGGTCGAATACGTTATCTTATTTTCCTAAGAGTGGTCAATTTTGGTTCGTAGGCGCTGATTATAATCGTGAAAATACTCGAGATAAGGACAATGCTTATCAACGTAAAAATCTCCGTTTAGGTTGGGGACAAGAGTGGGGCTGGGGTATTTCAACCCGAATTTCCCTTGCCTATGCACGTAGAACTTACAAAGGTGCTGATTTATTTAATATTCGCCAAAAAAATAATGAATACCAATCGGCTGTAACATTATGGCATCGAGATCTTTACTTCTGGGGAATCACGCCTAAAATCACGTGGTCTTATCAACGAGTTTCAAGTAATCACCCATTTTATAGCTACGACAAAAATCGTATTTTCCTTGAAATGGGTAAAACATTCTAACGGGAGTTTATAATGGATTTATCACAACGATATAAACAAGCCGCCAAGGAGGCGCGCTGGGCATTAGGGTTAGCTATTTTTTATGTGATTGGGTGGTGTGTTTGTGCTTATTTACCGAAAGACTCGCCTGGACCGATAGGTTTTCCGTTGTGGTTTGAATTATCCTGCATTTATTTACCTATTTTGTTTGTAGTCATTGGGTATTGGATTGTCAAAATTGTCTTTCTAGATATCCCGCTAGATGTTGAGTCAAAGGAGAATAAATAATGAATTTAGGTATTATTCTCCCATTAGCTATCTATTTAGTCTTCATCTTTGGCGCGGCATTATTTGCTTATGTAAAACGCAGTAAAGGTGATTTCCTTACGGAATATTATGTAGGAAATCGCTCCATGACGGGCTTTGTCCTTGCGATGACAACGGCTTCCACTTATGCCAGCGCCAGTTCTTTTGTTGGTGGACCTGGGGCAGCTTATAAATATGGGCTAGGTTGGGTATTACTCGCCATGATCCAAGTACCGGCTGTTTGGTTAGCCTTAGGTGCATTGGGCAAAAAGTTTGCATTACTTTCTCGCGAGACCAATGCGCTTACTATCAATGATTTATTTCTCTATCGTTATAAAAATAAATATCTCGTTTGGATTTCCAGTCTAGCATTGTTGCTTGCCTTCTTTGCTGCTATGGTTGTGCAATTTATTGGTGGGGCAAGATTGCTCGAAACTACGATAGGGATTCCTTATACTCACGCCTTGCTTATTTTTGCCTTAACGGTTGGCATTTATACGTTTATTGGTGGTTTCCGAGCGGTCGTGTTAACCGATACGATTCAAGGTACGGTAATGATTTTTGGCACAATCGTGCTATTAGTGGGCGTTATTTACCATCTCGGTGGCGTAGAAAGTGCGGTCAATAAATTAACTGAAATTGATCCGAGTTTAGTGAGTCCTTACGGCCCGAATGAGATGCTAGATTTTCAATTTATGGCATCGTTTTGGATCCTAGTCTGTTTCGGTGTGGTTGGTTTACCACATACAGCTGTCCGTTGTATGGCTTTCAAAGACAGTAAAGCCTTACATCGAGGTATGCTCATTGGGACGATTGTCCTTTCTGTGATTATGTTAGGGATGCATTTGGCGGGTGCTTTAGGACGTGCCGTTGTGCCTGATTTGACCGTATCAGATAAAGTCATTCCAACCTTAATGTTGGAAGTGCTCCCACCTATTGTTGCAGGGATTTTCTTAGCGGCGCCGATGTCTGCGATCATGTCCACAGTTGATGCACAACTCATTCAATCCTCCTCAATTTTTGTGAAAGACTTATATCTTGCAAGCAAACCTGAAGCAGCGAAGAATGAAAAACGAATTAGCCGTATTTCATCAGTCATCACACTGATTTTATCGGCGTTGTTAATTCTTGCGGCACTGAATCCACCAGATATGATTATCTGGTTGAATCTATTTGCTTTCGGGGGATTAGAAGCGGCATTCCTTTGGGTGATTGTATTAGGCATTTATTGGGATAAAGCAAATGCAGCAGGGGCAATAAGCTCAATGGTGGTGGGATTAAGCAGTTATGTGCTTCTGACTCAATTTGGTGTCAAACTATTTGGTTTTAATGCGATTGTGCCTGCACTTGTATTTGGTTTGATAGCTTTCATCTTGGGTAACCAATTCGGTACAAAAAAACAGTAAAAACGGACCACACTTTATGGTTTATCAAATCCTAGCATTGTTTATTTGGAGTAGTGCCTTTGTTGCCGCTAAATACACCTTTACAATGATGGACACCATTTTGATGATCCAAGTCCGTTTATTCATGGCGGCGATTATTGTGATGCCACTCTTTTTTCGTCGTTGGAAAGGCGTGTCTAAACCTATGCGAAAACAGCTTTGGTGGTTAGGTTTTTTTAATTATACTGCCACCTTTTTGCTGCAATTTATTGGCTTAAAATATACGAGCGCGGCGAGCGCAACGACCATGATTGGATTAGAGCCGTTATGTGTGATTTTTATTGGGCATTTTTTCTTTCAAGATCGTGCGAAATGGTATCATTGGTTGTGTGGCGCTTTTGCCTTTTTAGGCGTGGCCATTTTAATTTTAGGTGGGCATGGCAATGAAGGCTCAAGTCAAATTAGTTTATTGGGTTGCTCCTTAGTAGTAGCGGCAAGTATTGTATTTGCTTGTTGTTTACGTTGGACGAAAAAAGTGGTGGCAACGGTTTCAGCACAAGCTTATACATCCATTTCAATTGTGTTGGCAACTATCACCATGATGCCATTTACTTTATTGATGACTGAAAACTGGGATATCCATTTTAACTGGCTTGGTTTCTTCGGTTTGATTTATCTCGGTGTAGCATGTAGTTGGTTTGCCTTTTGGTTATGGAATAAAGGTTTAAATTCAGTGGATGCAAAAATCTCTGGAATTTTGACCGCACTTGAGCCGATTTTCGGTGTCTTTTTGGCGGTGTTATTGCTTAACGAAGAGGTTTCACTTGTTTCAGCGCTTGGGATTATCATTATTGTGGTTTCAGCCCTAGGCGTAAGTTTATTACCGAAATGGTTACATAAAGAAATTAATTAAAAGGAAAAGAAGATGGCGTGGATTCAAATTCGCTTAAATAGTACAAATGAAAAAGCTGAGAAAATTAGCGATTTTTTAGAAGAAATTGGCTCAGTTTCGGTCACATTTATGGATAGCCAGGATACGCCGATTTTTGAACCACTTCCGGGCGAAACACGTTTGTGGGGAAACACCGATGTGATTGCCTTGTTTGATGCAGAAACCGATATGAATGAAATTGTGAGTTTGCTTAAACAAGCACATCATTTAGATGAACATACCGCTTACAAAATTGAGCAAATCGAGGATAAAGACTGGGAACGTGAATGGATGGATAACTTCCACCCAATGCAATTTGGTCAACGTTTATGGATTTGCCCAAGCTGGCGTGAAGTGCCAGATCAAAATGCGGTGAATGTGATGCTTGATCCTGGTTTAGCTTTTGGGACAGGTACCCACCCGACAACTGCACTTTGTTTAGAGTGGTTAGATGGTTTAGATTTAACAGGCAAAACTGTCATCGATTTTGGTTGTGGGTCAGGAATTCTTGCTATTGCGGCTCTTAAATTAGGCGCAAAAAATGCGATTGGTATTGATATCGATCCACAGGCGATTCTCGCAAGTCGTAATAATGCGAAACAAAATGGGGTGGCAAATCGTCTTCAGCTTTTCCTATCCGATGATAAACCTGCCGATTTAAAAGCAGATGTCGTCGTGGCGAATATTCTTGCTGGGCCATTAAAAGAACTTTACCCAATTATTTCTCAATTAGTGAAAGAGGGCGGAGATCTAGGATTATCTGGTATTTTAGAAACACAAGCACAATCGGTATGTGATGCTTATACACAATCATTTGATTTAGATCCTGTTGCAGTGAAAGAGGAATGGTGCCGTATTACAGGTAAATTAAAATCGGCTTAATTTCTTTTTGTCAATTAAAAAAAGTGCATTTTTTGAACAAAATTCACTTTGCAAAAAAAAGAAAAATGCGTAATATAGCACCCCTTGTCGGTTGCTATTGTGGCCTGACTTGCTGGAGATAGGACTTGTAATTGGGGATAACATAAAATGCGAATTGGTTCTTACGAATTAAAAAATCGTATTTTATTGGCACCCATGGCAGGTATCACGGATCAGCCCTTTCGACGTTTATGTGCCCATTATGGTGCAGGATTAACGTTTTCAGAGATGATGTCCACTAATCCACAAGTTTGGCATACAGAGAAATCGAAACTTCGTTTAGCACATAGTGAAGAGTTGGGATTAAATGCGGTGCAAATCGCAGGTTCTGATCCTTTAGAAATGGCCCAAGCTGCAGCAATTAATGTAGCCTATGGTGCTGAAATTATCGACATCAATATGGGCTGTCCCGCAAAGAAAGTAAATCGAAAATTAGCGGGCTCTGCACTGCTTCAATTTCCTGATTTAGTGGAAAAAATTTTAAAAGAAGTGGTGAATGCCGTTGATGTGCCTGTGACGTTAAAAATTCGCACAGGTTGGGATAAGGCAAATCGAAACTGTGTGCAAATCGGCAAAATTGCAGAACAATCTGGTATTCAAGCTTTAACCATTCACGGGCGGACGAAAGAATGCTTATTTGAAGGGGAAGCGGAATACGACAATATTCGAGCAGTCAAACAATCAATTTCAATTCCTGTTATTGCGAATGGTGATATTGATTCTGCATCGAAAGCGAAAAAGGTACTTGAGTACACAGGTGCCGATGCAATAATGATCGGTCGTGCCGCACTAGGCAATCCATGGCTTTTTCAAGCCGTCGAGGCCTTAGTGGAACATGATTCGATAATTCAAACTCCAAGTTTGCGTGAAAAGTGCGGTCATATTTTGCGTCATATTCAGGAACTTCATCAGTTCTATGGTGAGCAAAAAGGCTATCGAATAGCCCGTAAGCACGTGGCTTGGTATTTACAGGGAATTCAACCCGATTCCGTTTTTAGACAGACTTTTAACGCAATTAATGAACCGAAAGAGCAGTTAATTGTGCTGGAAGATTTTTTAAATTCAATTTTGGATAAAGAAAAATGTTAGAACAACAACGTAGTCCGTCTGAAGCGTTAACCGTTTCAGTTTTAAACTCTCAATCACAAGTAACAAACAAACCATTACGTGATTCAGTAAAACAAGCTTTACGCAATTACTTATCACAATTAGATGGTCAAGATGTGAATGATCTTTACGAATTAGTATTAGCGGAAGTTGAACACCCGATGTTAGATATGATTATGCAATACACCCGCGGTAACCAAACCCGTGCAGCAAACATGCTCGGCATTAACCGTGGTACATTGCGTAAGAAATTGAAAAAATACGGTATGGGCTAATTAAGATTAGCAAAAGAAAAGGCGAACATGATGTTCGCCTTTTTATTTATCTATTGAATGGTGAAGCTAATTGGTACACTGACTGAAGAGGTAAATCCAGCTGGTTTTGGACCAACAGGTCTCGCACTTCTCACCGCTTCCAGTGCTGCGTTGTCTAAGCTTTCATCTCCAGAGGAATTCGTTACTCGTTCTCCTGATAAGGAGCCATCTGCCCCTACGCTAAAACTCACGCTCACAACACCTTGTTTACGCATCATCTTCGCACGAGCAGGATAGCGTTTGTGCCGTTCAATTTCACGTCGAATAGCCGCACGATAAGCATTTAGCTCATCCGTATTGGCACCTGAGCCACCTTGAACACCATTTGTACCAGGTTGTCCTGTGGTCGTTGCTTTAGAATTTGCCGTAGCCGTTGAATTAATATTCTTATCGCCAATTGGTAAGCTCTTCGGCATTTCTACCGCTTTCTCTGCTTTTACCTCATTTTTAGGTTTTTCCTTTGACTTCTCTTTCGGTTTTGGTTTCGGTTTTTCTATTGGTTTTTCTGGCTTTTTCTCAGGTTCTTTTTTCTTCTCAGGCTCTGGTTTCTTCGTTGGATCTGCGACGACTTCTTGCTTTTCAGGTTCCGGTTCTGCCTGTTGAGGTTCAGGTTCCGGCTCTGGAGCCTGTTCTTCTACTCGCATTCCTTGAATCATTTCCATCGAAATCGTTGTAGATATTTCACCTGTAGCATTACTTGCGGCTTCACTTGGCTTATGCCAGTTCCAAAGCAATGCGCCTACAATGGCACCATGAATTAATAGAGAAATAAGCAAGCCTAATAGTGATCGTTTAGCTTGTTGGCTGTTCATTGTTTATGCCCTACTCCGACGCCTCCCACTGCTGGCGCATTTTTGCTCGAAACGCCTTTATCTTTCATCGAAACAATAGCGACATTTTTAATTTCGTTTTTCGATAACATGTCAGTAATCGTCACAAAATCTTGGAAAGAGGCTTCTGCATCAATTTTTAAGGTGACTTTCTGATCTTTATTCCAACCCGCGATCTCTTTTTCAAGCGCTTCTTGCGAGATAGGTTTGTCATTAAAATAAAGTTGTTTATCTGCCGTTACAGTCAATAATTTGGCTAATTCATCTGATTTGAATGCGACCGTTGAACTGGCTTTTGGCACATTAACTTGAATTTTTCCTTGAGAAATAAAGGATGCGGTGATCAACACTATCGCTAATAGCACCAACATAATGTCGATGAAAGGAATAATATTGATTTCATCAAATTTTTTCACGATTATTCCTTATCTTTTTGAGCGTTTAATACTTTCCATTTCAATAAGTTAACTTCTACTTTACGACCTAAGCCGTTATAGAACATCATAGATGGAATTGCGACTAAAATACCTAGTGCGGTTGCTTTTAATGCAAGAGAGAGATGCATCATGATTGCGCCAGCGTCGACATCACCGCCAGCTTGACCAATTTGATAGAAGGTTAACAAAATACCAATTACTGTTCCTAACAAGCCCACATAAGGTGCGTTTGCACCAACTGTTGAAATGATCGTCATATTGCGATTTAAATCAATTTCAAGCGAATGGATATTGGAATATTTAGCGACATTGATACGGCTTAAAAAGATAAAGCGCTCAATTACAGTAGCAAGCATAATTACGCTCATAAGAAGTAAAAGCCCGATAATAATGTAATCACTATATTGTTCTAAAAACTCAAAAAGTTTTGGCATCTGATAGTCCTTTTATGTGTAATAAAGAATAAAAAATGAATTGATAATGAATTTCAATTAGATTGAGAATTCTATCAAATGGAAAATAGAGCGTAAATATAAATTAGAAAAATGGCTATTTTTTTGACCGCACTTTGAGGTAAATCATAGAAAGCGCGGTTGTTTTGAGAGGGGATTTAAAGGGATTGCAGGTAATCTAAGACAACCTGATGATGTTCGCCTGTTTTGAATTTATCAAAAACGTGTTGAATTTTGCCTTGTTCATCAATGAGGAAGCTAATACGGTGAATGCCGTCATAGGTGCGTCCCATGAATTTTTTTTCTCCCCATACACCAAATTGCTCGGCAACCTGGTGATCTTCATCAGAAAGCAAGGTGAAATTGAGCGACTTTTTCTCAACAAATTGAGCCAGTTTTTTTGGCGCATCTGTGCTGATGCCTAAAATAACCACACCTAATTTTTCTAACTCACTTTTAGCATCACGTAAGCCGCAGGCTTGAGTTGTACAGCCTGGTGTTAAGGCTTTGGGATAAAAATACACGAGTACTTTTTTTCCTTTGAAGTGACTAAGTGAAACCAGTTGATTATCTTGATTTAAAAGGGTGAATTGCGGTGCTGAGTCACCCGCTTGTAATGTTTTCATAAAAAATCCTTAAAAATGTAAAAAATGATTTGTAAATTCAAGCTATTTTAGCGATTATAACCAGATATTTTCAAATGTTATTGTTAAAACGCAAAATAGATGTAAATGGAGTGCCTTATGACTACGCAAAATCCTTTATTTTCGGGCAGTATCGTTGCCTTAGTGACCCCGATGGATAACCACGGAAACATTGATTTTGAAACATTAGAAAAACTTATCGAGTTTCATATCAATGCGGGTTCAGATTCAATTGTATCTGTGGGGACAACGGGAGAATCTGCCACATTAAGTATTGAAGAAAATGTGAAGGTGATTGAAAAGACAGTTGAGTTAGCAAAAGGACGTATTCCAATTATTGCTGGCACAGGTGCAAATGCAACGAGCGAAGCCATTGTGATGACAAAATTATTACGTGATAGCGGTGTTGCAGGTTGTCTATCGGTTGTGCCTTATTACAATAAGCCAACTCAAGAAGGTATGTTCCAACATTTTAAAGCCATTGCAGAATGCACGGATTTACCACAACTTCTTTATAACGTACCAGGTCGTACCGGTAGTGATATGAAACCTGAAACCGTAGCACGTTTATCTCAAATTGAGAATATTGTCGGGATTAAAGAAGCAACTGGCGACTTAACTCGTATCACTGCGATTAAAGAATTAGCCGGTAAAGATTTCATTGTATTAAGTGGAGATGATGCCACAGGGTTAGAAGCGATGAAATTAGGCGCAGAGGGTGTTATTTCTGTGACAAATAACCTTGCTGCAAAAGATATGGCTGCGATGTGTCGCTATGCTTTAGCGGGCGATTTTGCGAAAGCGGAAGAAATTAATGCGCGTTTAATGCCTTTACATCAAGATTTATTTATTGAATCAAACCCAATCCCGGTTAAATGGGCAGCATATCGTTTAGGTTTAATTAAGACTCCACACTTACGTTTACCTCTTACTGTGTTAAGCGAAAGCGCTCAAGTCAAAGTAGAAGAAGCATTAAAAATTGCTGGCTTAATTTAATGAATTAAAGGGGTGTTTTTACAGCCCTTTAAACTTTCGACTTTTTTATTTGTCAAAGAGCGGTCATTATTTTAATTATTTTTTATTGAAGGATTTAAGGAATGAAAAAAATCGTACTGAGTTTCGTCGCAGCAGCATTGTTATCGGCGTGTTCAAACAGCGTAGAAAAAATGCAGACGGCTAATGACACTTATCAAAATTCTGATCGTGAAATACCGAGCTTTTCTCCTTTAGCAAGTGGTGGTGTAACATTGCCACAAGCCGATCCGACTTATGAACTTCCTCAGCTTAATGCGAAAAAAGAACGCGTGGATATTCGTCCGCCTTCAACCCCATTAGCGATTATCAAAAATTCTTTGACACAATTTGATGGCGAACGTGCATTGATTGTTTATACGGATGCGCAAGCAGAGCTTTATAATCTCAAACAAATTGAGCGTTTATTGAAAGAAGAAGGCACGAATTCAACTTTAAATGGTGCGGTATTAATTAGCGATTGGGCGCCAACAGGTCGTGCAGATGATAAAGCCAATACAGAGATCCGTTATAAAATTGAACAAGTTA
>JAGZBU010000015.1:0-34920 GCA_018369675.1 Parahaemophilus parainfluenzae | reverse complement strand
ATTTCATTGGAAAAACGATCATAATGGAATTCAAATTGACCTAATTGCTGGCTTTGTTGTGGTGCAAGTCTAACACCTAATTCACTGCCAAAGTAACTACTCATCACGGCGCCCATTGTCGCAATAGCCACGCCACAGTGTGCGAGAATCATCCCAAAATAGGACAGTCTTACTTTTGCCCAATTTTGCCATAAGGTGACGAATAATACCCAAATAGCGAGGGTGAGCAACACATAAGCGAAGAAATGGAAACGTAGCGCACTGTCATTTTGCAGCGCATTCCAAATCATGCCATAAGCCATCACTGCAGCGGGAATAAGTAATAACAAGCGTTTGAAAAAGTGTTTCTTATCGGCTTTAAACCAGCCTAAGCAAAGTGTGCCCGCCATGGCAAAAAGCACTAACGTGAGCAATGGCAAGAAAATGCTATTAAAGTAAGGGGCTCCCACGGAAATACTTCCCCAATTCATGGCTTGGAATAGCATTGGATAGAAAGTGCCTAAGAAGGTACTGACGGTGGCCACGGTCAATACGATGTTTAAACCTAAAATCGCCCCAGTTTTAGAAATGAGTGGAAATTTGACCGCACTTTCGTTGGTATTTGTGCGTAGTGCAAATAAACTGAGCGAGCCGACAGTTAGTAAGAAGAAAATGAGTAATAGCACATAACCACGGGAGCTATCTAAAGCAAAGGCGTGCACGGAGGTTAATGCACCTGAACGGACAATAAATGTGCCTAATACACTGAATGCAAAAGCGAGTAGGGAAAAGAGTATTGTCCAGTAGCTAAACATGCCTTGCTTTTCAGTCACCATCAAACTGTGTAAAAGTGCGAGTCCCAATAACCATGGCATAAGTGAAGCATTTTCTACTGGGTCCCAGAACCACCAGCCGCCCCAGCCTAATTCGTAATATGCCCACCATGCACCGAGCACGATCCCTAATGTTAAGAATAACCAAGAAACGAGAACCCAAGCTCGCATCGCACGCGCAATTGCTTGTGCAGAACGATTAAAGATTAAAGCTGAAATGGACATGGCAAAGTTAACGGCAAAGCCCACATAGCCCACATATAAAAGTGGAGGGTGGAAAATTAAGCCGATATCTTGCAGCATTGGGTTGAGATCTCGCCCTTCTGCAGGGGCAGGGAATGCACGTCCAAATGGATTGGAGTAGAACAAAATGAAAATAGCAAACCCAAGACAAATTAAGCCGAGTAAAGAAAGGGTCTGTGCAGAAAAAGTGCGGTCATTTTTGCGAGAGAAAAAGGCAAAAGCCACTAACCAAAGACTTAATGTAAAAAGCCAAAATAAAATGGAGCCTTCATGTCCGCCCCAGGTGGCGGCGACTTTAAAAAATGTTGGTAGTTGAGAATTGGAGTGCGCTGCCACGTATTCCAATGTGAAGTCATCCGTCGCAAAAGAGTAGGCAAGAATACCGATTGAAACGCTCGTAAAAATACCGAAGCAATAACTTAATCCCCAAGCTGTATTGGTTAGAGTGGGTTTATTTCGCCAAATACCAATTTGCGGCACGATGGAAAGTAAGAGAGCCGCGGTGGTGGCAAAGAGTAATGAGAGAAATCCGAGTTCGGGAAGCATAGTATTCTTCAGTATTAAAGGTTGTATTTTACAAAATAAGGTTGATTTTAAGCATGAAAAACATACGTAAAATTAACCGCACTTTAGTCTTCTAAATAAACAAAAGGCGTATTGTATACGCCTTTTGATTAAATAAGAAATTTATCCTTACGCAACGGTAAGTTGTCCTGCATACAAGATGAAGTAACGTAAGCAGAGAACCCCGATTAAGTCGAAGATTGACACAAGGATAATAAAGTTCTTGTTGTATTTTAAACTGTCTTTTGCTGCAAGGTTAGCAAGTAGAGGAATGATGATACCAATTAAGAATACCCCAATCCAGAACACTGCCCCCCAGAAGCCGGAAAGAGCATTGTGTAATGCAACCACTTTCTGACCACCACCGAAGTGTAGACCAACAAAGAAACAGATTAATAAACCAAGTTCAGTTACCATAATTGGCACTTCAAATTTGTGAATGAAGTGTGATTCATGGCTATCACCTTTTAATTTACCTGCAATGAGGATAAATAAGAAGGTTGCAGCGATACCTGAAGAGGTACCTGAAGCCAAGAATAACGCTGGTAGAACAGGGTTATTTAACATTGGGTAACTGATCAATGCTGAAAGTAAGAAACCGGTATAAGCCCCTAGCACAGCGGCTAAGATGAAGAGAATAACTTCTACAGGACCAGTTAAACGTTCTAATACATTGATAATTTTACCGACAAAGCCAAGTTTTGGCATAAAACGTTGGATAAGTGCCATGATATCTTCTTTGAAGATAACCGCACACCAACATACCAAGAACAGCATATAAACTTGGAATAACATTACCCCCATAGACATTACAGAGTTGAATTGATAGTTAAACATCAATTTCCAGAATGTCCAAGGACGTGCCAAGTGGAAAATTAATAGGGTTAAACCAATTAATGTTGGCACAGAACCTAAAACGGCGGCGGCTCGGATAATCCAGTTTTTGCTTGGATTTTCTAATTTGTTACTACGTTTATAAGCAATCGCTAATTGTACCGCACCGGAAGAAATACCAAGTAAGAACAAATAGATAGCGATTGTTGAATCCCACACCAAATTAGGAGTGTGAAACGGAACAGGATAATCTAATGTCATCTTCTTGGCTCCCCGTGTTGGAATGGAATATGGTAAAGATTTGGTTGAGTACCTAATTCCACTTTAGTGCGATAAACCGGATTTTCTTTCACTTTGCGGGAAACTGCACTGCTTGGATCATTCATATCACCAAAGGTTAATGCTTTGGTTGGACAAGCTTCTACACAAGCAGGTTGTTTGCCAGCTGCTAAGTTTGTATCGCGACAGAAGTTACATTTATCCGCAGTACGGTGTACTGGGTGAATGAAACGTACACGGTAAGGACAAACTGCAACACAGTATTGGCAACCTACACAAAGATCTTTATGCACATCTACGATACCTGTTTCAGGATCAATAAATGATGCACCGGTTGGACAAACTGCCACACAAGGGGCGTTTGTACAGTGTTGGCAAGACTGACGGAAAAACTCGTATTCTTGATTTGGGAATTCGCCGTAAGGTTCACTACGGAGAATTTCCAAACGTGAAACGCCTTCAGGAACGTGGTTTGTTTCACGACAAGCATCCATACAAGCGGTACAGCCGATACAAGCTGTTTCGTCGTGTACCATTGCATAGCGTTTCGGTTTATCCGCCTTTTCCTCTTTCGCTAAAGAGGTAACTGATGTCCCCGTCATAAGGATTAATGCCCCCATGCCGGAAACAAAGTTTCGGCGTGAACAAGCTGTCATTATTTATCCTTTTGTTCGGTTGATTGCGTTTGTGATTGTGCGTCTTTTGCCGCTTTGCGTTTTTGTTGTTCGCCGTGGCAATCTACACAAAGTTTCACACGATTTTTCGGTTGAATACCTTTCATCGCATCATCTTTCGGGTGTAATGTGTGGCAGCTTGCACAAGGCAATTTCATTGCGTGAACATCGTGCGCCCAAAGTTTTTCACGAAGTTTTGCAGGTTGGTGACAAGCAAAACAAACTTGGTTTTGTTCTTGCGCAGTATACATTGGTTTTTTATCACCAAAGATATCGCCATCAAAACGCATCACATCTTTTGCACCACGACGGTGATCTTCCGAAATATTACCGTGACAGTTTACACAGTTAATCGGTTTACCGGTGTTAGGGCTTTTTTGATTTAAGTGTGTGCCGTGGAATTTACCAAAGTGTAATTCACCACCAGATTGATCTAAAGTTTGGTTTTTATCAACTTGGTCAAATTTGTGACATTTCGCACAATATTGGTTTGGATCACGTTGGTTATCCAATTGTGGCTCATAAGTGATTTGAGAGGCCGGTGTTTTTGCCATCTCTTCCGCACTTGCAGCCATTGGCATTGCCGCAAGCATTGCAAGCAATGCGAGGGATTTTGCCGATTTGCTGATTAAAGAAGTTAAATTCATTCTGATTACCTCAAATATATGGTTAAAAATGACCGCACTTCGACACTTTAGTTACAAAGTGCGGTTCTTTTTTTATTGTTTTGTTGCGGTATCTTCAGCTAATTTGCCATTGGCTTTCGCTTCTTTTACCCATTGAGGTACAACAGTTTCTAAGAATTCTTTTTTGGCTTTACGTTCTTTCTCGATATCAATACCCATTACTTTCCATGCTTTATCAGCTGTAGAAATATCTGGTACTTCAACCGGAGTTTTCACGCCATGTTTAGTTAAGATTGCTGCAAGTTTAGCACGTGCATCCGCTGCTTTGTCGATACCAGAACCTAATACGCGAAGCATTACATCAGGTGCGTGCATGTGACCACCGTGGCTTGCTGCTGCGTAGTCCCAACGCCATTGAGCGTGACGGATATCCATTAAAGCAGGTTCCATTTCTTCTTTAGTTGCACCTGCATCCCATGCCGCTTTCGCTTCAAAGTGAGCACGAACAACTTGATCTTCTAAACGACCCATTACATCTTTCACTTCTTTTTTACGTGAAGCAACGATATCTTTAAGTTTTTCTTTACTTTGATCGTGACAGTTTGCACATGTGGTATCAAATGCATCGAATGGGTTTTGGATTTGGTGGTCGGTGTAAACTTTACCGTCTTTACCTTGTACTTTAGGCATGTGACAGTCGATACAAGTTACGCCGTTTTTACCGTGCATACCTAAAGACCAAATTTCAAAGTCAGGGTGTTGAGCTTTTAACATTGGTGCTTTAGAAAGAGAGTGAGTCCAGTCACTGAAGCCGATATCATCGTAGTATTTTTCGATGTCATCAACAGTTTGACCATTGTTCCACGGGAAGGTGACTTGTTTTAAGTCGCCCGCGAAGTAGTATTCAACGTGACAGTTTGCACAGATTTCAGCACGTTTTTCAGTGCGAGCAGCTGTGTTAAAGCTTAAGTTAGCTTGTTCTTTACCTTCAGCTTTTGCTTTTGCTTGAAGTGCATTATTTAAGTGATCTAATGCACGAAGAACGTGTGGACGAGCAATACGTAATGCAGGTTTGCCTTCAGCAAAGTCTTTAGAGGTCGTATCGTGACAGTCAGCACAACCGATCGAGTTGACAATTTCTGGTCCACCTTTAGCCCATTTGGCACCAAAGTAACCATCTTCACCCCATTCTGCAATTAAACGAGGAACGTCTGGACCTTTACAAGTCCAACATGCCATTGGTTGTGGGCCATCATTTGCATTTTTGGGCGCACCAGTACGTAAAATATTACGTACATCTTCTACTGCATAAACGTGACCACGAGGTGCGTTATATTCTTTTGCGAAAGAATAGCCCCCCCATAACACGATTAAACGAGGATCTTGTTCATTAGCATAGATGATTTTGTCGCCTTTTTCAGTCGCTTTCCACGAATTGAATTGGCTAGGATATTTCTCAGCAAATTTTTCATTCACTGCTTCGATTTTTAAATTAGGGTTTGGTGCTTCCACAGGTTGTTCAACAGGCTTGTATACCATTTCAGCCATCGCTGAGTTATACACACCTAAAGCTGCGAAAGAAGTGGCCAAAACAAGGCTTTTTCTCAATGCGTTCACGATAATCACTCCATTAGGAAAGAATAAAAAAACAATTTTAAATGCGAACAATTCCTATTAAGCTTTTGAATTCACTCATAAAAATAGCTCAACGCAAGCATAAGATACCAAAAAGCAGTAGTTTTCCTAAGGTTTTTTTTCAAAACTTTGAGGTTGATCAAACTTTAAAATCAAAATACTCACAAAGGGGTATGCCGGGGTATAGGTAAAGTGGTAAGAGGAGAATACCTTGAAAGAGGAAAAAGTGCGGTCAATTTTTACATTGTTTTTGACTTATATAAAGACGATTCCATGCTCATTATTACTGACTTTGGCCTAATTTTAATGAGCATTCTTTTTACGCAAACGATACCTTGTATAGAAAATGTAAATTTCTTGTGAAAAATGGTATAAAAAGCGATCATTTTCTTGATCTTATAGATGGGTCAGTTATACTCCCAGCACCTTATTTTTTCCCCAGCTTGTTCCTATTGTTGGGATGTGATCAATACCTAAATCTATTTAACTTAGGAGAACTTTCTTATGAACAAAGTATTTAAGATTATTTGGAACAAAACGACACAATCTTTCGTCGTGACATCAGAATTAGCAAAAGGAGCCGTAAAAGCTTCTTCAAACTCCGAACAACGTGTAGCAAGCGAAACACGTTTGTCTTCTCTTTTCAAACTTTCAGCATTTGCACTTTCTTTATCTGCAGTGATGATGCCGGCACAAGCTGTAGATTTAAGTGATCCTCTTATTAAAATTACGACTGGACCAGGTAATGTGTTTACGGGGGAAGCTGATGCTGGTGGTGGTTCTAATATTGCGATAGGTAATAATGCAACAGTTGCAAATGGAAAACCTAAGGGAAGAAATATAGCTATTGGTTCAGGAGCTTATGTATCTGCAGAATATAGCGAAGAATCTATTGCAATAGGTAGTTCTGGAAAGCATCCAACGGTTCAACGTACAGAGGTTAGAGGAGATCAATCGATTGCTATTGGTGCAAATACTTTAGCAAAAGGTAACTCATCTATTGTTATTGGTAACGATGATGTTGATAAAGTTAATGGTGGTAAATACAGTGGTGACGAAGTTGTTTATGAATATACGTTTAATGAAGATGGAACAGTTGCTACTAAAAAACAAATTCGATTAGATAGTTTTGCAAATCGAGGTTTGATTTACAAAAAATTAACAGGTGGGAGTTTGAATGGGTATTCTTCCGCGACAAGTGGTGAGGGCGCGGTAGCTATTGGTGTTAAAACACAAGCACTGGGTGATTTCTCTACTGCACTAGGTACTAATGCAACTGCAACAAAATTTGGTACGCTTGCGCTTGGAACAGGTGCAAATGCTAATATAACCAACGCTGTTGCAATTGGTATGGCATCTGAAACGGATAAAGAAGGTATAGCTTATAAAGGTAAGGAAATTCTAGGAAATACTTATACTTGGGCTGGTGGTGCATCGGTTGATCCGGGTGATGTTGTATCTGTGGGTAAGAAACAATTTGAACGTCAAATTATTAACTTAGCACCTGGTGATGTTTCTGCAAATTCAACTGATGCAATCAATGGTTCTCAGCTTTATTCAGCAATTCAACAGATTGAAAAAATACGCTACTTCTCTGTGAATTCAACAATTGGTGTTAAAGATGATGCAACTGAGGAAAATCCAACTAATAGTATCAATAAAGGTGCTAAGGGTAAAAATTCTATTGCTATTGGACCGAATGCTCATACAACTAGCACATCAAATTCATCCTTAGCGATTGGTCATGGTGCAAAAACATCTGCAGATGGCACAATTGCACTAGGTTTAAATTCTCATGCAGATGATACCGCAGCTGTTTCTATCGGTAATGGAAGCCAAGCAAATAAGGTGTCATCAGTTGCGTTAGGTACAAATGCACAAGCTGGAGACGATTATACCGTTTCAATTGGTGTTAATTCTAAAGCTACTGCAGGATGGGGTGTGGCTCTTGGTGGCTACGCAGAAGCAGCTAAAACAGGGTTAGCATTTGGTTATCAAGCAAAAGCGACGGGTGTGCAGGATGCCATTGCGTTGGGTTCTTTTGCTAATGCTACAGGAGCAAATGCAATGGCATTAGGTGACCATTCAACTGCAGCAGTAGCTAATTCTGTAGCATTAGGTCATGATTCAGTTGCTGGTTCAAATACTTTTAACGACTCATCTGATCATGCAACATTTAAAAATGATGGCGGTACTGATACAAATGTGACATTCCAAGCTGGTTTGGGAAGTAATGCTGGTGGTGCAGTTTCTGTTGGTAAAGAGGGTTTTGAACGTCAAATCCAAAATGTAGCAGCAGGCCGTCTTTCAGCGACGTCAACAGATGCTGTAAATGGTTCACAACTTTACACCGTGTTAAATAACAGTGGCTTTAATGTTCAAGAAAATGGCAAAGATAAGTCACGTATCAACAATAATGGTGTAGTGAACTTCAAAGATGGAAACTTAACTACTGCGAATGTGACTGATACCGAAAATGGCACTATTGTGAAATTTGATGTGAATACAACAAATATCACGACTGATGCAGCAGGCAATGCAACTGCAGAGAATCCAAATAATCTTGCCACTGCAGGCGATGTGACTAGCGCAATTAATAAAGTGCGTAATATGCCATTAACCTTTGCTGGTGATACAGGAAAGGATGTAGAGCGTAAATTAGGTGAAAAAGTTAACTTAGTTGGTGGTGTAACTGATAAGGCTAAACTTTCTGATGGTAACATTGGTGTGGTAGCGGATGGCACTGATAAATTAGAAATTAAATTGGCGAAAGACATCAAAGTTGATAGTGTAAAAGCAGGTGATACAACCATTAATAAGGATGGTTTAAAAATTGCTGGTGGCCCGAGTGTAACTAAAGATGGTATTAATGCGGGTAATAAAAAAATCACTGGTGTTGAAGCTGGAACGGCTGATACAGATGCTGTCAATGTTTCACAATTAAACAAAGCCGTTAATGCTGCTAAAACTGAAGTGGTAGCAGGTAAGAATACGAAAGTTGATAAAACTACAGGCCCTAATGGTGAAAGCATTTATACAATTGATGCCGTAGATACATCAGCGAGTGTGACAAGCGAGTCAGGTGCATTAAAAGTAAAAACAGGTACACCTACTTTAGATAAAGCTGGTAATACTACAGTGACCAATTATGATATTGATTTGTCAGATAAGACCAAAGAAGATATCGGCAAAGGTGTGGATGCTCATAATACTGTCACTAAGAAAGGTTTAACCTTTACAGGTGATAGCGGTTCAACTAATGTGGAAAAATTAGGTTCAACCGTTGCGATTAACGGTGATGACAACATCACCACTGAAGCAGAAGGTGATAAAGTCACAGTTAAATTAAATAAAGATATCATCGTTGATAGCGTAAAAGCAGGTGATACAACCATTAACAATGATGGTTTAAAAATTGCTGGTGGCCCAAGTATTACTAAAGATGGCATTAATGCTGCAGGTAATAAAATTAGCAATGTCAAAGATGGTGATGTATCTAAAGATAGCAAAGATGCAGTGAATGGTAGTCAGTTATACGAAGTGAAAGAACTTGCGGGTAAAGGCTGGAATGCAACGGCAACGAAGAAAGAAGGCTCTACTGGTGAAGTAAGTGGTACTAAAGTTGCTAATGTAGCGCCAGGTGCGACTGTAAACTATATTGCTGGTGATAATATCAAACTTGAACAGAATGGTATTAACTTCACTATTTCTACCACAGAAAACTTGAAAGCTAAAAATGTCACTGCAACAACTATCAATCTTGGCGAAGGTGATAACTCAACGCCAATTACAGTAGTAAGTGGTAAAGATGCAGCGCCAAATCTTGATGGTAAAACACCAAATCGAATGAAATTTGGTCGTGAAACTATCGCAACATTAAGTGACGGCTTAAAATTTGGTGCGAATGTAGGCGACGTTTACCCTGCGAGATTAAATAGCCAAATCAATGTGAAAGGCGCAGATAGCAACACAAACTGGAGTGAGTTTGATGGTGGCGATAATGTGATGACAAACATTGATAAGAGCGGTAATGTTCGTGTAGGTATCAAGAAAAACCTTAAAGTGGAAAGCGTAACTGCAAACAAATTCACTGCGGGTGATACGGTGATTGATGGCAATGGCGTCACCATTAAAAATGGTCCAAGTATGACTAAAAATGGTATTGATGCAGGTAATAAACAAATTACCAATGTTGCACCAGGACGCATTGCAGCAGACAGTACTGATGCAGTAAATGGCAGCCAATTACACGAAGTAAAAGCTGACATGAATAACAAGATCAACCACTTAAATGGTCAAGTGAACAAGTTAGGTAAACGTGTCAATGCAGGTACAGCAAGTGCGTTAGCAGCGTCTCAATTACCACAAGCTTACATTCCAGGTAAGAGCATGGTATCTGTGGCAGCGGGTAATTACCAAGGTCAAAATGCAGTGGCATTAGGTATGTCACGTATTTCAGACAACGGTAAAATCATTATTCGTTTAGCTGGTACTAGCGATACTCAAGGTAAAGTGGGTGTGGCAGTTGGTGCAGGTTACCACTGGTAATTTATCGTTAATAAACAAAAGGCATGGGAAACCATGCCTTTTTTGTTTCTAAAAGTGCGGTCGATTTTCATCCTGTTTTTCGTATAATAGGATGAGTTAACATGGAGAAAAATATGATTATCGGACCTTATATTAATGCTCTGGCGATTATTAGTGGGGCAGTCATTGGGGCTGCGCTCGGTGGACGCATTCCAGAGCGTTTGCGCACTAATTTAACCTTGATCTTTGGCCTGTGTTCTATGGGCATGGGCATTGTGATGGTGGCGAAAACCACCAATATGCCGGCAATGATTTTATCGGTGTTATTAGGGACGATAATTGGAGAATTGCTTTTATTAGAGCATGGGATCAATAAGCTAGCCTCATCAGCGAAAGGCCTTGTTGAAAAGATGTTCCCTGATACACCGAGTAGCATGCATAGCCAAGAAGAGTTCTTGTCTAAATTTGTTGCGATTGTGATTTTATTTTCTTTTAGTGGAACGGGTATTTTCGGGGCGATGAATGAGGGGATGACAGGGAATTTTGATATCCTCATTGTGAAATCTTTTTTAGATTTTTTCACTGCGATGATCTTTGCTACATCACTCGGCATTTCTGTAGCAAGTATTTTTGTGCCACAAACATTGGTTCAAGTGATCTTAGCTTATTCTGCGGTATTCATTATCCCTTTTGTGACACCTGAAATGCGAGGTGATTTTACTGCGGTAGGCGGTATGTTAATGATAGCGGCAGGCTTTCGCATTTGTAATATCCAAATGTTCCATGTGGCGAATATGTTGCCGGCTCTTTTTCTCGCCATGCCGATTTCTCATTTCTGGAGCACCTTTTTCTAAAAAATAGGCGTGTATAACGCCTATTTCTTTTTCTGACAATGTGGGCAATAAAAGCTATTGCGTTGCCCAATAATCATACTTTCAATCTTAGTGCCACATTTTGGACAAGGTTTGTCTTTGTTTCCGTAAACTAACAATTCTTGCGCAAAATACCCGGGGCGACCATCAGGTTGTAAGAAATCTTTTAATGTTGTTCCACCTTGTGTAATGGCTTTTGCTAATACGTTTTTAATCGTTTCAACGAGCAAGGCACATTGGTTTCGCGTGAGGTTTTCGGCTAATTTCATGGGGTGCAAACCACATAAAAAGAGCGTTTCATTAGCATAAATATTTCCTACACCCACGACGACAGCATTATCCATTAAAAAGGTTTTAAGTGCGGTCAATTTTTTGCGTGATTTCTTAAAAAGGTATTCGGCATTAAATTCATCTGAAAGTGGTTCAGGACCAAGTCTGAGGAAAAGATGAAAGTCGTCTAAGCTTTCAGTCCATAGCCATGCACCAAAGCGTCTAGGGTCATTATAACGCAGTAATTTGCCATTATTCATCACAATATCAAGGTGATCGTGTTTATCAATGGGGCTATCATGAGGCACAATTCGAACGGAGCCGGACATGCCTAAATGACCAATGATATAACCTTTTTCTGTATGAATAATTAGATATTTTGCACGACGAGAGGTATCCAAAATTTTGACGTTTTTGAGCGTAGTTAATTCAGGAGAGACAACCCAGCGTAATTGTGGTTGGCGAACTACAATTTTTTCAATGGTAAAACTTTTTAAATAGGGACTGACACCACGTAGGGCTGTTTCAACTTCAGGAAGTTCAGGCATAGATAATCTCGGTAATGAATTTGTGGTATAAAAAAACCCGAACAATGTCGGGCTTTTTTTAAATCAGCAAAATTATTTGATTTTTGCTTCTTTATAGATAACGTGTTTACGCACTACTGGATCAAATTTTTTGATTTCCATTTTTTCAGGCATATTACGTTTGTTTTTATCAGTTGTGTAGAAGTGACCAGTCTCTGCTGTAGAAACTAAACGGATTTTCTCACGAGCGCCTTTAGCTGCCATGTTTTAGCTCCTTAGATTTTTTCGCCACGAGCACGGATTTCAGCTAACACTGCATCAATGCCTTTTTTATCGATAATACGCATACCTTTCGCAGTTAAACGTAAGGTTACGAAACGGTTTTCACTTTCAACCCAGAAACGGTGAGTGTGAAGGTTTGGAAGAAAACGACGACGTGTCGCATTCAACGCGTGTGAGCGGTTGTTACCCACAGCTGGACGCTTGCCTGTTACTTGACAAACTCTAGACATAATAATCTCCAATAATTTAAATATAAGCTCGAGCTTATGGTTCGGATAATGAAGCTTAAAACTAAGCTTGCTTCCTCGTCAGGTCGCAGTATCCGACCCACTTACTATATTAAAGGTCGCAAATTATACTGACTTTATTTTCATTTCTCAAGTCTAAAAGCGATTTTTCCGTCTTTAAATAGAAATGAACGATAAAAAAATCATCAAATTCCCTAAAACTATAACAGATTATGCTCTGCAAAAGAATAACAAGTGCCTTTGCCGACAATAAAATGATCCAAAATACGAATATCCATTAACTCAGCAGCCTCAATAATTTTTTGTGTGATCATTTTGTCAGAATAGCTTGGTTCTGCCAGACCAGAAGGGTGGTTGTGAGCCAAAATTAAGGCGGCGGCATTACAGTAAAGGCTTTCTTTGATGATTTCACGTGGATAAACATTCGTCACATTAATTGTGCCTAAAAATAACCGCTCTTTTTTAATCAAACGATGTTGATTATCTAAAAATAACACCATAAAAATTTCACGTTCTTCGTGATGAAGCTCCGCTTGAAGATAAAGTTTTACCGTGGATGTGTCACTGAATACATGTTCTATGAGTAATTCTTGTTTCAGATAGCGTTTGGTCATTTCTGTGGTGGCTTGTAGTTGGATAAACTGCGTAATGCCTAATCCTTTTACTTTGCAAAAGGCTTCTTTATCTGCACTTAATAAGGCGCGAAGGGAGCCAAAATGTTGCAGCACGCTATGTGATAATTCCATGACAGGGCAACCTTTGATCCCTGTGCGTAAGAAAATAGCAAGTAATTCGTGATCCTCTAGGGCTTCAACACCGAATTCCAATAGTTTTTCACGAGGCATTAAGGGGGCGTTTGTCTGCATATTAATTGAAATGAGAAGAAAAAGTGCGGTTAATTTTCAGGATGTTTTTAAGTATTGCGAATTGTCTGTTTTATTTTTGGAATCACGATCGCAAAAATAAAATTTTTTATTGGTGAAATTTGAAGTAAAATAGGCGACCTTAAGTTGTTAAGTACTAACACACAAAAACATATCCATTCTATTAAGTCGTAGCGGAGTAGCAAATGAGCTTGAGCGGAAAGCGTATTGTTGTCGGGATTACAGGGGGCATAGCCGCCTATAAAACCATTGAGTTTATTCGTTTATTACGCAAATCTAACGCAGAAGTTCGAGTGGCTTTAACACCCTCTGCCGCTGAATTTGTCACACCTTTAACGCTACAAGCCATTTCGGGCAATGCGGTTTCTCAGTCTTTACTTGATCCTCAAGCTGAATTAGCCATGGGGCATATTGAGCTGGCCAAGTGGGCTGATGCGATTGTGATTGCGCCAGCTAGCGCCGATTTTATTGCGCGTTTAACCGTTGGAATGGCAAATGATTTACTCAGTACGATTTGTCTCGCGACAAGTGCCCCTATTTTGCTCGCACCGGCGATGAATCAGCAAATGTACCGCCAGGCGATTACACAACAAAATTTGACCGCCCTTTCTGCGCGAGGTGTTCATTTTGTTGGGCCAAATAGCGGTTTTCAAGCTTGTGGCGATGTGGGCGCAGGGAGAATGTCTGAACCCGCTGAAATTTTTGAGTCGCTTCAATCACTTTTTGCCGTTCAACAAGATTTAGCTGATTTAAGCGTTACCATTACGGCAGGCCCGACGCGTGAAGCTATCGATCCTGTTCGTTATATTTCTAATCACAGCTCAGGCAAAATGGGCTTTGCGATTGCCGAGGCCTTTGCTAAGCGTGGGGCTAATGTCACTTTAATTGCGGGGCCTGTTAATCTCGCTACGCCGAAAAACGTTCATCGTATTGATGTGACAACCGCCCATGAAATGTGGCAAGCCTCCCTTGAAAGTGCGGTCAAAAATCGCATCTTTATTGGCTGTGCTGCAGTGGCAGATTATCGAGTTGCGGAAGTCGCTGATCAAAAAATTAAGAAAACCAATGATAACGATGAGCTTTCTCTTAAATTGGTGAAAAATCCAGATATTATCGCAAGTGTGGCAAGTTTAGAAAAAGATCGTCCGTTTGTTGTGGGCTTTGCAGCTGAAACACAAAATGTCGCTGAATATGCGAAGAGCAAACTTCAACGCAAAAATTTAGATATGATTTGTGCCAATGATGTATCGGGTGGGCAAGTATTCGGACAAGATCAAAATGCTTTGCAGATCTTTTGGAAAACAGGCGAAAAAGTGTTGCCGTTAGCAGATAAAAATAAATTGGCAGAAGTTTTAGTCACAGAAATTGTTGAGCATTATCACAAGTAAAATAGGCTCAAAATTCGTTAGATTTTGTGACCGCACTTTTGTATGACAGGTTTCTTTTAAAGGATAAATAAGCATGAAAAAAATTGATGTAAAAATTTTAGATAGCCGTATTGGCAATGAATTTCCTTTACCAACCTATGCAACCGAAGGTTCAGCAGGTTTGGATTTACGTGCATTGCTTGAAGAGGGCATTGAAATTCAACCAGGCGAAACTAAACTTATCCCAACAGGTCTTTCAATTTATATTGCCGATCCGAACCTTGCAGCAGTGATTCTGCCTCGTTCGGGTTTAGGTCATAAACACGGTATCGTATTAGGTAACTTAGTGGGCTTAATTGATTCAGATTACCAAGGTCCATTAATGGTTTCGGTATGGAATCGTGGCCATGAACCGTTCAAAATTGAAGTCGGCGATCGTATTGCACAATTAGTGTTTGTGCCGGTAGTACAAGCAGAATTCAATATTGTTAGTGAATTTACCGAAACTGAACGCGGTGAAGGCGGTTTTGGTCATTCAGGTAAAAAATAAACTATGGTAGAACAATTATCTCTCGTTGAAGTTGATGAGATTGCTGCGGAAATCAAACCGCCAAAAATCGAAAAACGCACGGTAAAAGAACGTCGTCAACAAGTGTTGACGGTGCTTACCCATATGTTGCATTCTGAACGCGGAATGGAGCGTATGACAACAGCGCGTTTGGCGGAAGAAGTGGGGGTGTCAGAGGCGGCACTTTATCGTTACTTCCCAAGTAAAACCAAAATGTTTGAAGCGTTGATCGATAATATTGAAGCAAATTTATTTAGCCGTATTACCACATCGATTCGTAATGAAACTAATACGATGAATCGAGTGCGTGACATTATGCAGATGATCCTCGACTTTGCGCGTAAAAATCCTGGTTTGACACGTATTTTAACCGGACATGCCTTGATGTTTGAAGAGCCACTTTTACAGGCTCGTGTTGCCCAATTCTTCGATCGCCTTGAAATGCAATTTGTGAATATTTTACAAATGCGAAAATTACGCGAAGGGCGCGGTTTTAATGTCGATGAACGTATTATTGCGGGGCATTTAGTGACGCTTTGTGAAGGACAGTTTATGCGTTATGTCCGCACAAACTTCCGTTTAGGCGCAAATCAAAGTTTTGAACAGCAATGGCGTTTTCTCGAACCGCTTTTTGCTTAATTGACTTTAGTTGATAAATATATGATTATTCCGTGGCAAGAATTGCCAACAGAAACCTTAGAAAATATTGTGGAAAGTGTGGTACTTAGGGAAGGCACCGATTATGGTTCACACGAATTTTCTTTAGAACAAAAAAAACAACACCTACTAAATAAGATTCACAATGGAAGTGCAGTGATTGTTTGGTCAGAATTACATGAATCCATTGATATCAAAGATAAAATGGAATTTCTAAAATGAATCAATAGGAGCTTATATGTCAGAAGATGTAGAATTACTTGAAGAACAAAAGTTACAAGACGATGATCAGCAGCGCGATCCTGCTCTGGATTGGTTCCTAACTCACTGCCATTTGCATAAATATCCGGCAAAATCGACCTTAATCCATGCAGGGGAAGATGCGAATATTTTATATTTCTTAATTAAAGGAAGTGTGATGGTTTCATCGAAAGATGATGAAGGCAAAGAGATGATTTTATCTTATTTAGGTGCCGGACAATTTTTTGGTGAAGCGGGTTTATTTGACGAAGGTTCGAAACGTTCTGCTTGGGTGAAAACCAAAACCCCTTGTGAAATTGCAGAAATTTCCTATAAAAAATATCGTCAGCTTATTCAAATTAATCCTGAGATTTTAATGTTCCTTACTTCTCAGTTATCAAAACGCTTGCAAAACACGTCTCGACAAGTGACTAACCTGGCCTTTTTAGATGTGGCAGGGCGTATTGCTCAGGCGCTTATGCATCTAGCAAAACAACCTGAAGCCATGACTCATCCTGATGGTATGCAGATTAAAATTACGCGTCAGGAAATTGGTCAAATGGTGGGCTGTTCACGTGAAACCGTAGGGCGAATAATTAAGATGCTGGAAGATCAGAATCTCATTCATGCGCACGGCAAAACCATTGTTGTTTACGGCACTCGATAGCAAAAATAACCGTCTTTAATCAGACGGTTATTTTGTTTTTGTTACATTGATGTGATAGTTGAAATGCCTTTGTTAATTTTTATACGAAAAACGAAAAAATACTTCTTTTAGTGAAATATCTTAATTGACAAAATAGCGGAAGACTTCTATCATAACACTGCCTTCCAATGTAGTTTCTTTGGAAGTCAGGATTGGTCTCCTGAATATATAAGTGGCTTTTAAAAGATTCTTAATCTTTTAATTTTATATCGCAGACTGGAACCCCAGAGATGCTTTAAATCTATGGTGGGCTAGGTAGAAATCCCGCAGGGATGCGATGCAGTAAGCCACTTGCTGTTAAGACCAATTCTGCTTAGTTCCACCACCCTTCAAAACAATCTTCAATTTTCAAACTTTCATTTAACTCACTTCGAACGAGAAATTCTCAGCTAAAGAGCGGTCATTTTTTACTTTATTTTTGGCAAAAAAATACCGACCCATTTCTGAGTCGGTATTTCATTTTGTGTATTTTATTTTACTTTTTGTTTCATGGCTTCTGCCACAAGTTCAGCTTCAGGTCCAAGAACCACTTGTAAGCCATCGTTACCAATTTTCACGATACCTTTTGCACCAAGAGACTTAAGCTGTTCTTCATTGATTTTGTGTTGATCCACTAAGCTTAAACGTAAGCGAGTGATACAAGCATCAATATTTTTGAAGTTATCTGCACCACCTAAAGCATCAATAAATTTGACCGCTCTTTCTTCGCGAGATTGGCTCGCTGCTGGTTGTGCAGTAGTGGTTTCTTCCGCTTCTTCGGTACGACCTAATGTTTTTAAGTTGAACGCTTTAATTGCAAAACGGAATACGGCATAGTAAATCACGAAGAATACTAAGCCTTGTACGATTAGCATATACCATTCAACGGCTAACGGGTTGCGTGATGAAAGCACCATATCCACGAGACCCGCACTGAAACCGAAGCCTGCAATCCAATGCATTGTCGCCGCGATAAAGACGGAAATACCGGTTAATACCGCGTGGATGAAGTAAAGCACTGGCGCAACAAACATGAAAGAGAATTCTAATGGTTCAGTGATACCGGTAAAGAATGAGGCAAATGCACCTGCAAGCATAATGGATGCAACTTTCGTTTTTTGGCTTGGTTTAGCACTGAGATAAATCGCTAATGCCGCACCCGGTAAGCCGAACATCATGACAGGGAAGAAACCGGCTTGATACATACCCGTTACACCAACTGTTGCCGTACCTTCAGTAAGTGATTTTGCACCACCTAAGAAGTTTGGAATATCGTTGATACCGGCTACGTCAAACCAGAATACTGAGTTTAATGCGTGGTGTAAGCCAACCGGAATGAGTAAACGGTTGAAGAAACCATAAAGACCCGCACCAACTGCACCTAAATCTTTAATGCTTTCACCGAATGACACTAAACCGCCGAAAATATATGGCCAGATGTAAAGCAATACGAAGCTGAGAAGCATCATAACAAAAGAGACAACAATCGGCACGAGACGTTTTCCGCTAAAGAAGGAAAGGGCTTTTGGTAATTCCACTTGATAGAAGCGGTTATAAAGTTCAGCCGAAATTACCCCGATTAAAATCCCAATAAATTGGTTATTGATTTTCCCGAAAGCGGCGGGCACTTCACTTACATCGATATGTTGTAGCTGAGCAACACTGCCAGGTGAAAGTAGAGTGGTTACCACATAGTAACCCACTAAACCTGAAAGTGCAGCGGAGCCATGTTTGTCCTTAGATAAACCGAAAGCAACACCAACGGCAAAAAGCAGGCCCATGTTATCGATGATAGCACCGCCTGATTTAATTAAAAATGCAGCAAGTTGACTGTTAGCTCCCCAGCCATCTGGGTCAAGCCAATAACCAATACCCATCAGTACAGCCGCTGCTGGTAAGACAGCAACAGGTACCATTAAGGCTTGCCCAATTTTTTGCGCATAACCTAACACATTCATTTTTTTCTCCTATTTATAAGTAATGAAGTATTACTTCATATTCTAAAGTAAAAAAAAATATTTTGTACAAATGTGGCAACTTTATCTCAAAATTGAGAAGCCGATCACAAATTTTGAAATTGTACTTCAAAAAATATTTTTTTATGGTGCAAGTTTTACTGCGTTTTACTATAATGACCAAAAAGCCAAAAGGAAACCAAGTGTTACTGTCTAATGTAGGAGTTTATATGTCGAAATTATCACATAATGAAGTCTTAGATAAAATCAAATTTGGTCTTATTGCTTCTTGTCAGCCTGTCGATGATGGCCCGATGGATAAACCAGAAATCGTGGCGGCCATGGCACAGGCTTCTGTTGCTGGTGGCGCAGCGGGCTTGCGTATCGAGGGCATAGAAAATCTTAAAGCAACACGCCCTACCGTGAATGTACCAATTATCGGTATTGTGAAACGTGATTTACCTGACAGCCCTGTACGAATTACCCCATTTTTGCATGATATTGAAGATTTAGCGAAAGCCGGTGCAGATATTATTGCCGTGGATGGGACAAATCGCCCTAGACCAGTAGATATTGAAAGTGCGGTCAAAAAAATCCACGAATTAGGCTGTTTAGCCATGGCGGATTGTTCGAATTTAGAAGAAGGCTTGTACTGTCAAAAACTGGGTTTTGATATCGTGGGCAGTACGATGTCTGGCTACACAGGTGGTAGTGTGCCGGAGGAGCCTGATTATCAATTAGTTAAAGATTTGAAAGCTGCAGGCTGTCGAGTCATGGCGGAAGGACGTTATAACACCCCTGAGTTGGCGAAAACAGCAATTGAAATTGGTGCTTATTGTGTGACAGTTGGTTCTGCATTAACGCGTTTAGAGCATATCGTAAGTTGGTTTACCGAAGCCATTCATTCAGCGAAAAAATAAAGGAAGAAGATATGTCATTAACAGTGGATAGTGGTCAGACATTACAGCGTTGTTTGGCATTAGATATTGGTGGCACGAAAATCGCTTCTGCTATAGTGAAAAATGGTGAAATTCAACACCGAAAACAGATTTCCACGCCACAAGATGATGCTGCGCAAGCGATGCATCAAACCCTTGCTCAGTTGGTAAAAGAATATGAAGGGCAGTTTGATTATGTCGCCGTTGCTTCAACGGGCATTATTAATCAAGGCATTCTGACCGCACTTAATCCTAAAAACCTGGGTGGATTAGCCCAATTCCCATTAAAAGACAGCATTGCACAGCATACTGATAAACCGATTGGTTTACTTAATGATGTGCAAGCGGCAGCCTATGCAGAGTATCAACTACAAAATCCTAATGATGTTCAAAACTTTACCTTTATTACTGTTTCCACAGGCGTAGGGGGCGGTTTAATTTTAAATCATCGTTTACTTACTGAGCCAAACGGTATTGCGGGGCATATAGGCCATACTTTGGCCGATCCTAATGGTCCCATTTGCGGTTGTGGTCGCCGTGGCTGCGTCGAAGCCATTGCATCAGGTCGCGCGATTGAAGCGGTTTCTTCTCAATGGGATGATCCTTGTGATCCAAAAGAAGTCTTTGTGCGTTTCCGCCAAAATGATGAAAAAGCAACCGCACTTGTGACTCGTTCAGCACAAGCCATTGCAAATTTAATTGCGGATTTGAAGATTGGATTAGACATGCAAAAAGTCGTGGTTGGCGGTAGCGTAGGATTGGCAGAAGGCTATTTACCGTTAGTTCAATCTTTATTAAGTGAACTTCCCGCTGTTTATCACTGCGAATTAGAAAGCGCTCAATTTGGACAAGATGCAGGCTTGATTGGCGCGGCTTACTGGGTAAAAGATTGCTTATTACAAGCAAAAAATACGGGAGTGGTTTATGGCTAAAAACGGCAATATTTTAAATACCATTAGCTCGTTGTATCGTAGTTTAACGAAGACTGAAAAGAAAATTGCGGATGCGATTTTATTAAATCCCGATCTTGCGGTGCAAGCTCCTTTAGCTGAAATTGCCGCCCATTTAGAAGTGGGGGAGGCGACCTTTGTGCGTTTTTGCCGTACTCTCGGCTTTAAAGGCTTCAGTGATTTTAAATTGGAATTATCCATCGAGCTTGCCACAAAAGATGGCAAAGATAACACCGTATTAGATTCAGATATTACCGATTCTGACAACTCATTGAATATTGCACATAAACTGAAATCTGCCATCAATAACGTGATGGATGAAACCATTAATTTATTAGATTTTGAGCAGTTGGAAGAAGCAGTAAAAGCCATTCAGCAAGCAAATCGAGTCTTTTTATTTGGTGTGGGTACATCAGGTATTACCGCGGAAGATGCCAAAAATAAATTGATGCGTATCGGTGTGCAAGTAGATGCCACGGGTAACAACCATTTTATGTATATGCAGGCATCGTTATTGACGAAAAAAGATGTGGCAATTGGTTTGAGCCATTCCGGTTATTCTCAAGAAACCACTCATACCATGAAAATTGCCAAAGAAAACGGTGCCAAAACCATTGCGATTACGCACAGTTTGCGTTCACCCATCACAGAATATGCCGATCTTGTTTTAGTAAATGGGAATAAGCAAGGCAAGTTGCAAGGCGACTCTATCGGCACGAAGATTGCCCAATTATTCGTATTAGATTTGATTTACGCTTTATTAGTACAGGCATCACAGGAAAGTGCAGTCAAAATAAAGCAAAAAACATTAAATGTCATTTTAGAACAACGTATCAAATAGGAGAGAAAAATGCGTAACTTAAAAGGTATTTTTAGTGCGTTATTAGTATCATTCAATGAAGATGGCTCTATCAATGAAAAAGGTTTGCGTGAAATCATTCGCTATAACATTGATAAGATGAAAATTGATGGTTTATATGTAGGCGGTTCAACAGGTGAAAACTTCATGCTTTCTACGGAAGAGAAAAAACAAATTTTCCGTATCGCGAAAGATGAAGCAAAAGACCAAGTCGCGCTAATCGCACAAGTGGGTAGTGTGAACTTACATGAAGCAGTGGAATTAGGTAAATATGCAACCGAATTAGGCTATGACAGTCTTTCTGCAGTAACCCCGTTCTACTATAAATTCAGCTTCCCTGAAATCAAACATTACTATGACACTATCATTGCTGAAACAGGCAATAACATGATCGTGTACTCAATTCCGTTCTTAACTGGCGTGAATATGGGGATTGAGCAATTCGGCGAACTTTATAAAAACCCGAAAGTGCTAGGTGTGAAATTTACCGCTGGGGATTTCTATCTATTGGAACGCTTGAAAAAAGCTTATCCAAATCACCTCATTTGGGCTGGTTTTGATGAAATGATGGTGCCGGCTGTATCTCTTGGTGTAGATGGTGCGATCGGTAGTACATTCAACGTAAACGGTGTGCGTGCAAGACAAATCTTTGAATTAACCAAACAAGGTAAATTGGCTGATGCGCTTCAAGTTCAACACGTGACCAATGACCTTATCGAAGGCATTTTAGCGAATGGCTTATATCTCACTATCAAAGAGTTATTGAAACTAGATGGTGTGGATGCAGGTTATTGCCGTGAGCCAATGACAGCAAAAGCAACACCAGAGCAATTAGCGAAAGCGAAAGAGTTAAAAGCAAAATATTTATAAATTAATGGAAAAGTGACCGCACTTACTTCTTTCCTCTCTCTATAGCGGGGAGGAAAGAGTGTCAGTGTTGTACGGATAAGGAAGGTTATTATGCGTCTCATTCCTCTGAACAATGAACAACAAGTCAGCCGTTGGGCGGCGCGTCATATTGCTGATCGAATTAATCATTTTAAACCTACAGCAGAACGTCCTTTTGTATTAGGTTTACCAACAGGCAGTACACCACTTAAGACCTATCAAGAATTGATTAAATTAAATCAAGCGGGAGAAGTGAGTTTTAAACATGTGGTGACCTTTAATATGGATGAATATGTGGGTTTACCAAAAGAACATCCAGAAAGTTATCACAGTTTTATGCATAATAATTTCTTCAATCATATTGATATTCAACCGCAAAATATCAATATTTTGAATGGTAATACCAATGACCATGATGGAGAATGTCGTCGTTATGAAGAAAAAATTAAATCTTACGGCAAAATTCATTTATTTATGGGGGGCGTAGGTGTTGATGGCCATATTGCCTTTAATGAACCCGCGTCTTCTTTAAGTTCGCGTACCCGTATTAAAACGTTAACACCTGATACCATTATCGCGAATTCTCGTTTCTTTAATAACGATGTAAATCAAGTACCCAAATATGCTTTAACAATCGGTGTAGGGACATTACTTGATGCTGAAGAAGTGATGATTTTAGCAACAGGTCATAATAAAGCCTTAGCCGTGCAAGCTGCAGTTGAGGGCAGTATTAATCACCTTTGGACAGTGAGTGCCTTGCAGCTCCATCGCCATTTTGTTTTAGTATGTGATGAGCCTGCACTGCAAGAATTAAAAGTGAAAACAGTGAAATATTTTACTGAATTGGAAGAACGCGCGATTCATAGTGTATTATAAGTGCGGTTAATTTTAATGGGATTTTAGGAAGGTATGATGAAATATGCATTAATTAACAGCGTAATCTACACCAAAAATGAGGTGTTAAGAGATTATGCGGTGGTTATTGAAGGGGAATATATTCAATCCGTTATTCCACAAAGCGAATTAGAAAGTGGGATTAAAACCATTGATTTAAAAGGGCATAATCTCACAGCTGGCTTTATTGATCTGCAATTAAACGGCTGCGGTGGGGTGATGTTTAATGATCAAACAAGCGTAGAAACATTAGAAATCATGCAAGCCACGAACTTAAAATCAGGCTGCACCAGTTTCTTACCAACGTTTATTACTGCACCAGATGAAGATATCAAACGGGCAGTAAACATTATGCGTGAGTATTTGAATAAGCATAAAAATCAAGCGCTTGGTTTACACATCGAAGGCCCTTATTTAAGTCTTGAGAAAAAAGGCGTACACCGCCCAGAATATATCCGTGAAGCGACGCCAGAGATGAAGGATTTCTTATGTGATAATGCTGATGTTATTACCAAGCTTACCATTGCCGCTGAAAACCCAACGGTGCAATATATTCCGGATTTTGTAAAAGCAGGCATTATTGTGTCTATTGGACATTCTAATGCGACTTATGAAGTGGCGAAAGCTGCCTTTCATAAAGGTGCGACTTTTGCTACTCACTTACACAATGCCATGTCGCCGATCAGTTCAGGACGAGCAATGGGCGTAGTTGGTGCAGTATTAGATTCTGATGTTTACACGGGGATTATTGTAGATGGCGTGCATGTGAACTTTGGTAACGTTCGCTTAGATAAAAAAGCGAAAGGTGACAAACTTTGCATTGTAACCGATTCTCTTGCTGCTGCAGGTGCACCACCTGAATTGGAAACCTTCACCTTTGTAGGAAAACCAATTTATGTGAAAGAAGGTCGTTGCTACGATGCAAATGGTACGATTGCGGGCGCATCAATTACCATGATGGAATCTATTAAGAATGCTGTAGAGTATGTAGAAATTCCATTAGCTGAAGCCATTCGCATGAGTAACCTTTACCCAGCAAGAGCAATCGGCGTAGATGATCGTTTAGGCTCTGTTGAAGCAGGAAAAGTCGCAAACTTGGCGGTATTCACAAAAGATTATGACGTGATTGGTACCGTATTGAATGGTGAGTGGAAACCAAACTAAAGTGCGGTCAAAAATAGTATTGTTTTAAACGTAATCCGATCTTTAAACAGATCGGATTATTTTTTATGACTGTAGTTCGGCGATCTTACCAGTATCTACTTGGAACAATTTTCCTTTTCCCACTTGCATTTCTTTGAGTTGGCCTTGAGTAATAGCGGTTACGAAAACTTGAGAACCACTTTGTTGCAAGCGTTCCGCAAGCAGGGCTCGTTTATGTTGATCCAACTCAGAGGCAAAGTCATCAATTAAAAAGATGCAATGACGCTGTTTTTGAATCATTAAATGTTCACCTTGCGCTAAACGTAGCGCGCACATCAATAATTTTAATTGACCACGAGAGAGCACATCTTCTACAGGTAGTCCATTGGCTTTAAAGCGGAAATCCGCTTTTTGTGGGCCTGAAACCGTATAACCAATGGCTTTGTCTCGCTCAAAGTTTTGCGCCAATAATTCACCATATTCTGTTTCTTTCTCCCAGCCTTGATGAAAGCTAACAGTAATCTCTAATTCAGGTAGAAATAACTGGCAGGTTTTTTCTATCTCTGGACGTAAAGCCTCGGCGTATTCAGCTCGCCAATCACTCACTTGGTGGGCTAATTTGGCTAATTCAATATCCCATATTTTTATTGCAGAATAAGGCTGATTTTGACTTAATGCGGCATTTCGCTGTTTTAATAAGCGGTTTAATGCAACCCAAGAGGAATGGAAACTATTATGGTGGTGGAATAAGCCCCAATCTAAAAATGCACGTCGAAAACTAGGGCCGCCATTTAATAAGGTAAGCCCTTCAGGCGTAATTAATTGCATGGGTAAAAGGTGAGCGAGATCGGCAATTTTATTGCCGTCTTCACCGTTTATTTTCGCGATGGTATTACCTTGACGAAGTTTTTGTAAGCCAACAGACCATTGATGCTGGCTTTCTTGAATTTGGCCAAAAAGCGTGAAATGAGGTTCGTCGTAAGAAATGATACGATTTGCGACCGCACTTTTGAAAGAGCGTCCATGTCCGAGATAAAAAATGGCTTCTAATAAGCTCGTTTTTCCACTGCCGTTGTTGCCGACTAAAAAGTTAAAGCCGTGATCAAATTCAAGATCCACGGCATTTAAATTTCTAAATTTTTCAACAATTAAGCGGGAAATGGCCATTATTCTTAGAGGCGCATTGGCATAATGACGTATTCTGCGCTTGCATCTTCGCTGTTTTCAATTAAGCAGCTTGATGACGCATCAGTGAGGCGAATACGTACTTGTTGGCATTTTAAGGCGTTCAATACATCCAAAATGTAAGTCACATTAAAGCCCACTTCCATTTCTTCACCTTGATAATTCACATCCACGATTTCTTCTGCCACTTCGTGTTCTGGGTTAGAAGCAGTAATTTTAAGTTGGTTTTCACTTAAGTTTAAACGGACACTGCGCACACGCTCATTAGAAAGGATAGATGCACGTACAAAGGCTTGTTTTAAAGTTTCCCAGTTTCCTTCTACGATACGAGTTGCATTACGTGGTAATACACGACGGTAATCCGGGAAGCGACCATCAATGAGTTTTGAGGTAAACACAATGTGGTTTAAGTGAATACGAAGATTATTCGTGCCGATTTGCAAACGAGCAAGTTCATCACTGCTTTCTAATAAGCGGTTCAGTTCTAATACACCTTTGCGAGGGAGAATAACTGAATGGGTTTGTAGATCTTGATCTAATTCGATCGTACAAACAGCAAGGCGGTGACCGTCAGTTGCAACAGTACGTAATAAATTACCTTCCGTTTCAAATTTCATACCATTTAAGAAATAGCGGGCATCCTGGTTTGCCATTGAAAATTGGGTGGCTTCAATTAAGCGACGTAAGGTGTTTTGCGGTAAGGCAAAATCCACTTCAGATTGCCAATCTGTTAGATTTGGATATTCTTCAGCGGGTAGAGTAGTGAGATTAAACTTACTGCGACCAGACTCCACAATGGCGCGATCTTCTTCAAAGGTAACTGTAATTTCAAATTCATCTGATAGTGTGCGGCAAATATCTAAGAATTTTTTAGCCGGAATGGTGAACGAGCCATCAGCGGTTGAAGAAGAAAGTTGAGTATAGCTAGAAAGCTCAACTTCAAGGTCTGTACCTGTAATCGTTAAACGGTTATCTTCAATTTGTAATAACACGTTATTTAATACAGGAATATTCGGACGATTGCTCAATACGCCACAAACTTGCTGTAAGGGTTTTAGTAGATTTTCTCTTGAAATGCTAAATTGCATCATTGGCTCCTTATGCAGATAATGTGCGAATTAAATTCGCCCAATCTTCTTGAATACTGCTGTCTTTTTCACGGAATTTTGGCACTTCACGACAAGCATTTAAGACCGTCGTATGGTCGCGTTCAAAGGCACGGCCAATTTCCGGTAAACTTTTATTGGTTAATTCTTTTGCTAATGCCATCGCAACTTGGCGTGGGCGAGTGACTGATCTCGCTCTACTTTTTGATTTTAAATCAGCCACTTTAATTCGATAGTATTCTGCCACGACTTTCTGAATGTTTTCAATGGTGACCAAACGTTCTTGTAAGGCGAGAATATCTTTTAATGTATCACGAACAAAATCAATATCAATGTGACCACCTTTGAAATCTTGCATCGCTTTTACACGGTTTAATGCACCTTCTAATTCACGAACATTGGTACGTAAGCGTTGGGCAATAAAGAATGCGACTTCTTCTGGCAGCTCCATGTTATGTTCTTCTGCTTTTTTCAGCAAAATCGCAACACGGGTTTCTAAATCTGGTGGTTCAATCGCAGTGGTTAAACCCCAACCGAAACGAGATTTTAGGCGTTCTTCAATTTTCTCAATTTCTTTTGGATAGCGGTCAGAAGTCAAAATGATTTGACGACCAGTTTCAAATAAACTATTGAAAATATGGAAAAATTCTTCTTGTGTTTTTTCTTTTTCTGCAAAGAATTGAATATCATCCACTAATAATGCATCAAGAGAACGATAGAATTTTTTGAATTGATCCATCTTATTATCACGCATCGCTTTGACCATGTGCTGCATAAAATTATTAGCATGGATATAAAGCACGCGGGCATTCGGTTTATTCGCTAAAATACCATTACCGATTGCGTGTAATAAGTGGGTTTTACCTAAACCTGTACCCCCATATAAAAAGAATGGGTTTGCCGTTGGTTCACCTGGTGCAAGAGCAAGTTTTTGACCTACTGCACGAGCGAGTTGGTTTGATTTACCTTCAACAAAGTTTTCGAATAAATGTTTACGATTTAGATGTGATTCAAATTTAGTAGATGAATCAGATTCTTGCTGAAAACTCGCCGCACTTTCTTGATGATTATTCGTTTGAATTGGGGCTTCAACTGCTTTTGGCGCTGGTTTTACCCCTTCTTTTACGATAATTTGTAAATTTGGATTTTTCGCAAGGGCTTGGCAAATTTGATGAATTTGGGCCAAGTAATGATTTTCTACCCAGCTTTTCACAAACATATTTGACGCATATAACACCACTTGATCTTGCGAGATGATATCCGCTTGTAATGGGCGTAACCACGTGCTGAGATCCATTGGGGAAACTTGATCTTGTAGTTGTGATAAGCAATCTTGCCATAGGGTAGAAAGGCTCACGATAAATTATCCTTATGTTATATGCGTATAAAATAAAAGCCGCAAAAGTGCGGTTAAAAATCGAAGAGAATTTTACAATAATTTAGGCAAAAGATCTTCTGTTGGTCGTCAAAAAAAGACAAAAAGGTTGCTTGAGATTTTGTCCAAAATCCGTATAATCCCCACGATTTTAGAAGAATCGGAAGATTATTTCGGAATTTTCTCTTTTCTTATTTGACGAAAGCCCAATTTATGATTAAAATTGCGGTCTATTTTTTATAACCCTTGTTGTGTTTTGAATATCAAAACAGTAAACCATTTTGATTTAGGTAGATTACAATGAAACGTACATTTCAACCTTCTGTATTAAAACGTAGCCGTACTCACGGTTTCCGTGCTCGTATGGCAACTAAAAACGGCCGTCAAGTTTTAGCTCGTCGTCGTGCTAAAGGTCGTAAGAGTTTATCTGCATAATCACCTCTTTTAGTGATTAAGCTAAACTTCTCTCGGGAGTTACGATTGTTAACTCCCACTCAATTCAAAAATGTCTTCGAACAAGCGTTTCGAGCAAGCACCCCTGAAATTACCATTCTCGCACGCAAAAATAATCTTGAGCATCCACGCTTAGGTTTAACTGTGGCTAAAAAACATCTTAAACGAGCACATGATCGTAATCGTATCAAACGTTTAGTTCGTGAAAGTTTTCGTTTATCCCAACATAATTTGCCTTCTTGTGACTTTGTCTTTGTGGCGAAACGTGGCATTGGTCAGCTTGATAATAAAACGTTTTTACAAACTTTGGATAAATTATGGGCACGTCACATTCGTTTGGCACAAAAATCCTCATCGCTTTAATTAAGTTTTATCAAGTAGCGATTAGCCCTTTAATCGGGCCCCGTTGTCGTTTTGTGCCAACTTGTTCTTGCTATGGTATTGAGGCGTTAAAAACACATGGATTGTTAAAAGGTAGTTGGCTTACGCTAAAACGTGTATTAAAATGTCACCCCTTAAGCGCCGGTGGATTCGATCCTGTTCCGCCGAAAAAGATTAATAATAACGATGAGAAAAAATAATGGACTCAAGACGTAGCCTATTAGTGCTTGCACTACTCTTTATTTCTTTCCTTGTTTATCAGCAATGGCAACTTGATAAAAATCCACCGGTTCAACAACAGACCACGGAACAAACAACAACCGCCTCTTCTGATGTACCGGCAAGTTCTTCTTCATCTGCCGAAGTAGTGGCAGACTCACAAACCAAAGGTCACATTATTACATTAGAAAATGATGTATTCCGTTTGAAAGTGGATACATTAGGTGGTGATGTAATCAGTTCTGAATTATTAAAATATGATGCAGAATTAAATTCAAAAGAACCTTTCGTTTTATTAAAAGATACAAACGAGCATGTTTACATTGCACAAAGCGGCTTAATCGGTAAAAACGGGATCGATACAAAAGCAGGTCGTGCACAATATCAAGTTACTGGTGATAATTTCAAATTAGCAGAAGGTCAAAATGAACTTTCTGTGCCATTAACGTTTGAAAAAGATGGTGTCATTTATCGTAAAATCTTTGTATTAAAACGCGATAGCTATGATGTAGGTGTTAACTTTGAAATTGTGAACCAAAGTGGTAGCGCAATTGAAGTTGAACCTTACGGCCAATTAAAACATACATTAGTTGAAAGCAGCGGTAACGTGGCAATGCCTACTTATACCGGTGGTGCGTATTCTTCTTCTGAAACAAATTACAAAAAATACAGCTTCAGCGATATGAAAGATAAAAATCTTTCTATCGATACCAAAGCAGGTTGGGTTGCTGTTTTACAACACTATTTCGTTTCTGCTTGGATCCCAAATCAAGATGTAAATAACCAACTTTATAGTATTACAGACAGCAAAAATAACGTTGCGTCTATTGGTTATCGTGGTCCAGTCGTTTCTATTCCAGCAGGTGCAACAGAGACTATTACCAGCTCATTATGGACAGGTCCAAAATTACAAAACAAAATGGCGGAAGTGGCTAACCACTTAGACTTAACCGTCGATTACGGTTGGGCATGGTTCATCGCAAAACCATTATTCTGGTTATTAACGTTCATTCAAAGTATTGTATCTAACTGGGGTGTGGCAATTATTTGTGTCACCTTAGTGGTGAAAGCGATTTTATATCCGCTCACAAAAGCACAATACACTTCTATGGCGAAAATGCGTATGTTGCAACCGAAAATGCAAGAAATGCGCGAACGTTTTGGTGATGATCGCCAACGTATGAGCCAAGAAATGATGAAACTTTACAAAGAAGAAAAAGTAAATCCACTTGGCGGTTGCTTACCATTAATCCTTCAAATGCCAATTTTTATCGCATTATACTGGACGTTTATGGAAGCGGTTGAACTTCGTCATGCGCCATTCTTTGGTTGGATTCAAGATTTATCGGCACAAGACCCTTACTATATTCTCCCAATCTTAATGGGCGGATCAATGTTCTTGTTACAAAAAATGTCACCGACACCAGTTGCAGATCCAATGCAACAAAAGGTGATGAACTTTATGCCGTTGATCTTCATGTTCTTCTTCCTCTGGTTCCCGGCAGGTCTAGTACTTTACTGGTTAGTGTCTAACTTAATCACTATCGTACAACAACAAATGATCTACCGTGGTTTAGAGAAAAAAGGGTTACACACCCGTAAAAAATAATCACTAACCGCACCTTTGGGTGCGGTTTTTACATATATTTATGATGTTCAATACAAGACTAAAAGTCATTTCGTTATTTATTTTAATTGGGTTAATTATATATCCTACGTTTTCGGATAAGACCCTACTTCCTGGTGCACGTCTTGATGTTTATGTTTCCCTTGTATTAAGCATTCTTCTTTTTTGTCGTGATTTATTGGGAAGTGGAAAATGTCCTTTTACAAAGGAAGGCAAAACCTAAAAGAGCTTCCGATAAAAAGAAACCCAAAGAAAATATTTTTTATCACATACTCATGAAAGTATTGGGGTATATTATTATGTGTAGTGGTTTTTTTGTTGCTTTTTCTTACTTTCAGACACTTTCTTAACTTTCTATGTTTCCATTTGGGGACAAGAAGAAAACTATATAGCCGAGGTTACTTATAAGCGTAAAAACAAATCGGTATATAGTATTTATATTTCATCTAATCAATATGGAAATGAAAGATTCACTTCTAAAAAGGTTTATAATTCGGTAGAGAATGGGCAAATACTCCAAATTTATAAAAAAAGAACGAGCTCGGTCTCCTATATTGATGCATCTGAAGTAATGAAACTTAATGCTCTTTACGATTAATTTTTCCTCAAGATAACCGCAATATTAGAGCGGTTAATTTTTAGTGAGTTTTTATGAAAGAAACAATCGTCGCACAAGCGACAGCGCCTGGTCGTGGCGGTATTGGTATTTTGCGTGTATCAGGCCCAAAAGCGGTTGAAGTTGCACAAGCGGTACTAGGTAAATGTCCTAAACCACGAATGGCAGACTATTTACCTTTTAAAGATGCTGATGGCACAGTTTTAGATCAAGGCATTGCACTTTATTTTAAATCACCGAATTCCTTTACCGGTGAAGATGTATTGGAATTGCAAGGTCATGGCGGACAAGTGGTATTAGATTTGTTGCTAAAACGAATTTTACAACTTGATGGTGTTCGTCTTGCGCGTCCAGGTGAGTTTTCTGAACAAGCTTTTTTAAACGATAAATTAGATTTATCTCAAGCAGAAGCCATTGCCGATTTGATTGATGCGACTTCGGAGCAAGCCGCTCGTTCTGCATTAAAATCATTACAAGGTGAATTTTCTAATAAAGTGAATCAGTTAGTAGATTCTGTGATTTATCTTCGTACTTATGTGGAAGCCTCGATTGATTTTCCCGATGAAGAAATTGACTTTTTGGCAGACGGTAAAATCGAAGCAAAATTACGAGAAATTATCACTCAGCTTGATTTAGTCCGTAGCGAAGCGAAACAAGGCTCGATTTTACGTGAAGGGATGAAAGTGGTGATTGCCGGACGTCCAAATGCAGGTAAATCAAGTTTACTGAATGCTTTAGCGGGCAGAGAAGCGGCTATTGTGACAGATATTGCAGGGACGACGCGTGATGTGTTGCGTGAGCATATTCATATTGATGGCATGCCTTTACATATTATTGATACCGCAGGACTTCGTGAAGCGACAGATGAAGTTGAACGTATCGGAATCTCGCGTGCGTGGACTGAAATTGAGCAAGCCGATCGTATTATCTTAATGTTAGACAGCAGCGATCCTGACAGCCAAAATATTGAAAAAGTGCGGTCAGAATTTTTATCAAAATTGCCGAATAACATGCCGGTAACCATTGTTCGTAATAAAGTAGATTTAAGTGGTGAGGCAGTTGGAATAAAAGAAGAAAATGGAACAACGACCATTTGTTTATCGGCTCAAACGCATCAAGGCGTAGATTTATTACGTGAGCATTTAAAACAGGCGATGGGCTTCCAAACCGGTATGGAAGGTGGCTTCTTAGCGCGCCGTCGTCATCTTGATGCTTTAGAAAAAGCGGCCGAACATTTGCAAATTGGGTTAGTCCAATTAACCGAATTTCATGCAGGTGAATTGTTAGCAGAAGAACTTCGTTTAGTACAAGCTAATCTCAGTGAAATTACGGGGCAATTTACCTCGGATGATTTGCTCGGCAATATTTTCAGTTCTTTCTGTATTGGAAAATAAACTTTAGTTTATGACTTTTCATATGTTGTGTGTCATTGCTCTTGGTCTCTCGATGGATGCCTTTGCAGTTTCCATCTCTAAAGGCTTAGCAATGCGCGCTTTTCGATGGAAACAAGCATTAGCTATTGCATGCTGTTTTGGGCTATTCCAAGGCATCATGCCTGCGATAGGCTATGTTGTCGGACTGCAATTTAGTCAGATGATTCAAAATTGGGATCATTGGATTGCCTTTGTTTTGCTTGCGCTCATCGGTGTTAATATGATTCGAGAAGGACTTAGCTCGGATGATGAACCCGCTCCCTCATTGATTAGTTTAAAACACTTGCTAACACTTGGTGTGGCAACGAGTATTGATGCGTTAGCCGTCGGTGTCTCTTTTGCTTTTCTTTCCGTGGACATTTTATTGGCTGTCTTCATCATTGGTTTAATCACCTTTGTCATCTCTTTTATTGGTGTAAAGAGCGGTCATTTTTTAGGGAAAAAATTCAAAAGCAAAGCAGAGATTTTTGGCGGTTTAGTGTTATTAGTCATGGCTGTGAAAATCCTACACGAATATGGTGTTTTTTAAGTGCGAATTTTCGCCTTTTAGATTATAATCTTACGAACTTTGTCTTTTTTAAAAGGGTAATAATTGAATGTTAATTGAAAAAATGCATGGCATCGCCCATAGCTTTATCGGAAAAGCGATCTTTGCTTTAATTCCAGTTTCATTTTTGATTGGTGGGATGTCAGGTTATCTGTATAGCAGCAACGATAGTTTTGCGGCAAAAGTAAATGGCGAGACTATCTCTCAACAAGATTTCTTAAATCGTTATAACCAAGAGTTTGAAGCGCGAGCTCAACAAGAAGGCGAGAGCTTCCTAGCGAAAACTGACTCTGTGGAATTTGTGACTGCACTTCGTCAAAATTTAATTCAACGTTTGGTGGATCAAGAATTAATCCGTCAATATGCGAAAGAATTAAAATTAGGTGTAAGTGATGAGATGATCAAACGTGCGATTGTAAGCGATCCTAACTTACAATCTAACGGTAAATTTGATAACGCGCGCTATCAACAATTATTGACTCAAAATGGTTTAACATCTGATACTTATGCGGCTATTTTACGTAATGCATTAACACTTGAACAAATGCAAAACGGTTTGGCAGATAGTGAATTTGTTGTGCCGGCTCAAGTAAAAGATAACGCACAAGTCTTTTTCCAAAAACGTATCGCTCGTCTTGCAACTCTTCCATTAGCCGATGAAATTGCAAAACAAAAAGTGACGGACGAAGAAATTAAAGCGTATTACGATGCGAATGCGAAATCACTTGTTCAACCTGAACAAGCGAAAGTGCAATATATTAGCGTTTCAGCAGATGCATTAGGTAAATTACAACCTGTCACTGAAACACAAATTGCGCAATATTATCAAGAAAATAAAGCACAATTCATTAGCCAAAAATTAGCGCATATTCAATTGACAACAGAGAAAGAAGCGGACGCCGTTTATCAAGAACTACAAAAAGGTGCTGATTTTGCTGAGTTAGCAAAAACAAAATCCATCGATAAACTTTCTGGTGCACAAGGCGGTGAATTAGGTTGGGTAAAAGACAACGAATTACCGAAAAACTTTGAAGATGCCGCATTATTATTAAATGTTGGTCAATACAGCACACCGGTTAATGTGGATGGGGCTTACCATATTATTTTAGTGCAAGATCGTAAAGAACGTACTTTAGAAGAAGTGAAAGAACAAATCGCAGAGACTGTACGTAAAAACTTAGCAGAAAGTCGTTTCCAAGCGGTAGAAAAAGCGGTTCGTGAAAAAGCAGCTGAAAGCAGCGATTCTTTAGCTGCGGTAGCTGAAGCGGCAGGTGTGAAAGTAGAAGAAACGGATTACTTTGGTAAAAATAACGTCCCTGCGGCATTAAATTTCCCAAATGTGACTTCTGCTATTTTTGAATCTGATATTGCAAACGGCGGTGCAAATTCTGAGCCATTAACTGTAGGTGAAAATGAGTTTGTAGTGGTACGTGTCGTGGATCACAAAGATGAAGGTTTACAAAGCCTTGATGAAGCAAAATCAACGATTGAGCAATTCTTAAAACGTGAAAAAGCCGATAAAGTATTAGCTGAAAAAGCAGAGCAAGCGGTTAAAGC
>JAGZBU010000014.1:0-36527 GCA_018369675.1 Parahaemophilus parainfluenzae | reverse complement strand
TTCCTTGGACCGTCGGGTTCAAGGACTACTACTCGTAGCGGCACTCTGGGACCTTTCTCTTAAATCCATTCTTTCCAGTCGAATGAAATCAACACAGCAAACGCTTCGCAATCAACTCCGTCAACAAATTCGTAAAACACGAGCAAATTTGACCGCACTTCAGCAACAACAGGCGGAAGATTCCATCACTCAACAAGCGCTTGCATTTATTGAAGAACGAAATGCGCAGCATATTGCCTTGTATGTTTCCTTTGATGGTGAAATCTCCACAGAGAAACTTATTAAAACCCTTTGGGCACAAGATAAGCACGTTTATTTGCCGGTATTGCACCCTTTCAATCCTAACCATCTTTTGTTTTTACGTTATTTGCCAGATACACCGATGCTGAAAAATAAATTTGGCATTTGGGAGCCCAAACTCAATGTGCAAAACGTATTGCCTTTGGATGAATTAGATATTCTTTTTACACCACTTGTCGCTTTTGATAAACAAGGTAATCGCCTTGGCATGGGCGGTGGTTTTTATGATCGTACCTTACAAAATTGGCGAAATGCTTCTTTTATCCCTGTGGGATTAGCCCATCAATGTCAGCAAGTCGAACAGCTTCCAACTGAAGCGTGGGACGTGCCACTTCATCAAATCTTAGTCGCTTAAACCTATCAAGAAGTAAAGTTTGATAGAAAAAATTAAAAATTGTTGATTTTTTCTCTTGAAATACCAAAAAAGGGTCTTATTTAATAACTCGTAAAGGGGATGACCCCAAGAATTTAATCAGGAGAAGATAAGCATATGAATATTGAAAAATTTACCACAAAATTCCAACAAGCACTCAGTGAAGCACAATCATTGGCGCTAGGTAAAGATAATCAGTTTATCGAACCAGTGCATTTATTGACCGCACTTTTAAATCAACAGGACGGTTCAATTGCACCAATTTTAACGACCAGTGGCGTGAACGTGGCATTATTGCGTAATGAATTAAATGCCGAATTGAATAAATTGCCACAAGTGTCGGGTAATGGCGGTGATGTGCAAATTTCCCGTCAATTACTTAACTTATTGAATTTATGTGACAAATTAGCTCAACAAAAACAAGATAAATTTATTTCCAGTGAATTGTTCTTATTAGCGGCGCTTGAAGAGCGAGGCGCATTAAATGACATTTTGAAAAAATGTGGTGCGAAAAAAGAACAAATTTTACAAGCGATCCAACATATTCGTGGAGGACAAAGCGTGAACGATCAAAATGCAGAAGAAAGCAGACAAGCTCTTGAAAAATATACAATTGATTTAACAGCTCGTGCTGAAAGCGGCAAACTCGACCCGGTGATTGGTCGTGATGAAGAAATTCGTCGCGCCATTCAAGTATTACAACGTCGTACCAAAAACAACCCTGTATTAATTGGTGAGCCTGGTGTAGGTAAAACCGCTATCGTAGAAGGTTTGGCACAACGTATTGTTAATGGTGAAGTGCCTGAAGGCTTAAAAAATAAACGTGTACTTTCTTTAGATATGGGCGCCTTGATTGCCGGTGCGAAATACCGCGGTGAATTTGAAGAGCGCTTAAAAGCCGTTTTAAATGAGTTATCAAAAGAAGAAGGTCGTGTGATCCTCTTTATTGATGAAATCCATACCATGGTTGGTGCAGGTAAAACTGACGGTGCAATGGATGCGGGTAACTTATTAAAACCAAGTTTAGCGCGCGGTGAATTACACTGTGTGGGTGCAACAACACTAGACGAATATCGTCAATATATCGAGAAAGATGCGGCACTTGAGCGTCGTTTCCAAAAAGTCTTTGTGGACGAGCCAAGCGTGGAAGATACCATTGCTATCTTACGTGGTTTGAAAGAGCGTTATGAGATCCATCACCATGTGGATATTACTGACCCAGCAATCGTGGCAGCTGCAACGCTTTCACACCGTTATATTTCTGATCGTCAATTGCCGGATAAAGCCATCGACTTAATCGATGAAGCCGCTTCGAGCATCCGTATGGAAATTGACTCTAAACCAGAACCGCTCGATCGTCTTGAACGCCGTATCATCCAATTAAAATTGGAACAACAGGCGTTACAAAAAGAAGAGGACGAAGCCAGCCGTAAACGTTTAGACATGTTAGAAAAAGAACTTTCTGATAAAGAACGTGAATATGCCGAACTTGAAGAAGTATGGAAGTCAGAAAAAGCAGCACTCTCTGGTTCTCAACACATCAAACAAGAGTTAGATGCAGCGAAAACTGAAATGGAGCAAGCGCGTCGTGCTGGCGATTTAAGTAAAATGTCTGAGCTTCAATACGGCCGTATTCCAGAATTGGAAAAACAACTTGCTGCCGCTGAAACCGGTGAAGGCAAAGAAATGAGCCTATTACGTTATCGTGTGACTGATGAAGAAATTGCCGAAGTGCTTTCTAAAGCAACAGGTATTCCTGTTTCTAAAATGATGGAAGGTGAGAAAGAAAAACTCTTACGCATGGAAGAAGAATTGCACAAACGTGTGATCGGTCAAGAAGAAGCAGTCGATGCCGTAGCTAACGCAATTCGCCGTAGTCGTGCAGGGCTTTCTGATACTAACCGTCCAATTGGTTCTTTCTTATTCTTAGGTCCAACTGGTGTAGGTAAAACCGAGCTTTGCAAAACTTTGGCGAAATTCCTCTTTGACAGCGAAGATGCGATGGTACGTATTGATATGTCAGAGTTTATGGAAAAACACAGCGTATCTCGTTTAGTAGGTGCACCTCCAGGCTATGTTGGCTATGAAGAAGGTGGTTACTTAACTGAAGCGGTACGTCGTCGTCCATATTCGGTAATTTTGCTTGATGAAGTGGAAAAAGCACATGCGGATGTATTCAACATTTTATTACAAGTGTTGGATGATGGTCGTTTAACTGATGGTCAAGGTCGTACAGTAGACTTCCGTAACACCGTGGTGATTATGACCTCTAACTTGGGCTCTGATTTAATCCAAGGTAGCAAAGACGAAAGCTATGGCGAAATGAAGGCCTTAGTGATGTCAGTGGTGAGCCAACATTTCCGTCCGGAATTCATCAACCGAATTGACGAAACGGTGGTCTTCCATCCACTTGGCAAAGACAATATCCGTGCGATTGCAAGCATTCAATTAGAACGTCTAGCAAAACGTATGGAAACTCGTGGCTATGAATTAGTGTTTACCGAAGCGTTATTAGATTTCATTGGTGAAGTCGGTTACGACCCAATTTATGGGGCGCGTCCATTAAAACGTGCAATCCAACAAGAGATCGAAAACAGCTTGGCTCAACAAGTTCTATCTGGTCAATTATTACCAGGTAAAGTGGTCACCGTGGATTATGTGGATGGCAAAGTTCAAGCCAGACAATAATTTGTAAAATGAAAAGCCATTTAGTGAAAGCTAAATGGCTTTTTTATGCTTTGGTAAAAGATAAAATAGGGTAGAATGATGCTGTTTATAGCGTATAGAAATGAGGAAAAAAATGACCGCACTTTTAAAAATTGGTTTGGTTTCAGTGTCAGATCGTGCATCAAGTGGTGTGTATCAAGATCAAGGGATTCCAGAATTACAACAATGGTTAGAGCAAGCGTTAATGGACCCTTTTGAAGTAGAAACGCGATTAATTCCAGATGAACAGCCATTAATCGAACAAACCTTGAAAGAATTAGTGGATGAGTACCATTGTCATTTAGTGCTCACAACGGGCGGTACAGGGCCGGCAAAACGTGATGTGACACCTGATGCCACGTTAGCGGTAGCCGATCGTGAAATGCCTGGATTTGGTGAGCAAATGCGTCAAGTAAGTTTACATTTTGTGCCTACAGCGATTTTATCTCGTCAAGTTGGCGTGATTCGTAAAAATAGCCTAATCTTGAATTTACCGGGGCAGCCAAAAGCTATCAAAGAAACTTTAGAAGGCGTGAAAGATGAGCAAGGCAAAGTCTTAGTGAAAGGGATTTTTAGCGCAGTGCCTTACTGCTTGCAATTAATCGATGGTATTTATATTGATACCAAGCCTGAAGTGATTACAAGCTTTCGCCCGAAAGCTGCACGCCGTGAAAATTTGGAGAAATAAAATGAAAAAAATCGAAGCCATTATTAAGCCATTTAAATTAGATGATGTGCGTGAAAATTTATCTGATATTGGCATTAGCGGAATGACCGTGACTGAAGTCCGTGGTTTTGGTCGCCAAAAAGGGCATACAGAGCTTTATCGCGGTGCGGAATATATGGTGGATTTTCTACCTAAAGTGAAAATGGAAATTGTCGTGCCGGATGATTTACTTGAACAATGTCTTGAAACCATTGTTGAAACTTGCCAAACAGGGAAAATCGGTGATGGAAAGATCTTTGTTTATGATGTAGAACGCGTGATCCGTGTTCGTACAGGCGAAGAAAATGAGGAAGCCATTTAGTGGAAAAAAACTTAAATTTTAACCGCACTTTAGTCGCCATGGCGGCTTTAGTGATTGTGTTTGCGGGAATTAAACTGGCTGCAGAAATTGTCGTGCCTTTTTTATTGGCATTATTTATCGCCATTATTTGTTCTCCAGTGATTAAAGCGATGACACAACGCAAAGTGCCACATGGTATTGCGATTGCCTTGCTATTTATTTTAATTTTAATTGTATTCTTTTTCCTGGCGGGATTAATTAATAGCAGTGTGCAAGAATTTACACGCTCGATTCCTCAATATAAAGTGCTGCTTTCGGAGCGTATAAATGACGTCATGGCGTTAGCTCAAAAACTGAAATTGCCAATTGTGATTTCTCGCGAAGCCATTATGGAGCATTTTGATCCAAGTGTGATCATGAATTTTGTGAGCCGTTTGTTATTAAACTTTTCTGGTGTGGTGACAAATGTTTTTGTGTTGATTTTAGCAGTGATTTTTATGCTGCTTGAAGCACCAACCATGAAGCATAAACTTGCTTTAGTTTTAAGTGATAATGAACATGATGTTGTCGCGGAAGAACATCACATCGATCGTATTTTAGACGGTGTGATTAGTTATCTTGGTGTGAAAACGGTGATTAGTTTACTTACCGGCGTCTCGACGTGGATTTTGTTGGATGTAATGGATGTCCAATATGCGATTTTATGGGCAACCTTAAGCTTCCTATTAAATTACATTCCAAATATTGGTTCGATTATTGCAGCCGTGCCGATTGTTGTTCAAGCGTTATTGCTGAATGGATTTGGTGTGGGGATGGGTGTAACCGTCGGTATCATTGCATCAAATATTGTGATTGGTAATATTATTGAACCCAAAATGATGGGAAAAAACTTAGGGCTTTCTACCTTGGTCGTATTCTTTTCGTTGCTTTTCTGGGGATGGTTGCTCGGTACAGTCGGTATGTTACTTTCAGTGCCGCTAACAATGGCGTTTAAAATTACCTTGGAAAGCTCTGAATCAACGAAGAAATATGCGGCTTTATTAGGTGATGTAAACGACTAAAGTGCGGTCATAAAATGTCATGATTTTAGCAATAAAAGAAAGCCACCGTTATGGTGGCTTTCTTTTTATCTGATGTTTAATAGATTAAGGTAAATCATCTACTTCTTTATCCACTTTTGGTGGAATCATATGTTCACGGCGTAGGCCGATATCATAAGCAATCGCAATCGCGATAAAGATGGATGAGTAAGTACCAAAACCGATACCAATTAATAACGCTAATGAGAAGTTATGAATTGATGGACCACCAAAGAAGAACAAGGCAATCACAACAAGAAGCGTTGTGAGAGATGTCATGATGGTTCTCGATAAGGTTTGCGTTAAGGAAATATCAATAATATCGATGGTTTCTACTCGGCGAATTTTACGGAAGTTTTCACGCACACGGTCGAATACCACGATACTATCGTTGATAGAATAACCTACAACGGAAAGAATCGCCGCCACGAAGGTTAAATCCATTTCGACTTGTAATGCAGAGAATACACCGAGTGTAATCACCACGTCATGCGCAAGTGAGGCAATACCACCAAAACCTAAACGCCATTCAAAACGTGAACCCACGTAAATTAACATCATTGCTAGGGTTGCAAGGGTCGCATAAACCGCACCTTGAGCCAGTTCTTCACCAACGTTTGGACCGACGAATTCGATACTGTTAATATGAATATTAGGGTCAATTGTTTGGAGCATGCTTTTAACGTGATCACCAATAGCAGAATCGTTATTATCAGCTGGTAAGCGGATCATCACGTCTTGTACAGAACCGGTTGTTTGTACAATTGGACTTGCAATACCATTTTGATTTAATGTACCACGGATTTTCTCTAAATCAGCCGGTTGTGAGAAGTGAGTATCAAATACCACACCACCGGTAAAATCCAAACCCCAGTTGAAGCCTTTTGTCACAATGAAGAAGAGGGAAATCGCCATTAAAATTGCGGAAAATGCATACCCTACAAATCTCACTTTCATAAATTCAGTGAGAGGGAATGGCAATTTAATCCCATTCACTTCACGGATAAAATGTCCGTTTTTATCTTTTGCAAATAATCTCATCTTATCCTACCTAAATTGATAATTTTTCAAGACGTTTACCACCGTATAGGAAGTTCACGATAGCACGTGTTCCGGTAATTGCTGTAAACATTGAAATTGCCACACCTAATGCAAGGGTTACTGCAAAGCCTTGAATTGGGCCGGTACCCACAGCATAAAGAATGATTGCCGTTAAAATTGTGGTTAAGTTCGCATCGAAGATAGAGGTGAATGCACCATTATAACCTTCGTTAATGGCTTGCTGGATTGGACGACCATTACGAATCTCTTCTTTGATACGCTCAAAAATAAGTACGTTGGCGTCCACCGACATCCCTAGGGTTAATACGATACCCGCAATCCCCGGCATAGTGAGTGTTGCACCTGGTAGGATAGACATTAAACCAACTAATAAAACGATATTAATAACCAATGCAAAGCTTGCGATAATACCGAAGATTTTATAGTAAATCAGCATGAAGACAATGACGGCAATTAAGCCCCAGAAGCTTGCATTGATACCTTGTTCTACGTTTTGTGCACCAAGAGAAGGACCGATTGTACGCTCTTCAACAATTTGCACTGGTGCGATTAATGCACCTGATTTTAATAACATAGAAAGGTTTTGTGCTTCTGCAGAACTGCTTACACCCGTAATTTGGAAGTTAGAACTAAAGCGGCCTTGAATTGTTGCGACGTTAATCACTTCTTCATTTTTCTCTAAAATGGTTTTGCCATTTTCGTCTTTTTTACCATTATCTTTGTATTCTACATACAAGGTTGCCATCGGTTTTTTGTAATATTTCTTGGTCGTTTGCGACATGATTTCGCCGCCTTCACTATCCAAGGTTACACTTACTTGTGGCGTACTGGTGTTTTGGTCTAAACCCGAGCTTGAGTTGATGATGTGTTCACCACCCAATACCGCACGTTTGTAAAGTGCAACAGGTCTACCTTGACGGTCATATTTGATCTCTGTGTCAGAAGGTAACATACCACGTGCAGCCGATTCAGGGTTCACTAATGAATTCACAATGCGGAATTCAAGTGTTGCGGTTGCCCCTAAGATTTCTTTTGCGCGCGCAGTATCTTGAACACCCGGTAATTCGATAACGATACGTTCTGCACCTTGACGTTGGATAACCGCTTCAGCTACGCCTAATTCAGCGACACGTTTACGTAAAATCGTTAAGTTTTGCTCGATGGCTAAGTTACGTGATTCTGTTAATGCCGCTTCTGAAAGGGCAAGGTTTAAGGTGTTGTCACCAATGTCAGACACGTCTAATGTTGGGTGTAACTGACGAATAATACGCACTGCTTTTGACATTTGGTCAGCGTTTTCTAATGTGACCGTTGTACCAAATTTGTCGCCGTTTTTAATTGCCGTAAACTGAATTTTTTCTTTACGTAATTCGTTGCGTAATGTGTCTTGTAACTGTTCTTGACGTTTAGCCAACGCAGAATTCATGTCCACTTCCATCAAGAAGCGTACCCCACCACGTAAGTCCAAACCCCATTTCATTGGATTTGCACCAATGCTGCTTAACCAAGCTGGTGTTGCCGGTGCAAGGTTTAATGCGGTGGTGTAGTTGTTGCCTAGTTTTTCTGCAATTTTATCTTTGGCAAGAAGTTGGTCATCTGTGTTGGTGAAACGGGCAAGAATGGAGCCATTTTCAAGAACGATAGATTTGGTTGGAAGGTTATTTTCTTTCAGTACATTTTGTACTTCAGTTAATGCGGTGGTGTCTGCTTGTTGTCCGCGTGTACCGGAAATTTGCACCGCAGGATCTTCACCATAGATATTTGGAAGAGAGTATAAAGCACCAATGGCGACCACAAGGATCACCATTAGATTCTTCCATAATGGGTAACGATTTAACATAGTTTTCCCTTTAGGAATTTAAATTAGAGAGATTTTACAGAACCTTTCGGTAATACTGAAACGATGTAGTTACGGTTAATCGTGATTTCAGTAGTATCGTTTAAAGCGATAACAATTTCAGCACCTTCGGTTACTTTGGTGATTTTACCAATCAAACCACCAGCGGTTAATACTTCAGTGCCTTTCGCTAATTCAGACATTAATTTTTTGTGTTCTTTGTTACGTTTCGCTTGTGGACGGTAAATCATAAAATAAAAAATTAAACCGAAGATCACGAAAATAAATAACGTGGACATTGGGCTTTGTGCTTCCATTGTGTTTTCCTTATAAATGAAAAGTTAAAAGTGTGCGTAAAATACCATAAAACGGCATTCAGTAAAAGCCGATGAAGGCAATAACAACTAGAATTTTAGGATTAATTGATTTTTTTCAAACAAACTTCGAAGATTTGCTCGGAAAGCCAATGTTGATCCACTAATTCACATTGATTTTCTTCACAAAAAACAACAAAATTTTCTACCGCACTTTGACGATTTAATTGTAAAACTAATTCATCATTTGACTCTAAATTTGCCAAAGCCTTCTTCGCCGTTAAAAGCGGAATCGGGCAGGAAAGTGCGGTCAAATCTAATTGATATTTCATGATTTAAGCTTGGCGACGAGCAAACATAATTTTGCCCATAGCTGTGAGTTGTTCTGCGGATAAATATTGCTTACCAAGCTCAAATAGCGGCTCTTCAAGGGCAAGATGTCTATCATAGCTTGCAACAAACAGCGTAATCAGCCTTTCATCTACATCAGTACGTTTCTCTGCAATCAATTCTTCTAGTTGTTCAGAAAGTTTTGCCCAAGTTTCATGCAAAGTAACGTGTTGGCGTTCTAATTCATCCACTGATTCTTTCGCTTGAGGCGCTTTTTCAATTAAAGCAGGGAAAAAATTTTTTTCTTCATCATCATGATGAAGGGGCGCCGCGTGATTAAAATACTGCAAAATGGTTTTCACATCATTTAATACAGCTTGATTCACGCCATTTTTTTCTAAGTAGCCAGGAAGAATGGTGAGTTGCTTGCAAAAGCGTTTCACCTTGCTATGACAGGCGTAAAGCATATCAATCGGTTCATTCCAAGTGGCAAATTGTTGAGGTTCAAGGATTTGCATAAGGTTTCCTTTGTTAAAAAGTGCGGTCAGAAAACATTTCATTTTTCTACCGCACTTTCATTAATTATGATTTATCTGCTAACTGTAATGGAGGAACTGGTTTGCCCATGCGAGTATAGAATTCCACCACAAAATCATCAAAACGATCGTCTTCGATGGCTTGACGAATCTCTGCCATTAAACGTTGATAATAGCGTAAATTGTGAATGGTATTTAAACGAGCACCTAAAATTTCACCACACTTATCTAAATGATATAAATACGCTTTTGTGTAGTTTTTACAGGTGTAGCAATCACATTCTGGATCCAACGGGCTCGTATCATCACGATATTTTGCATTACGGATTTTAACAATACCATCTGTCACGAATAAATGACCGTTGCGAGCGTTACGGGTTGGCATTACGCAGTCAAACATATCAATACCACGACGTACGCCTTCCACTAAATCTTCAGGTTTACCCACGCCCATTAAATAACGCGGTTTGTCAGCTGGAATTTGTGGGCAGATGTATTCTAAAATACGGTGCATATCTTCTTTTGGTTCGCCTACTGCTAAACCACCCACCGCATAACCGTCAAAGCCAATATTCACCAAGCCTTCTAATGATACTTTGCGTAATTCTTCAAATACGCCGCCTTGGATAATACCGAATAGCGCATTTTTATTGCCTAATTCATCAAAGCGATCGCGGCTGCGTTTTGCCCAACGAAGAGACATTTCCATGGATTTTTTTGCATAATCGAAAGTCGCAGGATAAGGCGTACATTCATCGAAGATCATCACGATGTCAGAACCCAAGTCATATTGAATTTCCATGGATTTTTCAGGCGAAAGGAAAATACGCTCACCGTTAATTGGGTTTTGGAATTTTACGCCTTCTTCGGTGATTTTACGTAATTTACCTAAACTGAATACTTGGAAGCCGCCGCTGTCAGTTAAAATCGGACGATGCCATTGCATAAAGTCGTGTAAATCACCGTGTTTACGCATCACTTCCTGTCCAGGACGAAGCCATAGATGGAACGTGTTACCAAGCAAAATTTCTGCACCTGTCGCATGCACTTCTTCTGGTGTCATGCCTTTTACGGTGCCATAAGTACCCACTGGCATAAATGCAGGGGTTTCTACGGTGAACGTGCCTTGCGGACGTTCAAATACCAAGCGACCACGACGTGCACTGCCGCTGGTTTTATCTAATTCATATTTCATTTTCTTTCCTCAACGAATAAACAGTTCGAAGATTTTTTTGCAATAAAAAAGCCTGTCTTGTTTTCACAGGCTTAACAATCTTTGTGAGAGAGCATTTTATGCGGTGTGATTTAATAAGTCAAAAAATCTCTTGCAGAAGTAAATTTTCATGCTAATATGAATAAAAATGCATTTTAAATGAATAATTATATTTTAAATCGGGAGGCAATTATGCAACGGAGAACACTTTTTAAATTAGCAGGTACGACAGCGTTAGGTATGGTATTGGCACCCAAATTGATGGCGGAAAATCAGGTGCCAAAAGCAACTTCAACGAAAGTATTACATCTCAATTTTAATGAGAATGCGTTAGGGATGTCGGAAAAAGCAAAACAAGCGATTATGAATAGTTTAGCAATCGGTTCATATTATCCAGATGATCAACGTGCAGCAGTCATTACGCAATTAGCCGCTAAACACAATGTCGCTGAAAGTTTCATTTCATTGGGAAATGGTTCTTCAGAAAATATTCAAGCTGCCGTTCAAGCATTTATCGTTAAGGCTCAAAATGCAAAACAAGCGGTTCAACTTGTGGTGCCGGATCCAACCTTTAATTATGCAGAATTATATGCAAAAGCGTTAGGTGTGCCAGTGGTGAAAGTACCGCTTGCAGATGATTTTTCTTTTGATTTAGCGAAGTTAAAAAACGCCGGAGAAGTCTTTGATGGTGTGACGATTTTCTATTTATGTAACCCAAATAATCCAACATCAATGATTACGCCGGCTAAAACACTTTTCCCTTGGATTAAATCATTTGTTCAAAATAGCTATTTTCTGCTAGATGAAGCTTATGCGGACTTTGTGGAGGATCCTGCCTTTGAAACAGGTATGACATTAGTCAAAGAAGGCTTGAAAAATGTATTAGTGACACGGACTTTCTCTAAGTTTTATGCGTTAGCGGGCTATCGTGTGGGATATTTACTTGCTCAGCCGGAAGTGGTTGAAGAAGTGGAAAAATTCATGTCATTGGATAACACGAATCTAGCTGGTGCAGTGGCTGCCGTGGCCTCTTTACAAGATAAAACCTTTGCGAAATTGAGTTTCCAAAGTAATGCTGCTTCACGTCAGATTGTTCAAAATGCCTTAACAGAGCTTGGCTTAAAATTTGCGCCATCCAATGGTAACTTTATTTTCCATGAGATTAAGGGGGATGTAAAAACTTATCAAGAACGCATGAAGGCTCATTCTATTTTGGTGGGGCGGGAGTTTTTGCCTATCCAAGGATGGAATCGTCTCACGCTTGGTACACCAGATGAGATGAAAGTGTTTGTTAAAGTACTAAAAGCGTTTAGAGCAAAAGGTTGGGTTTAAAAAAATGGGTGGCATTTGACCACCCATTTTTCTTATTCTAAGCCTTTCACATTGGGATTTTTGGTAATGAACATTGCATCGCCATAACTGAAAAAACGGTAGCGATTTTCGACCGCACTTTTATAGGCGTTTATGGTGTGGCTAAAGCCTGCGAAGGCAGACACCAACATAATCAATGTACTTTCTGGCAAGTGGAAGTTGGTAATCAACGCATCCACCACACGGAATGATTTACCTGGGTAAATAAAAATGGACGTATCAGAAAAATAAGGTTCAATTAAATCTGGGTTGCCATTTTCTTCTGCAGATAGAGCAGCGGTTTCAACAGAACGCACTGATGTTGTACCTACCGCAATCACACGTTTACCCGCTTTTTTCGTTTCAATAATGGCATTGCAGACTTCTTGAGAAAGTTCCACATATTCCGCATGCATAATGTGATCTTCGATATTTTCAACACGTACGGGTTGGAATGTACCTGCGCCCACGTGCAAAGTCACAAATTCAAAATTAACGCCTTTTTCATGTAGCTTTTGTAACAGTTCATCATCAAAATGCAAACCTGCTGTTGGTGCTGCTACGGCGCCAGGCACTTTGTTATACACGGTTTGATAGCATTCTTGATCCGCTTCTTCATCGGGACGATCAATATAAGGCGGCAAAGGCATATGACCGATTTCTTGTAACACATCAAGCACATTGCGACTTTTATCCGCTAATTCCACTTCAAAAAGGGCATCTTGACGACCAACCATAATGGCTTTTACGCCATTATTTTCACCGAGTTTATCTTCGCCTAAAAATAATTCAGCACCTTCTTTCGGAGCTTTTGACGAGCGAATATGCGCTAAGAAATGATGTTCACTTAAAACACGCTCCACCAACACTTCAATTTTCCCGCCGCTGGCTTTACGACCAAACATACGAGCAGGGATCACACGCGTATTGTTAAAAATCAATAAATCACCTTCGTCGATTAAATCCAATACATCGGTAAAAGTGCGGTGAGAAATTTCCCCGTTTTCGCCATTAAGTTGTAGCAAACGGCAAGAAGAACGATCTTCTTTAGGGTAACGAGCAATCAGCTCATCAGGTAAGTCAAAATGAAAGTCAGAAACACGCATAATTGTAAATCATGAAAGCTAAAAATGGGGCATAGTCTAGAGCTATTCGGCGGAAAGAACAAGAAAAAAAGCCCTTTCAAAAAGGTGAAAGGGCAAAATATTTGGAGTCATACTATGAGTTGTTGAATTAACAAATCAGGTATGGAGCGCATTATAGCGAATTTGTTAATAAATGCAACAATTTTTTAACAAATTAATTATGTGGATTGCGTGTATTGGTGTTGACCAAGTTACGCATCAACAACGCATAATCAAGTTGAATGTCTTGTGGCACATCTAAAAAGACAAAATGGCCATCGCCAAGTGCGGCTTCTACATTTTCATTTTTGCGATTGAGCATTTTTTCAATCTTAAAGACGATGTTGCCTTGTGGTGTCATCATTTCCACTTCATCACCAAGCAAGAATTTATTTTTCACCGCCACTTCAGCCATGCCTTGTTCATTACGTTTACCGGTAAATTCACCGACAAATTGTTGGCGTTCAGAGATAGAGTAGCCATATTCGTAATTTTGGTATTCATCGTGCGTATGACGACGTAAGAAACCTTCGGTATAACCACGGTGTGCAAGGGATTCCAAAGTATCCATTAAGCTTTCATCAAATGGTTTGCCTGCAGCCGCATCATCAATAGCTTTGCGGTAAACTTGTGCGGTTCTTGCGCAGTAATAGAATGATTTAGTACGACCTTCGATTTTTAAAGAATGGACGCCAAGTGCGGTCAATTTTTCCACGTGTTGTACTGCACGCAGGTCTTTTGAGTTCATAAAGTAAGTGCCGTGTTCATCTTCAAACGCCGTCATTTGCTCATCGGGCTTTTGTGATTCGGTATAAAGGAAAACCTTATCCGTTACTGCACCTTCACCCAAGGTTGGCGCCACATTTTTCACTTCGATTTGTTGAGCAGGATCGATTTTTGGCACGATATTGCCCACTTCATCCATCGTACCTTCTTCCAGTTTGTATTCCCAACGGCAAGCATTCGTACAAGTGCCTTGGTTAGGGTCGCGTTTGTTGATATAGCCAGAAAGCAAGCAACGGCCAGAATACGCCATGCACAACGCACCGTGTACGAAAATTTCGAGTTCGATATCGGGCACATGTTGGCGAATTTCAGCGATCTCTTCAATGGACAATTCGCGCGATAAAATCACACGAGTTAACCCCATTTGTTTCCAGAATTTTACCGTTGCCCAGTTTACCGCATTTGCTTGTACAGAAAGGTGAATATCAATATCCGGGAAGTTTTCACGCACCAACATGATTAAGCCTGGGTCAGACATAATTAAGGCATCAGGGCCCATGTCGATCACAGGTTGTAAATCTTTGATAAAGGTTTTGAGTTTGGAGTTATGTGGTGCAATGTTCACCACTACATAGAATTTTTTGCCAAGCGCATGGGCTTCATCGATCCCGATTTTTAAATTGGCGTGATTAAATTCATTGTTACGTACGCGTAAGCTGTAACGGGGTTGGCCTGCATAAACGGCATCTGCGCCATACGCGAAGGCGTAGCGCATGTTTTTGAGGGAGCCCGCAGGGGAGAGTAATTCAGGTTTAAATGGGGTTGTCATAATGTTCTCTTGTCTGATTTCAGGTCAGTAGCTTGCTTTTGGCAAGCCGTATTAAAGGCCTGTATTTTAGGCGGATTTAGGGATTTGTAAAGTAAAAGTGCGGTTGGTTTTTCGATTGTTTTTTTAAGGCTAGAAATAAAAAAGGCGAACCATTCGTTCGCCTTATCAAGATGCATTTAATTAAATCGCCCAGCCGCCAGCATAGAATGCGACAAGTACAATGGCGATGATAATTGTGCCAATGTTGAGTTTTTTCACATCGCCACTCACGATACGACCAATCACTAATGCCGCAAAGCCAAGCATGATACCGGTTACGATGTTTGCCGTTAAAACGATGAATACCGCGCAAACTAAGCCGCTCATTGCGCCCACGAAATCATCGAAGTCTAATTTGCTTACATTGCTTAGCATTAATAAGCCCACATACATTAACGCCGGTGCAGTTGCGTAACCTGGCACTAAGAAGGCAAGTGGTTGGAAGAATAACATTAATAAGAATAATACGCCGACCACGATAGCGGTGATACCAGTTTTACCGCCTGCGGCTGTACCTGCTGCAGATTCAATATAAACAGCGGCTGGCGCAGTACCAAATAAGCCTGAGAATAAGCTACTTACAGAGTCAGAGGTTAAGGCTTTACCGCCGTTGATGATTTGTCCGTCTTTATCTAATAAGTCCGCTTGTCCTGCAACGGCACGAATAGTACCTGTTGCATCAAATACGGCAGTCATCACTAACGCAAAGACAATGGGTAAAATGGCAGGTTGTAATGCACCTTGTAAATCTAATTGTAAGAAAAGTGAGTTTTCACCAAAGGTTGGCATTTTGAAGATTTGGCCATTGAATGTGACGTTTGGATCGAAGATTAAACCTACGATAGTAATCGCGATGATGACCCATAAAATCCCGCCTTTCACTTTCATTTTTTCTAAGCCGATAATGAATGCAAGGCCAATTAAAGACATCATCACAGGGAACGAAGTGAAATCACCTAATTTAACCGGTAAACCCGCTTTGTTGCCGACCACTAAGCCTACGCCATTTGCGGCGATTAAAAGTAAGAATAAGCCGATCCCGATCCCCGCACCGTGTGCAATGCTTGACGGTAGATTACGTAAAATCCATGAACGAATACCTGTTGCCGAAATTAAGGTGAACACCAAACCCATGAGGAATACGGCACCTAATGCCACAGGAATAGAAACACCTTGCCCAATGACTAAGCTAAATGCAGTGAAAGCAGTTAGTGAAATGGCACAGCCAATCGCCATTGGCGCATTTGCCCAAAAGCCGATTAAAATCGAACCAAGACCTGCTACTAAACAGGTTGCGATAAACACTGATTCAGCCGGAAAGCCTGCATCACCAAGCATTTTAGGCACAACAATCACGGAATACACCATGGCTAAGAAGGTGGTTAAACCCGCGATGATTTCTTGACGAACCGTTGAACCGCGTTTGCTGAGTTCAAAGGTTTTTTCTAAACTTGACATAAAGTCCCCTAGGTTAATAATCAAAAAAAGACGTGCTATTTTATAGCAAATTATTTAAAAGTAAACGTTTGCGCAATCGTTTTTTTTGTCAGGCTGACGGGAAAGTGCGGTCAGTTTTGAGGATGTTTTTCGCATGTTTTTTTATCGACTAAAAACTGCTATACTCTGAAAGTTTTTAACGTAATCAAAAAAAGGAAAAACAATGGCTGATTTTAATCAAATTTTAACGCCAGGCGATGTAGATGCCGGCATTATCAATGTGGTAAATGAAATTCCAGAAGGTAGCTGCCACAAAATCGAATGGAACCGTAAAGTTGCGGCATTCCAATTAGACCGTGTTGAGCCAGCGATCTTCGCAAAACCAACTAACTATGGTTTCATTCCACAAACTTTAGACGAAGATGGCGATGAGTTAGACGTTTTATTATTAACTCGTCAACCACTTGCAACTGGTGTATTCCTTGAAGCAAAAGTTATCGGTGTAATGAAATTCGTCGATGATGGCGAAGTGGACGATAAAATCGTTTGTGTGCCAGCAGATGACCGCGATACCGGCAATGCATACAACAGCCTTGCAGATGTGCCAGCGCAATTAATCAAACAAATTGAATTCCACTTCAATAACTACAAAGCATTGAAAAAACCAGGTTCAACGAAAGTGACTCACTGGGGCGATGTAGAAGAAGCGAAAGAAGTGATTCGTGAATCAATCAAACGTTGGAATGAACGTTAATTTTTCATGTTAATGAATTGAAAAGGCATCACGTTGATGCCTTTTGTTTTTATAGATGAATATAAAGTATTATTAAAATGAGCTGCATACACTCCTAGAATCAGAATGTTTTTAATCGTACTTGTAATGAGTATCAAAGAGGAAGTAAGTAATGAAAAGGCTAATACTAGATATTCTATTTTCTATTTTTATTGGAGTCTCTTTTTCATTATTATCGTTAATAGTTGGTAGATTGCTTTATAATATTGATAATTCAATATCTATTTTTGAGCTAGAATAGATTGATTTTGGTATAAAGAACCTCTCATTTTTAATAAAAATGACATTATTTGTATCAAGTGGTTACTTTATTTTTTTTCTTTATGGTAGAAGGAGTTTCAAGTAACAAGATAATGTGTGTAAATAATTAATTGTTTACGCTGGATCTTAAACCTTTAAACAAAAACACCAGAGAACCTAACCGCACTTTTTGCATTATTTCTTGGTATAAAGTGCGGTCAATTTTGACCTGCACCCAAAAAGTTGAACCAAACTCTTAACTTAAGTCGTTTCAGGAATCTGTGGCAAATTCACGGCTTCCACCGAGCCTAATGCTTTGGCTTTTTGATAAAATGCTAACTTGTATTCCAGCAAGTTTAGATAGCGTTTTAATTCGGCAATTTGGCGCTTCACATTTTCTGTTTGGCTTTCAAATAATGCAAGGCGTTCGTCAATGGTATCGTCGCCAATAGTGGTGCATTCAGCGAAGCGTTTGATGTCTTTTAAGCTCATGCCTGTATTTTTCAAGCATTGTAATAAACTCAACCATTGCAAGTCGTTATCTGTAAAACGGCGATTACCGTGTTCATCGCGTCCAACGTTAGGCAATAAGCCCTCTTTGTCGTAAAAGCGTAAAGTGTGGGCAGAAATACCGATTTTTTCGGCAGCTTTAGCTGTGGTGTAAGTCATTTCCCTTCCTTCCAAATAAAAAGTTGCAAAAAACTCTTGCCTTAGAGTGAGCTCTAAAGTATAAACTATTACTATCTTGCTTAGGCAAGGCAACTTTGTCAATGAATTAAGAGGAAAAACAATGGAAATTAAACAAATCAATTCAACGATCAAATCTCGAGCAGCGGTGGCATTCGCCCCAAATCAACCTTTACAAATTGTAGAAATCGACGTAGAAATGCCACGCAAAGGCGAAGTGTTAATCCGCAACACTCACACGGGCGTGTGCCATACTGATGCATTTACATTATCAGGAAGTGATCCTGAAGGCGTATTCCCAGTAGTGCTTGGGCACGAAGGTGCCGGTGTAGTCGTTGCTGTGGGCGAAGGCGTGTTAAGCGTAAAACCAGGTGATCACGTTATTCCGCTTTACACCGCAGAATGTGGTGAATGTGAGTTTTGTCGTTCAGGTAAAACCAACTTATGCGTCTCAGTGCGTGATACACAAGGTAAAGGTTTAATGCCGGACGGCACGACGCGTTTTTCTTATCAAGGTCAGCCAATCTATCATTATATGGGCTGTTCAACCTTTAGTGAATATTCTGTTGTTGCAGAAGTGTCACTGGCGAAAATCAACCCAGAAGCGAACCACGAACAAGTATGTTTACTTGGCTGTGGCGTTACCACAGGTATTGGTGCGGTACATAATACAGCAAAAGTGCAAGAAGGTGACTCTGTTGCGGTGTTTGGCTTGGGAGCGATTGGTTTAGCTGTGGTGCAAGGTGCACGTCAAGCTAAAGCGGGTCGTATTATTGCTATCGATACCAATCCTGCAAAATTCGAGTTGGCAAAACAGTTTGGTGCAACGGATTGTTTAAACCCTAACGATTACGATAAACCGATTAAAGATGTGTTGTTAGACATCAATAAATGGGGCATTGACCATACCTTTGAATGTATCGGCAATGTAAACGTAATGCGTCAAGCATTAGAAAGTGCACACCGTGGTTGGGGACAATCCATTATCATCGGTGTAGCGGGTGCTGGACAAGAAATTTCAACTCGTCCGTTCCAGTTGGTAACAGGTCGTGTTTGGAAAGGCACGGCATTTGGTGGCGTGAAAGGTCGCTCTGAACTTCCGAAAATGGTGGAAGATTCAATGAAAGGTGACATCCAGTTAGAACCGTTTGTAACTCACACAATGACACTCGATCAAATCAATGAAGCATTTGAGTTAATGCACGAAGGTAAATCGATCCGCACGGTTATTCATTACTAAGGTACGCTATGAAACTGATTGAACAACATCAAATTTTTGGCGGTTTGCAACAAGTTTGGGCACATGATGCCCAAACGCTTCAATGCGAAATGAAATTTGCCGCCTATTTGCCAAATAATCCGGAAAATCGACCGCTTGGTGTGATTTATTGGCTTTCCGGCTTAACGTGTACGGAACAAAATTTCATTACCAAATCGGGCTTTCAACGTTATGCATCAGAACATCAAGTGATTGTGGTTGCGCCTGATACTAGCCCTCGTGGAGAGCAAGTGCCGAACGATGCAGCTTACGATTTAGGGCAAGGTGCGGGCTTTTATCTTAATGCGACCGAGCAGCCTTGGGTGACGAATTATCAAATGTATGATTATATTTTGAATGAATTGCCAGGTCTGATTGAAGCAAATTTCCCTACCAACGGCAAACGTTCCATTATGGGGCATTCAATGGGCGGGCACGGTGCATTGGTATTGGCACTACGAAACCAAGAACGTTATCAAAGTGTTTCTGCTTTTTCGCCTATTTTATCGCCAAGCCTCGTGCCTTGGGGAGAAAAAGCCTTTACTGCTTATTTAGGGAAAGATCGTGAAAAATGGCAGCAATATGATGCCAGCTCACTCATTCAACAAGGCTATAAAGTGCAAGGTATGCGTATTGATCAGGGCTTAGAAGATGAGTTTTTGCCAACACAATTACGCACCGAAGATTTTATCGAAACCTGTCGTGCGGCAAATCAACCGATCGATGTGCGCTTCCACAAAGGCTACGATCATAGCTATTACTTCATCGCCAGTTTTATTGGTGAGCATATTGCCTATCATGCGGCATTTTTGAAGTAAGCTAAAGAAGTGATTCGCTAATTGATAAAACGTTGGAGCGAACGTTAATTGTTCATTTAATGAATTTAAAAGGCATCAGATTGATGCCTTTTGTTTTTATCTATTAGTATTAAAAATGCGAATGTTGGAGTGGGTTCAGCGAATACTTATGTGATATTCTCTGTTGTGAAAATAAAAGCAAAGAATCATAGCAAAATGTGGTAGTGAACCTTTGGTTTATATACAAGAAACATTGAATAACCCAATTTTAGAGGGATATAGATAAAGGTTTAAATTATTTTTGGAGGAAAAATGATTTATATGAATTCAAAAATGAGAGATTCGTTTAATGAGGTTTGTAGTCATGAAAATTTATCTACAGAATTATCTTGCATATTAGATAAGGGGTTTGTTGAGATAAATAAATGTGTTTTTTTTAGTTGGTTATGGAGAGGTGAGTATAGTAATGATATAACCATTGATAATATTAAAGAACAATTTTTAGATTTCTCTGGGTATGAGTTTTCTATTAATAAAATATATATTGAAGATTACATCCATAAGAATGTTAAGAAAGAATCATTTTGTTTTGTTAATGCTTTCAAGGATAAATGGAATAAAGTCTTTCCTAATAAGCCTTGTGTCTTGTTTTTGTGTTTTAAAAGTAATGAGTTTGGTTTTAGTTCTATATTCAGTTTTCATGTTAAAAGGATTGGTGAGTGTATTTTAGATATTTCTAGTATTGATAACTTTGAGGATGAAATATATATGGAAATATTAAATTGAATTTTAATGGCTAGATGTTTCAGAAATATATCCCTTAGAATTGAGCATTGTAGGACTAAGTTTTTAGATATCTGAAATGCATATAACTAAAAGTATCTAATACAAAGTGCGGTCAATTTTCAAAGAGTTTTAAAACTTCTCTAAAACTGACCGCACTTTTTGTCTTATTGAATATCGTTAAAATGAGAAACGTAATTCTGCATTAACATTATTCGCTTTGGTATCGTGGTTGTAAGCACCTTGATAGCCGATTTTCACACTCAATACTGGTGTAAATTGAGCTTGTAATGCCACACCTGTCGTGACGACATTTTTCAATTCTTTACCATAAAGATTTGCTACGCCTTGATTATTGATAACCAAGCTGCCTTCAGCGGCTTTATCTTTATGGAAACGATGATAAGCCACATCACCTAATAGATTTAATTGAACGCCACCAATTGCAAATGGAATGGATGGACGTAAACCGACAGAGGTGACGATTAAATCACGATTGTTGTCTTTTAACTGCACTTCGCCTTTTGTCACGCCTTTGTTTTTGATGTGCATATAGCTTACGCCAGCATAAGGTTCAAGCGCAAAATGTTCGCCTTTTAAGCCAGTGTAGGCAAGTTCAGCAAAGACATTTTGTGTTTGGCTATGGGTTTTCACACCTTGTGCAAATTCAGCACGTTGTTCGTGTTTACCCCAGCTTTGAATAAATCCAATTTTCGGTGTTAACACGTTGAAACGATGTTCAGCCGTTAAGCCTAAATGCACGGCACGATCTTTCGAAGTGCGGTCAATTTTGTGGCTATTTTGTGTTGAACCAACAAATACACCTAAATGTTTGTTTGTATCTATTGTTGTATCAATACCCACAAGTTGGTTGTACGCATGGCTGCTTAAACTATCCGTGCTGAAGTGGGTGAAGGTGCCACTTGTCCAAATTTGTGTGCCGGTATTAAGTTGTGCTCTTACTGCACCTGGTTGGGCAAGTTGCTGACGAAGCAATAAGCCATTTAACACATTGTGTTGTTCGGCAGCGAGATCTTCATCATAGCTTAAACGAGCAAAGGCTTGGCGAGCATTCTCTTTTGTTCCCCAAATGAGGCTTTGATATGCTGCACTGCTTGTTGCTGCATCTAAGGCATTGGCGATAGCCACTTCATTTTCAGTCGTTGCTGCAGATGAAAGGGCTTTTTTCTGAACGGTCACTTTCAACGTATTCGCATTACTTTCATTTTTAACGGCAAAGAAATCATAAGTGCGAGGTGTTTCAACTATCGCATTTTCAGCCCCTACAAATGAGCCTGTACCTTGCACAGATACCGCTTTTTGTGGATCTTTTTGTAATTGAGGCAGAATTTCTTCGTCAAATTTATTTGGCACTAAAACAGAACCGTCTGCAAAGGTTGCATTGACGTTAGCAATACCATTATTCAGTAAGAAACGACCACCTTTTTCCACTGTCGCAGTGACCGTTTTCGCGGTGCTGGTTAAGGTTTCGGTAACAAATCCATTCTCACTTGGTTTAGTGACTTCCGCTTTTGGTAACACTTCCAATGTTGCACCTTGTTTTACGATGACTTGTTGTGCCGAACCAAGGGATTGATTTAACCCTGAAAGTTGACCTTCATTTACAGTAATTGCACCAGTGAAGCTGTTATTACCGGTGAGGGTTAAGGTGCCAGCCCCATTTTTAGTTAATGCACCAACATAGCCTTGTGCAGCACGTTCATTACGAGCGGCTTCACGCGCTAAACCTACTTGATATTCTGCTTTTTCTTCAGCTGTCGCACCTGCACGATTTTGCATTAATGCTTCTAATTCTGCTTTGCGTGTTGCCCAAGTCGTCGCTTCAGCTTGATCTTCGACTTGACGTGCTTTGATGGCTTTATCGCTAATATCATTTGACCAAACATCATTTTGATTGAGGTTGATTTTCATGTTTCCTAAGAATTGACCTGGGCCAAACATCGCTTTGCCAAGATCTAAAATCCCCCAGCCCCAAACGTTACTTGGTACACCTTGTTCAGTTTCCCAACGTTCTAATGGTTTACCTTCAAGCCCTTTACGAAGCGTGGTTTGTCTTGCTGTGGTTAGCATGACATCACGCGCTTGATCGGTTGTCATGTATGGATAGCGAGAAAGAATGACACCTAATGCACCACTTACGTGTGGGGCAGCCATTGAAGTACCACCGGCTGATTTGTAAATAGGGTCACCATAAGTATTGTTGTCTTGTAATTGAATGTAGGAGGAATAGATGTTGGCGGATGGCGCCGCAATCGTCCACCATTTTGAATGGCCGGCGAGGTTAAATTCTTGAATATCTGCGCCTGCTTTTTCATCACTCACATCGTCATTTGAATCATTTGGATAGCCTTCACCACCCACTTGTCCAGTAACGTTTACCCAGTATTTTTCTGCATCAGGTCTAAAATAAGGCAACATCGCGCGCGTAAAGGACTCAGCCATCATACTACGGTTACCCGCTGTAAAGACTTGAATCACTTGTTTATTTTTTGCCACTTCATAAGCCGCATCAACAAAGTTTTTCTCACCACTCGTGACAAATTGATAATAAGCTTTTTCAGCTTCGCCTAAATTACTTAAATAAATATGTGCTGCAGGACTGGAAATTGGCTCAGGTGCTTTTGGTACATCATAATATTGCACGCCATATTCTGGTACATCACGCCAATCATATTTTGGTTTATAGCCTAATGCACCGGCAAAGGATGAATTAACACGACGGTTTGACCCCCAACTGTTATTAATTACTTTTGCGCCCGCATCCGCGAGGGCAGAGTAGCCTTGTAAGAAGAAACTATAGTCTTGATTTGGACCATAGGTCATGTTGTCGTTACCACCCGTGTTGGCAGAATAGAGATTGGCGCCGAATGCTACACCGTGCATTTCGTTGCCGTCACGGCTTGCCGCCATTGTACCGCCAACGTGCGTACCGTGCGCATCATTGGTATATTTATGCCATGCCCCGTCAATATTGAAGGCTTCACCTTTAGTGAAGATGCCATTATCTGTTTTATCGAAATTGCGTTTGCCGTTTTTTACGGGTTCATTTTTATTAATTGGACCATTTCCCACCGATGCATCGGGATAACGCATGCCATCTTTACTATAAGTCCCTTCCGTTTTTACAACGTGGATTCGACCGTCTTGAAATTCAGGATGGTTTAATAGCACACCTGAATCCATCACACCAATTTTCACGCCTGAGCCATTAAAGCTAAGAGCATAAGCCGTGGAGGCATTCATTGAGGTTAAGCCCCAATCTTTGAGGTATTCAGCGCTTTCCCAACTTTTGGTATTACCGGCTTGGCCTTGTTCAGAATAAGCGGCTGCATTAGCAGCATACCAACCAACAAGTAGTGCGAGTGCGGTTTTTTGAAGTGTTTGAGGTTTCATGTTGTCTTCCTTTATCTTTTTGATTTTAGGAGGCTATTATTCGCCTCATCGCGAAGCGCTTCAATGACTCAAATCAAAATTTCAGAGAAAAATGTTTATTCTGTGACAACGATCACACCAAAGTGCGGTCAAAAGAGGGGATAAATTTATGTATCGTAGAAATCAATGTTATAATTTGCGAACAAAATGATTAAGGAGTAACTCATGGCTATTTTAGTAACGGGTGGCGCAGGCTATATCGGTTCACACACTGTAGTGGAATTATTAAATGCAAATAAAGAAGTGGTAGTATTGGATAATTTATGTAATTCATCCCCAAAATCTTTAGAACGCGTAAAAGAAATCACGGGCAAAGACGTGAAATTTTATGAGGGCGATATTTTAGATCGTGCTTTATTACAAAAAATCTTTGCTGAAAACAGCATTCAGTCGGTAATCCATTTTGCAGGTTTAAAAGCTGTGGGTGAAAGTGTTCAGAAACCCGCTGAATACTATATGAATAATGTTGCTGGTACGATTGTTCTCATTCAAGAAATGAAAAAAGCAGGTGTGTGGAACTTTGTATTTAGTTCATCTGCAACGGTTTATGGTGATCCGGAAATTATTCCAATTACAGAAGATTGCAAAGTGGGCGGTACAACCAACCCTTACGGTACCTCTAAATACATGGTCGAACAAATTCTGACCGATGTTGCGAAAGCTGAACCACAATTTAGTATGACGATCTTACGTTATTTCAACCCAGTGGGCGCACACGCAAGTGGCTTGATTGGTGAAGATCCAAATGGTATTCCAAATAACCTATTACCTTATATCAGCCAAGTTGCGATCGGTAAATTACCGCAACTTTCCGTGTTTGGTAGCGATTATGATACTCATGACGGCACAGGTGTACGTGATTATATTCACGTGGTGGATTTAGCGATTGGTCACTTAAAAGCATTAAATCGCCATGAAAATGACGCAGGTTTACACATTTATAACTTAGGTACAGGTACTGGTTATTCTGTGCTTGATATGGTGAAAGCGTTCGAGCAAGCGAACAATATTAAAATTCCATATCGCCTTGTGGCACGTCGTCCGGGTGATATTGCAACCTGCTATTCCGATCCAAGCCTTGCTGCAAAAGAGTTAAATTGGACAGCTGAACGTGGTCTTGAGCAAATGATGAAAGACACCTGGAATTGGCAAAAAAATAATCCGAAAGGATACCGAGATTAATCTCACTCTTGTTGGGCGGAGTATCATTCCGCCCTTAATATTTCAATCAGATAAAACACGCTCAAAAATAACCGCACTTTATGTCAGAACAATCCCTTTCTAGTCAAATATTTACCCGCAAAATGCTGATCTGTGTTTTCACTGGATTTAGTTCGGGTTTACCACTTTTCGTGTTATTGCAAATGTTGCCTGTATGGTTGACAGATAAAGGGCTTTCCGTTGAATTAATCGGTGCATTGACAGGGGTGATGGTGCCATATGGTTTGAAGTTTTTATGGGCGCCGTTATTAGATCGCTATTTCCCACATTTTTTAGGGCGTCGTCGTAGTTGGTTATTGATTTCTCAAGTGATTTTGCTGATTTCCCTTTATGCGATTAGTCAGTTTGATCCCGTGGCAGAGTTAAGTACGGTGGCTAAAATTGCCACATTTATTGCCTTTTTCTCTGCGACACAAGATATTGTACTCGATGCTTATCGTCGTGAAATTTTAACGGATAATGAATTAGGATTGGGGAACACCATCCATATTAATGCTTATCGTGTTGCAGGCTTAATTCCTGGCGGGCTCTCGCTTTATTTAGCGACGATTTATCCATGGGAAACCGTCTTTTTATTGACCGCACTTTGTATGCTAGCGGGCATATTTATGACGCTCTTTTTAGCGAAAGAACCAAACATTGCACAGGTCGATCGTGGTCAACCTTTCTATGTGGTGTTTTGGATACCTTTGAAAGAGTTCTTCCAACGCAAAGGCGTTGCCCAAGCCATTGGTTTTTTACTCTTTTTATTCTTGTATAAATTTGGCGATTCATTTGCTACTACGTTACAAACGAAATTCGTCTATGACATGGGCTTTGAAAAAGAGCATATTGCGTTGGTGGTAAAAAGTACCTCACTTTGGGCAAGTATTTCTGCCGGTCTCGTGGGTGGTGTGATTATGTTGCGCCTAGGCATTAATCGCGCATTATGGGTATTTGGTTTTATCCAATTGATTACTATTGGTGGATTTATTTGGTTGGCTGCATTTGGACATTTTGACCATATTGGAGCCGCAGAACTTTGGAAATTAGGTTTCGTGATTGCGGGTGAATATATCGGTGTCGGTCTCGGTACTGCTGCCTTTGTCGCCTTTATGGCTCGCGAAACGAATCCGCTTTATACAGCCACTCAGTTAGCTTTATTTACCAGCCTTTCTGCTTTACCAAGTAAAGGGCTTGGTATGTTATCGGGTTACTTAGTCAAAGCAGTAGGTTACTATCATTTTTTCTGGATTTGTTTATTCCTCGCTATCCCAGGAATGATTTGTTTATTCTGGGTGGCGCCATGGAATGAAAAAGGAAATGAAAAAGCTTAAAATAAAATAAAGTGCGGTCAAAATTAACAGCAAAATCATTTGACCAAACAAGGCTTTAACGGTATTTTAAACGGGTCTATTATTTATTGGAGATTTGTATGAAAATTATTCTTTTAGGTGCACCTGGTGCAGGAAAAGGCACACAAGCACAATTTATTATGAACAAGTTTGGTATCCCACAAATTTCAACAGGGGATATGTTCCGTGCAGCGATCAAAGCGGGGACAGAATTAGGCAAACAAGCAAAAGCATTAATGGATGAAGGGAAATTAGTACCGGATGAATTAACCGTGGCGTTAGTAAAAGATCGTATTTCTCAACCAGATTGTGCAAATGGTTTCTTATTAGATGGTTTCCCACGTACGATTCCACAAGCGGATGCGTTAAAAGAGTCAGGCGTGAAAATTGACTACGTTTTAGAGTTTGATGTACCAGATGAAGTGATCGTTGAACGTATGAGTGGTCGTCGTGTACACCAAGCATCTGGTCGTTCTTACCACATCGTTTACAACCCACCAAAAGTGGAAGGTAAAGATGATGTGACGGGTGAAGATTTAATTATCCGTGCAGATGATAAACCAGAAACTGTATTAGATCGTTTAGCGGTTTACCACAAACAAACCAGTCTATTAATTGATTATTACCAAGCTGAAGCAAAAGCAGGTAATACGCAATATTTCCGTTTAGATGGTACTCAAAAAGTGGAAGCTGTAAGCCAAGAGTTAGATAAAATTTTAGGCTAAAAAAGATTGAAAACTGACCGCACTTTGAAGAGAAAAGTGCGGTTAATTTTTCAAAAGGATTTTGAGATCGTAAATTGAGATCGCATCTGGGGACGTTATGAGCAAGAAAAAAACAATAATATTGACGATTTCGGCTATCGCAGTGGCACTTGGGATCGGCGCACAATTTTATACCAACCACAAAATTGATCAGGTATTAAAAAATTTCCCTTACTCTTTGGATAATCAAGCGACATTAAACGTGACACAAACTGCGAAAAACTTTTTTATTCGTGAGTTAATCTTTAGCGTAAAAAATAGTGAGTCGAAAAACACGAGTGTGATTTCAACCAAGCTTACCGCGTTACCTTTCTTTATTACGGCTGAGTCACAGTTATCCGATCAATTAGTTCGTCAACTAAATAAAACATTAAATATCTCGATTGATAAAAATACAATTAACAGCAAATTTTCGCCGGTAGGAGATTATTTACAGTCTGATATTTTGACGGAATTCCGTGATTTTGCGAATAAGTCCCAAAACCTTTCTATCGGTCTTCATTTCTTAAAAAATAAAGAAGTTGAGCTGAAAACTACCTTAAGTGGTTTTAATTACGATAAAGACACGAAACTTGAAGAAATTGATGGTGAAGCTCACCTCGTGCCAGTTGGTGCAAATCAATACGATCTATCAAGTATTGACCTAACCGCGAAAAATGCCGAAGTAGCATTGTTAAATGGGGAAAACACCCATGTTTATATGAAAAATGCGACTTATCATTTTGACGTAAAACCAGGCGAAGCAGATAAGCGTGATCTGAGTACAAAATTCAGCAGTGATATTTTGCGCGTTGCCAATAAAAGTCGTACGACAGAAGAAAGCCAAGCAACAGCGGGTGGTTTAAATTTATTGATTAAACAAAATGGCGTGCCAAGTGCGGTCAATTTTCATCATGAATTTAAAAAATTAAGTGATGGCTCCCTAGACATTAAAGACGGCGTCAATTTGTTAACGAAAATTTTTACACAAAACGATCGTTTTGATGGTTCGTTATCCGTGCTTTCTGTCAATGTGCCTAAAAATAATCAACCTTACTTTAACTTACAAAATGCCGGTCTTGAACTTAAGTTGGCGAATACGGATTTAACCAAGGCCAATGTGGATTTTAAACTGAATGTTGAAAGTGTGAAGCAAACGCCTGCCGATGAAGAACGTAAATGGGAAGCTAAAGGCGGTAAAGTTAATATTCAGTTAGAGGATTATAACATGGCAAACGAATTGGCGTTTGTACCGTTTTTATTAGATGCTTTTGCTGAGAAAGAGGCACCGTCAAAAGACAATAAAGACTTCTTGAATGCCAAAGATAAATGGGTGAAAGAGTTTATTGGTAAAACCAATATTGAGGCAGCATTAAAATCATTTAATATGGCCGATTTAGTGCTTGATGACGTATCAGCTAGTGATCAGACGGAAACTTTAGACAATGATCAATATAATGAACATATCACATTGTCAGCGAACAAAGCCAGTTATCCAAGTGCAGGCTTCCAATTTGAAAAATTAGCGGTTGATGCACCATTTAAAATTAATCACAGCAAAGCGCATTTATCAGCAAGATTTTGCTCAGCACCGTTTTATGGGGCCTTATGCAGCACGCATTTAACGTCAGCCACATTTGATAAATACATCAAAAACTCATGGAAAGAGCTTGATTTAATCGTTGATAATGCAACGTTGAATTTGAATCTAAATACTTATCCGGAGACTAATGCTTATCCAGTTAAATTGGAAGTGAGTGGTATTGTGCCTCAAGTGCCAGAAGATGATTCATCAGATATGATTCCAGATAATATTGAAGGCACATTTAACCTGACATTAAGTAAAATGTTGTTTGATGATCAAAATGAAAAAGCCTTAGCTATTAAGGAAAATTCATACTTTTGGCAATATTTAGGTAGCTTTGTGAAACATGATGGAAAACTTCATCGAGAATTTGTGGAAGAAGGTGATAATTACGTTTCTAGAGTGGAAAAAACGGAAAATGGCTACTTAATTAATGGTCGCACGCTTGAAGATCTTCGTCAAGAAAGCATGATGGAGACTGATGAGGGCGAAGAAGAGAAGCCAGCAGCAACTGACTAGTTGAAAGGATAATATAAAAAATGACCGCATTTGAGATTCAAAGTGCGGTCATTTTTTTATCTGTTTTTGATTACTTCACTAGTCCACCACTTGCTTGTAAATCAGCATGGTAGGAAGAGCGAACAAATGGGCCGCAGGCTGCGTGTTCAAAGCCCATTGCGTTGGCTTTATCACGGAACTCATCAAATTCGGCTGGTGGCACATAGCGCGCAACCGGTAAGTGATGGCGACTAGGTTGAAGATATTGACCCAGTGTAAGCATGGTTACGCCGTTTGCACGTAAGTCTTCCATGACTTGAAGAATTTCTTCATTAGTTTCACCTAATCCAACCATTAAACCTGATTTTGTTGGGATGTTTGGGAACATTTCTTTGAAATCATGAAGTAATTTCAAAGACCACTGATAATCAGCACCCGGACGAATTTCTTTATATAAACGTGGCACATTTTCCAAGTTGTGGTTGAACACATCCGGTGGATTGTCTTTTAATTTTTCTAAGGCTTGAGTAATACGTCCACGGAAATCAGGAACCAAAATCTCAATTTTGATGCCAGGGTTTAATGCACGCACTTCTTTTACACATTCAGCAAAATGACCTGCACCACGATCAGGTAAATCATCACGGTCTACAGAGGTAATCACCACATATTTCAACTTCATATCTTGGATAGTTTCAGCTAATTTACGTGGTTCATCCGGATCGGGTGGTAATGGTTTACCATGTGCAACGTCACAGAAAGGGCAACGACGAGTACAAATCGCCCCTAAAATCATAAAGGTTGCCGTACCATGGTTAAAGCACTCGTGTAAATTTGGACAAGACGCTTCTTCGCAGACAGAATGTAGGCCATGACGACGCATCCCGTTTTTGATAGTCTCGATCTTCAATGAGCTAGATGGCAATTTGATTTTCATCCATTCCGGCTTTTTCAATAATTCTTGATTAGGATCGATGTTTTTAACAGGGATAATTGATGTTTTGGCTGCATCACGGTATTTTACACCGCGTTCCATTTTAAAAGGCGTTGACATTGTTCTTTCCTAAAGAAAAATGCCTGATTCAGGCATTTTTAAATGAGTTATAAAAGTGAATGTTATAAATTTGTAACATTATAGCCCAAAAGTTCGGCAAAGTGTTTAATTAATTTTGGGGAAACCTTGTCAAGTGTCGCCTCTTCTTTACCGATAAAATCAGCAAGCTGACACATTTCAAGCCCTGCATAGCCACAAGGATTAATGTAATGGAAAGGATTGAGATCCATATTGATATTAAACGCAAGCCCATGGAAAGAGCAGCCTTTTCGAATGCGTAAACCTAATGAACAGATTTTTTTGCCATCAATATACACGCCAGGTGCATCAGGTTTGGGATAACCTTCAATGCCATAGTCTGCAAGGGTTTTCACAACAGATTGTTCAAGTGCTGTCACTAATTGACGAACATTTAAATGTTCATGACGCTTGATATCAATGAGCACATACATGACCTGCTGACCAGGACCATGATAGGTAATTTGGCCACCACGATCCGATTGTACAACAGGAATATCACTGCGTTGTAATAAGTGTTCTGGTTTGCCCGCTTGGCCTTGTGTGAAAACAGGATGATGCTCAACTAACCAAATTTCATCGGTGGTTTCTGCATTTCGATTATCCGTGAATTCCTGCATTTTGTGCCAGATCTCTTGATAATCTTGTAATCCTAATTGACGGACAATTAAATCTGTTTTGTTCATCTTAGATAACCATTTTGACACCTTCAACTTTAGCAAGCTCTTTGTAAAGCGTTTCTACTTGCTCAAAGTTTTGTGCCACGATATCAATTGAAACAGAATTATAGGTTCCTTTGCTGCTGGGTTTTTCCTTTGGAATATAATCACCCGGTAAATATTTTTGTATCACCGCAACGATGTCTTGCGCTAAGCCTTCACGGTTAACACCTGCGACTTTAAATGTCATTGCAGCGGGGAATTCCATTACTTCTTTTAGCTTTTCATAATCGTTTTCGGTTGCCATGTTGTTTCCTTAATTTAAGAATAAGGTGCGTGAATCAGCTAAATTCAAACACCTTACGAATTTATTGATGTGATATAAATGGGGAAGTGCGGTTAATTTTCAAGGTATTTAGTCAAATAATCCTTTAACAGTTAACACTAACCAGTCCCAACCTTTACCTAAGAAGCCGCCTTCTTGTACATCTTCTAATGCTTGAAGATTTACGGTAGCGACATCTTTGCCGTCTAATTGATAAACGATTTTACCCACCACTTGGCCTTTTGCTAAAGGAGCTTGTAAGTATTTGTTGTCTAATTCATAACGTGCTTTTAAGTCAGCTTGTTTACCTTTTGGCACGGTAATAAAGCCATCTTCTAAGACACCAAGTTTAACGTCACCTTTATCACCGTAGTAAACAGATTGTTTTGAAATTTCTTCGCCTGCTTTTTGAGTTTTTAAGGTTTCAAAGTTAGCAAAACCCCATTGTAAGAGTTTTTTACTTTCGACTTCACGGCCTTTATAGGTTGGTACACCCATGACAACAGAAATCAAACGCATATTGTTTGGACTTGTGGCTGATGCGACAAGGTTATAACCAGCTTGGCTTGTGTGACCAGTTTTCATACCATCAACGTTAATGGTTTTATCCCATAATAAACCATTACGGTTAGGTTGTTTGATTTTGTTGAAAGTAAAGTCTTTTTCAGCGTAGATTTTATATTCTTCCGGTAAATCACGAATAATATGCGCACCAATAATCGCCATATCACGTGCGGTTGAATATTGGTTTGGATCATCTAAGCCGTGTGGCGTAGTGAAGTTAGTATTTTTTAAGCCAAATTGTTGAACGTATTTATTCATGGTATCAACGAAGTTAGCCACGGTACCCGAAATATGTTCAGCTACAGCAACACAGGCATCATTACCAGAAACAATGATAATCCCTTTGTTTAAATCACCCACAGACACTTGTTGATTTAAATTTAAGAACATTTTTGACGAATCAGGGAAATTTCTACCCCAAGCGCTTTCGCTAATTGTCACCATATCTTCATTATGGATTTTACCTTGTTTTAATGCTGCACCAACCACGTAGCTAGTCATCATTTTTGTTAATGAAGCAGGGTATTGGCGTTGGTCTGGGTTAAGTGATGCAAGTACCGCACCAGAATTGTAATCCATTAAAACATAAGTTTGCGCATTCACTTCCGGTACAGCGATACCGTATTGAATGTCTTCAGCCGCAGCAAATGTTGATGCTGCCATTAATCCCGAGAAGAGTACAATTTTTTTCAATTTTGCAGATTGTTTTAACATAGCATTTCCTTTAATAGCTTATTGGTTTTTATAAGTATAAACGATTACGGGTTGCCCATTGATCGTTTTTTGTAGTTTTGTTTTTAATTGATTCATATCCGATTGATCCGCTAATGGGCCAAAATGAATTTCGTAATTTTGTCCATTTTGGTTAATTTCCGTTTTGATGTCATCTAACGCGAGTTTTGTGATGATGCTTTCTGCTTGACTTTTTGACGACAGCGCGAGTAGTTTTAGCTTGAAAACAGTTTTTGCATCGTTTGTGCTGTCTAAGTTTTGATTTTTTTTTTCGTCATTTTTATTGACGACTAAACGCTCACTGGCTTCTTGCGTTTTAGCATGTTTAGCCAGTGTTTTTGCTCCCGCACCTGAAATTTGACCTTTATGATCCACATGTAAGGCTTCAATTCTTACTTGTCCTGTACCACGAGCAATAAGGCCTAATTCTTTCGCAGCAGAATGGGATAAGTCAATGATGCGTTTCTCACTAAACGGACCGCGATCATTAATCCGCACAATCACCTTGCGATTGTTATGTAAGTTTGTAACAACCGCATAAGAATTCAAAGGTAAGGTTTTATGTGCGGCAGTGAAAAGTGCCGAATCGTAGCGTTCACCATTAGCTGTTTTACGACCATTAAATTTATGGTGATAATAGCTTGCCGTTCCTTCTTTTGAATAGGATTTCGCTTCATCGCCTTGTGTAGTGTATGTTTTACCATTCACTTCATAGCTCTGTGGCGCTTGAACGGTCGTGGTTATCGACAGCGAATCCCCTTGAATACCATACATTTTTTGCGTATCGGCAAAAGCAGAGAAACTTGAGCTGCTTATCAAGGTGAAAAGTGCGGTCGTTTTTAAGATGTTTTTTAATGTCATACTTATTACTTTCAAGATTATCGGTGCTCTTCATAAGAAAGCCAAAAGGGAAATTAGTTCCCTTTCATAAAGCGAGGTTTATGAGTATGAATGGACATCACTAAACCAAAGCTTGCCATGATGGCGACATATGAGGTACCGCCGTAGCTAAAGAGAGGTAAAGGCACTCCTACAACAGGCAAAATGCCACTCACCATACCAATATTCACGAAGACATAAACGAAGAATATCAGTGTGGTTGCACCCGCAAGAATACGCCCGAAAGAGGTTTCTGCATTTACTGCAATTATTAAGCCACGGATAATAATAAACAAATAAATTGCCATCAGAATAAGAAAACCGACCATTCCATGTTCTTCACTCATCACGGCAAAAATAAAATCAGTGTGTGGTTCAGGCAAAAATTCTAATTGGGATTGTGTCCCTTGCATCCATCCCTTGCCAGATATACCGCCTGAACCGATGGCAATTTTGGATTGCAAAATATGGTAACCCGCCCCTAAGGGATCTTTCTCAGGGTCAAGTAGCGTTAATACACGCATGCGTTGGTAGTCATGCATTAAATACATCCACATGATAGGAATAAATGCCGCTAAGCCAACTACAGCAGCAAGAATAAGCCACCAACTCATCCCTGCTAAGAATACCACGAATAAGCCTGATGCACTAACCAGGATTGATGTACCTAAGTCAGGTTGAATAGCCACAAGTAAAGTTGGCACAATAATCATGGCGATAGCAATAAAGGTTTCGCTCATTTTCGGTGGTAGCGGACGGTTACCTAAATATACCGCGACCATTAATGGTACCGCGAGTTTGACAATTTCAGAAGGCTGAAAGCGAATAAATCCAAGATCTAACCAACGTTGTGCCCCTTTACTGGTTGTACCGATAGCATCAACCAAAATCAGCATGATAAAACCCACCAAATATAAGTAAGGGGCGAGTCGCTGATAAAATTTAGGGGGGAGTTGCGCCATAATCATCATGACAGCAAAACCTAATATGACCTGAATAATACGATTTTGGAACATCACCTCACTGGCGCCGGATGCACTATAAAGCACAAGCATTCCATAGGCTGTAATAGCAGCTAATCCAATAAATAATAAAAAATCAATATGTAAGCGTTGCCATAATCGCAGGCATAAAGGCACTTTTTCTTCCATTATTCATTCTCACTTGGTTGAGATTCTAGTGCGGGCGCATCTAAATCAGTTTGGTCCGTCTTTTTCTCTTTTTCAGTATTTTCTTGACGTTCAATTTGTGGCAAGCGTTTATTCAAGTAGAAATCCATAATTTGACGTGCAATTGGTGCTGCATTACTTGAACCACCTCCCGCGTTTTCTAAAATAATCGTCACAACTAATTTCGGATCTTCATAAGGCGCATAAGCCGTAAACCAAGCATGGTCATGTAATTCTTTTTTCAATCCCGCTGCATTATATTTTTGGTTTTCTTTTAAGCTGAATACCTGTGCGGTACCGGATTTCCCTGCTACATGGTAATTCGTGCCGATAAAGGCTTTTCGTCCAGTCCCTGCACCTGAATTCACCACATTGAACATGCCGCGCTTAGCCGCATCCCAATAAGCTTGTTTCGGATCGGTAATATCTTCATATAAAAGCGGGTCTTGATACGGCTCAATGGTGGCACCTTCAACGGATTTCATTAAATGTGGCGTATGAATTTTACCGTTATTGACCACAATAGAGGTCGCTTTTGCCACTTGTAATGGTGTCGCTGTCCAATAACCTTGGCCAATCCCCACTGATATTGTATCGCCTTGCACCCACGGTTTTTTATAACGTTTTTGTTTCCATTCTTTACTCGGCATATTGGCCGTGGCTTCTTCTTGAATTTCAATACCTGTAGGCATACCAAACCCAAAACGTTTCATCCACATGGAGAAACGATCAATACCTAAATTAAAGGCGGTTTGATAGAAGAAGGTATCCGATGATTCAGTAATGGCTTTGTTTAAATCCGTATAACCATGCCCTGTTTTTTTCCAATCTCGGAAACGCTTTGTTGAGTTTGGCAAAGTCCAGTAGCCTGGGTCAAAAATTGTGGTATTAGGCGTAATCACCCCTTCAGTTAATGCTGCAACAGCAACGAATGGTTTTACAGTAGAAGCAGGCGGGTACACACCTTGTGTCGCACGACTGTAAAGCGGTCGAGTAGGATCTTCGAGTAAACGTTTGTAATCACTAGAAGAAATGCCATCGACGAATAAATTATTGTCATAGCTTGGTGTTGAAACCATCGCTAATACGCTATTATCTTTCGGATCAAGCACCACAACAGCGCCTTTTTGACCTGAAAGGAGCGACATAATATAGCGTTGAAGGGTAAAATCGATAGTTAGATGAATACTTTTACCCGCGGTGGCTGGTTGTTCACGTAGTTTACGAATAACTTTACCACGGTTATTAATTTCAACCTCTTCGAAACCGGTTGTACCATGGAGTTGTTCTTCGTAATAACGTTCAATACCCAGTTTCCCCATGTCCGTAGAACCGGAGTAGTTAGCAAATTTTTCTTCTTTTTTTAGGCGCTCAACATCTCGGTCATTAATGCGTCCAACATAACCCAAAATATGAGTCATGGCTTCGCCATATAGGTAATTTCGTTTGAAATAAGGACGTACATCAAGGCTT
>JAGZBU010000013.1:0-40331 GCA_018369675.1 Parahaemophilus parainfluenzae | reverse complement strand
AAGAACCTGTAATTTAAATTCTGTTGTGTAGTGTTTACCCATAAAAAATCTGCACCTCAATTGTTGGTTGTTTAGTCCAACTTTTGGGGTGCAGATCAAAATGACCGCACTTTTTTTTATGAATTTTTTAAATAACAACCTATCATTTACAAAAACTAGACATGTCGTTTTGCCGTTGATGTAAATGCAATTTTATCTGGTCGATAGCTAATACTCCCATATTGAAACGGTCGACCATCCGACAAATAAGTGGTGCTTGTCACATTCACAACCATGTCATACTCACCAAGATCAATTGCCTTTTTTTCTTCTTCATTTGCATAACGAAAGACAATTTTTCGTTGTGAGTGACTAATTTTTAATTTTAATTCGTTTTCTAAATAGTGATAAATAGAGTGTTCAGCGATTTCTCGGCTAATAAAAGGTACGATGCGGCGATCAAAATAAGAAACCTCATATTCAACGGCTTCGCCATCAATTTCACGGAGGCGAGCAATACGGTAGAAATCAATCTGGTCATCGACATTAAAAATATGCATCAGCTCTTCTTCACCCTGCACAATATATAAGCTGGTTAATGTGGTTTTTACTTGGTGCGTTGAGGCACTATTTAATTCGCTGACGGTTTTAATTTCAGAAAGCATCTGTGGTTTAGATAAATCATGTTTTAAAACAATCGAATTTCGGCCTTGTTGCTTTTGAATATAGCCATCAATTTCAAGTAAAGAAAGCGCTTTTCGAATAGTATCTTTAGAAAAACCATAGCTTTGCATGAGTTCATTTTCACTCGGGAGTTCTTGCAATGGTGCTAAATTACCATTGTTAATTTGGGTCTTTATCTCATTATAGACCTGCTTGTATTTGCTCATTTTTAATCCTTTTATCGACCGTTCGTTCCGTAGGTGTCGCCATAGCATATCATAAAATCATAAATGTTATACGTATAAAATGTGATATCAGTCACTCTTTTACGAAAATGTTTTAAACTTTTACGTATAAGTTGTTGCATAAAAATACGGTTAGGTTAGAATGAGCCAAAATATAACTTCCTAGAGGAAATATTATGCTTACTCGTTCAAGTGGTGTTCTTATGCACATTACCTCGCTACCAAATGCATTCGGGATTGGTAGCTTTGGGCAATCGGCTTATGATTTTGTCGATTTTTTAGTTGAAACTAAACAAACTTATTGGCAAATTCTTCCACTTACTACCACCAGTTATGGTGATTCACCTTATCAATCTTTCTCTGCAATTGCAGGTAATACTCACTTTATTGATTTTGATTTACTAACCCAAATGGGCTTACTGAAAGAATCTGATTATGCTTCGGTCAATTTTGGTGATGATCCAACTAGCGTGGATTATGAACGTATCTTTTACGCACGCCGTCCGATTTTAGAAACAGCCGTAAAAAATTTTTTAGCGAATCAATCACTCCAAGCTGATTTCAATCACTTCGAGAAAAACAATCGATTATGGTTGGACGATTTTGCTGAGTTTATGGCAATTAAAGAGCATTTCGGCAATCAAGCATTGCAAAAATGGGATGATAAAAAAGCCGTTGCACGCGATCCAAAAACATTAGAAAAATATCGCACGATGTTAACGGATCAAATTCAGTACTTTAAAGTGACGCAATATTTCTTTTTTAAACAATGGAGCGAGTTAAAACATTACGCGAATCAAAAAGGCATTAAGATTATCGGTGATATGCCGATTTACGTGGCTGCAGATAGTGTAGAAGTTTGGACAAAACCAGAACTCTTCCAATTAGATGAAGAACGCAATCCGCTTGTTGTTGCTGGAGTTCCAGCGGATCAATTCAGTGCAACCGGACAGCTTTGGGGCAATCCGCTTTACGCTTGGGAAGAGCATAAAAAACAAGGCTATGCGTGGTGGATTCATCGTATTGAAGAAAGTTTCAAGATTTATGATGTACTTCGCATCGACCATTTCAAAGGTTTTTCCGATTATTGGCAGGTAGATGGAAAAGCCGATATTGCTAAATATGGTAGTTGGCAGCCAGGTCCCGGCTATGATTTATTCAAAGCTGTTAAAGAGCAATTGGGTGACTTACCGATTATTGCCGAAGATTTAGGTAATATTGATGATAAAGCCAGAAAATTGCTTGCAGATTGTAATTACCCAGGTATGAAGATCTTGCAATTTGGTTTTGAAGATGTCAGCGGAAAAAGTTTAGATAGCCCGCATTATTGCATCCCACATTCCATTGTTTATACCGGTACACATGATAACGAAGTAACTAATGGTTGGTATAACGGACTTACCGAACAACAGCAACAATATATTAATGATTATACGCATCGTGGTGAGGATGAATCGATTTGTCAGGCGATGATTCGTCAGCTTTTTGCAACGGTTAGCAATACCGCGATCGCCACAATGCAAGATGTTTTAGATTTGCCAGCCAGTTCAAGAATGAATGTTCCTTCAACAATTGGTGGAAACTGGCAATGGAGAATGCAGCAATCAGATTTAACGCAAGATAAAAAAGACTTTTTAGCAAAAATGACCACGTTATATCAACGTGCTAATCAGGAAAAAACAATGATTAAATTTAGTACATTTGTAAAAAACGAAACCAATAAATCGCTTGAGCAATTAAGTGATAAAGAAACTTATATTCAATTATTAAATTACGTAAAAGCACTTTCTGCAGATAAACCTAAAAACACAGGTAAACGTAAGGTTTACTATATCTCAGCAGAGTTTTTAATTGGTAAATTACTTTCTAATAACCTGATTAATCTTGGTGTGTATCAAGATATCAAAACAGAATTAGAAAGTGCGGGTAAATCATTAAGTCATATTGAAGATATTGAACCAGAACCGTCTTTAGGAAATGGTGGGTTAGGTCGTTTGGCTTCTTGTTTTATTGATTCAATGTCTACACTTGGCTTAAATGCTGAAGGGGTAGGTTTAAATTATCATTATGGGTTGTTCAAACAAGTCTTTAAAAAGAATGAACAACATGCGGAGCCTAATGATTGGATTGAAGATAACTCTTGGTTAATTCCAACAGATATTACCTATGAGGTGCCATTTAAGAAATTTACGTTAACCTCTAAACTAGATCGCATTGATATTTTAGGTTATAAGAAAGAAACGAAAAACTATCTCAATTTATTTGATATTCAATCAGTGAATCCTAAACTGATTAAAAAAGGTATCGAGTTTGATAAAACTGCGATTGAAGAAAATCTGACTTTATTCCTTTATCCAGATGATTCAGATAAGAATGGGGAATTACTGCGTATTTATCAACAATACTTCATGGTATCAAATGCTGCACAATTATTAATTGATGAAGCAATTGCGCGTGGCAGTAACTTACATGATTTAGCGGATTATGCGTATGTACAGATCAATGATACCCACCCTTCAATGGTGATTCCTGAATTAATTCGCTTATTAACGGAAAAACATCAGATTAAATTTGCCGAAGCCGTTGAAATTGTACGTAATATGGTAGGCTATACAAACCATACCATTTTGGCTGAAGCATTAGAAAAATGGCCACTCGCTTATTTAGATGAAGTGGTGCCGCATTTAGTGGTGATCATTAAGAAATTAGATAAATTAGTGCGTGCAGAATATAAAGATCTAGCAGTGCAAATCATTGATAAACAAAAACGTGTGCATATGGCGCACATGGATATTCACTTTTCAAATTCAGTCAATGGTGTGGCGGCATTACATACAGAGATTTTGAAAAATTCAGAACTTAAAGCGTTCTATGCGTTATATCCTGAAAAATTCAATAATAAGACAAACGGCATTACCTTCCGTCGTTGGTTAGAGTTTTCTAACCAAGCATTAGCGGCTTACATTAAAGAATTGATTGGTGATGAGTATTTGCATGATGCAACGAAATTAGAGAAATTGTTAGCCTTTAAAGATGATAAAAAGGTTCATCAACAATTAGCGAAAATTAAGTTTGAAAACAAATTGGCGTTAAAAGCGTACCTTAAAGAAAATAAAGGTATTGATTTAGATGAAAATTCAATCATTGATACGCAAATTAAGCGTTTCCATGAATATAAACGCCAACAAATGAATGCGCTTTATGTGATTCATAAATACTTAGAAATTAAAGCAGGTAAATTACCAAAACGTAAAATTACCGTCATTTTCGGCGGTAAAGCTGCACCTGCTTATGTGATTGCACAGGATATTATTCACTTAATTCTTTGTTTATCTGAGTTAATCAATAATGATCCTGAAGTTAACAAGTATTTAAACGTCCATTTAGTGGAAAACTATAATGTGAGTGTGGCGGAAAAACTGATTCCAGCAACCGATATTTCAGAACAAATTTCACTTGCCTCTAAAGAAGCTTCTGGTACAGGTAATATGAAATTTATGCTTAATGGTGCATTAACCTTAGGCACAATGGATGGGGCTAATGTTGAAATTGCAGAATTAGCCGGTGCTAAAAATATCTATACATTCGGTAAAGATTCAGAAAGCATTATTAAACTTTATGAAACAGCAGGTTATGTTTCAAAAGCGTATTATGAAAACGACAAAGATATTAAAAGAGCGGTCGATTTTATTCTGAATCCTGCCGTGGTGAAATTAGGCAATAAAACACGTTTAGAACGTCTTTATAACGAATTATTGAATAAAGACTGGTTTATGACGTTAATCGACTTTAATGCTTATGTCGACGCGAAAGAACAAATTTTAGCCGATTATGAAGATCAGGATAGTTGGAATGAGAAAGTGGTACAGAATATCGCCAAAGCGGGCTTCTTCTCATCTGACCGCACGATCGCTCAATATAATGCAGACATTTGGCATTGTGAGGGCTAAGGGGGAAGCAATGAAACTACTTACCCTGAATGTACACGCTTGGTTAGAAGCTAACCAAGCGGAAAAAATAGAGATTCTTGCGGAGACTATTATCGAAAAGGGCTATGACATCATTGCCTTACAAGAGGTTAATCAATTGATGTCGTCTCCTGCTATTTCGCCAACGTTAAAGCAAGATAACTATGGTGTCATTCTGTTAAATAAAATCAATCAACGCGTTGCACAGAAATACTCACTTGTTTGGAGCAATTCGCATATTGGTTACGATAAATATGATGAAGGCATTGCATTTTTAACGCGTTTGCCTGTTTATGATGTTGATGCGTTTTATTGTAGCCAACATCAACGTCTTGACTCGATTCTCTCGCGTAAAATCATTGGCTTGACGGTAGAATATCAAGGCCAGTTAATTGAATGTTATTCTTGTCATATCAATTTGCCAAATTGTGATGGAGAAAACCAACTTGATAATATTCGTTATATTGTAGAGCGAAGTCAAAGTGCGAATCTTAAAATCCTGATGGGTGATTTCAATACTGATGCAATAAGCGATCAGCAAGCTTACCAGCAGATTAAATCCTTAGGCTTATTCGATACATTTGAAATGGCAGAGCAGAAGGATAGCGGTATCACTGTGGAGAAAGCGATTGACGGTTGGAAAGGCCATAGTGAAGAAAAGCGACTAGATTATATTTTTTTAAACCAAGCAAAAAGGGTTTTATCCAGTCAGGTTATTTTTAATGGAAAAAATAAACCGATTGTTTCCGACCATTTTGGCGTAGAAGTAGCTCTCATCTTGTAGGAGAATCAATATGAAAAAAATGCTCAGTTTTGAATTTTGGCAAAAATTCGGTAAGTGCCTAATGGTTGTGATTGCCGTGATGCCAGCTGCGGGTTTAATGGTGAGTATTGGTAACTCACTGCCTTTGATTAGCGATGCGGAATGGCTAGCGCTTGTCGGAAACATTATCGCCCAAATTGGTTGGGGGATTATTGGTAACCTTCATTTATTATTTGCTTTAGCGATTGGTGGTAGCTGGGCAAATGAGCGTGCGGGCGGGGCATTTGCAGCTGGCCTGGCTTTCATTTTAATTAACTTAATCACTGGTAATTTCTTCGGTGTGAAGCTTGAAATGCTAGCCGATCCAAATGCACATGTAAGTACCGTATTGGCTGGTGAAATTCCAGTGGCGAATTACTTTGTGAATGTGCTCGGGCAACCGGCGCTAAATATGGGGGTATTTGTTGGTATTATTGCAGGTTTTGTGGGGGCAACAACTTTTAACCGTTACTACAATTTCCGTAAATTACCTGAAGTACTGACGTTCTTTAATGGTAAACGTTTTGTCCCTTTCGTTGTTATTTATCGTTCTGTATTAGTGGCGATCTTCCTATCATTATTCTGGCCTTTAGTTCAAACCGGTATTAATCATTTCGGTCAATGGATTGCTAACTCACAAAACTCAGCGCCAATTTTAGCACCATTTATTTATGGTACCTTAGAGCGTCTATTACTTCCATTTGGTTTACACCATATGTTGACTATCCCAATGAACTACACTTCATTAGGCGGTACTTATGAGTTCTTAACCGGTGCACAACAAGGTAAACAAGTATTTGGCCAAGACCCACTGTGGCTTGCCTGGGTGACAGACTTAATTAACCTTAAAGATGCGGGTAACTTAACTCAATATAATGATCTTCTTTCAACCGTGACACCAGCTCGATTCAAAGTAGGGCAAATGATTGGTTCAAGCGGTATCTTAATGGGCTTGACGCTTGCTATGTATATCAACGTAGATGAAGACAAGAAAAAACTCTATAAAGGTATTTTCCTTTCATCAGCACTTGCGGTGTTCTTAACAGGGGTAACAGAGCCAATCGAATACATGTTTATGTTTGTCGCATTACCGCTTTATATTGTTTATGCTTTAGTACAAGGTTGTGCTTTCGCCATGGCAGATATTGTGGACTTACGTGTGCATTCATTCGGTAACATTGAGTTCTTAACGCGTACACCAATGGCGATTAAAGCAGGCATTGGTATGGATGTGATCAACTTTATCTGGGTATCGATCTTATTTGCTGTTGCTATGTTCTTTATCGCGAACTTTATGATTAAGAAATTTAATCTTGCAACAGCAGGCCGTAATGGTAACTATGATGCGAAAGGTTCAGATGAAGCTTCTAGCGATGAGCCAAAAGTTGCGAATGCTAGCACGCAAGTTATTCAAATCATCAACTTACTTGGTGGACGTAATAACATTGCAGATGTTGATGCTTGTATGACACGTTTACGTATCACCGTACATAATCCAGATTTAGTCGGTGATGAAGCCAGCTGGAAACAAGCGGGCGCAATGGGCTTTATTGTAAAAGGTTCTGGTATCCAAGCGATTTATGGGCCAAAAGCAGATGTCTTAAAATCAGATATTCAAGATGTGCTTTCATCTGGTGTTGATATTCCTAAAATGTAATTCAACCTAAATACTAATTTTATCCCCGCTCTTCAAGGCGGGGATATCATATACCTCTCCTAGATATTGAATATCTTCAATATATCTCCAAAATTCTTTTATTTGATACCATCTATAAAATATTGTCATAACTTCGGCGCTAGAAAAAATACCACCCATTGTGTAACGAGCGGTATTTCTAGTGTTAGAAGAAGTGGTTATTAAATGATTAACTGACCGATAATACTGCGAGTTTCTTCTCGAACCTCGGTAAGTTTCACTTTCACTAAATCGCCGATTTTGTAACGACGTTCCCCTTGAATATACAGCGCCAATTCATCCGCATTCACTTGCATTTCATCTTTATTTGGATGCAATGTGGAAGCTGGTACGAACATGGATGCGCCATTTTTCAATAATTGAACCCGTAAACCACCACGCATCACATCTTGCACTTCTGCATCAAATTCAGCATTTTCAGCGACTTTATCAGCAAGATAACGACAATATAACCAATCTGCAATATCACGCTCAACCAAGCGATTTTGACGACGCGCTTCTTGCAAGCGAGCAAGCACTTCATCTTGTGGCTTTTCACAAGCTTGCTGTGTGAGCACGGCTTTAATTAAACGATGGTTCACCATATCAGAATATTTACGGATAGGCGATGTCCAAGTCGCATAACCTTCTAATCCAAGCCCAAAATGTGGAGCAAGTTCGGATTTAAATTCCGCAAAGGTTAAATAACGGCGTAAACGGAATTCTAAATAGTCACCTTCAATCAGTTCAATATCATGACGCATTTGGCAATAACCTTTTAAGGTGGCCAAATTTTCTACCGAATAACGCTCTGCAAGCTCGGCTTGATTTTCTTCATTAGCTAAATTTGCCATTAAGAAATTATGTGCGTTTTCTAAGAATTTCTTATCAAATCCAGAGTGTGTATTAAAAATACCGGTTTGTGCTTGTTCAGCTAAGAATTGTGCAGCACAGATATTGGCAATAATCATGGATTCTTCCACGATTTGATTGGCGATACGACGATATTCTGCTTTAATTTCTTTCACTTTGCCATTTTCAGCGAGAATAAAGGAGTAATCCGGTTTCTCTTTAAATAAAAGAGAATGCGTTTTACGCCATTGAATACGTGCTTTGGTAAATTGATGTAGCCAATCAATTTGCTGTGCAATTTCTGGTGTTTCCGGTTGCCATGCATTAGGCACTTGCTCTAAATAATCTGAGATCTTGTTATAGACTAATTTCGCTTTAGATTGCACATAAGCAGACACAAAATGCGGTTGAGCCGTGATGTTGCCTGCAAGATCCGTTTCAATGTAACACACTAATGCAGGGCGAGTTTCATTTGCCATTAATGAACATAATTCATCAGACAATTCACGCGGCAACATAGGAATGTTAAAGCCTGGCAAATAATTAGTGAAACAACGCTGTTTCGCATCTTTTTCAATTTGTGAATCTAATGCAATGTAAGCCGTAGGATCAGCAATAGCAACGACTAATCGCCAGCCGGTTTGTGTACCATTTTGCTCGACAGGTTCGATGTAAAGAGCATCGTCCATATCCTGCGTGCTTTCAGAGTCAATCGTGACAAAATGAAGTGCGGTCAGATCTTCGCGAGTTTGTTGATCTAACATCTCATAACTTTCTGCACCTTGCACGGGATGACGAGATTGCTCATGACGTGCCAATGTCACCCACCAAGGGGCTAATTCATCATCAGCACGGCAGATAAATTGATTGATGGTAGCATAGAAAAAGCGATCATCACGTAATGGGTGCGTTTTCAAATTTGCGACGACCCAGTCGCCTTCTTGTAATTCTTCTTTGACCGATTTAGCTTGTTGCGCGCCAATGGGTTGGTTGATACTTGGGTGATCAACCAAAACTTGTAATTTTTTGTCTTTATTGAACCGCACTTTGGCAATAAAGCGAGTGAGCATTGGCTCAATTAATTCTTCAGGTTCAGCTTGCTCTTTATCACCTTGCTTTTCAATGGTGGCTTTGATTTTGTCACCGTGCATCACTTTTTTCATTGCAGGTGGGGCAATAAAGTAGCTTTTTTTATCGCACTCTAAAAAACCATAAGCTTTATCAGTACTTTTTACCACGCCTTCAACGTGTTCTTTGCTATCGTGGATTTGTTGCTTAAGTTGTGCGAGTAATGGATTATCTTGGAACATAGTTATATTTAAAAAAAGAGAAAAGGCAGACTGAAAAGCCTGCCTAAAAATAGATTGTACGAAAAATTATTCTTCGCCTAATTCACCCATTGCAGTGATGCTGAAACCTGCATCTACGTGAACGATTTCACCAGTGATACCCGATGCTAAATCAGAGCATAAGAATGCTGCTGAGTTACCCACATCTTCGATAGTAACAGTGCGGCGTAATGCTGCGGTTTTCTCAAATGCAGAAAGCATTTTCTTGAGGTTTTTAATGCCTGATGCTGCTAAGGTACGGATAGGACCCGCAGAGATCGCATTCACACGAATACCTTCTTTACCTAAATCAGCCGCCATCACGCGAGTTGCCGCTTCAAGAGATGCTTTCGCTAAACACATGACGTTGTAGTTAGGAATTGCGCGCTCTGCACCTAAGTAAGAAAGGGTTAATAATGCAGCGTTTGGATTTAAGTAAGGACGTGCCGCTTGTGCCATTGCTACAAAGCTGAATGCACTGATGTCGTGAGCAATACGGTAGCCTTCACGAGTTGCTGCGTTTACGTAATCGCCATCTAATTGGTCGCCTGGTGCGAATGCGATAGCGTGTACGAAACCATCAAATTTTTCCCAACGTTTGCTTAATTCTGCAAAGCAGTTTTGGATGCTTTCATCGGTCGCTACGTCTAAAGGTAATACGATGTCAGAACCAAATTCTTTTGCAAATTCTTCTACGCGTGGTTGTAATTTATCGTTTAAATAAGTGAAAGCAAGTTCAGCGCCTTGTTCTTTCATTGCTTTTGCGATCCCGTAAGCAATAGAACGGTTGCTTGCAAGACCTGTTACTAAAATACGTTTACCAGTTAAGAAACCCATATTTTTTCCTATGTTTGAGTTAAAAAAATCGACAAGATTATACTTGTTTTGTGTGCTTTCGTCAATCAATCACACTTTGTACCAGTTAGGCTGGATTATCAATATCTTTAAATTCTACATCCAGACCATATTCCGTTGCCAACCATTCACCTAATGCTTTGATACCATAGCGTTCAGTCGCATGATGACCCGCCGCAAAGAAATGAATACCTTGCTCACGAGCAGAGTGAATTGTTTGCTCAGAAACCTCACCGGTAATAAAGGCATCACAACCTTGTGCTGCAGCTAAATCAATATAGCCTTGTCCGCCACCGGTACAAATGCCAATTCTACGGATTAAGTACGGTCCATTTTCGGTGCAAATTAACGGTTTGCGTTGAAGCACTTGTTCAATACGTTGCGCAAACTCTTCAGCGGTAACGGGCTCTTTTAACGTTCCCCAAACAGGAATGCTAGTTGAGCCATTTTCTAAAGGTTGAAGATCGTCAATACCTAATAACTGAGCAAGTTTTGCGTTGTTGCCTAATTCAGGGTGAACATCTAAGGGTAAATGGTAGCCATATAAATTGATGTCATTCACAAGTAAGGTTTTGATACGCTTGCCTTTCATGCCGCGAATACATGGATTTTCACTTTTCCAAAAATAGCCATGGTGGACGAGTACCGCATCAGCTTGTTGTGCAACGGCATAATCAATCAAAGCTTGGCTTGCGGTGACACCCGTGATGATCTTTTTGATCTCCGCTTTGCCTTCTACTTGCAAACCGTTAGGTGCATAATCGTTAATTCTGTCTGTGCTAAGTTTTTCGTTTAGTAAACGTTCAAGTTCTAGGTTGTTCATGATTTCTAAGAAAAAAGAAAAAGGTGAGATATGGTAAGAGATTTCAAAAAAAATGGCTAGTGCAAAAGGAGTGGGGGGAATGCACTAGCCAGTAGTGTGTTTGTCATAACACAAGTTTACTATCTAAAACGAGATTCATTATATATTTAATTATATAAAGATCAAGAAAAAAATAAGGAAAAATTTCCCTATTTTTCGATGTGTCGTTTTTGTGTTCGAAAATAGATGAAAAATCAACCGCACTTATGAATACAAACTTGGTTCATCCTCAGTTGGACGGGTTTTAAATCGGCGGTGTAGCCACATGTATTGTTCCACATCTTTTAAGATTTCTTTTTCCACGACTTTATTCATTCTTGCAGCGATTGCTGTTTCATCTGAAAGATCGGAAAAATCTACTGGTGGAGAAATACTGACCGTATAGCCTGAGCCGTCTTTATTACGCAATGGAGCAAAAGGGACGACTTTACAATTTGGTGCAGATTTAAGCAGATAATAACTACCCGTTGTGGTAGCCGCTTCTTTTACAGCAAAAAAAGGCACAAATACGGCATTTTTTCGTCCGTAATCATGATCAGGCGCATACCAAATAGTTTCACCTTTGCGTAAGGCTTTGAGCATACCACGCAGATCTTTTCGGTTCAGCATATCTTTGTTTGAACGTAAACGACCTTTAATTTGCAACCAATCCAGTACAGGATTGTCATTGGGACGATAAACGCCTACGCCAGGATGATGTAATCCCACAATACGCGCGCCTAATTCAAGCGTAAGAAAATGGACACCAACAAAGATAATGCCGTCTTGGGCATTTTCTTTTAAATAATTTAATCCTTCAATTTTTGACCATTTTTTAATGCGCGCATCAGACCAAAACCATGCCATGCCGGTTTCAATAATTGCCATTCCAACAGCACGTAAGTTTTCTTGCAAAATGGCTTCACGTTCTTGAACGGGCATTTCAGGGAAGCAGAGCTCAAGATTTCGACGGGCAATCGCCGCACGACGTTTTCCCACTTTTAATTTTGAGAAAAGCCAGCCTAAGCCATTGCCGATATGACGTAGAATTGGATAGGGAAGTAACAAAAGGCTTCGCCAAATCGCCACACCAAGCCAAAATCCCCAGTATTTAGGGGCTAGAAAGTACGGTTGAAATTGAGGGAGTTTTTCGTTTTTCATAATTCTTTTCTGGTTAGTTCGGCGTGTAGTTTATCGCAAATTTGAGTTGTGGTAAAATTGCGCCAAATTTTTATTATTCCAACAGAGAGATTTCAAAATGGCTCAATATTCTGCCAATTTTAATCAAGCAAAAGTATTAGTGTTAGGCGATGTCATGCTTGACCGTTACTGGTTTGGTGCAACTAATCGTATTTCACCGGAAGCACCGGTTCCTGTGGTTAGAGTACAAGATAATGAAGAGCGTGCAGGTGGTGCAGCAAACGTGGCGATGAATATTGCTTCTCTTAATGTCCCTGTGCAAATTTTAGGTTTAATTGGTCAAGATGAAACAGGCACAGCCTTAACCAATTTATTACAACATCAAAAAATTGATTGTAATTTTGTGGCATTGGATACTCACCCAACTATTACGAAATTACGCATTTTGTCTCGTCACCAACAATTACTTCGTTTGGATTTTGAAGAAGATTTCCAAAATGTGGAATGTCATGAGTTGCTTGCGAAATTAGAAGCCGAAGTGAAAAACTTTGGTGCGTTAGTGCTTTCTGATTATGGTAAAGGCACGTTAAAAGATGTGCAAAAAATGATTCAAATTGCACGCAAAGCAAACGTACCAGTCTTGATCGATCCAAAAGGCACAGATTTTGAGCGTTATCGTGGTGCGACTTTACTGACGCCAAATATGTCAGAGTTTGAAGCGGTGGTAGGTAAGTGTGATTCTGAAGAAGAAATCATTGAGAAAGGCTTAAAATTAATTTCAGACATCGAATTGACCGCACTTTTAGTGACCCGTTCTGAAAAAGGTATGACATTACTTCGTCCAAATCAAGAGCCGTTCCATTTGCCAACCGTTGCCAAAGAAGTATTCGATGTAACAGGTGCGGGTGATACAGTAATCAGTGTCTTAGCTACTGCACTTGCAGATGGTCGTTCTTTTGAAGAATCTTGCTATTTAGCCAATGTGGCGGCAGGTATTGTGGTCGGTAAATTGGGTACATCAACGGTTTCTACTGTGGAGTTAGAGAATGCGATCCATGGTCGTTCTGAAACCGGCTTCGGTATTATGTCAGAAAGCCAATTAAAAATGGCGGTCGATCATGCTAAAGCTCGCGGTGAGAAAATCGTGATGACAAACGGTTGTTTCGATATTCTTCATCCAGGACATGTGTCTTACTTAGAAAATGCTCGCAAACTTGGCGATCGTTTAATTGTTGCGGTGAATACGGATGATTCAGTCAAACGCTTAAAAGGTGAAAGTCGTCCAATTAACAATCTGAATGCACGTATGGCTGTATTGGCAGGCTTAGCGTCAGTGGATTGGGTGGTTTCTTTTGATGAAGATACGCCGCAACGTTTAATCGGTGAGATTTTACCGGATTTATTAGTAAAGGGTGGCGATTACAAACCTGAAGAGATTGCAGGCAGCAAAGAAGTGTGGGCGAATGGTGGCGATGTTCGAGTATTGAATTTCGAAAATGGCTGTTCAACTACAAATGTGATTGAAAAAATCAAAGCGCTGAAAGATTAATTTATTAAGGAATGAGTAGAATAAAGCTTGCCTTTATCCTGCTCAATCGTTAAAATTCAGGCTCCTTGTCATCGCTGAGTTAGAGATCGGCGAATGATGTATTAATAACACTACCTTTTAGGAGTAAAAAATGTCTCTAAGTACTGAAAAAAAAGCAGCAATCGTTGCTGAATTTGGTCGCGATGCGAAAGATACTGGTTCTTCTGAAGTTCAAATCGCATTATTAACTGCACAAATCAACCACTTACAAGCTCACTTCGCTGAGCACAAAAAAGACCACCATGGTCGTCGTGGTTTATTACGTATGGTTTCTCGTCGTCGTAAACTTTTAGACTACTTAAAACGTACTGATCTTGCTTTATACCAAAGCACTATCGCTCGTTTAGGTTTACGTCGCTAATTTTTATTACGATAGTAAAAATAAAAGCCTTCGGATTATCGAGGGCTTTTTTATTTTTTGTATATTAGAAAAATAAAAAAACGGTCAAAAATTTGACCGCTCTTTGTTAATTATTAGTTTGCAATGCCTTTATGACGAAGCAATGCGTCTAATTGAGGTTCACGTCCACGGAAGCGTTTGAATAAGACCATTGGTTCTTCAGATCCACCACGAGTGAGAATTTCATCCAAGAAAGATTTACCCGTAACTGGATTGAAAATTCCTTCTTCTTCAAAGCGAGAGAAAGCATCTGCAGATAGTACTTCAGCCCATAGATAGCTGTAATAACCTGCAGCATAACCGCCGGCAAAAATATGGCTAAAGCTATGTGGTGTTCTTGCCCATTCAACGCCTTTAATCACGGCAACTTTATCTTTCACTGCTTTTAAGGTATCAAGTACTTGATTAGCTTTGCCAGCTTCAAATGTATGATGAAGGGTAAAATCAAATAAGCCAAATTCAAGTTGACGTAACACAAACATTGCTGCTTGATAGTTTTTCGCTTTGAGAAGTTGATTTAATTTTTCTTCTGGTAACGGTTCGTGCGTTTCAAAGTGACCAGAAATAAAATCAAGAGCTTCTTTTTCCCAACACCAATTTTCCATAAATTGACTTGGAAGCTCTACCGCATCCCAAGGTACACCATTGATGCCCGCGACATCAGGTACATCAACTTTGGTGAGCATATGGTGAATGCCATGACCAAATTCGTGGAAGAGGGTGGTGACTTCATCATGGGTGAATAACGCTGGCTTATCACCAATAGGCGCATTGAAGTTACAGGTTAAATAAGCAACAGGTTTTTGAATTGAACCGTCAGCATTACGTTTTCTGCCGATACAATCATCCATCCATGCGCCGCCACGTTTATTTTCGCGTGCATAAAGATCGAGATAGAAACTACCACGTACTTCATCAGTTTCATCAATTAAATCAAAGAAACGCACATCTTTATGCCAAGTATCTACGCCAAAACGTTCAACTGCACGAATATTAAAAATACGTTTAATTAATTCAAATAAGCCTGAAATAACGCGATCTTCAGGGAAATAAGGACGAAGTTCTTCATCATTGATCGCATATAAATGTTGTTTTTGTTTTTCTGAATAGAAACTAATATCCCAAGGGGCAAGTTCAGTGACGCCAAATTCTTTTTCGCAATAAGCTTTAAGTTCCGCTAATTCTTTCTCGCCTTGTGCTTTTGAACGATCCGCTAAGTTATTTAAGAAATCCAATACTTGTTGTGGGTTTTCAGCCATTTTGGTGGCAAGTGAACGTTCAGTGTATGTATTGAAACCTAATAATTTAGCTAATTCCACGCGTAATGTCATGATTTCTTCAATGATCGCGGTGTTATCCCATTTACCTGCGTTTGGACCTTGATCAGATGCACGAGTCGCATAAGCACGATACATTTCTTCGCGTAATGCTGCATTTTCACAATAGGTCATGATAGGCAAATAACTTGGGATTTCTAGCGTAAAGCGATAGCCTTTCAAGCCTTTACTTTCTGCAGATTGTTTTGCAGCAAGTAATGCAGATTCAGGAAGGCCTGCCAATTGGCTTTCATCTTCAATGACTTTTTCCCAGCCCATGGTGGCATCGAGTACATTATTGCTAAATTGTGCGCTTAATTCAGATAAGCGAGCAACAATCTCACCATAACGTTTTTGTTTTTCTTCAGATAAACCGATACCTGAAAGCTCAAAATCACGTAGTGCATTTTCAATGGCTTTCTTTTGCGCCACTGAATAAGTGGCAAATTCAGGGCTATTTTTTAAGGCTAAATAAGCATTGTATAAGCCTTTGTGTTGACCCACCCAAGTGCTGTATTCAGAGAGTAGTGGTAAGCAGGCTTGGTATGCATCGCGTAATTCAGGACTGTTTTTCACTGAATTTAAATGAGAGATGGGTGACCAAGCACGGCTTAGGTGTTCGCCAGCTTCAGAAAGCGGTTCAATAAAATTTTCCCAAGTAAAGTGCGGTTGTTTTAAAACTTGTTCAATGGCTTGACGATTTTCTTCGATGAGCTTTTGGATTGCCGGTTGAATATGTTCTGGTTTGATTTGAGAAAACGGAGGTAAGCCTTCAATATGAAGTAATGGATTAGACATAAATATTCCTTTTGCTAACTGTTTCTTTAGTAAATTGCGACAAATTCTATAATATCAAGGTTGAAAAATCTAAAAAATCAGTAATAATTGCGTATCACTTTTATTTAGGAATAATAATGAACGGCGTGTTATTGTTTTCTGGCTTAATCACTTTTTCGATTATAGCCGGTTTTGTTGCACTTAAATTTTTTCCCAAAAATCCTTTAATTAAAGGCATTTATATTATATTAGGCTGTATTTCTTTGGTTTTAGGCGTGATTGGTATTTTTCTACCATTTCTGCCGACCACACCTTTTTTATTGCTTACGCTTTATTCGTTTGCGCAAGGTTCTTCTCGTTTAGAACGTTGGTTCTTAGAGACGAAACTTTATCAAAAATACCTAAAATCCTTTAATGAGCGACGTTCATTAACGAAAAAAACAAAAATCTCTATTTTAACCTTTTCAACCACGATGCTTTTAATTGGTTTTTATTTTACTCCAAGTGTTGTGGGACGAACGATCATTGCGATTTTAATTGCGGTAAAATATTGGTTCTTTTTCTTTTGGATTAAAACAGAAGACGTTGAAAATGGATAATGCTTTCCTTACTTGGCTTAAAAGTGCGGTCATTTTAGGTGTCGTTTTTGGATTAAGCGGTTGTGACAAATTAAATAGCCCGAAATCTACAAATACGGTATCAGAAGAGCAACCAACACAAAGCCAGTCTATTGAACAAGAAAATACATCAAAACCGAGTCGAACTTTACTGACTCGGGCGTTTACTCATGCTCCTTCTTTTGAGCCTTGGTTTGTGCGTTATCCGGAGCAAGAAAACTTATTGCGTGATTTATATGAAGGTTTAACCGCTTATGATCCGGAAGGGAGAATCGTGCCGGGTATCGCAGAAAGTTGGGAAACAAAAGACAACAAAACCTGGATCTTTACCTTACGTGAAGGGCTTCGTTGGTCAAATGGTGATCCCTTAGTTGCCCAAGATGTCATGCTTTCTTGGCAAGCACTGTCTCAATCAAATAGTCCTTTAAGATCCTATTTAGCTTATCTCAATTTAAAAAATGCGAAAGGCGTTTTAGAAAAAAATAAACCTTTTAGGAGCTTAGGAATTTATGCGGAAAATGACCGCACTTTACGCATTGAGCTCGATAAAGCAACGCCTTATTTACCGGAAATGTTGGCGCATATCAGCCTTGTACCTCAATATCGCGATCCTGATTACCCAGTGACAAACGGGGCTTATATGATCGAAAGCGAAAGTGTGAAAAGCATACACTTAACTAAAAATCCCTATTATTGGCAGAAAAATAATGTGGCTTTTGAGCGTGTAGAATATTTGCCTTTTATCGCCACTAAATTATCTGACTTTGATGTGGTGCTTGATGTACCAGAAGTGCACGCGGACCTTCAACATTTCCCACAGCTTTGCAGTTATTTTTATGAGTTTAATCTCAACGATCCTAAAGTAGCTAAGGCCGATGTGCGTAAGGCGATTGCTTCGTTGGTCTCTGTCACCAATATCGTGAATAATGAGATTCCCGCGGCAATTCCGAGTTCGTATTTTTTACCGAAAGCCATGTTAAATGGACAAGATTCAAGATGGGAGCCCGTTGTTGCCGAGCAGCTATTGGCTCAAAATAAAATTACTGAAAGACATCCGCTACACTTAAATGTGCTTTATGATGAGACGCCATTGCATGTAAATATCGCGCAACGTTTAGTAGGGCAATTAACGCAATCAGATATGTTGCGTGTGGATGCTCAACCAGTCAGTTGGCAAACATTACAGACTAAACGTCAAAAAGGTGATTTCCAAGTCATTCGTTCTGGTTGGTGTGCGGACTTTAATCATCCGATGGCATTCTTGGGGTTGTTCTATTCTAAAAGTCCTGATAATAAAAATGGCTATGCCAATGCGGAATATGACCAACTTTTTGAGCAAGCATTGAAAAGCTTAAATGAAAAAGAGCGGTCAGAAATTTACTTAAAATTAAGTGAGAAGATCCAACAGGAAAACCTTGCTTTACCGCTTTTCCAATACACCACGCCAGTTTATCTTTCTCCAACTATTATGGGAGCGAAGAAAAATCCAGTGGGCGTCATTTACAGTAAGGATCTATGGCGAAAAGTTGAAAGCTAAAGCTGATTAAGAAAGTTGTTCATGATGTGGTGAACAACTTTTTTTATTAAATTTAATAAAAGTGTAGAGTAACACTATTTACTTTTTATTTTTATCCGCTACAATACACAACAAATCAACCTAGAGGGAAATCCTTATGTTAAAAATGAATGATTTGGTTAAGCTCAGTCAGACACCAAAATCTACGGTGCTGTACTATGTGAAAGAAGGTTTGTTGCCAGAACCAGTAAAAGATAAACCGAATTTTCATCTTTATGATGAATATTGTGTAGAGTTGCTCAGTTTTATTAAATATCTACAAAGCAATTTCAATGCGACGATTTCACAAATTAAAGCACTTTTTGCTCATCCTCATTTTGATTGGAATAATCCTTATGAAAGCCTTATTGGATTATTGGATATCATCATGGGGGCAGAAAATGAAGTATTCACCATTGAGCAATTATGTGAAGAATTTCATCTTTCTGCTAAACAAATCGAAGACATGGTAGCGGAAGGATTATTGAATCCTCGTGAAGGCATTTTTACAGCAAAAGAACGTGATATTTTGGCGATCTTGGCTCGTTGTGATGAAGCCGAAATGGATGTAGTGAAAGCTTATTTAGCTGCAGCAAAAATGTTAGCGGAAAAAGAGGTGAATGTGACTTTAGCGGCATTAGCCAATAGCGAACAAAAAGATGAAAAATTAAAACATTTATTTGATTTATTGTTGGTGTTAAAACCTTATCTCTTGAATATGAAAACCTTTAATCTTTATCAAGCGGAGAGTGCGAAATGAAACTCTTAAAATACGCAGGCTTTGTACCTTATTTAGCCATTGCCTTTATTAATGCCAGTGTGGATTTAGCACATAAAATTACCATTCAAAATGTGTTGCTGAAAAGTTTTTCAGGTGAGAGTTTGGTTGTTTTAACGGCATTAATTAATGCGATGATTTTATTGCCATTTATTTTCTTATTTTCGCCTTCGGCATTTATTAACGATAAATTTTCTCGCACCAATGTGATTCGTTATAGCAGTTTAGCGGCTGTGGTGATTAGTACTGGGATTTTATTGAGTTATATGACGGGTATGTTTGCTATTTCCTTTGTACTGACATTGATTTTGGCAGCGCAAAGTGCGGTCTATTCTCCGGCCAAATATAGCATTATTAAATCAATTGTGGGCACTGAAAATATCGGTATGGCAAACGGTGTCATTCAAGCGCTTACTATTGTAGCCATTCTATTTAGTTCTTTTGCATTTTCTTTCTTCTTTGAAGCGCATTATGTAGCATCAGATGATCCAAATGAAGTATTACAAAGTATTTGGGTGATTGGTGTGGCGTTAGTATTACTGAGTGCACTAGAAGCCTATTTTGCTTTTAAAATCCCATTCTTTAAGCAAGAAGCTGAAAATACAGATGGTCAGTTTGATATGAGAAAATACCTTTCTTTAGGGTATTTAAAAGATAACGTTCGCACATTAAAAGCAGATCAAAATATTTGGTTGAGTGTCATTGGATTAAGCCTATTTTGGGGCGTGTCACAAATTATTGTGGCAGCATTCCCTGCGCATTATAAAGCAATGTTCAATGAAGATAATGCTATTGTCATTCAAGCGATTCTTGCGGTGAGCGGAATAGGGCTTGCGCTTGGTTCATATCTTGCAGGACGTGCTTCTCGTTTGCATATTGAGTTAGGTATTGTTCCGCTTGGTGCATTAGGTATTTGTGTGTCGTTATTCTTTTTAACCCTAGCCCAAAGTGGGGTGGTATTAGCACTTTGTTCTTTTGTCTTTGGTTTCTCTGGCGGTTTATTAATCGTGCCACTAAATGCAACTATTCAGTATTTCGCACCTGAGAAAATCAGCGGCAAAATCATGGCAGGTAACAACTTTGTACAAAACGTGTTTATGGTAGTGTTTTTGCTATTAAGCATTGTTTTTGTACAACTTAATGTTTCGACTCAAGGTTTATTCTTAGTGACTTCAGTTGCATGTTTTGCTGCGAGTTTATATACCATGTCGAAAGTGCCTCATTTATTTACGCGTTTATTCTTGCTCTTTGCGTTAAAAGCGAATTACCGTTTTCATGTGGATGGCTTAAAAAATCTTCCACAAAGTGGTGGAGTTCTATTATTAGGCAACCATATTAGCTGGATTGACTGGTTGGTGTTACAAGCGGCTAGCCCTCGTGCGATTAAATTTGTGATGTATCGTCCGATTTACAACAAATGGTATCTCACTTGGTTCTTCCGTATTTTCAAAGTGATCCCAATTGGTGGCGGTTCAAGCCGAGAATCTATTGAAACCATTCGTGAATATTTAGCGCGTGGTGAAGTGGTGGCTTTATTCCCAGAGGGTCATATCAGCTATAACGGTCAAATCAATGAGTTCCAAAAAGGCTTTGAGCATGTATTAAAAGATTTAGAGAATGTGACGACTGTTCCTTTCTATTTACGTGGATTATGGGGTAGTAGCTTCTCTCGTGCGGACTCTTTCTATAAGAATTTAACTAAACGTCAAGGTAAACGTGAAATTTTAGTGGCATTTGGTAAACCAATTCATGGCTTTATTGATGCGACAGCGATGAAGCAAAAAGTACTCGAACTTTCTTTCTCTGTATGGGAAAAAGTCATGAGTAAACGTAAACCGCTGATGCATCATTGGTTGAGTTCAGCAAAATCGAATTTATTCAAAGAAGCAACCGTTGATGCACAAGGCACTAAACTGAATAACCTGAAATTTATTGCTGCGGTGCTAATGTTTGTGAAAACCTTGAAAGTTGCTTTAGGGAATGAAAAAAATGTCGGTGTGTTATTACCAAGTTCATCAATCGGGGCAATTATTAATATGACCCTAATGGTGATGGGCAAAGTACCGGTAAATTTAAACTACACACTAAGCCCAGAAGTGATGGAAAAAGCGTTGAAAAAAGCCAACATTTCGCAAGTCATTACCTCTGAAAAATTCTTGGATAAGTTGAACGCAAAAGGTTTTGATTTTAGCCAAGTGGTGGCTGATAAAGCCCTCTTTATGGAAAATTTAGGGAAATCGATAACTAAAGCGAATAAAGTGCGGTCATTTTTAACTGCGTTTTTGGCGCCACAATGGTGGATTAAATTACGTTACTTTGCAGACGTAAGCTTGGAAGATAATGCAACCATCTTATTCAGTAGTGGTAGTGAAGGTGATCCAAAAGGCATTGAATTAAGCCATAAAAACTTACTGACAAATATTAAACAGATCGGTGAATTATTAAACTTCCACAAAGATGATGTGATTTTGAATTCTTTACCAATTTTCCACTCATTCGGCTTAACAGTGACAACTTTATTGCCATTGTGTGAAGGCATTAAAATGGTAAGTGTAGCGGATCCGACAGATGGGGCAACAGTAGGAAAAATGTGTGCTCGACATCGAGTGAGCATTTTATTTGGGACTTCAACTTTCTTTAGATTATATGTACGCAATAAGAAATTCCATCCGTTGATGCTACAAAACGTGCGTATGGTTATTGCGGGCGCCGAAAAATTGAAAGCAGATGTAAAAGAAGCCTTTAAACTAAAATTTGGCTTGGAAATTTACGAAGGCTATGGCGCAACTGAAACAGCACCAGTGGCTAGTGTGAATATGCCTAATTTACTTGAGCCGGAAACCTTACAAGAATTTACCTTCAATCAAGCTGGTACGGTAGGTATGCCATTACCTGGCACCATTATCAAAATTGTGGATCCAGAAAGTTTGCAAGAATTACCAGTCGGCGAAGACGGCCTGATCTTGATTGGTGGTGGACAAGTCATGAAAGGTTATTTGAATGCACCAGAAAAAACAGCAGAAGTGATTGTTGAAATTGATGGTGTACGTTATTACAAAACTGGCGATAAAGGCCATATCGATCATAACGGCTTTATTACAATTGTGGATCGTTATTCTCGATTTGCTAAAGTCGGCGGCGAAATGATCAGTCTCGGCAGCGTGGAAGAGAAACTTTCACAAGTATTTGATGAAGAAAATCAATTTGTTGCCGTTGCCTTGAGCGATGATAAAAAAGGCGAGAGCATTGTGCTTTTAATTAAATCTGCACTTTCTTTAGATGAGATCAATGAACGTATTAAAGGATTAAATGTACCGCCGATTATGCTACCAAGCCAAGTCTTCTTAGTGGATGAAATCCCGATGCTCGGAAGTGGTAAAGTGGATTTCAAGGGGGCGAAGAACCTAGCGATGAGTTTGGTTAAGTAAAGAAAATTGTAATAAATAAAAGAGCGGTCAATTTGACCGCTCTTTTTGTTATTTTAATAAACCTCATTTAGGTGTTTTTCAGCATCTTTCACCTTACATCAACGTACCGACATATTTTAACATGACCCCAGCGGCAATAGCCGAGCCAATTACACCAGCAACGTTCGGCCCCATCGCGTGCATAAGGAGGAAGTTTTGGTTATCCGCTTCCAATCCGATTTTGTTAGAAACACGAGCTGCCATAGGAACGGCAGATACACCAGCAGAACCAATAAGCGGGTTAATTTTGTTTTTGCTGAATTTATTCATCAATTTTGCCATTAATACACCGCTACCTGTACCGATTCCGAAAGCAATTACACCAAGAATTAAAATGCCTAACGTTTGCGGTTGTAAGAATTTATCGGCGATAAGTTTAGATCCTACAGATAAGCCAAGCACAATGGTTACAATGTTAATTAAGGCATTTTGTGTGGTGTCACTTAAACGTTCTACTACGCCGCTGACGCGCATGAGATTACCGAAACAGAACATCCCGAGTAATGGGGCAGCATCCGGTAGGAGTAAACCAACGAGCAACAGCAAAATCACCGGGAACAAGACTTTTTCACGATTACTCACATGTCGCATCTGTGTCATGCGAATTTTGCGTTCTTCTTCGGTGGTTAATGCTTTCATAATCGGCGGTTGAATCAACGGCACTAACGCCATATAGGAATAAGCCGCCACCGCAATAGCACCAAGCAATTCAGGCGCCAGCTTACTGGTTAGATAAATCGCAGTCGGGCCATCCGCACCACCGATAATACCGATAGAGGCAGCTTGAGGCAGTGTGAATTCGATAATACCGAAGTAATTTAAGGCTAACGCACCAAGCACGGTAGCGAAAATGCCGAATTGTGCAGCTGCACCAAGTAGCAATGTTTTTGGATTGGCTAATAATGGGCCAAAGTCTGTCATTGCACCTACACCCATAAAAATAACTAATGGTGCAATGCCGTATCCAATCGCAACTTTATAGAACAATGCCAAAATACCGGCGCTATAACCCATATCCACAGACAAAGCTTCTAATTGATTTATCATGGATATTGGCGCGGAAGTCATCGCTGTTTTAATCGCAGCAAGATCGGGTGAAACACCCAGCTGCGTAGCGATTACTGCAATTTGCTCAGGTGAGCCGAGATGAAGCAAATTCTCTAATGCTGTCATGGCTAGCCCTGCTTCAGGAATATTTGACAACAATCCGCCGAAACCAATTGGTAGCAACAGCAAAGGTTCAAATTTGCGCGAAATGGCAAGCCACAGCAACAGCAAGCTCACAGCGATCATTACTGCTTGCCCCCATTGCAAATGGAATATGCCCATCCCTTTAATTAACGCAATAATACTCTCCATAGACCATTCCTTATGCTAAGGTCATCACGGTGTCACCTACGGCGACGGCATCACCAGCTTTAACGCAAATGCCGCGTACGGTACCAGCCTGTGCAGCTTTCACTTCGGTTTCCATTTTCATAGCTTCGAGAATGAATAATACATCGCCAGCTGCTACGGTTTGACCTTCTGTTGCAACAACTTTCCAAATATTACCCGCCATCGGCGCCGTTACTGGTGTACCACCCGTTGCTGGAGCAGGAGTCGCTTGTGGCGCAGCTTGCGGAGCTGTAGTCGCGACATGAGAAATATCACCGCCTTCGCTTACTTTCACCACAAAGGCTTTGCCTTCCAATTCCACGGTATAAACAGCAGAGCCAGAAGCAGATGGTGCAGCTTTAGAAACAGGTTTATTTTCCACCGCACTTTCATTGCCGGTAGGGGCTGGTTCAAAGGCTGCAGGATTGTTGCGGTTTTCTAAGAATTTCCATGCAATTTGAGGGAAGAGGGCCACGATTAAAGCATCATCTATGGCGTTGTCTGCCAATTTCACGCCTTTCGCTTTAGCTTGTTCAGCAACTTCAGCTTCAATTTTCGCCATTTCAGGCGCAATGTGATCGGCAGGACGGTCAGTTACTGGCGCAGCACCTTCTAATACTCGAGCTTGCAACGCACTATCTACCGGTGCAGGTGTTTTACCATATTCACCTTTTAAAATTCCGGCAGTTTCTTTGGCGATAGTTTTGTAGCGTTCGCCTGTAAGTACGTTAATAACAGACTGTGTACCAACAATTTGAGAGGTTGGTGTAACGAGTGGAATGTAGCCTAAGTCTTTGCGTACGCGTGGGATTTCTTCTAACACTAAATCTAATTTATCGGACGCATTTTGTTGTTTTAATTGATTTTCTAAGTTAGTGAGCATGCCTCCAGGTACTTGTGCCACTAAAATACGGCTATCGACACCGCGTAATTGACCTTCAAATTTAGCGTATTTTTTACGTACATTGCGGAAATAGGCAGCAATTTTTTCCAAACGAGGAATATCCAAACCGGTGTCATACTCAGTGCCTTGTAAGGTGGCTACCATAGATTCTGTTGCAGGGTGACCATAAGTACCTGACATAGAAGAAATTGCCGTATCAATACCATCTACACCAGCTTCAACCGCTTTTAATAACGCCATTTCTGCCATACCAGTGGTTGAGTGGCAGTGTAAATGCAATTCTACGTCAAAACGTTTTTTGATTTCGCGTACTAAGTCTGCTGCCGCCATTGGATTTAAAATACCTGACATATCTTTGATGACCAAGCTATCGATACCGATTTCAAGTAATTGTTCAGTCGTATCAAGCCAGGTTTGCATGGTATGAACTGGGCTAGTGGTATAACTTAATGTCCCTTGAGCATGACCACCAAATTTACGTACTGCTTGCAACGCTGCTTTCATATTACGCGGGTCATTGAGTGCATCGAATACGCGGAAAACATCCATACCATTCGCTACACAACGTTCTACGAAACGTTCTACTACATCATCAGCATAGTGACGATAGCCTAATAGGTTTTGACCACGTAATAGCATTTGCAATGGGGTTTTTGGACAAGCTTTTTTCAATTCGCGCAAACGTACCCAAGGATCTTCACCTAAAAAGCGAATACAGCTATCAAATGTTGCACCGCCCCAAGCTTCCAAAGACCAATAGCCAATATCGTCTAATTCATGAGCAATTGGCAACATATCATCAAGACGCAAGCGAGTTGCGAAAAGTGATTGGTGGGCATCACGAAGCACCAGTTCTGTCATTTTAATTTTTTTAGCCATGGTAAAATCCTTATGTTATTTGAACTGTTGGGTACGGCGATGATGTGCGATAGCCGCTGCAATCACAGGACGTAAACGCTCAAAATCGTCAGTAGGTGTCGCAGAAAGTGCGGTTGAATTTTGGGGAGTTTTGGGTTCGGGTTGCGGTTCTGGAAAGAATCGATTGATAAGTTTAGACATCACTCCAATTGCCCAAATTAAAATGAGCAAAAAGACTAACACAAAACCCATCCCTGAAAACATCAGGTTAATTCCTTCGCCTATAAGTGCTGAGGGAGTCATCATTTTTCTTCCTTATTTGCTTGAAAAAATAGACAATTTTATTCTAATTGATTTGTTTTAATAAAACTGTGATGAAGATCATAATTTGAATAATAGGCACATAAGAAAAAGGGAAAAGTGCGGTCAATTTTGAAGATATTTTGTGTAAAAAAATATTATTAATAAGGGATATCTCAGCGTGTAAAACTAAAAGGACTAAGCTCTGTAGATGACAGAACTCAGTCCTTAAATTACGTGAGTCTCACTTTTTTATAGAAAGGAAGAAATTATTCTACTTTTACAATCCAGCCTTCAGGTGCTTCCACATCACCGAATTGAATACCGGTTAATTCGTTGTAAAGTTTACGTGTGACAGGACCCACTTCAGTTTCTGAATAGAACACGTGGAATTTACCTTTGTGTTGAATACCGCCTACTGGCGTAATTACTGCGGCAGTACCACAAGCTCCCGCTTCTGCAAATTGGTCAAGTTGATCGATATACACATCACCTTCGATAGCTTCCATACCTAAACGTTCTTTTGCAATGTGAAGTAATGAGTATTTAGTGATACTTGGTAAAATAGATTCAGATGCTGGTGTGATAAATTTGTTATCTTTGGTGATACCAAAGAAGTTTGCCGCACCCACTTCTTCAATTTTAGTATGTGTTTTTGGATCGAGATAGATCGCATCAGCGAATTTACGTTCTGGCGTACCTTCTTCTGCGGCTAGTTCATGTGGAAGCAAACTTGCTGCGTAGTTACCACCCACTTTCACACCACCTGTCCCCATCGGAGCAGCACGGTCGTAATCAGTTGTAATGAAGTTAGATGGCGCTAAACCACCTTTGAAGTATGCGCCAACAGGGCAGCAGAATACAGAGAAAATAAATTCTGGCGCGGTTTTTACACCGATATTCGCGCCAGTACCAAAGAGGAATGGACGTAAATATAATGTTGCGCCAGAGCCGTAAGGACCTAACCATTCTTGGTTTGCTTTCACTACTTCTTTACAAGCGCGGATAAATAATTCTGTTGGCACTTGTGGCATTAATAAACGATCAGAGGTGTGTTGCATGCGTTTTGCATTTTGATCAGGACGGAATAAGTTGATTGAACCATCTTTACAACGATAGGCTTTTAAGCCTTCAAAGCATTGTTGACCGTAGTGAATAGCCGTTGAACCTTCGTGGATATGTAGCATATTATCAGTGGTAAGTTTCCCTTCATCCCATTTACCATCTTTCCAATGTGCGATGAAACGATAATCTGTTTTGATATAACTAAATCCAAGATTGTTCCAGTCTAAGTCTTTCATTTTGCTTCCTTAATTAGTATAAATAATTTTATGAATGGAAATGCAGTTAATCTACACCATAACGGCAACTATGAAAACCTTTAAACCAAAAAATATTGTGATTTCTCAAAATTTTTATTGGATTTTTAAATTTGTGAAGTTGGTCAGGAAATAAAATTTTGCTTATGTTAGAATGCGGGAATAAAAAAACGCCGCTCGAAATGAGCAGCGCTTAACCAGAATGGTTTAATATATACAGGAAGTAAATGAGTAACTTAATTGTTACTCCAGTTCGGAGAACCGAACTATATGCAAACACAACATCATACTTAAGTCTGAAACTCATTAACTTGTAAGGAATTACCAATCATTAAGTATGGGTGTATTGTAGGTAGAAGGTGATGGAAGGACAAATGATGTTTTTTTATTTGACGCATAAAAAAAACTAATCCGAATTAGATCTTAATCATTATAAACTAAAATTTAGCCGTTGGGAAGAATTATGTATAAACGTTTGCCTCCCTTGAATTCATTGAAGTCTTTCGAATCAGCTGCTCGACATTTAAGCTTCACAAAAGCTGCGGATGAACTTTTTGTGACACAAGCCGCAGTGAGCCATCAAATAAAATTATTAGAAGATTTTTTAGGTGTCGAGCTTTTTATACGTAAAAATCGTTCACTCGAATTGACTGAATTTGGGAAAGCCTACTTTGTTGATATTAATAAAGTGTTACGAAAATTGAATGAAGCGACTGAACGTTTATTAATGCTTAAAGCTGAACCACATTTGGCAATTAGCGTGCCACAAACCTTTGGTATTCAATGGCTTGTGCCTCATTTGAGTGATTTTAATAAGCAACATCCTGAAATTGAAGTACGTTTGAAGGGCGTCGATCAAGATGAAGGTTTATTAAATAAAGAAATTGATATTGCTATTTATTATGGCAAAGGTGATTGGGAAAATTTACAGGTTGATCGTTTAGGCGAAGAAAACCTCGTGATTTTAGCCGCGCCTTCATTGCTCGAGAAAATACCAGTGCGTTGTCCTAATGATTTGAAAAAGCATACGCTGATTCATACGCATACCCGAGATAACTGGCAAGCGATGGCGGATTATCTCAAATTAGATGATTTGAATATTCAGCAAGGTCCGTTATTTAGCCATACCTTTATGGCATTGCAAGCAGCCGTTCATGGGCAGGGTATTGCGCTAGCAAATCGTATTTTGGCTCAGCAAGAAATTGAAAACGGTCATTTGCAAATTGTGTTACCAACCGAATTGCGGGATCCAAAATCATTCTATGTGGTCAATCATTTAGATCGTTTAGATGATGAACAAATTCAAGCCTTTAGAACATGGATTAAAGATTCAATTAAATTAGGAAAACATGAATAAATTAGCTTTATATTGTCGAATTGGCTTTGAAAAAGAAGTCGCTGCAGAAATTACCGACCGAGCTTCTGAGCGTGGTGTATTTGGTTTTGCTCGCGTAGAAGAAAACAGCGGCTATGTCATTTTTGAATGTTATCAACCGGGTGATGCGGATCGTTTAGCAAGAGAAATCCCTTTTAATCGCTTGATTTTTGCGCGTCAAATGATCGTTGTGTCAGATCTCTTAGAGAATCTCGATCCTCAAGATCGTATCTCACCAATTCTTGCTCAATATAAACGCATTGCAGAAGACATTAATCTTAAGCAAGCGGTAGAATTATTTGTTGAAACAGCTGATACCAATGAAGCCAAAGAGCTTTCGACATTTTGCCGAAAATTTACCGTGCCATTGCGCCAAGCGTTGAAAAAACAAGGTTGGTTACAAGGTAAGCCGAATGCAAAGCGCGGTCAGATTTTACATTGTTTTTTCACTCAGCCGAATTGCTGCTATGTAGGGTATTCCTATCTTGGCAATAACTCTACCCATTTTATGGGGATACCACGTTTGAAATTCCCAGCGGATGCGCCAAGCCGTTCAACTTTAAAATTGGAAGAAGCGATTTTAACCTTTATTCCTCGAAATGAAGAAAGTAAACGCTTAAATGAAAATATGGTTGGCGTCGATCTTGGTGCTTGTCCAGGGGGCTGGACTTATCAATTAGTGAAACGTGGTTTATTTGTGTATGCAGTTGATCACGGCAAAATGGCGGCCAGTTTGCATGATACTGGCAGAATAGAACATTGCCCAGAAGACGGATTTAAATTCCAACCACCAAAACGCAAGCATATTGATTGGCTTGTATGTGACATGGTGGAGCAACCAAGTCGGATTGCGAATTTAATAGGGAAATGGTTGATTAACGGCTGGTGCCGAGAAACTATTTTTAACTTGAAATTGCCAATGAAAAAACGCTATCAAGAAGTGATGTTGTGCTTAGAAAATCTAGCAGTGATGTTGGCAGAAAAAGAACTGGAATTTGATATTCAGGCTAAGCATTTGTATCACGATCGTGAAGAGATTACGGTGCATATTGCATTAAAATAGAAAAGCAAAGGCGGTCAAAAAAACATTGAATTTTTTGACCGCTCTTTTTATTAAGGAATTTATTTATTGGCTAAAATCACTGCGCGAGTTGGGGCTTGATAGCCTTCGATGGTTTTGCTGTGATCATTTGGATCTAAGAAATCAATCAAACTTTCATTTTCTAACCAATCCGTTTTACGCTGTTCTTCTAATGTTGTGGTGGCGACATCCACACAACGCACATTAGTAAAGCCGACTTTTTCCAACCAATTAATGAGTGCTGCAACGGAAGGAATAAAATACACGTTCTTCATTTTTGCATAGCGATCTGAAGGCACTAATACCGTATTGACATCGCCATCAACCACTAAGGTTTCTAAGACGAGCTCACCACCTTTTACTAATTGATTTTTTAGCTGTGTGAGGTGATCAAGCGGTGATTTACGATGATAAAGTACCCCCATTGAGAATACCGTATCAAATGCCGCAAGTGGTTGCATTTCTTCAATACCTAATGGAATTAAGTTAGCTCGACGATCGTTATTTAATAATTTTCGAACGGCTTCAAATTGGCAAAGGAAAAGTTCGGTTGGATCAATACCAACGACCATTTTTGCACCTTCACCAACCATACGCCACATATGGTAGCCGCTACCGCAGCCCACATCTAAAATGGTACGATCTTTTAATGGTGCAAGATGAGGCAAAACACGATCCCATTTGAAATCAGAACGCCATTCGCAATCCACGTGAATATCAAATAAATGATAAGGTCCTTTTCGCCATGGCATTAATTGTTTCAAATGATGAATAATACGTTGTTTTTCGCCCTCTGAAAGTGGGGAAGTACGGTCAGATTTCACTGCATTTTTTAAATCGATGGTATCTGCCTGCAAATCAGGAAGAAAGTCCACGATTTTTGACCATTTAGCATAATCACCATGGGTTTGTTTTTCCCATTCTTTTAGCTGCAAAGGTAATGTTTCTAGCCAAGCGGATAAATTGGTGGTGGCAATTTGCTGATAAAAAGGACGAAAATCAATCATTATTTTGCTTCCTTATAGGCTTTTTCGGCTTTCTCAAAGGTTTCTTTGACTTCATTTTCTGGTTCTGCAGAAAGGAGAGAAACCACAATAATCGCCAGGCTAGCAAGGATGAATCCTGGGATCATCTCATACACATTAAACCATTCACTGGTTTGAGGAATCACGGATTTCCAAGCAAAGACAACCACTGCGCCAACAACCATGCCCGCCATCGCCGCTGATGAAGTCATGCGTTTCCAGAATAAGGAGAAAAGCACAACAGGACCAAATGCAGAACCAAACCCTGCCCAGGCAAATTCAACGAGTTTTAATACTTTGCTGTTTTCATCTTGCGCAATCAAAATTGCAATGCCCGCGATAACTAAAACCATTGCACGACCTAACCAAACTAATTCTTTTTCATCGGCTTTTGGACGAATAAACCCTTTATAAAAATCTTCAGTAATAGAGCTTGAAGAAATTAATAATTGTGCAGAAAGTGTACTCATGACTGCCGCCAAGATCGCAGAGAGTAGAATACCGGCAATCCATGGATTAAAGAGCAATTTAGCCAGTTCAATAAATACTTGTTCTGGTTCATTATTTACCACGCCAGCTACATTGGGGTTAGCAAAGAAATAAGGAATTCCGAAGAAACCAATACCAATCGCACCGGCTAGGCAAATCACCATCCATGCCATACTGATGCGGCGTGCTTTAATGAGAGATTTCACCGAGTAAGCTGCCATAAAGCGAGCAAGAATATGTGGTTGACCGAAATAGCCTAAGCCCCAAGCAGCTAAACTTAATAAACCTAATGGTGTGGTAGAACTAAATAAATCGGTAAAGTCTTTATTTGCTGCCATTTCAGCTTGATGTAGCACTTCAGTAAATTGTGATGCATCACCCAAACTTAAAAAGATAAAGAGAGGCGTTAAAATCAGTGCAAAAATCATCAATGTGGCTTGAATGGTATCCGTCCAGCTTACAGCTAAAAATCCACCGATAAAGGTATAGACGATGGTCGCTAATGCGCCGTACCAAATGGCGGTGGAATAGTCGACTGAGAATAGGTTTTGGAATAATTTTGCTCCCGCAACCACACCTGAAGCACAGTAAATCGTGAAGAATGCTAAGATGATTGTCGCAGACACAATTTTTAAGAGATTATGTGATGTGCCAAAGCGATGGTGGAAATATTCCGGTAATGTGAGCGCATTGTTGTTAAATTCGGTATAAATCCGTAAACGGCCAGCCACGAGTAACCAGTTAAAATAAGCCCCGAAGATTAAACCAATGGCGATCCAACCTTCTACTAGGCCAGACACATACACAGCACCCGGCAAGCCCATTAATAACCAGCCGGACATATCAGATGCGCCAGCAGACATGGCTGTCACAAAACTTCCGAGTTTACGGCCACCTAAAATGTAATCGGATAAGTTGTTTGTATAATAATAGGCAAGGACACCGATTAAAATCATGCCGAAAATATAAATACTAAAAGTAATAAGTGTTGGGTCTAAACCAAACATTAAGTACCCCAAAAAAAGTCATGAAAATTTGAGAAAGGTCATATTTTACCTTATTTAGGTCTATTATTCTATTTTCCTTTTCGATAGACTTATACCATTAAAACTAAGGTCGAAAAAATGGATTCTGTTGAATTATTAATGAATGTTACGCCCAATGAAACTCGCGTTGCGTTGGTGGAAACGGGCGTTTTAAAAGAAGTTCATATTGAACGTCAAGCCAAACGTGGTATCGTGGGGAATATCTATAAAGGACGAGTAACCCGTGTTTTACCGGGAATGCAGTCCGCATTTGTGGATATCGGTTTAGAAAAAGCCGCATTTTTACACGCTTCCGATATTGTTTCACATACCGAGTGTGTGGATGTGAGCGAGCAAAAGCAATTCCGAGCAAAAAGCATTTCTGAACTCGTACGCGAAGGGCAGGATATCGTAGTCCAAGTGGTAAAAGATCCTTTGGGCACTAAAGGTGCAAGATTAACTACCGATATTACATTACCTTCTCGTTATCTCGTCTTTATGCCAGAAAATAGCCATGTTGGTGTGTCGCAACGTATTGAAAGCGAAGAAGAACGCGCAAGACTAAAAGCGTTAGTTGAGCCTTTTTGTGATGAATTAGGCGGCTTTATTATTCGTACTGCTACCGAAGGCGCAACGGAAGAAGAGTTACGTCAAGATGCTGAATTTTTAAAACGTTTATGGCGTAAAGTGCTTGAGCGTAAAGGCAAATATCCAACCCGTTCTAAAATTTATGGTGAGCCCGCATTGCCACAGCGTATTTTGCGTGATTTTATTGGTGCCAATTTAGAGAAAATTCATATTGATTCCAAACTTTGTTTTAACGAAGTGAAAGAATTTACCGATGAATTTATGCCGGAATTAAGTGAGAAATTAATGCTTTATACGGGCAGTCAGCCGATTTTTGATATTTATGGTGTAGAACGTGGTATTCAAAATGCACTTGAGAAACGTGTGAATTTAAAATCAGGTGGCTATCTCATTATTGAGCAAACCGAAGCCATGACAACCATTGATATCAATACGGGGGCATTCGTTGGTCATCGAAATTTAGATGAAACGATTTTTAACACCAATATTGAGGCCACTAAAGCCATTGCACAGCAGTTACAACTGCGTAATTTAGGCGGTATTATCATTATTGATTTTATTGATATGCAAACCGATGAGCATCGCAATCGTGTGATTGAATCCTTGGAAGAGGCGCTATCAAAAGATCGCGTAAAAACGAATGTGAATGGTTTTACTCAACTTGGCTTAGTGGAAATGACGCGTAAACGTACTCGTGAAAGTTTAGAGCACGTTTTATGTGATGAATGCCCAACTTGCCAAGGTCGTGGACGCGTGAAAACCGTCGAAACAGTATGTTATGAAATTATGCGCGAGATCATTCGCGTTAACCACTTATTCTCGAGCGAACAATTTGTGGTTTATGCCTCTCCAGCCGTGGCAGATTACTTAATCAAAGAAGAATCGCACGGTTTATTGCCAGAGATCGAAATGTTCATCAGCAAACAAGTTCAAGTCAAAACAGAGCAGTACTACAACCAAGAACAGTTTGATGTAGTAGTGATGTAAAAGACAAAAGTGCAGTCAATTTTGATCTGCACCCCAAAACTTTGACTTTAAAGTCAAACATATTACTAAATAAAAAGGAAGTTAAAATTTATGGAGGGTATTAATTACCAGTCTGGTGCTAATTGGGATTTAGTCCTAGATGCCGATCAATTACTTATCAGTCAAGTTATTGAACAGCGTAATATTCGCTGGCTTTGCCATTTTACCCCTAGAGCTAATTTAGAAAATATAAAACAAAATGGATTAAAAACGAGAGATTTGTTATTTGATTGGGAAACAACAGTTACAGACCCTTCTCGATTTGACAGATTTCAAAATGCAATTTGTTTATCTATTAGTAAGCCTAATAGTTGGATGTTTAATAGAAAGCAGGAACAAGGATTAGATCTTTGTTTATTACTGATTAGTCCAGAAGTATTATTTAAAAAAAATTGCCTGTTTTATCCTCATAATGCCGCAACAGCAAGCTACCGCAATATCAATATTGAAACTCTTAAAGGAGAAAAAGGGTTAGAAAATATGTTCTCTAATCCTATTTCTTATCAAAAATCAGGGATGCCACCTCAAGATATTTTCCGTTTTCATTATCTATTACCTTGTGAAACTACTTCGGAACAAGCAGAGGTGCAATGTTTGGAAAATATTGAATCTCAATATATCCAGCATATTTTTGAATATGATATTCCATTAACTTATAATGAGATTAAATTTCAAGTAGATGGACATAAATCAATTTATGCTCCTACATTTGAACAATTTGAAAAATTATTAAGCGAAGAGCCTAATAAGTTGGAAGAGGTACACTTTAAAGAAAATAAGGTTTATAAAGGGATTCGTGGAAAATATAGATATTTACCTTTTGTAGATGAGAAAAAATTAAGTGATGGTGAAAATGATACTAAGAAAAGGAGTATTAAAGAGCTTCTTGCTACATCAACTCCTCAGACATCATTATTTGCATCTATTACGGAAAACAAAAATATTAATTATGGTTTAATAGATTTAAATAAATCTTTAAAAAGTAGTTTAAGGTCTTGGTTAAAAGCTCGTGAAAATACAACAAAAATATTTAAACAAAGTATATTGAGTGCTTCTGAACTTTTAGTTATTGAAGAAAAAACTACACAAACATTTAATAATTCTGGATTGAAAACGGTTGCTGATGAAAAGACAAAAAGGAGAGAACTGTTTCTGCTATTATTGAGATATGAGCTTAACGAAAACCTAAAACAAGATTTGCTAAACACAAGCATAAAGGCGAAAGTCAGTTCATCTGTAAATGATGAAACTTCTTGGAAAGAGCAATTCCTTGGAGTTGAAAATGAGTTAAAAGAATCTTGGTTAAATGCTCGTGAAAAGACAACAAAGGCGTATCAACAAAGTATATTAGATATTAAAGATATTGTAGATATAGAAGATGAAGTTGAAATGATTTATGATATATCTGATCTTAGAGCAGTTACAGATGAAAAGGAAAAAACAAGACAGTTATTACATAGATATGAGTATAAAGAAAACTTAAAGCAAGAATTGTTAAAATCGCGTGAGAAGTGTAAAAAGACATTTGAAGAGAGTTTATTAAGTCCAGAAGAACTACAAGAAATTGAAAATATAGTTGAACAGGCTTTTGAAGAACGTTCAGGTAATTCACTTTCTGATAATAGCATTGATAAAAACAGTAAAGTTTCAATAACCTCTTCAAAAATAGAGAAAAATAGATCTAGATATATTTGTCTTGTTCTTTTTATCTTATTAATATTATTGGTTGTTTTTATATTATAAAAATTGTTTTATTTAAGGGTGCCTTATGCTGTGGAATAAAGATTCGATTTTAGCATGGAATTATTGTGATAAACAGCCCGTAATAGAGGCGATGGGGTGGAAATACTATATTGCATATCCGCCTATATATAAGTTAGAACATAGAGATCTTTCTACAATGATTAATGGTGCTTTTATTATAAATATGACAGTATTAGCGAATGATTATACATTTCAAATTATTACGGAAGATGGTAAAAAGATTGTTTTTATTGTTTGTAGTGAAAATATTAAATTGTTTGAAAAAGAATTGAATAAAAAATAATTATTAAAATAAATTATATAGTTATTTCGGATTATATAGGGAAAATATGAGGAAAGAGAAAAAGAGCATAGGGAGAACGGTTCGACCTATCTTTATTCCAAATAGAAATAGCATTGGTGTTATTGAACAGGAAATTGAATTTAATTGGTACATGGGAATGAGCTTGGAAGTTCGCAGGCGTTCGATTCGTAGTTTTCACGAAAAAGCCAAAGAACAAGGTTTTAATCATATCTTGGAAGCATCAAGTAAATCAGAGCAAGAAATTGGTATTCAATTAAGTGCATTTTTTCTTAAAAATATTAAAGGCTACCCTGTAGAAAATCTTTTCCAAAGCAGTAAAGTATTTGTAAATGGTGGACCTTATCGAGATTTATTGACGGTTACGCCAAGAGAGGCCAAAAAGGATAGTCGGTTAAGAGAAAGCGGTAAAATGGTAAAGTTTACATTTAATCAAAAAGATTTTCCTTTAGAGCCCAAAAGCCTTTTTTATGATTGGCTGTATTTAAATGTGTTATTTTCTGAGCGTAATTTAGTATTACGAGAAACTTTTTTTGAGAATCATTTTGATGCATTTAGTGACATTGAATTTAACCCTCAAAAATCATTTAGCTGCCAAGCAAGAACTTTAGCGTTATGTGTTTCACTATGTGAAAACGAAGGTGTGCAGGACTTCATCCAAGATCCTGTGGGGTTTTCTCAAAAGTTTGATTTGTACAATAAGGTTATCACTTCGGATTTGAATAAGCAAACTGAGTTATTTTAATAAGGATAATAAGTGTTCAAAAAATTATTTCAATGAATTGCTACATTTCAGTCTTATAAGGTAACTGAATTACCTGAATGGATTAGCAGATTATAACCTTATATGCTAAGATCTTAAGTAATCAAGAAATTGTTGAAATGTTCAATGAACTCTATAATGCCAAATTAGAAGCAGATATTGAAGAATATTTGGTGTATTGCAATTAAAAACGGATTAAACTCGATTTAAAAGGATTGAGCCAGCACTATTATCTAATTATAGTGAGCTCAATATTCAAGTTAACTAACCTGTTCAATTTTTTGGTTGAGCATTTTTTACTTTATACTTCAACTACTTCAACTTTTCTAACTGTTGAATAATAGCTTCATCAGGTTGTGATTGGATTTTTCGCATACGCATAAAGAGTAAAGCGGCGGCAATGGTTAATGCAATGATAAACGCAACCCAGAAACCTTTTGCGCCGATGCTTGGTATGATCCAATCCGTGCGTGAAAGAATATAACCAACAGGGATACCTACGCCCCAATAGGCAAGTAACGTGATGTAAAGGATAATTTTAGTGTCTTTATAGCCACGTAAAATACCGCTAACTACTACTTGCACCGAATCTGAGAATTGATAAATCGCCGCCATCGCCAATAAGCTGCCTGAAAGGGCAATAACGGTGGTATTATCACCCACAATTAATGCGGCGATTTCTGCACTAAATACCCAAATCACCAACGCCAATACACTTGCCGCGATCAAACCAAGAATAATTGCCGCGTGAGCCATGATTTTGGCTTTTTGTGGTGCATGATTACCCAGTTCTTGCGCCACTAAAATGGTGGCTGCCATCGCAATAGACATGGGGAACATAAAGGCTACTGCACTGGTATTTAAGGCAATTTGGTGGCTAGCGACCACATCCGCACCTAATGGGGAAAGTAATAAACTACTCAAGGCAAACAGTGACACTTCACTACATAGTGCAATCGCGATCGGCAAGCCAAGTGCGGTCAATTTTTTCAGTGTTTTGATATCTGGCTTTTCAATAATCTTTTCAAAGACTTTCAAACTACGTTCGTTATAGTTTTTGGCAGAATAGGTAATCATCAAGATTGCCATCGCCCAGTTGACAATAGCCGTTGCCACACCACAACCGACACCGCCCAATGCAGGTGCACCAAATTTGCCGTAAATAAACATATAATTCAGCGGAATGTTCAGCATTAACCCCATGAAGGTAATCACCATGGCGGGTTTTGTCTTAGCAATGCCATCATTCAAACAGCGGAAATTAATCAGCAATAAATAAGCAGGTAAGCCCCACACCATCGCACGCAAATAATTCATCGTCACATCAGCCATGTGGGTATCCATATTCATAAACTGTAATATGAAATCATTATGATAGATGATGAGTGCTAGGGGAATCATCACTAAAAATGAAATCCAAAGGCCTTGTCTCACTTGGTGAGCAATGCGATGGCGTTGTCCTGAACCATTTAAATAGGAAATTGTTGGAGGCAAGGCGAGTAATAAGCCTTGTCCGAAAAGTACTAAAGGTAGCCAAATGGAGGCACCAATACCGACACCGCCTACATCAGCCGAGCTCACACGCCCCGCCATAATCACATCCACGGTGCCCATGCCAGTTTGAGCTAATTGGGCAAGACCGATAGGTGTCGCAATTCGGATAAGTTTTTGAATATCAATACGGTATTGAGAAAAAAGACGAGAATTCATAAATTTTGCTATAATATTGGAAAAATTTTTAATGAAGGAATAATAATGTTTACAGGTATTGTACAGGGCATCGCCCAAATTCATGCAATTAAAAATAGCGATAATTTTAGAACACAGATCGTAAAATTACCAGCTGAAATGCGAAAAGGCTTAGAAATTGGTGCATCAGTGGCAAATAATGGCGTGTGCTTAACGGTGACAGAAATTCATGACGATCTTGTAAGCTTTGACTTAATGCAAGAAACCTTGCGCATCACGAATCTAGGCAGTTTAAAAGCCGGGGATTTTGTGAATATCGAACGTGCAATGCAAATGGGCGCCGAAATTGGTGGGCATATTTTATCTGGTCACGTTTATTGTACCGCAAGTGTTTCACAGATTATCGAAAGCGAAAATAATCGTCAGGTTTGGTTTAAATTACCTACTAAAGACGTGATGAAATATATACTCACCAAAGGATTTATCGCGATTGACGGCATCAGTCTTACTATTGGTGAAGTGAAAGACGATGAATTCTGCGTGAATCTAATCCCTGAAACTTTACACCGAACACTTATAGGTAAACGCCAAATTGGTGATTTAGTGAATATCGAAATCGATCCACAAACACAAGCGATTGTGGATACAGTGGAACGATATTTAGCAGCTAAAGCTTAGTTGGAATGAAAAAAGTGCGGTAGAAAACAATGTTGTTTTCTACCGCACTTTTAATTCTTCCGAAGGAAGGGATAGCTCCCTTTTTCATTTCGCAGTGCTATAATCCTCGGCTAAGAACACACCATCCAAACCGTGTTGTAGCTCCCTTTTTCATTTCGCAGTGCTATAATGTTGTTTGCAAAATAGATGATGCAACATTAGTTGTAGCTCCCTTTTTCATTTCGCAGTGCTATAATTTAGATATTGTAAGCATTACAGAAGCTCAATGTTGTAGCTCCCTTTTTCATTTCGCAGTGCTATAATTGTTCCTTCTTATAATGCCTTTATCCTATCGTTGTAGCTCCCTTTTTCATTTCGCAGTGCTATAATTTTGCCGTCCGCTTCGTTATATACCTGTTTGTTGTAGCTCCCTTTTTCATTTCGCAGTGCTATAATACGGTCACTAGATTTTCACTTACAGTAATCGTTGTAGCTCCCTTTTTCATTTCGCAGTGCTATAATATTTCAGTGGTTTTCTTGCTGTTGGCGTTAGTTGTAGCTCCCTTTTTCATTTCGCAGTGCTATAATTGACTGGCACTTACAACGCGGCTTTAAACGGTTGTAGCTCCCTTTTTCATTTCGCAGTGCTATAATCTGGCGAAGAATTAACTATCAACGTAACCTGTTGTAGCTCCCTTTTTCATTTCGCAGTGCTATAATAGCTAAAACCTGATTTTATAATAGAGTTAGGTTGTAGCTCCCTTTTTCATTTCGCAGTGCTATAATTTTTATCTGTGGCGGTGATTTTGTTTTACAGTTGTAGCTCCCTTTTTCATTTCGCAGTACTATAATAATTACAAAATCAACCATTGAAAGCAGCTCGTTGTAGCTCCCTTTTTCATTTCGCAGTGCTATAATATAACGGCATTATGCGGTCGTGTAGA
>JAGZBU010000012.1:0-40537 GCA_018369675.1 Parahaemophilus parainfluenzae | reverse complement strand
TTCGATAATCAGCTTTGCTTTCGCACAATAAAAATCAACGATATAACTTAAAAGTGGCTTTTGTCGATTAAATCGAAAACTTAATAATTGATCTCGATTGATGCGTTGCCATAGCTTTCTTTCCGCATCCGTTTGATCCACTCGCAATTTTTGCGAATTCTCTTTTAAGTATTTTTCATAGGGTTGCATGAACGCTATTTCTTACCGTTCTCAATCCCTTCACTCAACACCTTTTGAAACTGCTCATAATCACAAAAACCATGTTCATCTTTTTCACAGCCCTTGAGGGTTAATGCCGTTTGGTTTGGTGGTGTCGCTAAACTTAGTGGCGTGACGTTAATCAGCTGATCGGTGGTTTGATACACATAATCCAACTTAAATTTGAGCTTACCACTGGGTTTGTGTTTCCACACTTCAAATAGTAACTTGCCACCGATTGGGATATTTTCCAATGAATCATCTAATTCATAAGGTTCAACACCTAGTGCTGCAAGCAGAGCAACAATATTAGAATCATGTCCAACCAATAAGTTAATTTTGTTTTCACTATTTAGCTGTTGCTGAATAAATGCCAATAGCGGGTATGATGCATTTTGTGCTAACGCTTCGTTATTTTTAAATAACGTGCGGTAATATTCGTTTTTTATTTCGTTAATTGCACGCCATTTTTCTTGGCTATCCACACGGCCGTTTGCGATTTCTGAATCAGGCTTGCCCACATAATGCGCGAGTAATAATGCACTGACAATTTTCTTTCCTGTGCTGATAGAGCCAGTAATCTTGACCGACTTGCCATCTTTAATACTGTATTCACCGACTTTTCCACCTAAATCACACTCGCCTTTTTGTAAGCAATTTGGTGAGTTTTTGTAATCAATGATTTCACTCAATAGTGCATAATTTGGCGCTAATTTTTGCTGTAAAGCGGTTAAATCAACGTTATTTTTTGCAGATTCAATCAAGGCTTTGCTTGGATTATGCGCTTGCGTTTTAAAAATCGGATCTTTTTCTGAACCAATTTTACCGTGATGTTGCAGTTGAACATTACAGCCCGCAAATGCACCAGAAACAATCGCTTGCCCTGTTGCAATGGTGCGTTGCACACCATTTGCATAAGCAAAAATGCCTTCGCCCGATGCACAACGTTCTGTTGTTAGTAACCCTTTATCTGCAAGCCATTGACCTAAATACTGTCCGAAATAGGTTTCTAGCACCGTCCCTTTTGCAGTGAGATAGCCAGATGGTACATTCCATTTTGCCCATTCATAAGGGGAATATTTCGCCATTTCTTGCGGATCTTTTTCCACTGGTGAACGCAATCCGTGTCGGCTGAAAATCAATACTTTCTCTAATTCATAATCAGAACTTGAGGAAATTTGACCATTTTCTGTTGCAAACGCACTACTTGCTAAAGCTGAGCCAAGCAAAAGTGCGGTGAATTTTAGGGTTATTTTTTTCATATTCGAGACTTAATCATTTAATGTTGAAATTGAGCTATAAAAATTCAAGGCATATTTGGTGCCGTAAACTAACACCATAAATACTGCAACAATATTGACTACCGCAAAAAAGATTAGTTGTTTACTGTTGCTCTCCACCCAGAGCATTTTAAATAATGCGAGCGTACCAATATTTTCATCAAGTTCGCTCTCTCCGCCTAGTGTTCTTAAGGTTTTCAGCATCTTGCGTACAAAAGCGACGGTATTTATTGCCATGACGCTGAGTGCAATAAATCCTGAAGCCAAACTTAAAAACAGCACGAGCACATTACTCCACGCCCAATGTGTCCAATTCAGCTCAGAATACATAAATAACGCGAGTGATAAAAACAACACAGCGGGTGTTAAATTTCGCAAAAACATTAAATAGTCATCACCAATGCTAAATAAAAATTGCAAAAAACTGACTTTCTTCATTACTTTAAAAAATCCCTTTTAATTTGGATTCATCTAAAATAACACGATCATCATCTAACAATAATGCCGGAAAGCCCGCATAGCCTTGTGCTTTTGCATCATCAAATGCGGCGTGACGATCACGCAAACGCAACCATTGTTTCAAGTTTGGAATGGAAGATAATACTTCCACAGCCTCATAATCCACGCCCAAGCGTTTTAACTCTGCCACAAATGGTGCAGTATCAGGGCAATCTGCTGCATAATAAAGGATAGGTTTCATTATTCACCTCCTTGTTCTGCTGCCGCAGTTGGATTTAATTTCGGGTCAGCAATTTTCGTTAAACGGTTACGATCGCGATGTTCAAATGGCGCATCATAATTCGGGATAATCATGGTTGTGGTTTGATCATATGACCAAGAGCCATCATCATGGAATTTTACCGTCATTTCAAAACTTTCCGTGGTAAATGAACGCTCTAAGAACGGATTCGAAATAATACCGTTTGTTAGTGAACCACGTACTGCTTTTACCGTAAACTCTTTCGCATCAGCCGGTGCATTACCGACAGCAATAAACGTTTGGCCACGTGGAATGCTACCTGTTAATAAAATATTGCCTGTTTCAGGCTCCCATAACCAATAGCCCACTTGATCGTGGAACGTCTCCACTTCGCCTGGTTGTACAATATGGGTGTGATAGCGTAATCCATAATAGAGTTGCGGACCATTGGTTTGCGCATCCGTTGGATGGGCTTCGTAACGTTCGATATAAGGATCTTTTTCTGGCCCTTCTGCTTTCGGATTGATATCCACTCCACGCTTACCTTCCCAAACACCCGCTAATCTAGCCAATGGGCCTAAATTGGCGAGCGTATTAGGATCGGTTTCTGCTTCAGTATAAATATCGTCTGGGTATTGAAAATCTTTCATCATTTTCTCCTTATATCGTTGTGTTAATGCTTAAAGTGCGGTCGTTTTTCGCTTTATTTTTTACAACCAGGGAAACCTAAGGCTTCACGGCTCGCATAGTACGCTTCCGCCACGCCTTTAGTTAATGCACGAATGCGTAAAATATAGCGTTGACGTTCTGTGACCGAAATCGCCTTACGTGCATCTAGCAAGTTGAAGCTGTGTGCCGCTTTTAAAATGCGCTCGTAAGCCGGTAATGGTAACGGACGTTCTAATTCTAATAAGCTTTTTGCTTCTTTTTCGTATTGATCAAAGCAATAGAATAAGAAATCGGTATCGGCGTATTCAAAGTTGTAAGTTGATTGCTCGACTTCGTTTTGATGGAACACATCACCGTAAGTGGTTTTGCCAAGCGGGCCGTCAGACCAAACTAAGTCATACACAGAATCCACGCCTTGAATATACATCGCTAAACGCTCTAAACCATAGGTTACTTCACCTGTTACTGGCTTACATTCTAAACCGCCCACTTGTTGGAAATAGGTAAATTGGGTCACTTCCATACCGTTTAGCCACACTTCCCAGCCTAACCCCCAAGCCCCTAAGGTTGGGTTTTCCCAGTTATCTTCCACGAAACGAATATCGTTTTGTGTTGGATCGAAACCGAGCATTTCAAGTGAACCTAAATAGAGTTCTTGAATGTTATCTGGAGACGGTTTAATCACTACTTGGAATTGGTAGTAATGTTGTAAACGGTTCGGGTTTTCGCCATAGCGACCATCGGTCGGACGACGTGAAGGTTGCACATAAGCAAATGCCATCGGCTCAGGGCCTAATGCTCGTAATGCTGTCATCGGGTGAGAAGTCCCCGCGCCCACTTCCATATCAAAGGGTTGAACAACGGTACAACCTTGATTTGCCCAATATTCTTGCAAGGCTAAAATCATGCCTTGGAATGTTTTTACGTTGAATTTTGTACTCATAATTTTTTTAATAACAATGTGATGAAAAATACAGGCATTATACTTGAAACTATAAGGCGGATAAAGGCGAAAAAGTGCGGTCAGAAAAATCCTTAAATTTTTTATTTCTCTTAAATTTCATTCATTTTGATGATGAGTTATTTTCATCATGAGAGATTTGCTTGCCAGGCCTCAAATGTGTAAACTGCTGGCGCTTTTATACAGACTTTTATCCTAGGGATTTTAAAATGAAAAAAAATGTGATTACTTCAGCGATTTTATTAGCGATTCCAGCATTAGCTGCGGCTGAAGACGTGGCAAAATTAGATGTGATTAACGTCTATTCTGCATCAGCCACGCCAACTAGCCTTCATCAAACCGCCTCATCTGTTACTGTTTTAACTGAAAAAGATTTTGCACAACGTGGTGCGACTTATGTCAGTGACGTATTGAAAACGGTACCGAGTTTAGCCGTGAGTACTTCAGGCGGTCGTGGCACATTAACTAATGTATTCTTACGTGGTGCGGATGCAAACCACACTGCAGTGATTATTGATGGCGTGAAAGTGAACCCAGTTTCTGGTTATGGCTTTGATTTCGGTGGCTTAGCATTAAGCAATATTGACCGCATCGAAGTATTGCGCGGCGAGCAATCAGCTCTTTGGGGAAGTGATGCGATGGGTGGTGTGATTTATATCACCACGAAGAAAGGCTTAGAAAAAGGCAAAACCTTCAACGTTGATTACGATTTCGGCACTGGCTCTAATCGTACAGTAGATGGTTCATTAACCCTTTCAGGCTCAAATAACGGCTTCTATTATGCTTTACACGGTGACAGCCACCATACCAAAGGCATTTCAGCACTCAGCAAAAACCGATTTAACTATACCGCGCAAGATGGCACAGCGGTAAGTACCGGTGGCTCAAACGAACGCGATAAATTCCATCGTGATAATGCCTCTCTTCGTTTTGGCTATGACGATAATCAAAAAGGTTTTGATTTCTTAACCTCTCACAGCAGCCAAACGGCTAACTTTGATAACAGCGCAACAGATGAAAAAGGCCACTACACTCGCACACGTGATACCTTATTCAAATTAAGTGGCTTCTTAGGTAATGACGATCAATTGCTTAAACATAAGGTTGGTGTAAGCCATCTCAAAACTGACAGCGATACCGTTGGCTATACATCAGCTTATGATGCGAAAAAACTCAATGCAAACTATCAATTAGATGTCAATTTCGATCGTGAAGGCACTCTCACACAAGGTTTAAGCTTCTTAACTGACTATCAAAAAACAGATTTCAACTCGTCTTATTTCAACAATGCTGGCAATAAAAAGCTTATTGAGAAAAGCTTAGCGGCAGAATATCGCTTATTACACGATGCAGATCATAGCTTAAATATCAGTGGCCGTTACACTGACAGCTCTGAATATGAAAACTCATGGACTGGCCGCATCGCGGGCGCTTATCGTTTACATAATAACGTGAAAGCACACGCAAGTTTTGGTTCAGCGATTCAAAACCCAACGATCACTGAATATTACGGCTACAACGCGCGCTATATCGGCAACCCGAATTTACAACCTGAGAAAAGTTTAGGTGGCGATGTTGGTTTATTATTTGAAACCAATGATGGTCGTCATAGCTTTGATGTGACTTATTTCGCTCGCAACGTGAAAAATGCGATTAGCAGCGAAGTAATCAACTTTACCACTTATGCAAGCCGTGCCGTAAACCTTGAAGGTAAGAGCAAAGTGAAAGGTGTTGAAGTGGCTTACAACGGTAAAATCACCGATGTATTAACTGCTTATGTGAACTACACCTACACGCAAACCCGAGATAGCAAAGGGGCTGAATTAGCACGTCGTCCAAAACATTTAGCAAATGCGGGCTTAGCATACCAAATCACTGAAAAATTGGGTGCGGATATAAATGTATCTTACACAGGCAAACGCATGGATACCTACTACTCACCAACTTACAGCACACATAAAGTGAAATTGCCATCTTACACCTTGGCAAACTTAGGCGTGAACTATAAAGTAGCGGATAGCTTGACGATTTATGCGAACCTTAACAACGTATTCAATAAAAAATATGAAAACGTACTGGGCTATGGCCAAGAAGGTCGTAATGTTTACGTTGGGTTGAAAGGCTCGTTCTAATTATTACTCACTAACAAGGGCGTGCTTAGCACGCCTTTTTACATTATTGATGGCGTAGCGTATCATTATCTATATGCAAAAAACTCGCTTAATATTAACCGCACTTTTCCTTCCGTTTACCGCTCTGGCTTCGGAACAATTTGTCTCGCTCACGCTTTGCAGCGACAGGCTGCTTATCGAACTGGCTGAGCCTTCGCAAATTGCTGCACAGTCGCCTTATTCGAAAAAACCGTTGATGATGTTGGATAAAATCAATACCGACAAACCTGTACTAGAACCGCAATTAACGGAATTATTGCCCTATTTGGATAAAACGATTCTGATTAACGAAACCTTTTATCCACAATTAGTCGCGGAGCTAAAAAAACTCGGTGTGAAGATTATCCCGATTAACGACAGCCCGCAAACGCCTGATGAATTATTTACGCTGATTCTAGACTTAGGTAAAAAACTAGGAAATGAGCAAAAGGCGACTGATTTAGTAACAAAACTCAAATCGAAAAACTTTCACTTAAATCGACCGCTTACTGATACACTGATTTTGTCAGAAACTGGTGTGGTAGAAAGTTATTATCCGCAATATCCCGTGCTGTTAAGTTTACTCGGATTAACACCGTTAAAAACACCACTTACCGCACAAAATTTCTCGTTAGAAAAAGTGATTTTAAGCCAACCGAATGTGCTAATTTCACTGACTGACAAACAAGGTTACAATGCACAAGCCGAATTACTGCACCACCCTATATTGCAAGATTTTTTCAAAAACCAACCGCTTGTAAGCATCCCGATGAAATATACCTATTGCTTTGATCACGGTGTGTGGCAAGGGGCGGAGAAGATTTATCAACAGTTAAAATAATGTAGCTGACAAATCTCCCCTAACCCCTCTTTGCTAAAGAGGGGGATTTCATTATTAAATTAACCCTAGATGGCATATTTATATGTCTTTATGTATAAATGATTAGAATAAAACATCAGAATTATAAATCTTGACACTATAATCCCACCCTCTCTACTAAAGAGAGAAATTGCATGATTAGATTAGCCCGAGATAATGTATTTACAGCTTTTATGTATAAATGATTAAAATAAAACATCAGAATTATAAATCCCGACACTATAATCCCCCTCTTTAGCAAAGAGGGGTTAGGGGAGATTTGACAAACTCAAATTACCAAATGATATTTGGATTACATAGGAAATTGATCATTGACCAAAACACTCAAATTAAATACCGCACTTTTCTTCGCATTGCTGTTGATTAGTGGATTTGCGATTTATCATCAACTCGGCGACTTTGCCCATCTCAAAAATGCGGATGGCGTGCTCACGGATATGCGCTCGATGGTGCTGTGGGATATTCGTTTTCCACGCATTGGTTTAGCTTTATTGACGGGTGCCAGCCTAGCGATAGCGGGCAATGCGATGCAAGGTATTTTCCAAAATCCATTAGCGAGTCCAGGCTTACTTGGTAGTAGTTCTGGAGCCACAGCAGCTAGTGTATTTATCCTTTATTATTTTGCCGTACCATTTTCACTGCTCTTAGCCGGTGGTGTGATTGGTGCACTTTTAAGCTTTTTCATCGTGTATTTGATCGCCCAAAACTACGGCACCACGATGATGATTCTAAGTGGCTTAGCAGTCAATATGTTGCTTGGGTCAGCAATCGCATTACTGCTCTCCAACGCTGAAAGCCCATGGGCATTGGCTGAACTTTATCGTTGGTTACAAGGCTCATTGATGTGGGCGAAATTAGATACCCTGCTTATTTCACTTCCGATTGTTCTGGTTGGGATTTTCTGCTTATACCACACCCGCCGATACTTAGATTTACTCACCTTTGGTGAAGAAACGGCTAGCACCATGGGCGTGGATCCAAAACGTAGCTTTTTCATCAGTACCTTTGGTGTGGCTTTATTAGTCGGGGCGACCATTCCACAGACCGGTACTATTGGCTTTATCGGCTTAATCGCACCACACTTCGCCCGTATTTTATTAAAAGCTCGTCCGTCACAACTTTATCTCACCAGCGCGTTAATCGGGGCATTATTGCTGTTACTGGCCGATTTAGCGATTTTATATATCCCACTGTTTTCACATATTTACATCGGCACATTGACCGCACTTATCGGTGCGCCTTGTTTGATTTGGATGTTATTAACGCAACAGAGAAAAATCTATGATTAGAATTGAAAAACTCACCCAATCCTATTGCTTAAGTGACATCAACTGTACGCTTCCATCAGGTAAATTGATCGGCATCATGGGTGCCAATGGTGCGGGGAAATCCACATTATTGAAAACTATTGCGGGTATCTTGCCTCTCAAACAAGGGGAAATTTGGTTTGATAATCAGCCATTAAGCAAAATGAATGCAACTGAAAAAAGCCAACACATTGCTTACCTTGCACAAAATACGCAAATTAATTGGGATTTATCTGTTTATGATGTGATAGCCTTAGGCTTAGCTACACCCTTACCAAAAGAAAAAGAGCGGTCAAAAATTCAAGCGTTTTCAGAAAAATTTGCGGTAACGCATTTACTCAATAAGCCATTTCAACAACTTTCAGGTGGTGAGAAAGCGCGTGTACAACTTGCTCGTTGCTGTATTAAAGAATCCCCTATCTTATTGGTCGATGAGCCGATTGCGCCACTCGATCCTTATTATCAAATTGATATGATGGAACAGCTTAAATCACTCACACCACAACATACGTGTGTCGTCGCCATTCATCACCTTTCATTGGCTTATCAATTTTGCGATGAAATTGTTCTATTAGAACAAGGCAAATTGTTAGCTGTCGGTGAAACGAAAGCTGTATTAAATTCGGAAAATTTGGCGAAAGCCTTTCATATTCGGGCTGAAATTGATCCTCTGGAAAAGACTATCTCAAAAATTGAAAAGCAATAAAATAAAAGCACTTAGCGATTCACTAAGTGCTTTTTTTATAGAAATGAATTACGGTTGAATTTCTGAATCTACAAAGAAATAAGCAATTTCTCGTTTTGCGCTTTCAACGCTATCAGAACCATGAACGGAGTTTTCACGCTGATTTAACGCAAAGTCTTTACGGATAGTACCTTCTGCCGCCTCCGCCGGATTCGTTGTGCCAATCAAAGTGCGGTAATCTTTCACGGCATTTTCTTTTTCCAATACAGAAACCACTATTGGACCAGAGAGCATATACTCCACCAATGGGTCAAAAAATGGTTTACCTTGATGTTCTGCATAGAAACCTTCCGCTTGTTCTTTGGTTAATTGTACCATTTTTAGTGCAACAACACGGAATCCTTGAGATTCAAAACGCCCTAAAATAGCACCAATTAAATTACGTTTTACTGCATCGGGTTTGATAATTGAAAAAGTACGCTCTGTCATAAAATCCTACTTAACTTGCTTTCGTTACTAATAAATTTGCTAAAGTTTTCACACCGATTCCGGTTGCGCCAACCGCCCATAAATCACTACCTGATTTACGATAAGTAGCCGAACAATCAATATGCAACCAACGTTGTTGATAGTTCTTCACAAAATACGATAAAAATGCCGTTGCAGTACTCGCCCCCGCCACAACTGGCGCAGTGCCTGTATTTGCAATATCCGCAAAAGAAGACGTGATTTGGCTACGATGAAACGCTTCAAAAGGCAAACGCCAGAATGGTTCATTTTCTTCTTTCGCAGCTTGGAACAAACTATTTACCAACGCATCATCCATAGAAAGCACGCTGTGGTAATCATTACCGACTGCAACTTTCGCCGCACCAGTTAAGGTTGCACAATCGACAATAAATTGTGGATTTTGACTATCGGCTTCAATTAAGCCGTCCGCTAATACTAAACGACCTTCCGCGTCAGTATTTAAAATTTCAGCGGTTACACCATTTTTATATGTGATGATATCACCCAATTTAAATGCATTATCACTCACCAAGTTTTCCGCACAGCATAGATAGAGTTTTACACGTTGATTTAAACCGTGCGCAATCGCAAATCCTAACGCACCTGTTAATAACGCTGCGCCGCCCATATCGGTACGCATGGTGCTCATGCCATCACTTGGTTTGATGCTATAACCACCACTATCAAAAGTAATACCTTTACCAACCAAGCACGCTAATACTGGCGCATTTGAGTCATTAGTCGGGTTAAAATCTAATTGCAACATAGCGGGCGGATTAATAGAACCACGACCCACAGTAAAGATCCCGTGGTAACCTTGCTCTTTTAACGCTTCACCAGAAATGATTTGAAAACTGACCGCACTTTTATCGGCATAATTTTCGGCTTGTTTAGAAATAAACTCAGCTGCACGCTCTGCTAATTTAACTGGCGTGAGTGTTTCGGCTGGTTCATTAATAATTCCACGTACAAAATCACCACATTCAATACGCGCTAATAACTCATCTTGCGGCTCATCATCTAAATGAGGAAATTCAATCGAATAATCTTGCTTCGCCGAGTAAAAACCTTGATAAAATGCCCAGCAATTTTCTAATTCCCATGCATCCCCCACAAGTTCAACGTCTTTAATGCCTTGTCCACGTAACTTACGTGCGGCTTTTTGCACTAAAACAAGGTTCGATTTTTCATCATCTTTAAGATGAATAACAGCTTGATCTTGATTGAAACTTAAAATGGCATTTTTGCCCCAACTCTCCGAAGCGGGAGCCGTTGATAATGTAATTTGCATGTAGTTCTTCTCCTTTATTTATCTATTATTCTCTAGGTACCATTTTACCGTCTGACGAAGTCCTTGTTCAAAGGTTATTTGTGGTTGCCAACCTAATTCTGCATGAATTTTAGAACAATCCAATGAATATCGCACATCGTGACCAGGTCGGTCTTTTACAAAAGTCATTAAATCTTCGTAATACTTAATGTGATTAGGCTTATTTGGTGCAAGTTCTTCGAGTAATCGGCAAATTATTTTAACCACTTCAAGGTTTGTTTTTTCACAGTTTCCGCCAATATTATAGTTTTCCCCTACTCGACCTTTTGTTAAAACTAAATATAAAGCTTGAACATGATCTTCCACAAATAACCAATCACGAATTTGCTGCCCATCGCCATAAATCGGCAAAGGGTTTCCCATCACAGCATTTGAAATCATTAAAGGGATAAGCTTTTCAGCGTGTTGATAAGCCCCATAGTTATTGGAACTGTTTGTGATAATCACCGGCAAACCATAAGTGCGATGCCAAGCGTGCACCAAATGATCACTCGCCGCTTTTGAGGCTGAATAAGGGCTGCTAGGATGATAAGGGGAATATTCAGTAAAGGCTGGTTCAGAAAGGGATAAATCCCCATACACTTCATCTGTAGAAATATGATGGAATCGAAAGGTCGTTTTTTTAGCTTCGTCTAAGGTATGCCAATAATTCTTAGCAACCTCTAACAACGTATAAGTGCCAACAATATTGGTTTGAATAAAATCAGCCGCTCCTGTAATAGAACGATCAACATGACTTTCTGCCGCCAAATGCATCACCGCATCCGGCTGATATTTCTCGAAAACGCTTTCTATCTCTTTAAGATCACAGATATCAACTTTTTCAAAAGCATACCGAGGGCTATTTTTTACCTCTTTTAAGGATGATTGATTTGCCGCATAGGTCAGCTTATCAACATTGATAACAGAATCATGAGTATGATTAATGATATATCGAATAAGGGCGGAACCGATGAAGCCGGAACCACCGGTGATGAGGATGCGTTTCACTAATAAGCTCCAGTTTTCTTCCAAACAACTTTCACTGTTTTAAGTAAAATCACAATATCATTCCATAAAGACCAGTTTTTAGCATACCAGGTATCAAAATAAACTCGTGTGTCATAGCTTACATTATTTCGCCCACTTACTTGCCACAAACCTGTCATTCCTGGTTTAGCCATAAGGTAATAATCCACATCTTCTTGATAGTAAGGTAATTCCTCTTTTACAATTGGGCGTGGGCCAACTAAACTCATCTCTCCTTTAAGTACATTCCAAAGTTGTGGTAGTTCATCTAGGCTTCTCGCTCTTAGCCATCTGCCTATTGGTGTAATGCGTGGATCATCTTTAAGTTTGAAGTCTTTTTCCCATTCCAATCTAGCACTTTCATCCGTGGCTAAAATCTTTTCTAACACCTCATCAGAATTATTTACCATCGTTCTAAACTTCAAGCATTTGAATTCCTTTTTATACTGCCCAATTCTTGGATGTCCATAAATAAAACTTCCACCATCTCTTTTAATTATAAAATAGAGAGGAATGCAAAATGGCAAGAGTAAAAGCAGAAGAAAAGATGCTGCGAATATATCAAAGAGCCGCTTCATTATTTTAGATGAGCGTTTGGCTAAATTATTATTCACCCTAAAAAGTACCATTTCTTGGCTGAATAAAAAGGACATATCTGTACCATAGAGCGGAATACCGCGAAAGTCAGGGATAACAGAGATCGAGCGACAACCTTTACGAATTAAATAACGCAGCCAAAAATCTTGCTTAGCCTTATTTTCTTCATCAATCGCTAAAATAAACTGAGTAAATTCTGGTGAGACTAATTTCATGAGTAATTCAGGGTTGTGTCGCATAACGGGAATACCTTCAATAAACTCTGAATCATAATCCTCTGTCGTCACGAATAATTTAATATCAAACCCTAAATAAGACTCGCTATTTAATGCATCAAAAACTTCTTTTGCATTACGCCCATTACCAATAATAATAGTTTCTTTCAGATACATACCTGTTTTGATTAATAGCTTCTTCACCATAACTCGAGCAAATGGCAGCAAGATAAAAATACAACACCAAGTAACAGACCAGAAATATCGAGAAACATAAAGGCGAGAAAACGCAACAATCGCTAATTCAATAATGAAAAGGATTAATAAGGTGCGGATAATTTCTTTTAATTCAAACCAAAACGGTTTTCGATATGTGTAATGACGCAGCCGTATCCAAAACCATAATACACCAACAATTGAGATACAGGCATGAATCAATACATAAACATCAAACTCTTCTAACGGAAAATAAAAATGACCATCTCGGGCGATATCTAACACATCATAAGCAATAAATAATGAGCTAAATAACACTAACAAATCCGTCATTAAAAGGATAAATTTACACCATGTAATTCTATTCATGATTAACTCTTACTTTAAAAACTTCCGTTTTAACAGATTAAGTCCTTTTTTAATCAAATTCTCACCATCTAAATTTACAACAGAAAGATATTTTACATTTAGTTGATTATACAGAATCCAAACATTAAACAAACGTTCTGCAATAAACCCAAAGACTCTTTTTTGATAATTATCATACTGAGTAATATCTATGCGCTGCTCTAATTCAAACAATATAGAGAAAAGCCAGTGGCAGTATTCTGATGCTTTTTCTGATGACATCACAAACATATTATAGAGATGTAGTTTACGGCCTTGCATCACGGCATCAAAACTCTCTAAATATTCAGATTGCAATTCAATGATGACGTCTCTTGTCAGATCAAGATCTTCGATATGATGTGCATGTTGGTAATGAGAGTAAATTGATTCGATAAAATAATTCCGTTTTCTCGGTAAAATCACATCATATTTCTCTAAAATGGTTAACAGCTCTGACTCTGAAGCAATTTGTTTTTTCTTCAAATCTAATGCTTTCCCCGCAAAATAGCGGCGATAGTGTACTAAGCCTACATATTCATTATTTTCAAATACACCGTTTTTCCAAGCCCAATAAAGCCCTGTTAACTCACAAAAACTACTGTTTTTCTCAGAAATATTTGCACCTGAATTATCTTGGTAAAAGTCCTCATTTTTTAGACCGCTTGCAATTTTTCCTCCCACAAATAGCGGGCGATAACATGCTGAATCCGGAAATTCGTAGTCTTTATGCGTAATCACTAATACAGTAAGCTTCTGCATATTATTTCAAGTAATCCTTATGATGAGAGAAATCACCGTTAAGCCCATGCCCCATTGCACGCCAAGCAAATAGCAAACGAGAAAGGCTTGGTTGAGTAAATGCATAAAACCAGGTCGTTTTAACAAAAAAAGCTAGTGCATAAATAAACCCTTTATGCTTGGCAAAAGTAGCTATTGTATTACGACAAAAACAATATTGTTTTAAATCTGAATGTGCATTATTAAACCGTAATTTACCAAAAAACATTGGCTCTGATATTGAGCTTGCTATAGGATGATAAAATAATGCATCGATCACTGTCAAAATGTTGGCGCTATATGCCTCTGCACGCATAGTATATTCTCTCTCATCTCCCCAAATAAAGTACTCCTTCATAGGAAATCCCATTTGTTGGACAAGATTTCTTCCGATTAATGTACCATTAAAAGGCAATACTGTATCCTTAATTTGATTATCTATTTTTAAAGACTGAGGAATATCAGAGTAATGATCGAGTACTTGCAAACTATTTGGTAAACGTAAACTAAAACTTAGCTTCTCTTTGCCTTCACAATCAATCACTACCGGACCTATATAACAATTCTCAGTAGTGTAAGGTAAGAGTTTTTCCAAACATGTTTCAGCTGGAAATCCATCATCATCCATCAACCAAATATAATCAAAACCTTGTTCAAACGCATACTTGATCCCTTCATGGAATCCACCTGCGCCCCCCATATTTTCGGGCAAGGTGATAAAAGTAAAAGCATCATTATTTGTCCAACCATGCTCACCTAAAAAATCAGCTGTGCCATCAGTACTGGCATTATCAATCACCACAATATGAGTTAAAGGATGAGTTTGGGCTTTCAGAGCACCTAAACAATTTAATAATAATGCTTTGCGGTTAAACGTCACAACCACCGCACAAATGGATTTTTCAGCGTGCATAATCAACTCAATTTTATTTAAACAAAAGCCATACACGAAATCGTATATGGCTTTATTTCTAGACTCGCTATACTTTAGTCCATATTTACATAAAAAGGTTTAAGTGCGGTCTGTTTTTCTAATGATTCTTTTACAACATCAGCTGTTTCTAAGGCTTCTTTAATCGTCACATCCATATCTAAATAACGATAAGTACCTAAACGCCCTACGAAAGTCACTTGCGTTTCTTTGTTTGCCTTTTCAACATATTGTTGCAAGAGTGCTTTATCTTTCACTAAACGAATCGGGTAATACGGAATATCATTTTCACCACATAGACGGCTAAATTCACGATAACAAATTGTTTTCTCATGTTGTTCCCATGGTGCAAAGTGTTTATGTTCTGAAATACGAGTATAGGGTACTTCTTCATCACCATAGTTAATTACCGCATTACCTTGGAAATCACCTTCATCACGGAAAGCCTCGAAATCTAAGGTACGATAACCTAAGCGACCCAATTCAAATCCAAAATACGCATCTAACGGACCTGACCAGAAAATATGATCAAATTCTGCTTTCATCGATTCAGCAAATGGTGTATTTAAACGCACTTCAATATTTTCATGATCTAAAATCGCTTCCACAATTTGTGTATACCCCTCTTTCGGCATACCTTGGAATTTATGTGCGAAGTAGTTATCGTCATAGTTAAAACGCACAGGTAAGCGTTTTAAAATGCTTGCAGGTAACTCTTTTGGCTCAACACCCCATTGTTTTTTAGTGTAACCATAGAAAAACGCTTTATACAAATCCTTACCGACAAAGCGCATCGCTTGCTCTTCAAAGGTTTGCGGATCAGTAATAGACAAGTCTGCTTGTGCTTCAATTAACGCTTTTGCCTCTTTTGGTGAGCAAGTTTTACCAAAGAATTGGTTGATCGTGTGTAAATTAATTGGTAAAGAATAAACCGCACCTTGGCTAATCGTTTTTACACGATTAACAAATGGCATAAACTCACCAAAGTTGTTCACATAATTCCATACTCGCTCATTATCAGTATGGAAAATATGTGGACCATAAACATGCACCATAACATTTGTTTCTGCATCACGTTCAGAATGGCAGTTACCTGCTACATGGCTACGAGAATCGATAACAACCGTTTTATAACCTTTCTCTGCTAATTCGCGAGCGATAACGGCATTGGAGAAACCTGCGCCGACTAATAAGAATTTTTTCATAAATACTTACCTTTTATTTATCTTGCTTGAATTGTTTTTTCCAAAACTCTTTACTAGTTAATTCGTCATAAGAACTCTGAGAATCTTTTGATAAAGCACCATATCTAGCATAGAGTTTAAATAACGCTTTAGTATATCTGAATAAATACGAGAAAAATTTAACCTTACTATGTTCTAACATAAAACCTTTTCTGCTAGGCCAATGAATATACAAAACCTTAGGATAACGATAAATCTCTCTTAAGTTTCCTCCAAAACCCTTATTTTGCCATACATATCCTTTTTTAAATAAAACTTTAGGTAATAAATGCCCATTCAATGTAGACCATCTTATCAAGCGGAGGATTCTATTTTCATTAGGATTACCTGTTTTAGCAAAAGATATCTCATCAACCGTTATATCTCTCGGTTTTTCATTAACGACCAAACTCAAAATTTCTTTACGTTTTGTAGACATATCAACATTATTCCGCCAAAAATCACTACCTTTTAATACATCTTCCATAGCATAAATAACTGCTAATGCTGTTTCATAATTATATGTTAAAAGATTTTTCAAACACATTCTGGCGGTCGTTCTTGCAATACCTTTGGCCCCCTGAGGAATTAGACCTTGTAAATGCTGCATAATATGATTACGAGCATCTAGATAATATGGCAATGGACCATTTTTCAAAGAAAAATCCTCCTGCCATGTAGAAATACCATTTAAGGTAACTGTGTTAAATTTATGTTTTAAGCCAAACCCAATATCATCGCCACGAACGAAATATGGGAATGCATAATTCTTAATATCCTTTATAGGAAAAGCAAAAAACCACCATCCACCGTAATCAATGTGCTCTTCTTCTTCATTAACTAATAAATCATGAATATATCTTAAATCCAGGCCACACTTATTAGGACGACACAAACCATCAAATCTAGCTCCATTCTCATGCTGTCTAAACGATTCTGCCTCACGTAACATTGCTCCAGCTACACATTGCGTACTTTGAGTGGAATACTCTAAAAACGATAACGTTCTCTTGATGCTTTCAACTTCACATGATGCATCATCATCCATAAATAAACAATGTGTATAACCTTCAGTTTCTTGTAAATTTATAAGACCACGAGTAAATCCACCTGCCCCCCCTAAATTTTCATTAGGAATAATGGTTACACCATCTATCTTTGGTAAGTTTTGGCTATTATCAACAATAAACAAAGCGATTTTATTTTTATACTCTTCGTTTTGAAGAAGATTGGATTTTAAACGCTCTACTGCTGGCAATACAAATTGTTGTCTATTAAAATGAGTAATAACAATGCCTAACTTCACTACTTGAAAAATAGGAGAAGTGGTTGAATATGAAAATGCAGCTAATTCAGAGTCATCTAGAGCAACGATACTAAAAGATAAGATTCCATCTTCTAAAGAATTCCAAAACTCTAATGGAATATTTACAGTTTTGAAATCATCACTGGTAAGATAATTTTCACCTAGCACCTTAGAACTATAGTGCAATCTATCTAATTGCCAAAGCAACTTAATTTTACCTTTAAAAGTGAGGTTTAAACTCAAATCATTTACTTCAGTATGGCGTTTCCATTTTCCTACACTAATACTATTAAAATATGTATTAGTATCAACTCGCCCCATTTTATTTATGAAGATTCTTGATTTATTAAAATCAATCAATGCTCTATCTAATCTAAAATATAACTCTATCTCTGTACATAATGTTAAGTCAGGATATACACAGCCTTGAATAATTTTCATCATAATCACTTCCAAAATGCTCTTCTATTTCTAATTAAAAATGACTGTTTCCAATAAGATTTATTAAGTTCATCATAATATGTATTAGTTTTAAATAAACGATCTTTTAATTTAAGTTTTTTAGCTAATGATAAACGACCATCATTATCTCCCGCAGCCTCTGAATGAGTGATATCAGCTAAAGTCTCAATTTCTACTTTTGAAGGAGCAAGAATTAAACGCATAAAATTATCAGCTAAAAATATACTATTAAAACAGCTGACAGGAAGACTTTTAATTAAAGGACTAATATATTCAAAAAATTGAGTAATTCCATCTTGAATTTGTATCGCACTTGACAAATAAGCTCTTTCTGCATCTGTAACATCCTCTCTTATAGGTACAATACAACCAGAAGAGTCCTTCATATATCCTTTTGTTGAACCAGTATTATCCGCCATAGCTAGTTCTAATAATTCAACCCCACCAGACAACAGTGTTTGCATTGCATTTTCTGGCTTCCCATCATTTACAAGCCACCCCATCATATTATTAAACTCTGACTTGTTTAATAAAGCATTATCAAATGTAGACAAATAAAAACCACATATTTCCTTATTCACCCACTCCGAAGATAGTGCCCTAGCTAAGACTGTTTGAATATTACCTGCCCATCCAACATCAATAAAAGCTATTTTATCTGAATCAGATATCATAGAAGAAAAATAATCAATATATTCATTCCTATATGTAGAACTAGATTTTAAGATCTTTTCATATAACTTATTTATTAACCAATGGATCTTTTGAAATTCATCATCATTTGGAATATATGATGATGAGGGAAAACCAACTTCTTTTAATTCAGATAAATAAGACTCCTCTTTTAAATTAAATAAGGATAATATCTTGGCTATACTTTTCTTATTTTTCCCTCCAAAGAAACTCCAAATACGGTGCATAGGCCAATCAGTGATGCCTATTTTATAAGCGGTAGCTCTAGAAACATACATATATTCTTGTTTAAATGGATAAGAGTTCTGAAAATATTTCTTATATAATTTTTGAATAAGATGGGCATCTCTAGCTAGAAAAATTAGTTTTTCTATACTCTTATCTTTTGCTAATTTAACAAACCAGGATATATACCCCAATAATAGCGGTCCAAAATACTTAAATCCTATAGACTCTAAAGGCGAATCAGAATTATAGAAATCCTTAGCCTGCGGTAGCTCTAAAAACTTGCAAATTGATACACCCACCACATCTTTAGTTAGCCAATGGTCAATATTACTATAATCATTACAAGACCAATCAGCTAAACTAGTGTTAATGTTATTTTCTTTCGCTTTATTAATATCTGAATGTTGATTATCACCAAAATGAAGCCAGCTCTTATTATTAGGTATTTTTAATTTATCTCTAACTAACTTATAAAGTTCACCAGTGTGCTTAGATACTCCTTCTTCTCCTGAAGAAAATACAGCGATATCATCAGATATGCTATAACCACAGTTAAGCAACATTTCTTTTAGAATATTAGAAGGCCAATACATATCGCTTATAATAATAATCTTAGCTCCTGATGCTATGGCCTCTTTAAAAATCAGATCTGCTCTTTTTGTTTTAAATAGAACTAACTTTTCTATCATCAACTCAATATCTATAAGCTCATCTTCTTCATTCTCAGAAAAATGTAGCATATTTCTTAATTCCGCATATACATCGTGAATTAAAATCTCAGGCTCTCCACCAAATCTAATAACTTTATTATATCTAGCAGTCTCCTCAGCTTTAACCCTTAATACAGTGAAATTATCAACTAAATCTGGCCAATTTACCCATTTTTTCTGTGTTGACAAAAATGACTCCATCAAAGAAAAAACATCTTGTGGCTTAGCTAATCTACGGCTAAGAAGTGTATCAAATATATCAAAACTAATAACATCATAATTTTTCATAAACCACCTAACTAAACAATAAATTACACATAAAATTATTTAATCCAACATTTTGAATTCGATATAATTCGTGAAACTTTATTCTAAGATAATTATTGTATTTACTTTGCTCTCTATGAGTAAAATTATCTTCACTATAAGATGATACTTCTCTTATATGTTTGAATACCATCGCCTCTTCTAAAATAAAAATATCAAAATTTAACCCAAAATGAATAATGAAAGGCCAAAAAAATGCTGGATTTTTTAAATCATGCATAAAAACTAGATCTTTAAAAGAATTATAATCAAAAATAAAAGAAGAAATCTCTAATACATCCCTATATCTTAAAGTATCTAAAGGTAATAAACCATTTTTTAAATGATGATTTAAAGGCTCTGTCCTAGAGATTCTAATTCGGTTATTTTCCACATATTCAAAAACTTTATTCACATGGGTTGTTATAGCTTTTGCAGAACGGCAAATTTTTTTATTAACTAGAACAGATATTAATCTACTATAAAACTCTGGAGATAATGAATCATCATCATCTAAAATAGATATATATTTAACTTCTTCTTTATCCAGATAATTAAATAATTCAGAAGCATCTGATGTATAATATATAGCTCTATCAGCATCAAAAACCTCATCGTAAGAAAAAGAATCATCACCAACATTTAACACACAGACAATCTTATTAGAAAACGTTTGATTAAAAATAGAATCACATATTCTTTTAAAAAAACGATCTCGCCCAGAAAAAGTTCTAATAACAATAGCAGTTTTATTTGACACAAAAACCTCCTAATCTTTTCAGATTACTGTAAAATTAAATAACCAGTACATAAAACTTAAAATTAATTATTTAAATAATGAAAAAACATACTCAAACATTTATAGCTAATCTATATACAATGGAATTACATCTTCCGCTTTACCTATTGCCTTCACCACACCTTTATCAAGCCAAATAACATTGTGGCAAAGCTCTTTGACTTGGTCGATAGAATGAGAAACAAATAAAAGCGTTGTACCGCCAGCTAACATTTTTTCCATACGTTGCTTACATTTTTCTTGAAATGCCGCATCGCCTACAGCTAAAACTTCATCAACGATTAAGATTTCTGGCTTCACTATCGTTGCCACTGCAAAGCCCAACCGTGCAGCCATACCAGATGAAAAGTTTTTAAGCGGCACATCCACAAAATCTTGCAGTTCTGCAAACTCAATAATTTCATCAAAATGCTGCTCCATAAAGGCTTTCTTGTGCCCAAGTAAAGCACCATTGAGATAGATATTCTCTCTTGCAGTCAGCTCACCATCAAAACCAGCCCCTAACTCAATTAATGGCGCAATATTACCGTGCACTTCTACTGTACCTTTATAGGGTTTTAGAATGCCGCAAATCAATTTTAAAAGCGTAGACTTCCCCGAGCCATTGGTGCCAATCAACCCCCAAGACTCACCTTTCTTCACTTCAAGATTAACGTCTTTTAATGCTAAAAACTCTTGGAACATCAGTTCGCCCTTTAGCATCTTAATCACATATTCTTTTAAGCCATTATATTGTTCGGTTGCTTTATTAAAACGCACCGTAGCATTAGTGACTTTAATTACTGTTTCTTTATTCATTAGATATATAAAATAAACTCGTCTTGTTTTTTATTAAAATACCAAGCACCCAAAATCAAAAATCCAAAAGCAACAATAAATCCAACTAACATGGAATTAAAATCTGGTGTTTTAGCGTGTAATACAATATCTCGGAATTGCTCAATATAACTATACATTGGGTTTAAATTCATATATGCCCAACGATATTCTTCAGGGATGATATTTACTGGGTAAAACAATGGTGTTAAATACATCCACATAGAAGTAAACACCCCCCAAAGGTATTGAATATCTCGGAAAAATACGGTTGCAGCTGCTAAAAATAAACTAATACCCAAGCTAAAAATGAGCACTTGCAAGATAATAAGTGGGAAGAATAAGAGGTTCCAAGAAAATTCAGCACCAGTAAAAATCATTACCAATACTAAAGCTCCCAAGGAAAAGACAAGGTTAACTAATGAGCTTCCTACTTTGGAGAGAGTGAAAATATATTTAGGAACATAAGTTTTTTTAAGGAGTGGAGCATTTCCTGTTATGGACCAAACTGCATTATTAGTTGCTTCAATCATAAAATTGAACACTGTCTGTCCTGCAATCATATAGAGAGGAAAGTTTGGAATATCAAAACGAAATATATTTGAAAAAACAACCACTAACACCATCATTAACATTAATGGGTTCAAGATACTCCATAGATACCCTAAATAACTACGACGATACTTGAGTTTTACATCACGGAGAACCAGCTGTTTCAAGAGCTCATCAAAAGAGGAAAAACGCTGAAATCCGTTTACAAAACCTTTAATCATAAATCATTCCTATAAATTTTTCTCAGCGTGATTATACGATAATTATATAAATTAACAATATAAAAAGTGCGGTCAAAAATGACCGCACTTTTCTTATTTAACAACTTGAATTCTATTGTTTATCATTATGCATAATACATCTCAAACTCAACTGGATGTGGTGTCATATTTAAACGTTCTACCTCTTTACGTTTAATATTAATAAATGCTTCGATAAAGTCTTTCGTAAACACACCACCTTGCGTTAAGAATTCATAGTCTTTTTCTAATGAATTCAATGCTTCTTCTAGCGAACTCGCGACTGCAGGAATATCTTTTAATTCTTCCGGTGGAAGATCGTAAAGATTTTTATCCATTGCATCACCTGGGTGAATTTTGTTCACTACGCCATCAAGACCCGCCATTAATAATGCAGCAAATGCAAGATATGGGTTTGCCATCGGATCGGGGAAACGCGCTTCAATACGGATTGCTTTCGGGCTGGTTACTGCCGGGATACGGATTGAAGCTGAACGGTTACTTGCGGAGTAAGCCAACAATACTGGTGCTTCAAAACCAGGCACTAAACGCTTGTATGAGTTCGTACTTGGGTTAGTAAATGCATTTAATGCTTTAGCGTGCTTAATGATACCACCGATGTAATAAAGTGCGGTTTCAGAAAGGCCGGCATATTTATCACCTTGGAAAATGTTTTTGCCATCTTTGCTTAATGACATATTACAGTGCATGCCTGAACCATTATCACCTGTGATGGGTTTCGGCATAAAGCAAGCGGTTTTACCGTGTTCTAATGCAACGTTTTGCACCACATATTTATAGATTTGTGTTTCATCCGCTTTTAAGGTTAAGCTGTTGAATTTCGTTGCAATTTCGTTTTGACCCGCTGTTGCCACTTCATGGTGATGAGCTTCGATGACTAAGCCCATTTCTTCTAAAATTAAACACATTTCAGAACGAATATCATGAGCTGTATCAATTGGTGCCACCGCACAATAACCACCTTTCTTCAATGGACGATAAGCATTGTTACCGCCTTCATATTTTTTATTGGTGTTCCAAGCGGCTTCAATGTCATCAATGGAGAAAGAAGCACGGTTCATTGATACATCAAAACGCACATCATCAAATAAGAAGAACTCCGGTTCTGGACCAAAGAATGCCTGATCTGCAACGCCTGTTGAACGCATATAGTTTTCTGCACGAATAGCGATTGAACGCGGATCACGATCATAGCTTTGCATGGTTGTTGGCTCATAAACGCTACAACGAATTGAAAGTGTTGGGATCTGCGCAAATGGATCGACTACTGCAGTTTCAGCAATTGGCATTAAAAGCATATCGGCTTTGTTAATGGTTTTCCAACCTTCGACAGAAGAGCCATCGAACATTTTGCCATCTTCAAACATATCTTCATCGACAAGGCTAACTGGGATAGAAACACCGTGTTCTTTACCTTTAATGTCGGTGAAACGAAGTAGCACGAACTTAATATCGTTCTCTTCGATCAGTTTGAATACGTTGGCAATTGCATTTGCATTTGGCATAAGGAGTCCTCTATTTTGCTATGTGTATAATCTCTAATAAAATTAAAAGAGCATTATAACGCAATCGCTTGCTTTTTTCATAAGATTTATTTTATGTCCTGGCATAGCAGAGCAGCGAAATATCGTGTATAATTTTTGCCCTTTCGAGATTCTCGTAGAGTGAGTTTACTCACTAATTCAAACTACTTGGACTATTCGGTGGCATAAAAATTCCACCCTACAAAACTTAAACTTTAAGAACGTAATAAATGAAAAACGACATTGATATTAATAAATTGCGTAATATCGCAATTATCGCTCACGTTGACCATGGTAAAACCACCCTCGTTGACAAACTCCTTCAACAATCTGGTACATTTGAATCAACTCGTGGTGATGTTGATGAACGCGTAATGGACTCAAACGATCTTGAAAAAGAACGTGGTATTACCATTCTTGCAAAAAATACCGCAATTAACTGGAATGGTTATCGCATTAACATCGTAGATACCCCAGGACACGCCGACTTCGGTGGTGAAGTAGAACGTGTACTTTCTATGGTGGATTCTGTACTTTTAGTGGTAGATGCTTTTGACGGTCCAATGCCACAAACGCGTTTCGTAACCCAAAAAGCCTTTGCTCACGGTTTAAAACCAATCGTAGTTATCAACAAAGTTGACCGCCCAGGCGCACGCCCTGATTGGGTGGTGGATCAAGTATTCGATTTATTCGTTAACCTTGGTGCAACAGACGAGCAATTAGACTTCCCAATTATCTATGCATCTGCATTAAATGGTGTTGCGGGTCTTGAACACGAAGAATTAGCGGAAGACATGACCCCATTATTTGAAGCGATCGTTCAACACGTAGAACCGCCAAAAGTGGAACTTGATGCCCCATTCCAAATGCAAATTTCCCAATTAGACTATAACAGCTATGTGGGTGTTATCGGTATCGGTCGTATCAAACGTGGTGCTATCAAACCAAATCAACCTGTGACGATCATTGATGGCGAAGGTAAAACTCGTCAAGGCCGTGTAGGTCAAGTATTAGGTCACCTTGGTTTACAACGTTATGAAGAAGATGTTGCTTACGCAGGTGATATCATCGCGATTACTGGTTTAGGTGAATTAAATATCTCGGATACCATTTGTGATATCAACGCGGTTGAAGCCTTACCTTCATTAACCGTTGATGAACCAACCGTAACCATGTTCTTCTGTGTAAACACCTCTCCGTTTGCGGGTCAAGAAGGTAAATATGTGACTTCTCGTCAAATTCTTGAACGTTTAAACAAAGAATTAGTTCACAACGTGGCATTACGCGTAGAAGAAACACCAAACCCAGATGAATTCCGTGTTTCTGGCCGTGGTGAATTACACCTTTCTGTATTAATTGAAAATATGCGTCGTGAAGGTTACGAACTTGCGGTTTCTCGTCCTAAAGTAATCTACCGTGAAATCAACGGCAAAAAACAAGAGCCTTACGAACAAGTGACCATCGACGTAGAAGAACAACACCAAGGTTCTATTATGGAAGCATTAGGTATCCGTAAAGGTGAAGTTCGCGATATGATGCCGGATGGCAAAGGCCGTGTGCGTTTAGAATACATCATCCCGAGCCGTGGCTTAATCGGTTTCCGTGGTGAATTCATGACTATGACATCAGGTACCGGTTTACTTTACTCTAGTTTCGATCACTACGATGACATCAAACCAGGTGAAATTGGCCAACGTAAAAACGGTGTATTAATTTCTAACGCAACAGGTAAAGCATTAGCTTATGCACTATTTGGTTTACAAGAGCGTGGTAAATTATTGATCGAAGCCAACGTAGAAGTTTACGAAGGTCAAATCATCGGTATTCACAGTCGTACAAACGACTTAACTGTTAACTGTTTACAAGGTAAAAAACTCACCAATATGCGTGCATCAGGTAAAGATGATGCCATCGTCTTAACCACGCCGGTGAAATTTACACTTGAACAAGCCATCGAGTTTATCGATGACGATGAGTTAGTGGAAGTCACACCTGAATCGATCCGTATCCGTAAAAAACTCTTAACGGAAAACGATCGTAAACGTGCAAACCGTACCACAACCAGTACGAGCACACACTAATTAAAAACGTGCGGAAATTTGACCGCACTTTTAAACAAACAAAAGGCGAACATCATGTTCGCCTTTTTTATTTTATGATTAAATTAACCTAATCTTACTTTCTCACCACCAAATTCATCGAGTAAGTTTTCTGTCAGTTTAGATAAAATGCCCGTCATCAATACAAAATCAGCATCAAAGCGTTGCGCATAATCTTCTTTTAAAATATCCGCATTTTTCTCACGCACCGCATCGGCAAATTTTAAACGTTTGAGCGTACAATCTTCATTAAACACAAAAGTCAGCGTATCTTCCCATTCTAATGCGAGCTTGCTCACCACTTTTTTGCCATCTTGTAAAAGCGCGAGAATCTCTTCATTTTCTAAAGGCTGTTTTTTGCAACGGATCACGCTGTCTTCTTGGCTTCCACGCAATTCAGCCTCTTCTAACGCCACCAACCAATGCGGGATTTTTTCCTGCACAATCCAATCCGTTAAAATGGTCGAAGATTCATTCGCAAAAGCCAACGGCACAACGGGTAACGAACCAAGTGATTTACGCAATAATGCTAAGGCATCTTCTGCACGTTTACTGGATGCCGCATCGACATGAACAAGGTTATTCTCCGTATCAATCCACACAGATGTTTGCTGGTTTTTAGTGAATGCACGCGGCAGTAGATTCATCACCACATCATCTTTTAACGTTTGTTTTTCTGTTTTCTTCAATTTACGATTTTCTTTTTGCTCAAGGCTTTCAATGCGTTCATCTAATTCACGTTTCACCACATTCGCCGGCAACATTTTTTCTTCTTTTTTTGCAACTAACAAAATGTGTTTACCCACTGAAAAATGTAATAATTCGCTGTCTTTCAAGGGACTCGCCCAACCGAATTTGCTTTGATCTTGTGAGCCACAAGGATGAAATTCACAATCTGACAACTGGCGTTGCAATTCATTAAGATCCCAATCTAAGGGCTTAGTCAGCCTATATGACATTAAATTTTTAAACCACATCGTAACACTTCCTTCATAATAGGGTAAAATACGCGACATTGTAGCCCATAAACTCACGGGAAAAAATGATGCAACAGAAATTAATTGCCTTCATCGGTGGTGGCAATATGGCACAAGCGATTGTGTTAGGCCTATTAAAACAAGGTTATCCAGCCGACAAAATTATTGTTAATGATCCTAATGAAGAGAAACGTGCCTTTTTTGCTCAATATGGCATCGCCGTTTCGACAGACAACGAGCAATCCATCATACAATCTCAAGTTGTGTTATTTGCAGTAAAACCACAAGTACTAGCCGATGTTTGCAAGCCATTAAGTGCGGTTGATTTCTCTGATAAATTAATTATTTCTATTGCTGCGGGTATTTCTACAGCCCGATTAGCCGAACTCCTTCCAACAGCAAAATCTATTGTTCGCGTGATGCCAAACACACCTGCATTAGTGGGAGAAGGCATGGCAGGCTTATTTGCTGATAAAAACACACCTGAAATTGACCGCACTTTTGCGGAAGATTTACTTTCTGCGGTAGGGAAAACCACTTGGGTGACAAATGAAGAGCAAATGCATGCAGTCACCGCTGCGTCTGGCAGTAGCCCGGCTTACTTCTTCCAATTTTTAGAAGCCATGCAACAAGGCTTAATAGAAATAGGATTAGATGAAAACCAATCGCGAGAGTTGGTACAACAAGCTATGTTAGGCTCGGCTAAGCTGGTGATTGAAAATCCTCAAACAGCCCTTTCGACTTTACGAGAAAATGTCACCTCAAAAGGCGGTACCACCGCAGCCGCGTTGAATGTGTTCAATCAACACCAATTTAACGACATCATTAAACAAGCGATGCAGGCCTGTGTGGCACGCTCACAAGAAATGGAAAAATTATTCTAATGCAAGTTCGTCCTTTTACTTGGCTCGCCTTGAGCTTTTTTGGCTACTACTGTGCCTACGGTGTGTTTCTTCCGCTTTTCCCTGCATGGTTGAAAACGCAATCTTATAGCGAAGAAAGCATCGGCTTATTGCTTGCCTGTGCCTACATTTTCCGTTTCAGCGGCGGTATTTTATTTTCCGGCTTAATCAAACGCGTTTCCCTCTTAGTAAATGGCTTACGTTATTTAGGTGTAGCCAGTGCCATTACGATGGCCTTAATTGGACTAATGTCGCACAATTTCTGGCTCTTGTTTATTGGACTTGCTTTATATTCCATGGTGAATGCGGCCGGTATGCCGATTGGTGATAGCCTTGCCAGTACATGGCAACAACAAATTCATTTAGATTATGGCAAAGCGCGCTTAATTGGTTCCTTTGCGTTTGTTGTTGGTGTGATGGTATTTGGGTATTTTGTTGGACTCGTGGGTGAGCAATATATTACTTGGATGATCACGGGCATACTCGTTTTTTACTGTATTGTGCAATTACTTCATCCGAACCCAATGCCGCAGGACGAACCTCAAAGTGCGGTCGAAAATTCCGTTGGATTTTTAGACTTACTGAAAAATAAAACGACCCTTCGTTTGTTTATTGCGATTTCACTCATTCAAGGATCGCATGCAGCTTATTACTCATATAGCACTATTTTTTGGACAAATCATGGCCACTCCGTTTCCGATGCGGGTCTATTTTGGGGAATCAGTGTATTAGCTGAAATCGTAGTCTTTTTCTTCTCCACTCGATTATTCAAAAACTGGAGCATTACAGCCCTTTTCTATCTCACCGGTATTGCGGCTATCGTGCGTTGGCTCGCGTTCGGTTATGCCGATACCTTTGTTGAAATCGTGCTATTGCAATGTTTTCACAGTCTTACTTATGTCGTCGGCCATTACGCGACCGTGCGTTATATCACCACGCAACCACAAACCCATATTGCGAAATTACAAGGCTTATACAATGCCTTGGCGGGGTGTGCAGCCATTGCGATTTTCACTGCGCTTTCTGGCGTACTTTATCCAATTTCGCCAGTTTATGCCTTTAGTTTAATGGCCGCCTTTGCCTTCATTGGGTTATTTATCACCCCACGTGGCGTGAAAGCCTTTTTGGTACATAGAGTATAAACATGAATAATCTCACGCTAGTCGATTTATTCTTGAATGAATATTGGATCGAAAAAGGATTGTCTGAAAACACCGTGCAGTCTTATCGTCTCGATTTGACCGCACTTTGTGATTGGCTGGATAAACAAAATTTATCTCTCGAAACCCTCGAACCCTTAGATCTGCAACAATTTTTAGGCAGCCGTTTAGAGCAAGGTTACAAAGCTACCAGTACTGCACGAATGCTAAGTGCGATGCGGAAATTATTCCAATATTTGTATCGTGAAAAGTATCGTACGGATGATCCGAGTGCCGTACTGAGCTCACCTAAATTGCCAAGCCGCTTACCTAAATATTTAACCGAGCAACAAGTCACGGATTTATTAAATACACCTGATGTCGAAATTCCGCTCGAGTTACGCGATAAAGCCATGTTGGAATTGCTATATGCCACTGGATTACGTGTCACGGAATTGGTCACGCTCACTATTGAGAATATGAATTTACAACAAGGTGTCGTGCGTGTGATTGGTAAAGGTAACAAAGAACGCATCGTACCAATGGGAGAAGAAGCCGCCTTTTGGGTGCGACAATTTGTACTTTATGGTCGCCCTATTTTACTTAATGGGCAAAGCTCTGATGTGGTCTTTCCAAGTCAACGAGCTCAGCAAATGACTCGCCAAACCTTTTGGCATCGTATAAAGCATTATGCTATCTTAGCTGGAATCGATACGGATGCCCTTTCACCGCACGTTCTTCGTCATGCCTTTGCGACACATTTAGTGAATCATGGTGCGGATCTCCGTGTGGTGCAAATGCTCCTCGGACACAGCGACCTCTCCACCACGCAAATTTATACTCACGTGGCTAAAGAACGCTTGAAACACCTTCATGAAAAATTTCATCCGAGAGGATAAAATAAAAAAGTGCGGTCAAATTTATCATTATTTTTGACAGCACTTTTGTATAAAAAGCTTATTTCAATGACAACAATCTCGCTACATTTTGGGCTGTTGAGATTAAATTCTGCTCGCCCTGTTTGAGAATTGTCGGTAAATCACCCAGACTGCGAATTATCGGGAACACCGCATCAATGCCATGTTCATACACCACTTCATAATCCTCACGCAAACAACCTACAATCGCAATGACAGGCTTATTGAATTGTTTCGCCGTGCGCGCCACACCAATTGGGGTCTTACCTAAGATACTTTGTGCATCCATACGGCCTTCACCAGTAATCACTAAATCAGCCTCTTTAACTTGCTCAGCGAGTTTTAAATTATCTAATACAATCTGCACACCAGCCTTGAGCTGTACATTGGGTAAAAGTAATAAACCACCGCCCATACCACCTGCCGCACCTGCGCCTGGTTGCTCTTTAATTTGTTTGCCACAATCTCGCTCAGCGATTTCAGCAAAATGGGCTAATGCAGCATCGAGTTCTTTCACCATCTCAGGCGTGGCGCCTTTTTGAGGACCAAAAATCGCAGAGGCGCCGCGTTCACCACAAAGTGGATTATTCACATCACAAGCTACTTCGATTTGTACGTGTTGCAATCGAGGATCTAAATCAGCCAGTTGAATTTCAGCAAGATTAGATAATGCTGCACCACCAAAGCCAATGGATTGCCCATTTTTATCCAATAAACGTAAGCCTAATGCTTGCAGCATACCCGCACCACCGTCATTTGTGGCACTCCCACCAATTCCTAAAATGATATGTTGTACGCCAAGATCTAGGGCTTGCTTAATTAGCTCACCCGTACCAAAACTGGTGGTTTGACAAGGATCGCGTTTATCCATCGGGACAAGATGCAATCCCGATGCGGCCGCCATTTCGATAATCGCCGTTTTACCATCGCCTGATAAACCGAAAAAGCTTTTTACTTGTTTGCCTAACGGTGCAGTGACTTCTGCCTCAATTAAGCGCCCCTGAGTGGCATCTACCAAAGATTGTACGGTTCCCTCTCCCCCATCTGCCATTGGTAATTTCACATATTCGGCATTCGGAAAAATACGCTTAAAGCCTGTTTCAATCGCATTAGCCACTTCAAGTGCGGTTAAACTTTCTTTGAATGAATCAGGCGCAATGACAATTTTCATATATTCTCCTTAAACTAATTAAATACACCAAAAATTAAGGTGGATACAATGGTCATCATTAACCCCACTGCACTTTCATAAGGAATCAATTTTAAGCGTTCTTTCATGTCCATATTTACGCTACCACCAGTTGCATGGAAGAAAGAACCATGTGGCATATGATCGAAAACTGTCGCCCCCGCATGAATCATCGCAGCACCTGCCAGACTACTCACCCCCAACTCTAATAGCGTTGAACTGAACACATTCGAAGCAACAGCTGTACCTGCAGTTGTTGATGCCGTCGCAAGCGACATGAGTGCACCTGAAATTGGCGCAAGGATATAAGAAGGTAAACCCGAATGTTTTAAGCCTTCAATGAGCACATCTTTCATGCCGGAATTGGCAATAATACCGGCTAAAGCTCCCGTACCAAGTAGCATAATCGCCACCGGAGCCATTTTCCCTAAACCGCTAATCGCATAGTTATTGGCTTGGCGAAGCTTGCCCATACATAATGCGCCAATCAGACCACCAAGTGGTAAAGCGATTAAAGGATCGACTTTAATATCGGCTAACGGACGAAGTGCCAGTAAGAAGATGGCAACCAAAGGTGCCACAAGTGCGGTTAAAAATGAGGGTAAATTCTGCGTTTCGACTGTTACAACTTCTTGGGCAGAAACGCGCGAACCTTTGTTTCTTAACCGTTTTGCTAAGAAATACGTCAATATTAAGCCAAAAATAGCGGGGATAATCCCTGCCATCATCACTGACGTTAAAGGAAGATGGAATGTATCTGCTGCAGCAATCGCATTAGGATTCGGTGACATTAAGTTTCCTGCTTTTCCCCCACCAATCATCGCTAAGAGAATAGCGGGTTTTGATAAGTCAGTACGACGAGCAAGTGCTAAGGCTATTGGAGAGACCGTAATCACGGCAACATCAATAAATACACCAACGGCGGTTAAAATTAATGTGGCTAACGCTAAAGCCAATAATGCTCTTGTTTCACCTAACTTGTTGGTAATGGTTTCAGCAATGGTATTAGCCGCACCGGATTCAATCAGTACTCCCGCCAATACCCCTGCTGCGAGAATTCGCATGACTGCGGTAGTGATACCTTGAGCGCCTCCGATCATGAGACTCACGGTTTGAGATAAATCAGCGCCGCCAACTAATCCCCCGACTAAAGCCCCGACTAACATACCATAGGCTGGTGAGACTTTTTTCAAAATAAGGAAAATAGCGACGATGAGTGCAATGAGCGCACCTAAGGCTGAGACTGTTGGCATAGCGTCCTCCTGTTGATATGAATATGCAAAAATCTTTCTTATTTATATCAGCAAAAGTAGAGGAATAAAATCTTGTCCGACTTCCACCTACAAAAACGGCTTATGTAAAACACATAAGCCGAAATTGTTACTGAAAATTGACCGCACTTTAGAAAAATAAAATACTTCCCCAAACCACTATAACAATGCAAAGGGCAATGAATACCGCTGCTGAGCCTTGGTCTTTGGCTCTCCCTGAAAGTTCATGGCGTTCTGTGCCAATACGATCTACCACCGCTTCAACTGCACTATTTAACAGCTCTACTGCCATCACGAGTAAAACCGATGAAATCATCAGCGCGATTTCAATTTTAGTGTCGCCGAGCCAAAAGGCGAGTGGAATCATAATGCACGCAAGAAAACATTCGTGGCGGAATGCAGTTTCATTTTTGAATGCACTTTTTAAGCCTTGTAAAGAATATTTTGTAGAGTTAATTAAATGGGTTAACCCCGTGGTTTTATACATAAAAGTTCCTATGTTGTAATCTATAAACGTTTTGCTTCGATAACGTCGTCTAACTTCGCTAATCTGGCTAGTATTTTACTTAAACTTTCGACATTTTTCAGTTCAATTTCCATATCCATCGTTGCCACTTGTTTTTTGGTGTCTGCACGGCTTGAAACCCCTAACACGCTGACTTTTTCATTCGCTAGCACAGTCGTAATGTCACGTAATAAACCATTACGATCACTCGCCACGATTCGGATATTAATATGGAAACCTGCCGCGTAATTATCCCCCCAAAGGGCTTCTACCACGCGTTCAGGATGGGCAGCTTGCAATTCAATGAACTGCTCACAATCGCAACGATGAATTGAAATACCCCGTCCCATCGTAATATAGCCTGCAATGGCATCACCTGGAATAGGCTGACAACAACGTGCCATATGGTGCATTAAATTACCGACGCCTTCAACAATGACATAACCTTTATTCTGTTGTTGTTCGGCTTTCTGCTGGGCCTTTTGCTGTGCAGTATTTGCACTTTTACTCGCCACATGACGGAGAATTTCTTGATCTGCTTCTTCAGCCGTCACTTTGATCAATCGGCTTTGCAAGAAATTCATCAACTGATTTAAGCGAATATCTCCGCTACCAATGCCCGCGTATAAATCTTCGAGATTTCTTAAGTTATAACGAGGCAAGGCAAGCTGCTCAACCTGTTTCAAACTGATATTCAAACGCGCAAGTTCATTATCTAACTGCTCTTTACCAGCTGGAACGTTTTTATCACGATCTTGTTTCTTAAACCACGCTTGGATTTTTGCACGCGCTTTTGACGTATGGGTAAAGCCTAAGTTAGGATTGACCCAATCTCGGCTTGGATTTGGATTTTTCTGCGTGATGATATCCACTTGCTCACCCATTTGCAGGTGGTAAGTGAATGGCACGATACGTCCCCCGACTTTCGCCCCAATACAACGGTGCCCAATTTCACTATGAATCGCATAAGCAAAATCGAGAGGTGTTGATCCCGCAGGTAAATCAACCACTTCACCTTTCGGGGTAAACACATATACGCGATCATCAAATACTTGGCTACGCAATTCGGCCATCACTTCGCCAGAATCCGTAATATCATCTTGCCATGCAAGTAATTTACGCAACCAAGTGATTTTTTCTTCGTAAGCGGAAAGGCTACCTGTCGTGCCCTCTTTGTATTTCCAGTGCGCCGCTACACCAAGCTCCGCATCATCATGCATTTGCTGAGTACGAATTTGCACTTCAATTGGCTTACCACCTTTGCCTAACACCACAGTATGAATGGATTGATAACCATTTGGTTTCGGGTTGGCGACATAATCATCAAATTCTTTTGGCAAGTGTTTAAAATGCGTGTGGACGATACCGAGCGCCGTATAACAATCTTGCAATTTCTGTACGATCACTCTAACCGCTCTGACATCATATAAGCCACTGAACTCCAAATGTTTCTTTTGCATTTTTCGCCAAATGCTATAAATATGTTTTGGACGTCCGTAAACCTCAACTTGGTCAATATTTTCTTTTAAATAACCGGTTAATTCTGTGACGAAATCCGCAATATACTGCTCACGATCTAAGCGGCGCTCATGTAATAATTTGGCAATATTTCGATATTGTTCTGGATGCAAATAGCGGAAGCAGTAATCTTCAAGCTCCCATTTCAATTGACCAATACCTAAACGGTTCGCCAATGGGGCATAAATATTGGAACATTCTTTGGCAGCCAATACTTTTTCTTCTTCACAAAAGTGATTTTCCGCATTACGAAGAAACGTAATACGTTCAGCAAGTTTAATGATCACGCAACGGAAATCGTCCACCATCGCAAGGAGCATACGGCGTACATTATCCACTTGAGACGCATTGGCAGAATGGCTGGCGTTGAGCTGACGGATATTATCCATCTCCTCCACACCTTTAAGCAGTTTGGTGATTTTAGGACCAAAATGTTCCTGAATTTGCTCCCAATCGACAATTTTATTTGCTACTAAGGGGAATAGCATAGCGGTGAGTAAGCTTTCGCTGTCCATATTCATTTCATGCAGAATTTCTACCATTTCCACACCGGATTGCAATGTAAGGATTGCATTCTCCATTTGATCGGCATGTTCAGCTATTTTGGCTTGGGCATAATACCATGCATCAATCAGAGACTTTTCTACGGGGGCAGCAAGTTTAAGGCTCGAACACCATTGTTCGATCTCAAAATCATGTGGATTTGATAAGTGAGAACCACGAACTGCAACCATAATACCCCCTTGTTGATGAATATGGCTCGGCAACATCCTGTCCGCCGAGTTGTCTTTTTAAGACAACAAAAAAGTCTGACTATTCTATCAGAATTTACACCTTATTTGATAAATAATGTCACCGACTCCAAATGACTGGTATGCGGGAACATATCAATCATGGCGGTTTTGATAATGCGATACCCGAAAGAACGGAGAATTTCTGCATCTCGTACTAAGGTTGCAGGGTTACAAGATACATAAAGAATGCTTTCTGCACCCAGCTCACATAACGCATTCAGTGCAAAAGCGGCGCCACTGCGAGGCGGATCGAGAAGAATTTTATTGAAATGTTGTTTTGCCCAAGGTTGTTCTGAAAAAGTTTGGTCTAAATCGGCTTGATAAAATTCAACATTATCAATATGATTAAATTGTGCATTTAATTGGGCTTTTTGTACCATATCCAAAACCCCTTCAATTCCAACCGCACTTCTCACGCGTTTGGCTAAAGGCAACGTGAAATTGCCCATGCCACAGAACAAATCTAAAACGTGATCGTCCTGATTCAAATCAAGCCAATCTAAAGCCGTCTCAACCATTTGTTGATTTAAGTGGGTATTCACTTGAATAAAATCGCGGATATCAAAAGATAAACGAATATCGTCCAGAGAATAATAAGGCATTTCACCATGCGCAAGTTGTATACCTTGCTCATCTTGTAAAAACAAATTCACAGCATTGGCACGTGCAAACTCGAGTAACAAAGTGCGGTCAATTTCGGCTAAATTTCCCTTATAGCGTAACAACATGGCTACGCCATTATCCACTGAAACTAATTCAATATGCCCTAATTGTTTCGGAGTTGAATATTGAGCCCAAAGTGCGCTCAATTTGGGGATAAGATGATTAATCGCCGGCTCAGCCACTAAGCATTGCTGAATACTCACTAGCTGATTGGAGTTTTTCTGACGAAATCCCATTTCAACAGTTTTGTTTTTAGCATTCCATAGCAAACTTAATCGTACACGACGGCGATAGCCCCATTGTTCGCCACAAATCATTGGCATTAATTGAATAGGCTCTGTTTGCAGTTTACTTAAACGAGAAAAAAGAGCTTTCTCTTTCGCTTTACGCTGCATTTCTACAGGGATATGCTGACCTTGGCATCCACCACAACGTCCATAATAACGACATTGCGGCTCAACACGCTGATTATTCTTTTGTAGCCATTTTTGCGCAGTGGCTAATCCATATTGACGTTTTTCATCAGTCACTACCGCTTCCACTTTTTCCGTTGGCAAAGCATTTTCAATGAACCAGGTTTTACCTTGAATTTTGGCGACACCTAACCCTTGATAATCTAAATCCTGAATTTCAGCGACAACTTTTTGGGCGGTTTTCTGTTTTTTTTGTGGAGCGTAAAGTAAAGCCATGATGGTGTATTAATCTGTTTGTATCAAAGAAAGGATTATTTTAAATAAAGCACGTTTTGCGTAAATAACTCTCGACTTTTCAGCGACTTATCGCCTAAATAAGGTTTGAGCGCGATTCGAGTAAAGCGCTTTGCTGCTTGCAAGACGGACTCATCGGTGAATTCCAAACGGTCAAAAGCAAGCAAATCTCGGCCATAAAAGGTTAAGTTGTCTTTCACTAACGAGGCGATAAAACCCTTTTCCGCACGATATTGGTAAGTCATCGATTCATCTACTGGTAAACCTGATCCTGCACAATGCAAAAAATCGATACCATAACCTAAGATTTTAAGTAAATGAAATTCAAATAGACGCAATGTAGGCTCAACCTGTGGTTGAGTGGCTAAGCCTGTTAAGCATTGAAGATAATGCTGAAAAAGTTGTGGATTGGCCGTTTCGGGCTCGATCACTCGAGTAATCAGCTCATTTACATAAAACCCGCTGTATAAAGCCGTTTGCTGTAAAGGCAGCGTAATTGCCGCGGGCTCTGCTTTCGTGAGTGTTTTTAATGCGCCTTTTCCTGACCAACGAAGAAGTAATGGCGTAAAAGGCTGTAAGACAGATTTCCATGCCGAACGTTTTGCACGTGCACCTTTTGCAATAACCGTCAAACGCCCCGTTTCTTCAGTGAATAAATCCACCAAAAGGCTAGTTTCACTATAAGGACGACGATGTAACACAAAGCCGCGTTGGAGATCCATACAAGAATTATTTGCCTGATTTTAATTCACTTGGTTGTTTCACACAGCGTTCTGCGAGCACTTCACCTACGCTAGTTTGTAATTGACTGAAGTCATCACGCTCCTGCCAATACCAACGAATATTCGCATAATTTCTCCCACGCTCAGAAATCACTCGTGTCAATTTTTCGGTTACATCATTAAAAGTAACGGTCACCTGGCTGAGTGTTTTTTTACTTTTCTGTTTTTGCTTGGTATGAACCACACTCACTTCTTTATTGCCTTTACACAAATAAACCGTTGCCGAACCCTTTTGGGATTTTTTATCAACGGTTTGCACTTTCATTTTCTGTGGTGCTGGTTTGCTTAATTCAACATTTTGTGAACAAGCAGAAAGACAAAGTGCGGTCAAAATTACGCTTAATTTTTTTAACATGAATTCTATTTCCATCAAGGGTTGTTTATGATTGCTCACTTTACGAAATGAGCAAGGATAAACAATCTTATCTAGAAAAATGGGCGATTACTCGCCCACTAAAAATTATTTTTTATACTGATATGAACCATCGGCTTGACGAACGAACTTACCGCCATTTGATAAACGAAGCTCACTCACTCGGCCTTGACTATTCACTGATACCTGTACTTTATCACCAGGTTTGAAACTGCTTAATGCATTGCCTGCACCGCTTGCTTTTGTCATGGCATTCACATCTGAAATATTCAATTTATTATCACGGAATACTTGCATCAGTGAAACACCTTGAGGCACAGTTAATGTTTTTGTTGCACCTGTTGAAGCGCTTTGTGTTGCTGGTTCAGCTGCTTTCACCGCATTGTGGGTTGCTGATTTAGCTTCCACAATTTGAACCTTACTGTCTTTAGTTGCAACAGGTTTCGCTTCTTGAATCTTGCTTGACTCTTTTTTCACGGTTTGAGTCGGCTGAACTGTTGCTTTTTCAGCTACAGGTTTAGGTTGTTTTTTCTCTTGAACCACCGATGTTTGTTCACGACGAGGTTCTGCTTTATGCTCAACTGTTGTGGTATGTTTTTCTACAGTTGGTTGCACTGTTTTCACAGGTTCTTTAACTGGTGCAGGAGCAACAGCTGGTTGAACTGGTGCAGATTGAGTTGCTGGTTGTTGAGCAACAGTTTGTTGTGCAGGCTCTGCAGGTTGTGATTTCGCAGCATCTGCTTTATCACCTACGTACTCCATGGCTGGAGGTGTATCTGATTTAGCTTCATTTGCAGCTTGTTCTGTCGTTGCCGGCGCTGCATTGTTATTGTTATCTAATACAGTAGTTTCAACCGGTTGAGACTGATCCAATGATTGGAATTGAACCGGAATTTCATTGCTGTTTTGTTGTTCAAAAGACTCTACCGTATCTGAGTTTGGTTTTAGGGTGAAGAAAATAATCAGCAAGACCACTAACCCCAAGATAGCAATAAATAAACGGCGATGTTTTTCTGGTAACATTTGTAAAACCTTCCATTTTTCTGGTGATTTCAAGCTTGCTGCTGCAGCGGCTGTTGCTGGTGCAACTGTTTCTGCTTGAGTTTTCACTTCTTCCACAATCTCTTCTGCAGGTGAATTTTCAAAAATCACTTTTTCTTCCGCTACGTTTTCTACTTGAACATTTTCAACGGACTCTTGAGCGCCGAAAGCACTTGATTGCACTGATTGTTCAGTATTTTCACTTTGGAATGCTTGAGAAGGTGAAAAAGATTGGCTTGCTGCCGCACCAAAAGTTGGTTCGCGACGAACATGGAATTGTGTATCTGGCTGTTCTTTTTTACCAAATAAACCTTTGGCTTTATCAAAAATTGAGCCACTTTGTTGAACCGGTTTTCTTGGTGTCACAGAGTCAGAGTGATTAAATCCTAAATCTAATTCATTTTGAGATGAATTGTCGTTAGGTTGATTTTTATTATCCACGGGATTACCTCGATTTGCTAAACTAAAGATCGCACAAAAGTGCGGTGAAAAATTGAATCGTATTTTATCGGATCTTAAGCGGTGTATAAAGTCTTATTTGGCTCTCCACCGATTTCTCGTGCTAATTTGGGCACTAAATAGCCAGAAGTGAGCGTCTGCAATTCTTTATAAATTTGTAACGCGCGCTCATCTGAAATAAAGAAATGACTCGCCCCCTGCACTTTATCCAATAAATGCAAGTAATAAGGCAGAATGCCCGCTTGAAACAGCTTATCGCTTAATTCTTTTAATGTATGTGGGTTATCATTCACATCCTTTAAAAGGACCGATTGATTGAGTAATGTGACCTTAGCGCCTACCAGTTTTTGCATATCAAAAGCAAGTTTCTCATCAATTTCATTTGGATGATTGATATGCGTGACAAACACCGCTTGTAATCGGCTTTTTAGCAATAAATCACAAAATTCATCCGTAATGCGATCTGGAATCACGACAGGCAAACGAGAGTGAATACGTAAACGCTGTAAGTGCGGTATTTTTTCAAGGCGTTCTAATAGCCATGCCCATTCACTATCCTTTGCCATCATCGGATCGCCACCCGAAAAAATCACTTCTTCAATTTCTGGATGGGCTGCAATATAGTCTATAGCTTGTTGCCAGCTCGCTTTATTGCCTGGGTTTTGATCATAAGGAAAATGACGACGGAAACAATAACGACAGTTAACGGCACAGCCTCCTTTTGCCATGAACAGCAAGCGATTTTGGTATTTATGCAGAATATTAGGTACGGCATTTTTTTGCTGCTCATCTAAAGGATCTTGGCTAAACCCTTCGGTCTCAATAAATTCTTGTTGAGCTGTCATCACTTGTAAAAAAAGTGGATCTTTAGGATTCCCTTTTTCCATTTTTTCAACAAAAGGTAAAGGCACTCGCATAGCAAAAAGTTTACGGGCAGCGATATCCTCTGCAAAATCGTCAACGGGCAAATTTAAGGTTTTTAATAAGATTTTCGGATCAGAAATCGCATTTTTTAGGGTTTCTAACCAATTTTGTTCTTCTCTAATCGCAATATTTCGGGTTAAAATACGCACTTTCAAACAATCTCTATTTTTTAGGATATTTTTAATATGGCTACATATACTACCAGTGATTTCAAACCAGGTCTAAAATTTATGCAAGACGGTGAGCCTTGTGTGATCGTTGAAAACGAATTCGTTAAACCAGGTAAAGGCCAAGCTTTTACTCGTACTCGTATTCGTAAATTAATTTCAGGCAAAGTATTAGATGTAAACTTCAAATCTGGTACTTCGGTTGAAGCTGCTGATGTTATGGATCTTAACCTGACTTATTCATACAAAGATGATGCATTCTGGTACTTCATGCACCCAGAAACATTTGAACAATACTCTGCTGATGCAAAAGCAGTGGGTGATGCAGAAAAATGGTTATTAGACCAAGCAGATTGTATCGTGACTTTATGGAACGGTGCGCCAATTACTGTCACTCCACCAAACTTTGTAGAATTAGAAATCATCGA
>JAGZBU010000069.1:0-2968 GCA_018369675.1 Parahaemophilus parainfluenzae | reverse complement strand
AAGAACCTGTAATTTAAATTCTGTTGTGTAGTGTTTACCCATAAAAAATCTGCACCTCAATTGTTGGTTGTTTAGTCCAACTTTTGGGGTGCAGATCAATTTTGACCGCACTTTTTGTTTTATAAGACTTTCAAACAAGCCACAAAATGGCTGTTGTTTTGGCTGGTTAAAGGTGGTTTTTGTTTCGCACAATTTTCATCAGCTTTCAGGCAGCGAGTTCGGAACACACAACCAGACGGTGGATTAATTGGCGAAGGCAGCTCACCTTCAAGTAATTCGATGGACTTATTGCGTTCCAATTTTGGATCGGGAATCGGAACTGCAGACATTAAGGCTTTGGTATAAGGATGTTTGGTATTGTTATATACCTCCTCATCACTGCCTAATTCCATGGCATTGCCTAAATACATCACTAACACGCGGTCAGAAATGTGTTTTACCACCGCCAAATCATGAGCGATGAAAATTAAGGAAAGCCCCATTTCTTTTTGCAGGGATTTCAATAAATTTACCACTTGAGCCTGAATAGACACATCCAACGCAGAAACAGGTTCATCACAAATGATCATTTTCGGCTCAATGATTAACGCGCGAGCAATACCGATTCGCTGACATTGTCCACCAGAAAACTCATGCGGATAGCGGTTAATCAAGTTCGGTAAAAGCCCGACTTTCAACATCATAGCTTGCACTTTCTCTTTCACTTCAGCGGCGCTTAAGTGCGGTTGATAGATCTTTAATGGCTCAGCAATGATTTCACCAATGTTCATTCGCGGATTGAGAGAGGCGAGCGGATCTTGGAAAATCATTTGAATATCTTTACGCGTTTCTTTCCATTGTTTCGCTGATTGTTTTCGCAAATTTTTGCCAAGCCACAAGATTTCCCCTTCACTCGCTTCGACTAAACCGATAATAGCGCGTGCAAGTGTGGATTTACCGCAACCAGATTCACCTACTACGCCGAGGGTTTCACCTGCGTAAAGTTTAAAAGAGACATCCTTCACCGCTTTTAAGGTTTGCGGTTTGGCAAAGAAAAGGGATTTCTCATTTTTAATTTTAAAACTAACGCCTAAGTGATTGACTTCAAGGAGTAATTCTTTGTTGTTTGAGACTGTCATAAGTTAAATTTCTCCGCTGGTAACCAACAATTACGTAATTGACCGTGATTAAATGTAGTCAGTTTTGGCGCAGTTTGGCATTGTTCGGTAGCAAATTGGCAACGAGGTGAGAATGGACAACCTTTTGGCAAATGCAATAAATTCGGTGGATTGCCAGGAATGGTGACCAAGTGTTCTTCATTGCTGTCTAAGCGGGGAATCGCATCCATTAAGCCAATGGAATAAGGATGAGTCGGATGATAGAAAATTTGTTCCGCTGTGCCGTATTCCATGGTTCGTCCAGCATACATCACCATGACTTGATCGCAGATACCTGCCACCACCCCAAGATCATGAGTAATCATAATAATCGCAGTATTAAATTCACGTTTTAACTCATTTAACAAGGTCATGATTTGTGCTTGAACGGTCACATCCAAAGCGGTTGTTGGTTCATCGGCAATGAGTAGTTTTGGACGGCATAATAAGGCCATCGCAATCATCACCCGTTGACGCATACCACCTGAAAACTCGTGTGGATACATGCCCATGCGTTTTTTAGCTTCCGGCATTTTGACCGCATCCAGCATTTTCACAGATTCGGCAAAGGCGGTTTGTTTATTATAGCCCTTGTGCAACTGCAGGACTTCCATGAGCTGTTCACCGATTTTCATGTAAGGGTTGAGTGATGTCATCGGATCTTGGAAAATCATGGAAATTTGCTCGGCGCGGATTTTATTCAACTCAGCATTCGGTAAATTAACTAATTCTTTACCTTCAAACATGGCAGAGCCTTCCACTTCACCGTTGGCTGCCAATAAACCCATTAAAGCAAAGGCCGTTTGTGACTTGCCTGAACCACTTTCGCCTACAATACCTAGCGTACTCCCAGCATTAAGCGTAAAGTTTAAGTCATTCACTGCTGTGACGACGCCATCTGGTGTTTTGAAGCGAACGTAGAGATTTTTTACATCTAATAAAGGATTCATTATTCGCTCCTATCTATCTTTCGGATCGAGTGCATCACGCAACCCGTCACCGATAAAGTTAAAACAAAATAGGGTAAGGCAAAGGAAAAATGCCGGGAAAATTAATAACCAAGGCGAGACTTCCATTTGCGCAGCACCATCACTTAAGAGTGCACCCCAGCTACTCATCGGTTCTTGAGTTCCTAATCCTAAGAAGCTTAAGAATGATTCAAATAGAATGAGTCCAGGTACTTCAAGCGAGGCGTAAACTGCTACTAAGCCTAATACATTTGGAATGATGTGTTTCAAAATGATTTGGCGACGAGGTACGCCACAAACGATGGCGGCTTCGACGAATTCTTTATTTTTTAGGCTGAGCGTTTGTCCACGCACGATACGTGCAAGGCCAAGCCAAGCAATGGCACCGATAGCGATAAAAATTAAGAAAATGTTTTGGCCAAAAAGCGTCACCAACAAAATCACGAAAAACATAAATGGAAATGAGCTGAGAATCTCTAAAAAGCGCATCATCAACATATCCGTTTTACCGCCTACATAGCCGGAAATCGCTCCATAAATTGTACCGATAGTCACGGAAATGAAAGCACCAGCAATACCGACCAATAAGGAAATACGTCCACCGATAGCAGTGCGTACCAACAAGTCGCGACCCGAGGCATCGGTACCGAAGAAGTGATAGCCTTCCATTGTTGGTGCGGCGCTCATCATATTCCAATCGGTATCTTCATAGGTAAAGGGGAAGAACCAAGGCGCTACGGTAATAAATACAATAATAAACGCTAGAATAATCAGACTGGCAACGGCCGCTTTGTTGCGGAAAAAACGGCGTTTCGCATCTTGCCAGAGACTGCGGCCTTCCAGTTGCATTTCTTCAATACGGTC
>JAGZBU010000068.1:0-3129 GCA_018369675.1 Parahaemophilus parainfluenzae | reverse complement strand
AGTCAGGTAGCAGCAGGTATTGCTGGTGGTAGTTTATCAGATAGCTCTGATGGGGCGATTATTGCGGCTAAGACAGCGAAAGATGCGGTAGAGAATAATGGCATGGCTGATGACGTTCATCCTAGTGATGAGCGTAAGCAAAACATTGAAATGTATGCCAAGGTTTTATTCAATGGAGATGAGGATAAAGCTAAAGAATATCAAGAAGGTCTAGAGCTTGCAGAGGCTCAGGGTCAAATTGATAGTATTAAAGACACAGCGGATGCGGTTGTTAATTTAGATGATACCGTAGTGTCTTTATGGGAAGCAATCTCAAATCCAGGGAAGACCTATAATAATGTTGTGGTCTCGTTGAAAGATTGGGATGAGGCTTATGCGCTTGCTCTTCAAGAGAATCCAAAACTTGCGGGTGAAATGCAAGGTTACCGCCAAGGCAAAATGAAAGGTGTTTCGACTGGAGGCGTGGTTCTAAGTGGTGCTGGATTGGGGATAGCTAAGTCTATTGCCAAATTAAAAAATGGCACGATTGATGTAGCCCATTCCAGTGTTAATGTTGCGAAGATAAAACCTAAAACTTGTTCTTTCCGTGGTGACATGGAAGTAAAAACAGAGCAAGGTTATAAGCCGATAGGGTCTATTAAAGTCGGAGATAAGGTTTATGCGAAAAACGAACTGACAGGACAAATGACCTATCAGCGCGTACAAGCGCACTACAACAACCCGTATGATTTTACGGTATATGTAGAAGTGATTGATGAACAAGGCAAACATCAAACCATTGTTTCAAACAAAATTCATCCATTCTTTACCCAGGTAAATCAAGGTGAGCTAGTACCGAGTTCTGAGGGGCATCACTACAACGGAGAAATCCAAAACGCTCAGTGGGTAGATGCACAAAATCTGAAAGCCGGCTATAAGTTATTGTCAGAAAATAATCACTGGCAAACGGTGAAAGGTGTTAGCATCAAGGCTGAGAAGTTAAGTGCATATAACCTGACAGTTGAGACTGACCATACTTACTTCATTAAAGGAGCGAATTCTGACCTTGATGGAGTTTGGGTGCATAATAACTGTTGGAATAGCTTACCGGCAGATGCAGTCCGTACTGGTAAAACAACACCTGATGGAAGACCTTTATATACCTTTAAAGATAATACAGGTAAGCAGGTAACGGCTTATAAAGGTAAAGATGAGCGTTATTATGATCCTAAGGTTTATCCGCCAGAAAAACCAACAGATACTTCGGCTAAATCTGTTATTTTTCATCCAAATAGAGAGGGGAAATTATCCTATGAAAAAGCAGACTATCATGGGGTAGTAGACAATCCTGTGAAATCAAAAGCTCCTAAAAATGGGCAAAATGCATTAGATAATTCTTTTATTATAAAAGATTCTTCAACTCGTAGAATTGGGGTAGATAAATCTACAGGAGAAATAGTTATATTTGATGAAACATACCCGAGTTCAGGAATATATCATGGGCATGTTAGAAAATGGGATGATTTAAATCAGGAAATGAAAAATAAATTAATAACAGAAGGGTTATTTAAATCTAATGGAAAAAAAGGTAAATAGTATGAAATATATGGATCCTAAATATTGTTCTTTTACACTTGATACGGTGGAGAATTGTTGCAATCTTATTTTAAATATTGTGCTATATTCGGTAGATAGAGATATCGCAGAAAAAATAGTTTTAGATAACCTTGATTCATCAATAGATGAATTAAAATATACATCAATAATATCAGTAGGACATATAGTTAGAATTGATAAAAGAATTTCCTTTGATATTATCAATAAACTAGAGTTATTAAAAAATAGTGGTCAGTTTTTAGGCGCGATAAGTGATGTTTTTGACGATATAAATTTATTTTGTGATAAGTAAATAGGAAACGTAGCTTGATGGAGATGTTTGTAGTGATACACTAATTTCGAAGTGGTTTAGATTGGAAAATCGTTCGGTGAATCGTAGTCATAAAGATGAAATGCCGGGAAATGGTAAAATTCAAAAAATTAAAGATGATATGGAATTGTTTTTAAAACAAAGAGAAAACTAATATGGCAAATTTATATGAAGAATATAAAGATGACCCTAAGATGCTTGTTGCGATATCAGATAGAGAGGGAAATATCGCAATGCTGGAGGATATTTTCTTTATAAGTAAAAAGTTAGATATTCACTATGTATCGGCAGACAAATGGAATTGGCTACACCAGTGTAATTTAATTTTTGCGGCTCCGTTGTCGGTTGTGGAGTTTTATATAAAACATGGAGTGGAGATTAATGCGCAAGATATGTACGGAATGACTCCTTTGCATTATGCATTACAAAGTAAAAATGCTGAGGCGGCGATAGCGTTGCTCAAAGCAGGAGCAAATCCTAATTTACCGAACCAAGATGGTTTAATCCCTTTGTCTATGATTGGATATATCCCAGAGAGATTGGATGTTTTAGAGCTTATGCTTCAAAAAGGGGCAAATGTGCATTACTTAGTAAATGAGGATGAAACCATTCTTGAAAGTTATAAACCTACAGCTAATGAGCCTCAATTAAAACCAATTTATGAATTAATGAAAAAGTATTCGTAGAATTTAATGTTTGAAAGTGCGGTCAATTTTCCAAGAGTTTTAAAACCTCTCGAAAACTGACCGCACTTTTTGTGTTTTAAATATAGGCTTTGTAGTGTTTTTAAGCAAAATTTGATGCAACATTGTAAGTTTTATTAATAGCTTAAAAAGAGCGAATCACGTACTCATACTGAAGGAAAAACCGCAGCCAAATCTCAAGTTAATGCGGGTGGCAAGGTGAATGTTGTAGCAATGGGTGCTGGAAAGGATTCTAATATTAATATTGAAGGCTCGGATATTTCTGGTAAAGAAGGCACGACTTTGATGGCAGATAATCAAGTAAACATCAAAGCAGTAGAACAAAACCATCAAGAACGCAGTACTAATAAATCTAGCGGCTTTAATGCGGGAGTAGCCATTAAAGTGAGTAATGGTGCGGTTGCTGGGGTTACTTTAGGCGGTAATTACGGAAAAGGCTATGGCAATGGTGATGAAACCTCTTATGTTGCTAGTCATGTAGGAGATAGCCAAAGTAAAACAGTGATTAATGCCGGTGGT
>JAGZBU010000011.1:0-44805 GCA_018369675.1 Parahaemophilus parainfluenzae | reverse complement strand
CTTCAAAATTAAAAAATATTTTTAAAACAAGTCAATCAACAAGTGCCCACACAGATTGTCTGATATATTGTTAAAGAGCAAAAAAGAACGACGCACTGGATGTTTTTATGTTTCACAACAGCGCGTCGTTGTGTGGGGCGTATTATAGGCATTTCAGATGCCTTTGCAAGATCTTTTTGTAAAAAAATGTAAATTTTTTTGCTATTTGCTTACAAACGCAGCAACACAACGAGAAAAAATCATTTTAAAACGGTAATTCCATCAAATCCCCAAAGAGCCAACGCTTGTTCTAATTGGTGTTTATTCTCTACATCTTGCGTACAAAAAACCTGATTTTTCACCTTTAATTTTGACCGCACTTCTAATTTATCAAGTAAGAACTGCAACCGCTTGGCAATAGCGAATCCTGGGTCCATAAAATTCTTCACTTGAGGTAAGCAAATTTGAATTTCATCTTTAATTAAAGGGAAATGAGTACAGCCTAAACAAATCGTATCTAAATTCTCTATTGAGCCCCAAGGACTTAATTCATTTTTCAATGCAATCAAATCAACCGATTTCCCTTGGATTTTATGCTCTGCAATTTCTACCAGTTTAGTTGAGCCTAATCGTTCAACTATACAATGGGAGGCAAACTGATGGATAAGATCATTAACATAAGGGCGTTTAACCGTGCCCTTTGTCGCCAACAGCCCAATATGCTTCGTTTGTGAGATTTCTGCTGCTGGCTTAATAGCAGGCACGGTACCTACAATCGGGATAGAAAATTGCTCGCGTAAAGGCGGTAACACTACCGTACTCGCAGTATTGCAAGCAATCACAATGGCATCAAGTGGATAATCCTGATTAATCTGTTTACAGATATCCAATGTTCGCTGAATAATTGTTTCTTCTGATTTTTCTGAGTAAGGAAAACCTGCATTGTCAAAGCAATACAAATAATGGTTATCTGGCATGAGCTTTTTCGCTTCCCGATAAACGCTTAAGCCCCCCATTCCAGAATCAAAGAAAAGTACCGTTGATTTATTCATTTATAAAACTCTTTCAAAAATAACCGCACTTTAGGCATTCGAATAAATTTCTCGATTATTTAGCCAACGACGGATTAAACTTTCTGCCACATCCGGATATTTCACTATTAATGCTTTAGCATAATGTTGAACGGTTGAAATCATTTTACGATCGCGCATTAAATTCGCTACCTTAAATTCGGCAATACCCGTCTGTTTAGTGCCCAACACTTCACCAGGTCCGCGAATTTCTAAATCTTTCTCTGAAATCACAAAGCCATCTTGGTTATCACGCAATACCTGTAAACGTTTTTGCGACACTTTACCCAATGGCGGTTTATACATTAAGACACAAAAAGAAGCCGTGCTGCCACGCCCTACTCGTCCACGCAGCTGATGAAGTTGTGATAAACCCAAACGCTCAGCATTTTCAATAATCATTAGACTGGCATTCGGCACATCCACGCCCACTTCGATTACGGTTGTGGCCACAAGCAAATCGAGTTCTGCATTTTTAAAGGCAGCCATAATATCTTGTTTTTCTTGCGGTTTCATTCGCCCATGTACAAGGCCAATTTTCAGCATCGGCAATGCTTTCGTTAAATCTTCCCAAATGGCCTCTGCAGCTTGCGCTTCTAATACTTCAGATTCATCAATTAAAGTACAGACCCAATAAGCCTGGCGTTTTTCATTAATACAAGCATTTTTAACTCGAGCAACGATTTCATCTCGACGCTCTTCAGAAATAACAACTGTCGTAATAGGCGTTCTACCTGGAGGCAATTCGTCAATAATTGACGTATCGAGATCGGCATAAACCGTCATCGCTAAAGTTCTCGGAATTGGCGTTGCCGTCATAATCAGTTGGTGTGGATAAAATCCTGCTTTTTCGCCTTTTTCTCGCAACATTAAACGCTGATGCACACCAAAACGATGCTGTTCATCAATAATCACCAAGGCTAAATCAGCAAATTCCACTTCCTCTTGGAACAAAGCATGCGTGCCCACCACCATTTGTACCGCACCAGACCTAATTTTTTCTAGCTCGGTTTGGCGAGCTTTCCCTTTCACCTTACCCGCTAACCAGCCAACTTCAATACCGAAAGGCTCTAACCAACGGCGGAAATTATTCGCATGCTGTTCCGCTAAAATCTCTGTTGGTGCCATTAAAGCCACTTGTTTGCCATTATCAATCGCTAATAAGGCGGCTAAGGCTGCAACCAAAGTTTTCCCTGAGCCCACATCACCTTGAACAAGTCGCATCATCGGATAATCTTTTGCTAAATCCTGTTCAATATCTGCCACTACTCTATTTTGGGCATTGGTTGGTTGAAAAGGCAAAGATGCAAGAAAACGTTGCTTCAAATCAGTTTGATAATGCAATGGCAACGCTAAAAACTGCTGCGTACCCAACCGCACTTTTTGCATCGCAAGATTATGTGCAAGAAGCTCTTCAAAGATAAGTCGTTGCTGTGCGGGATGTTGTCCTTTCTCCAAAATCTCTAATGAGATATCTGGCGGTGGACGATGCAAAAATCGAATAGCATCCTTTAGGCTAAAAGGATGTGGATTAAATTCATTAGGTAAAATTTCCGTCAATTGGATTTTATCGAGTAAAGCCAATGCTTGATCGGTTAGCTTACGTAATGAATTTTGTTTTAAACCTTCCGTTGTGGAATAAATAGGCGTGAGCGTTTCCTCTAAAACCAGTGGCGCATTATCCCGTATGATTTGATATTCAGGATGATGAATTTCCGCCATAAAGCGTCCACGTTTAATTTCGCCAAACGCTTTGACGCGCGTACCAATCTGAAAACTGTTTTTCATTCCCGCATTAAAATTGAAGAAACGGAGCATAATTTTGCTCGTTCCATCAGAAAGACTTACGGTTAAAATAGGGCGGCGCCCAAAGGCAACTTCACAAGTTTGGACAACACCTTCAATAGTGGCATATTGTTCGGGACGAAGATCGGCAATGGGCGTAATTCTCGTGCGATCTTCATAACGGATAGGTAAATGAAAAAGCAAGTCTTGGAGATTATGAATTCCAAGGCGGCTTAATTTATCGGAGATTGCCGCACCTACACCCGATAAAGTGGTTAAAGGAACGGCATCGAGAAGTTGTGTGCTCATTATGCTTCATTAATATTGCGCTTCAAACGAATCACACTGGTAATTTGTTTGATTTTTCGCATAATGTTTTCCAAATGATAGATATCTCTTGCGCCAACTTGGATAATGACTAATAGCACATTATTCTCTAACTCTTCTGTCCAAATACTTTGAATATTACTTTCGCAAGTCGCGACTGCTGTCATGAGACTACCTAATGCATTTTGTTCATTAAGCATTTCAATGTGTAATTCAGCATCAAAATTGACCGCACTTTCAGCCTCTTCCCATTTTGCGGCAGTAAAATCTTTCGTATTACTTGACGCTAAATTAGAACAAGCTTGATGATGAACAACCACACCTTTCTTCGCAGAACTTAATGCTACGATCGGATCGCCCGGAATTGGATGACAACATTGAGCGAAAGATGCTTTCATTTCACCATCTCGGCTCAATGTTAGTGTGCTTTGCGTATTTTCAGAAACACCATCCACATCAATTTCAATAGCTTCATCCATTAATTGGTGAGCAATAACGCTCGACATTTGATTGCCCACACCAATTTCCTCAAAAAGCTCATTGAGGCTTGAGAGATTCAATTCATTCAATACTGCTTGGATTTTCTCTTCAGAAACTTCAGAGAGATAATGTGGTTTCAACGCCATTTCCAATTGTTTTTTACCAGTTTGAACGGCATCATCTGCACGCAATAATTTTAAGAAATGACGAATACGAGTTCTTGCGCGAGCGGTCACAACAAAATTTAACCAGCTAACGCTTGGATGAGTATTTTCACTGGTTACAATCTCAACGGTTTGACCAGATTCTAAAGCTTGTGATAATGGATAAGGTTTATGCTCTACTACTGCCGCAACACAGTGATTTCCCACATCAGAATGCACTGCATAAGCAAAATCAACAGCGGTTGCACCCATTGGTAATTCAACAATACGACCTTTCGGTGTAAAGACATAGATTTCTTTCGGGAAAAACTCTGATTTTACATTTTCAATAAACTCAAAGGAGTTACCCACGTTTTGTTGAATATCTACTAAGCTTTGCAACCAACGTTGTGCGCGTACTTGAGCGGTGGTGCTATCGTTTTTACCACCTTCTTTATACACCCAATGGGCGGTAATTCCCATTTCGGCAACCTGTTCCATTTCTTCTGTTTGCAGATGAACTTCCACCGGCACACCATGAGGGCCAATCATTGAGGTTTGTAAAGCTTGGTAGCCATTTGCGCGTGGCACAGCAATATAATCTTTCACTTTACCCGGGCGAGGCTTATACAAACTATGCATTTGCCCCAATCCGCGATAGCAATCATCAACCGAATTCACAATAACGCGGAAAGCATAAATATCCATAATTGAATGGAATTTCTGATCTTTCATGCGCATTTTTTGATAGATTTTATAGAGATGTTTTTCACGCCCCCAAATACGACTTGGAATACCCGCATCCTCAAGGCGTTGTGAAATATCATTAGAAATGCGTTGGATCAACTCTTGACGGGAACCACGTGCCTGTTCGACGAATTTTTTAAGCACTTCATAACGGCGAGGATGCATTGCTTCAAAAGATAAATCTTCTAATTCATTCTTGATATGTTCAATGCCTAAACGGTGAGCTAATGGACAGTAAATCTCTAGGGTTTCTTTTGCTATGCGACGACGTTTATCTGGACGTAATGCTCCCAGTGTTCGCATATTATGGGTACGGTCAGCCAGTTTGATTAAGACAACACGAATATCTCGAGTCATCGCTAAAATCATTTTTCGGAAGTTTTCAACCTGTGCTTCTTGGCGGGTGCGGAATTTTAATTTATCTAGTTTAGATACGCCTTCCACAATTTCGGCTACACTAGCGCCAAATTCATCTTTTAATTGGGATTCAGTATAAGGGGTATCTTCGATAACATCATGCAATAATGCAGCCATGATTGCTTCATGGTCTAGATGCATTTCTGCGATGATTGAGGCTACCGCAACAGGATGAGTAATGTAAGGTTCGCCACTTGAGCGAAATTGTCCTTCGTGAGCATCTCGCGCAATGACGAATGCACGTTTGATCAATTCAATTTTATCGGCGGGCAAATACCCCTGAATAATTCGATCTAAATCTGCAAACAATTCCAAAGGACACCTGACTTTTTGTAGAGAGAAAGACTAGGCGATCAAAATAGCTTTAATTTTGACCGCACTTTAATGAGATTATTCTGTGATTAACGCCACTGCCACTTCTTCATTACGTTGAGAAGCTGCTGCATCTAAATACTCTTTTGCATCCATGATTTCTTGGTTGATTAACCCTTTTTCGATTTCACGTAATGCAATGACAGTTGGTTTATCGTTATCTTCTGGCACTAACGGCTCACTTTGATGTAGCTCTAATTGTCTCGCACGACGAGCGGCGGTTAAAATTAAATCAAAACGGTTACCAATTTTTTCTACTGCATCTTGCACAGTCACTCGAGCCATGTTTTACTCCGATGTTAAAAATAATGTCTATAAAGAGAAATATTGTACTCAATTCAAGGTTATTTTGCTAGTAGCTGGTGAATTAAGTCTGCATTTTCTGTTTGTTGATAAGCTTTGGTCAAGCGCTCTGCCTGTAAAATACTTTGCAAATCTGCCAATGCCTGCTCAAAATTATCATTCACAATAACGTAATCATATTCATTATAATGGGAAATTTCACTGATTGCTTTTGACATTCGCTCCGCAATGACTTCTTTACTATCCTGTCCACGTCCAATCAAGCGACGTTCTAATTCAGGCAATGAGGGAGGCAAAATAAAAATACTTTTTACAGAAGGTACTTTTTGACGAATTTGCTGTGCACCTTGCCAATCAATATCTAAAAACACATCAATGCCTTTAGCCAAGTTTTCTTCAATTGCTGGTAATGAAGTGCCGTAATAATTACCACCAAACACTTTTGCATATTCTAAGAAGTGGCCTTTTGCAATTAAGGTTTCAAATTCTTCTACTGAAACAAAATAATAATGCACACCATGACTTTCGCCTGGACGAGGAGAACGCGTTGTGTGTGAAATAGACACCATTTTTTTCGTGCCTTGATTTTTTTCTAATAACGCCGAAATTAATGATGACTTGCCCGCCCCACTTGGTGCAGAAAGAATATATAAATTACCTTGAGACATAATTGAAACCTCTTCTTGTTGTTTGTTTTTATTATACAAAAAGAAAATGAAAAGTGCGGTCAAATTTTCATTTGTTTTACCAAATTGTTAAAAAGTGATCGAGATCACAAAAAAGTGGTATATACCCTTTTTTTTATCAAAATGCCCATGCTATAATCGGCGGGAACTCGTTAGAGCAACGATTTTGTTTAACTTAAAAAATAGAAGGTGAAAATCTTATGGCTATTAAAATTGGTATCAACGGTTTCGGCCGTATCGGTCGTATCGTATTCCGTGCAGCACAACATCGCGATGACATCGAAGTTGTAGGTATCAACGACTTAATCGACGTTGAATACATGGCTTACATGTTGAAATACGATTCAACTCACGGTCGTTTTGACGGTACTGTTGAAGTTAAAGACGGTAACTTAGTCGTAAACGGTAAAACTATCCGTGTTACTTCTGAACGTGATCCTGCAAACCTTAACTGGGGTGCGATCGGCGTTGATGTTGCAGTTGAAGCAACAGGTTTGTTCTTAACTGATGAAACAGCACGCAAACACATCACTGCTGGTGCGAAAAAAGTCGTATTAACTGGTCCTTCTAAAGATAGCACACCAATGTTCGTACGTGGTGTAAACTTCGGTGCATACGCAGGTCAAGACATCGTGTCTAACGCTTCTTGTACTACAAACTGTTTAGCACCTTTAGCACGTGTTGTTCACGAAACTTTCGGTATCAAAGATGGTTTAATGACTACTGTTCACGCAACAACAGCGACTCAAAAAACTGTTGATGGTCCATCAGCTAAAGACTGGCGCGGTGGTCGTGGTGCATCACAAAACATCATCCCTTCATCTACCGGTGCTGCGAAAGCTGTGGGTAAAGTATTACCAGCATTAAACGGTAAATTAACTGGTATGGCGTTCCGTGTTCCTACTCCAAACGTTTCTGTAGTTGACTTAACTGTAAACTTAGAAAAACCAGCAACTTACGAACAAATCAAACAAGCAATCAAAGATGCAGCTGAAGGTAAAACTTTCAACGGCGAATTAAAAGGCGTTTTAGGCTACACTGAAGATGCAGTAGTTTCTACAGACTTCAACGGCTGTACTTTAACTTCTGTATTTGATGCTGATGCAGGTATTGCATTAACTGACTCTTTCGTTAAATTAGTATCTTGGTACGATAACGAAACTGGTTACTCAAACAAAGTATTAGACTTAGTTGCACACGTATACAACTACAAAGGCTAATCAAAATAGCTAAAAAATTAACCGCTCTTTTTAGAGCGGTTTTTTTATATCGCCAGTAATGGATTTTAAGAATAGGCTTTAAAGTTCTTTCCTTTTGTTTCTGTTAATCCTTGGTAATGACGGAAATTATAAATAAGTGGCTTCCATTTTGTTGGATCAATACGATCCTTATCAAATAGCACATCATCTTGCCCATGAAATGCCACCACCGTAAATTCTACAATCGCATAATTCTCTTCTGTACGCTCTGTTATATGACTAACTTTTACTTCAGCTTGTAAAGGACATTCTAATACTCGTTTCGGTGCAACTGTAGTCGACTCCTGCGGTGTTAAACCTGCAATTTCAAACTTGTTTGGTGTTGTTTTCCCTGAAAGTTTTTCAATACGGCTAATATTATCAATCATATTCTCAGGTACTAAATTAATCACCGCCTCCCCTGTTGATTTCAGATTCTCAAGCGCTTTTCCTCCTAATACTAAACCAATAACAATATTTTTCCCTAAGCTCCAACTCGATGAAATCGGCGTAATATTGGTATGGTTAGCTTTATCGGCTGTCGATAATAAAATAACTGGAAAGCCATAATAAAATGCGCCGGGATTGATTTCTCTATGCATAACATTCTCCTTCTTTTAATGTTTTAGTTAGTCTATAAAAAATAGATTCACAAAGTAGATACCCAGATATAAGTAAAACATAGAGAACCCAGATATAACAAGGCTCTACGACTAATAATTTAATGGCAGAATATAGAATAAAAAAGAATAAAAATAGAAAAATCAAAATGTCTATTATTTATTCTATATCGACAAAATAACAACATTTCTCTAGCTTTTAAATTTATTTCGTTTATATTAGCGCACAGTTGTTCGCTCAAATAAGGCTTATATGAATTTAGAACGTCATTTCGTCAATCGAATTCGCCAACAGGCAAAAATTCGCCAAAATGCAACCGCACTTCGCCATAAAATTAATGGCTTATGGAAAGATATTTCATGGAACGCATTCCAACAACAGCTTGATCAGCTTTCATTAGCTTTTCTTGCTTGCAATATTCAAGTACAAGATAAAATTGCAATTTTTGCACACAATATGTCACGTTGGACAATCGCTGATATTGCAGCGCTTCAAGTCCGTGCTATTACCGTTCCCATTTATGCAACCAATACGGCACAACAGGCTGAATTTATTTTAAATCATGCCGATGTCAAAATTCTGTTTGTTGGTGATCAAGAACAATATGATCAAGCGTTAGAAATTGCGCATCAGTGTCCTCAATTACAAAAAATTGTGGCCATGAAAGAACAAATTAAACTGACTGAAAGCACCCTTTCCTGCCATTGGGACGATTTAATTCAATTAGGTACAGCCGAATTTCAGGCTGAATTTGAAACTCGCTTAGCAAATAAAACAATGGATGATTTATTCACGATCATCTACACCTCTGGTACAACTGGTGAACCGAAAGGCGTAATGCTTGATTACAATAACTTGGCGCATCAACTTGAAGCCCATGATATTGCATTAGATGTTAATCAAGATGAGGTTTCACTTTCTTTTTTACCATTTAGCCACATTTTTGAGCGTGCTTGGGTTGCCTATGTGTTACATCGGGGAGCAATCCTTTGTTATCTCGAAGACACCAATCAAGTACGTGAAGCATTAACGGAAGTGCGCCCGACCTTTATGTGTGCGGTACCACGTTTCTATGAAAAAATTTATTCTGCTGTGATTGATAAAGTACAAAAAGCACCTTTTATTCGTCAGATGATTTTCCATTGGGCGATTGCTGTGGGGCAAAAACGTTTTGAGCTTCTCTCTCAAAATAAAAAAGTCCCGTTCTTTTTGCAAAAACGTTATGCGCTTGCCGATAAACTGGTGCTGTCTAAATTGCGTTCATTGTTAGGTGGACGTATTAAAATGATGCCTTGCGGTGGCGCAAAATTAGAACCAACCATTGGCCTTTTCTTCCATAGCATTGGGATTAATATCAAACTCGGTTATGGCATGACAGAAACCACAGCTACCATTTCTTGTTGGGATGACCATCATTTTAATCCGAATTCTATTGGTAAATTAATGCCAAATGCCGAAGTTAAAATTGGGGAAAATAACGAGATTCTGGTTCGTGGTGGCATGGTAATGAAAGGTTACTATAAAAAGCCTGAAGAAACGGCCCAAGCCTTCACCGAAGATGGTTTCTTGAAAACGGGAGATGCCGGTGAATTTGATGCTGAAGGTAATTTATTTATTACCGACCGCATTAAAGAATTGATGAAAACGTCTAACGGTAAATACATTGCGCCACAATATATTGAAGGGAAAATTGGTAAAGATAAATTTATCGAACAAATTGCGATTATTGCTGATGCAAAAAAATATGTTTCAGCGTTGATCGTGCCTTGTTTTGATAGCGTAGAAGAATATGCGAAAAAACTGAATATTAAGTATCAAGATCGCATGGAATTACTCAAACACTCTGAAATTATCAAGATGTTTGAACAACGTATCGAAAGTCTTCAAAAAGAATTGGCGCACTTCGAGCAAGTGAAGAAATTTACGCTACTCTCTCAAGCATTTAGCGTAAAACTTGGTGAAATAACACCTACACTCAAATTACGCCGAAAAGTGATTATGGAACGCTATCGTCATATTATTGACTCGATGTATTCCAACAACAAAGAAAACAAGGAAAATAAAGAATAAAAAAGAGCGGTGAATTTCACCGCTCTTTTATTTGGACGAAAATAATTTATTCGACTTTAACCAATACACCTTCTTGATGAGGTTTTAATACCCCAACCTCACTAAGCTCAATACCGGCTTTTTTTGCAATCTCTAAGATTTCCGTCTCACTTTCTGGTTTAACCGCAATCAACAAGCCACCTGAAGTTTGAGGATCGCAAAGTACTGCCTTTTGATAATCCGTAAGAGGACCGATTTTATGACCATAGCTTTCAAAGTTGCGATTAGTTCCGCCTGGAACACAGCCTTCTTCAATGTAATCTGCTACACCATCTAATAACTTGATTTTATCAAAATGCACAACCGCATTAAGATTTGAGCCTTCACAGATTTCAGCTAAGTGCCCCAACAAACCAAAACCAGTTACATCCGTCATGGCGGTTACACCTGCAACTTCTGCAAATTGGCTACCAATCAGGTTCATTTGACACATAGCTGCTGTTGCCAATCCTTGATGTTCTGGTTTTAATTTGCCTTTTTTCTCTGCGGTAGTCAGCACACCAATACCTAATGGTTTGGTTAAATAAAGCTTACAACCCGCTTCTGCTGAGGCATTACGTTTTACACGATCCGTTGCAATAACGCCAGTTACCGCTAAACCAAAAATAGGTTCTGGTGCATCAATCGAGTGTCCTCCCGCAAGGGAAATCCCCGCTTGATGACAAGCAAAACGACCACCATCCACTATTTTCTGAGCCACTTCTGCCGGCAATTTATTAATCGGGAAACCTAAAATGGCAATTGCCATAATCGGCTTACCACCCATTGCAAAAATATCGCTAATGGCATTGGTTGCAGCAATGCGACCAAAATCAAAAGGATCATCCACAATCGGCATGAAGAAATCCGTGGTACTGATAATTGCAGTACCATTACCAAGATCATAAACCGCAGCATCATCCGCTGTTTCGTTACCGACCAATAAATTGGGATCAGCAAATTTTTCGAGTTTAGTCTGTAAAATTGTCCCTAACACCTTAGGCGAAATTTTACAACCTCAACCTGCGCCGTGGCTGTATTGTGTTAAACGAATCTCATCCGTCATATTCAATCCTTTGTAAAAATAACGTACTTCTTAAAAAAAGAGCGGTCAGAAAAAGCCATATTTAGGAGGCTAACTTCTCCACTTTTGCTTGCTTGATCATGTTATCGCTGACTTCTAAAATAGTAATTCGTAAGCCATTGATTTCACAAACCGTTCCTTCATCAGGAATATCTTCAAGATGCTCGAGAATCAAACCATTAAAGGTGCGTGCATCTTCTGTATCTAATTCCCAACCAAACATTTTATTCAAATCACGAAGATTTGCCGAACCTTCAATAATCATCGAACCATCAGATTGCTGAACGACTTCTTGTTCAATAGTCGGTGCAGTAGTGGTTGTAAAATCACCCACAATTTCTTCTAAAATATCTTCAAGCGTGACTAATCCTTTAATATCACCATATTCGTCCACCACTAAACCGATACGTTCTTTTTTCGTGCGGAAATTCGCTAATTGTGTTTTCAGTGGTGTCCCTTCTGGAATGAAGTACACTTCATCGACGGCACGTAGTAAAGTTTCTTTGGTGAATTCATTTTTTTCTAATAACAAACGAAACGCTTCACGCACACGTAAAATCCCTAATACTTGCTCATCAAGGCTGCCTTTATACAACACAATTCGGTTGTGTGGTGCATGATTAAGCTGGCGCATAATGGCTTTCCAATCGTCATCAATATCAATCCCAGCAATTTCATTACGTGGCACCATGATATCGTCAACCGTCACGGTTTCCATATCTAAAATAGAGAGCAACATTTGTGGATGCTGTTCATCGGGTGTGGCTTCTCCCGCTTCCGATACGATACTACGAAGTTCTTCACGGCTAATTACTTGCTTTTGCATATCAGGTTTTAAACCCACCATTCGCATTAATGTCTTCGTGAAAAGATTCATTAACCAAACTAACGGATAAAATATTTTTAATAGTAAGACCAAGATATGACTTGAAAATAATCCCACCTTTTCAGGGTGCATTGCCGCGACGGTTTTAGGGAAAATTTCAGAAAAAACAAGCATCACAAAGGTTAATAAACCTGTTGCAATAGCCACACCCGCATCGCCATATAAACGCATGCCAATCATGGTTGCAATAGCTGAGGCACTGATGTTAACAAGGTTATTAAAGATCAGAATAAAACTTAATAAGGTATCAGGCTTTTCGAGCAGTTTTTCTGCTTTTTGCGCGCCTTTATTACCTTGTTCCGCCATAAAACGAAGGCGATATTTATTAAGAGAGAGTAATCCGGTTTCTGAGCCGGAGAAATAGGCTGATAAAACTAAACAAATAATGAGTGTAATAAATAAAGTACTAAGGGGGATACTGTCCAAGGGTAAATCCTTTTGTTCGTTAATCAACAAAAAGTGCGGTTATTTTCACCGCACTTTTTACCTGTTCTTTGATTTCGATTAAATCAAACGGCTACCAAAATAGCCAATAGTGAGCAGAATGATACCTGAAATTGCGTAAATAATCATCCTTTTTCCACGCCAGCCTAGTCGCCAATGACCAAAACAAGCAATACCAAAACTAATCCAAGCAAGGAAAGAGAAAATCGCTTTGTGCAGATTTTCTAGGGTTACTGCTTGTAATACATGATAAGTACCCGAAATTAAAGTCAGAGTCAATAATACTTCCCCCATTGCAAATAAACAGAAGAAATGACGTTCTACCGCCATTAATGGTGGAATTGCTGGCGAAAATTGAATTTTACGTTTTTTCAAATTGCGATCTAACCAGACCAACTGAATCACATAAAGCGTTGCAATAAAACAAACTGCATAGGTAAACAGCGACAAACCGATATGGAACAACATCAATGTATTTTGATTAAGCATTTGAATAATATGGCTTGATAAGAATGTCGCAAAGATCAAGCTAATAATCGAAAACGCATACACGATAGGTAAAACAAACCACATCGTAGAAACCAGAAACATTGAAAGCGTCGCTAAGGCAGCAATAATTACGCTCATTAAGGAAGCGATTTCCATTAGCGTAAAACTCTGCCCTGAGGCCAAATCCTCTAACAAAGGGAAAGTGCTGACAGCATGCAGAATAATTGCAGCAAGTGCGGTCAGAAAAAATGGAGTTTTGCTTTGACTCAACTTCCCTTCTGATGAGTTCATCAAAAATGGAGCGATCAGCAATAGACTAAGAATGTAAAAAATAATCGAAAAAAGGGCAAACCACATAATGCGTTCTCTTTACTAGGAATTATTCTTATTTTAACGGATCTTTTCTCTAGATCGCCATAATTTTATTTGAAATGATGAAAAACGCCCAAATTTCGGTATAATCACGGCAATTTTTTAAGAAAAAACAGGATTTAAAATGTTTGAGAATTTATCGGATCGCCTTTCCAAAACGCTACGCAACATTAGCGGTAAAGGTCGCTTAACTGAAGATAATATTAAAGAAACCCTACGCGAAGTACGTATGGCTTTATTAGAAGCAGACGTTGCGTTGCCTGTCGTACGTGACTTTATCGCTAAAGTAAAAGAAAGTGCGTTAGGCGAAGAAGTTAATAAAAGCTTAACTCCTGGCCAAGAGTTCTTAAAAATTGTTCAACGTGAACTCGAAAAAGCCATGGGGGAAGCTAATGAAAGCTTAAACCTGGCGACACAACCACCTGCAGTTATTTTAATGGCGGGTTTACAAGGTGCGGGTAAAACCACCAGCGTGGGTAAATTAGCGAAATTCTTACGCGAACGTCATAAAAAGAAAGTGCTCGTGGTATCTGCTGACGTATATCGTCCTGCGGCGATCAAACAGCTTGAAACCTTAGCACAATCTGTTGGCGTAGACTTTTTCCCATCTGATGTTAAACAAAAACCAGTAGAGATTGCCAAAGCGGCACTTGCTGACGCTAAACTTAAATTCTACGATGTGTTAATTGTGGATACGGCAGGTCGCTTACACGTTGATAGCGAGATGATGGATGAAATCAAGCAAGTTCATGCAACATTAAATCCAATCGAAACGCTGTTCACGGTTGATGCGATGACCGGTCAAGATGCGGCAAATACCGCAAAAGCCTTCAATGAAGCTTTGCCTCTTACCGGGGTTATCTTAACCAAAGTGGATGGTGATGCGCGTGGTGGTGCAGCCTTATCTATTCGTCAAATCACCGGCAAACCGATTAAATTCCTTGGTGTAGGCGAAAAAACAGAAGCTCTCGAGCCATTCCATCCTGATCGTGTAGCGTCGCGTATTTTAGGCATGGGTGATGTGCTTTCCCTTATCGAAGATCTGGAACGTTCTGTGGATCGCGAAAAAGCGGAAAAAATGGCGCAGAAATTCAAGAAAGGTGATGATTTCACCCTAGACGATTTCCGTGAACAGCTCCGCGAGATGAAAAAAATGGGTGGCATGATGTCGATGCTTGAAAAATTACCGGGTGCGAAAAACTTACCGGATCATGTCAAAAATCAAGTAGATGACAAAATGTTCATCAAAATGGAAGCCATCATTAATTCCATGACCTTAAAAGAACGTGCAAATCCAGATATTATCAAAGGATCTCGCCGTCGTCGTATTGCATTAGGTTCTGGTACACAAGTACAAGATGTAAATAAATTGCTGAAACAATTTGACGAAATGCAACGTATGATGAAGAAAATGCGTAAAGGCGGCATGGCGAAAATGATGCGCGGCATGCAAGGCTTAATGGGTGGAGGCGGCTTAGGTGGCCTTGGTGGTTTAGGCGGCATGTTTAAACGTTAATCCCTTCTTCAAATAAAGTGCGGTCAAAAATCAATAGGTTTTTGACCGTATTTTTTATCTTTTTATTCAGCATTTCCTATTACCCGATTAAATTACTCAGTTTTAGGTAATATTTTCATCAATAGATAGTCGATATAATTGCTCAAGTATTTTACTTAGCGTAAAATCTAGCTCTTGATGGCTATTCTCGGAATAACTAACCATCAAGGCATCGTATTTTCTAATAATCTAGGAGTGATAAAATGGGACAGTATAAAAAGTTCTGGTACCTATTAGTCGCCGTATTGATTGGAGCCTTCTCCATTCTCGGCTACTACGGGTTCGAAGTTTATCGTGAAGCACCACCAATTCCGCAACAATATGTTTCTGAATCTGGCGAAAAAGTGATTACTCACGATGATATTTTACATGGTCAAACCGCTTGGCAAACCACTGGTGGTATGCAAGTGGGTTCTGTTTGGGGCCACGGTGCATACCAAGCACCAGACTGGACGGCAGATTGGCTTCACCGTGAATTAACTAACTGGTTGGATATTACAGCGAATCAAGAATTTGGTAAAAACTTCGCTGATTTAAATGATGAACAACAAACGTTATTAAAAGCGCGTCTAACCAAAGAATATCGTGGTAGCAAAGTTGAAAACGGTACCGTTGTGCTTTCAAACACCCGTTTAGCGGCAATGGAAAAAACAGCACAATACTACATCTCTTTATACGGTGATGATCCTGCAACCAAAGTGACTCGTGAACACTTTGCGATGAAGGATAATACTCTTCCTGATTTACAAGCTCGTAAAGACTTAGCTAAATTCTTCTTCTGGACCGCATGGACGGCATCTGCTGAACGTCCAAATACTCACGCGAGTTACACCAACAACTGGCCACATGAGCCGTTAATTAATAACGTACCAACACCAGAAAACGTGATTTGGTCTATTGCGAGTGTGGTATTCCTCATTGCAGGTATTGGTTTCGTGGTTTGGATTTGGTCATTCAAAAAACGTGAAGATGAAAAAGAACCACCTACACCTGAGTTCGATCCGCTCACAAAATTACAACTTACCCCTTCTCAACGTTCATTAGGTAAATACCTCTTCACTGTGCTTGCACTTTTCCTCTTGCAAGTCACATTAGGTGCAGTTGTTGCACACTACACGGTTGAAGGTCAAGAATTCTATGGTATTGATATTTCTCAATACTTCCCGTATTCATTAGTGCGTACATGGCATATTCAAGCAGCCTTATTCTGGATTGCAATGGCATTCCTTGCTGGTGGTTTATTCCTTGCACCAATCATTAATGGCGGTAAAGATCCGAAATTCCAAAAATTGGGTGTGGATGTTCTCTACTGGGCATTAGTGGTATTAGTCGTCGGTTCATTCACTGGTAGCTACTTAGCGATTGCGCATATTCTTCCAGAAGAATGGAGCTTCATGTTCGGTCACCAAGGCTATGAATTCATTGATTTAGGTCGTTTCTGGCAAGCAGTGAAATTCGCAGGAATCTTATTCTGGTTAGTCTTAATGCTTCGCGGTACAGTGAACGCATTCAAACAACCGGGTGATAAAAACTTATTAGCATTATTCTTCGCTTCCGTAATTGCGATCGGTTTATTCTATGGCCCAGCATTATTCTACGGTGAGCACACTCACATTTCTGTGATGGAATACTGGCGTTGGTGGGTAGTTCACCTATGGGTAGAAGGCTTCTTTGAAGTATTCTCTGTAGCAGCGCTATCATTCATCTTCGTAAGTTTAGGTTTAGTTTCACGTCGTACTGCGACTGTGGCAACTATTACTGAAGCAGCATTATTCTTGATCGGTGGTATCCCTGGTACTTTCCACCACTTATACTTCGCGGGTGCAACCACTCCAATTATTGCTGTAGGTGCGTCATTCTCTGCACTTGAAGTGGTACCTTTAGTGTTATTAGGTCATGAAGCTTGGGAACACTGGGCAATGAAACAAAAAGCACCTTGGATGGAACGCTTAAAATGGCCTCTTTACTGCTTCGTTGCCGTCGCATTCTGGAATATGTTAGGTGCTGGCGTATTTGGTTTCTTAATCAATCCACCAATTTCGCTTTACTATATCCAAGGCTTGAACACCACTGCCGTTCATGCTCACGCTGCATTATTCGGTGTATACGGTTTCTTAGCATTAGGCTTCGTTTTCTTAATCGCGCGTTACTTACGCCCAGATACACCATTTAACGATAAATTAATGAAATGGGGCTTCTGGTTGTTAAATGGCGGTTTAGTTTTAATGATCGTATCAAGCTTATTACCTATCGGTATTATTCAAGGTTATGCAAGTATCTCTGAAGGCTTATGGTATGCTCGTAGTGAAGAATTTATGCAACAACCTCTATTCGATACCCTACGCTGGGTTCGTTTCGGTGGCGACGTTGTCTTCATCTTCGGTGCATTAGCTTTCTTCTGGCAAATCTTTACGATGATTTTCTTTAAACCGAAAAAAGCAGCGTAATTAAATTAATAATCATGCAAAAGCGGCTAAGCAATTAGCCGCTTTTTATTTGTGAAAAATCCATTAAATTTTCTGACCGCACTTTGATCTCTATCAAATCATTTACCTTCTTTTAAGTATGATTAAATTCGTCTTTAGGTCTATACTTTCTACACTTTTAAACTTTTCTTATAACATTTCAACATGAGTGACAATCCATTCAACGCTAGTTGGTCATCAAAAGGTAATACGCTATGTCTAGGTCATTGGGATATTACCTATTTTGGTTTACCTGTGGCACTACCAATTGAACGCCGAGATAAAGATATGGGAACAAATAATATTTATAATTTTATGGATCCCGAAGATGAACTCTATCGAGAAGGATTGATGGAAGATGATTGGATTGTGGAAAATATCGATTGGCTTTCCGATGTCTTTATTGAGCATAATATCCCCTTAGAAGAAGAAACCATGCGAGCATTCTATCAAGCGGTGAATAAGGAAGATTGGCGCTGTGGTAGTTGTGGTGGATGTATTTAATAGCAAAGTGCGGTCAATTTTATCTCCGTTTTTATACCGAACTGTCATAATAAAAACACTAGGAAATTCAATATTTCTGATATAGAATTCTTCGATTTGTTTTTTAAAAGGGAGAAAAAAATGAAACTTGTTGAAGTTAAACATCCGCTTGTTAAACATAAATTAGGCGTGATGCGCGAAGCTGATATTGATACCAAAAAATTCCGTGAACTTGCCACTGAAGTGGGCAGCTTACTTACCTATGAAGCCACTGCCGATCTTGAAACAGAAAAAGTAATTATCGAAGGTTGGAATGGCCCAGTCGAAATCGAACGTATCAAAGGTAAAAAAGTCACTGTTGTACCAATTTTACGTGCGGGTCTTGGTATGATGGACGGTGTATTAGAACACGTTCCAAGCGCTCGTATCAGTGTGGTTGGGATTTATCGTAATGAAGAAACCCTTGAACCCGTCCCTTATTTCCAAAAACTCGCGAGCGATTTAGAAGAACGTTTAGCTATCGTTGTGGACCCAATGCTTGCAACGGGTGGTTCAATGATCTCTACAATTGATTTATTAAAAGCTAAAGGTTGCCAACATATCAAAGTATTAGTATTAGTGGCGGCACCTGAAGGGATCAAAGCATTAGAAAAAGCGCATCCAGATATCGAACTTTATTGTGCATCGATTGATGATCACTTAAATGAACAAGGCTACATCATTCCAGGCTTGGGTGATGCGGGCGATAAGATTTTTGGGACGAAATAATTCCCTTTTAATAAGACGGCATTTATGGCCGTCTTTTTTCCGTGCGTGAAAACACAAAAGCTAAAAAAGCATTAAAACCGACCGCACTTTCAGTTAATTCAAACCGAGAGTTGAAACTAAATGAGTAATCAAACGACAACCGCACCTGTTGAGGTGCAAAGCATGGGCAAACAAGCGTTTGTCGGTTTACAGATGTTATTTGTGGCCTTCGGCGCCTTAGTATTAGTTCCCTTAATCACCGGATTAAATTCTAATACAGCCCTTCTAACCGCAGGTATCGGTACACTACTTTTCCAACTTTGTACCGGTAAACAGGTTCCGATTTTCTTAGCCTCCTCTTTTGCCTTTATTGCGCCTATTCAATATGGCGTACAAACTTGGGGCATTCCAATCACAATGGGTGGACTTGCTTGCGCAGGCTTCGTCTATTTCGCGCTATCAACCTTAGTGAAATTGCGCGGTAGTGCTGCACTTGAGCGTATCTTCCCACCTGTTGTTGTAGGTCCCGTAATTATCATTATTGGTATGGGACTTGCACCTGTTGCTGTTGATATGGCATTAGGTAAAAACAGTGCATACAGCTATGAGCACTCTGTATTGGTTTCGATGATTACCTTGGTCACCACCCTTTCTGTTGCGGTATTTGCTAAAGGTATGATGAAACTGATTCCAATTATGTTTGGTATCGTTGCTGGCTATGTGGTTTGTTTATTCCTAGGATTAATTAATTTCCAACCTGTTTTAGATGCAAAATGGTTTGAATTACCTGAGTTAACTAAACCAGAATTTAATTTAGAAGCGATTCTTTATATGCTACCAATTGCTATCGCACCAGCTGTTGAACACGTGGGTGGTATTATGGCAATCAGTTCTGTAACAGGTAAAGATTTCCTTAAAAAACCAGGCTTACATCGCACCCTATTAGGCGATGGTGTGGCAACGGCCGCTGCTTCATTAGTTGGTGGTCCACCGAATACTACTTATGCAGAGGTAACCGGTGCAGTCATGCTAACTCGTAACTTCAATCCAAACATTATGACCTGGGCTGCAGTATGGGCAATTGCAATTTCTTTCTGTGGTAAAGTAGGCGCATTCCTTTCTACAATTCCAACCATCGTGATGGGTGGCATTATGATGTTGGTATTCGGTTCGATTGCCGTTGTCGGGATGAGCACCTTAATTAAAGGTAAAGTAGATGTGACCGAACCTCGTAATCTTTGCATCATTTCTGTAGTCATGACGTTCGGGATTGGGAATATGTTTGTCAATGTCGGCGATGTTGTTTCCCTAAAAGGGATTAGCCTTTGTGCCATCGTTGCCATTGTGCTGAACTTGATTTTGCCAAAAGCAAAAAATGAAGTAGAATAAAACTTCCCAAACAAAAGGGTTAAATGAAAATTTAGCCCTTTCTTTTTTATTTTAAATCAACTCGTTAATTCGTGAATCAGCAACTTTCTTTACCTATTCATCAAATTGATGATGAAACGCTTGAGAATTTTTATAGCGATAATAATGCATTATTGCTTAATTCTTTACGTCAAAACATAACTGATTTACAACAACAATTCTTCTACCTTTGGGGCAGCCAAAGCGTTGGGAAAACCCATCTTTTGCGCGCACTTTGTAATGAATATATTCAGCAACAACGAAGTGCCATCTATGTCCCGCTGAGTAAATCACAATATTTTTCCACGGCGGTTTTTGAGAATTTAGAACAGCAAGAACTGGTTTGCTTAGACGATTTGCAAACAATTATTGGAAATTCAGAATGGGAAATTGCCTTATTTGATCTTTTTAATCGCATTAAGGCTAATGGTAAAACCTTATTAGTTGTCAGTGCAGATCAATCTCCAACTGCTCTACCCGTTAAATTACCAGATCTTGCTTCTCGCTTAAAATGGGGAGAAAGTTATCAATTGATTCCACTCAGCGATGAACAAAAATTTGCAGTATTGAAACAGAATGCCCATCAACGAGGTATCATACTTTCAGATGATACTGCCAATTTTATATTCACGCGTTTAGATCGTGATATGGCGACACTAAAAGAAGCATTAGTGAAACTCGATGAAGCCTCACTACAAGCCAAACGAAATCTGACGATTCCTTTTGTGAAATCAATTTTAGGCTTATAAACAAGCAAAAAAATAACCGCACTTTTTCAAGCGCGGTTATTTTTTATCAATTTAATTACCAGCAATGGTGACAATAGCCAAATGCCGGCATAATGGCCACTGGATAACGAGAATAGCCTGTCATTTTTGGACGATGATCGCTTGCATTCATTTCATTTGGAACGCTATCTCTTTGGGCTACTCTCGCTTTTTCTCGAGCACTTACTGTATTACCACTTGCAACTCGAGCATTATAATCTTGTACAGTATTCATATCATACGCTGCCGCGCCATTACCAATACTTGAAGCTTCCTGAGGTGCGGTACACGCAGTTAAAACAGCTAACGCTGCAATAGAGATTAATTTTTTCATAAATTTTACCTTTTGTTACAAACCACTTTATTAAGTGTTTCTCTGCCTTCTTTGATCCGTTCATTCGCTTTTCTTCTAACATTCGGATCTTCGTTATTTTCAATGTATTTAGCTACATTGGCATTCTTTATTGCATAAACAGGCACATACTGCGAAGTTTTCGTTTCGCCTTGTTTATAAATTGTTGCCCCTAACACGCTTCCATAATATTCACTGGCATCATTTGGCTTAATGTAATAATTACTAGAATTTGTTACATCTACACCATCTGTGCTTTTAAAACCACTACAGATTCCCGCGGGTGACAGAAACGTTGTTTTGGATGCCGCAACTTCGTTAAATTTATATACTTCAAATTCAACACTATTGGCCAGCTCTTCCATATCTTTTTCAGATTTAGGATCTAAACTTCTTTGTCCTTTTCCATCAATATATTTCACTGTTTCAGAAATATTACTTTCAGAAACATTAACTGAAAGATTATTTTCAGGCGTTTTTACCTTTGTTGCATATACAACACTACTACCTTCGGCTGAAACAACTGACGATGCTAAAATACAAAAAGAGTAAATCCCAATTTTTTTCTTAATATGACTCATAATAATTTGATTTTCTACGTTAATAATTATTTTCGTATAATTCAATAGGTAAATAATCTGGGTCTCGAAAGAAAGTGTACTTCATTCCAGTTAATTCATCAACCCTAATCGGTTCACAATTAATGCTATTTTCCAGAAGATAAGCAACATATTCATCAATGTTATCGACTTTAAATGCCAAATGCCGTAAACCACAGGCTTCAGGGCTGGTTATTCTTTGAGGCGGATTAGGGAAAGAAAATAGTTCTATTTGACTCCCATCAGGAAAACTTAAATCTAATTTATAACTATCTCGTTCTGCCCGATAAGTTTCATTCAGCTGTTTTGCCCCCAAAATCTCCATATAAAAATGCTTCGAACGTGCATAGTTCGAAGCAATAATCGCAATATGGTGAAAACCTAATAATTGAGGTTTCATTATTTCTCCGGTGTGACACTTTTTGCTTTTTCTTCTTCCTGTAAAGCAAGGGCATCACGTGCAGCACGAATACTCTTCTCAAGCATTGGCACGCGAGGATCATCTGGTTCTAATAAACGTAACATCATCGCCCAGGTGACGGCTGCCATTTTATAATCCTCACCTTCAAAATAACTGAAAGCAAGTAAACTTAATGCTTCAGGATTAGAATGATCTTGACGAATAATCTCACGTAAAAGCTGATTACCTTTCAGTTTATCCGTTTGATCTTCAGAAGACATTAACATACGCGCATAAGAAAGCTTATAATCTAAATTATCCGGCTCAAGCTTATTTGCTTGTTGGTAACTATCAAAGGCTAATTTTCCATTACCTAAATTCATCCCTACCTGACCTAACAACCACCATTTTTTAGCATCCTTTGGTGTTTTTTGTAAATCCAAACGAAGTGCGGTAGAAAATTGTTGCATTTCTGCATCCGTCATTGGGTTTGTGTCTTCTTCTTTGATTCGTTCAAAGAAATAAGGTAATTTTGCCAATGTTTTTTCCATCATATCTTCGGCTTTCCAAGATCCCAAAGGGAAATAAGCCCCGCCAGCAATAATGGCCAAACCTAATAAACCAGAAACAAACCATAACTTACCGTAATTTTTGGCATTTTTATCGAGCGTTTGTGTTTCTTGTTGAGGAATATCTTCCAACAATGTTTTTTGTAGCTCTTGTTTAAGTTGTTCAACGTTCTCTACTAAGCCTTGCTGATTATCTTGCTCAATCTCTTTTAAGCGAGAAAAATACAATGCTTTATTTAATTCATCACGCTTTTTATCTTCTTTTGCTTTAACAGAACGCAACAAGGGATAAAAACAAATCAATGCCACCACTAAAGTGAGCACAATAATACTTAATGCAAAATTCATTATTTATCCTTTTCTTTGAGTAAAGCCGATAAACGCGCATTCTCTTCGTCATCTAAAATCGCATCAGAATTGACCGCACTTGGGCTTTTTGATTTACGTTTAAATACAAATAAAATGCCAATCAACACTAACAAAATTGGGGCAATCCATAATACGATTGTTGACGTCGTCATTGGTGGATCATAAGTCACAAAATTGCCATAACGTTGAATCATATAATCGACAACTTCACTTCGTTTTTTGCCTTCTTGTAACAACTCAAACACTTTGCCACGCATATCTACCGCAATGGTTGCATTCGAATCGGCAATATTGTTATTTTGACATTGTGGACAACGTAATTCTTGTGTTAATTGATGATAGTCCTTTTCTTGCTCTGGTGAAGCAAAATTCAATGCATCAATGGAAGCTGTCGCCGAGATACTCACAAAAAGTGCGGTTAAAAAAAGCCATGATTTTTTCATTATGGTTTCTCCGCGAGTTTGTCATAAATCGGTTTTAAGGTCTCATTCCAAACGCGTTCATTCACATCACCCGCTAAGCGATAATGAATCACACCTTTGCCATCCACGATAAATGTTTCTGGTGCGCCGTAAACCCCCAAATCTAATGCAAAAGAACCTTTTTCATCTTTAAGCACAAGACTATAAGGATTGCCTAAATCTTTCAGCCATTTTATCGCTTTTGGTGATTCATCTTTATAGTCGATACCAATGATTGTTACACCTTGTTTAGCCAATTGATTCAAGTATTGATGCTCGGCATAACAAGTTGGACACCAAGTTGCCCACACATTTAATAGAATCGGTTTGCCTTGTTGGAAAATTTCATTACCGTAGGTTTTATTTTCCAATAAATCCGTTAATGTTTTCTGTGGCACTGGTTTTCCCACAAGCGCAGATTCTAACGCTTTTGGATCATCACCTTGCGCGTTACGTCCTAACTGAACTAAAAAAGCAGCAGCCACAGCAAGAAAAATAATAAGTGGGATAAGTAATTTTTTATTCATAACACTATCAATTTCACATCTATTTCTAGGGGCATACGCCCCTTATTACAATTAAGACTGTTTAACTAATCGACTAAAACGATAACGACGGTCAAACATACAGAGCAAGCCACCTAATGCCATAAACAATCCGCCAATCCAAATCCAACGGATAAATGGTTTATAGTAAAGACGTAGTGCCCATGAGTTATCATCTATTTTTTCACCTAAAGCGACATAAAGATCGCGAGTAAAGCCCCAATTAATTGCCGCTTCCGTCATTGGCATTTTACTGACGGTATAAAAACGTTTTTCAGCAAATAATGTTGCTTCTGGTTTACCCGCTTTTGAAATGTCGATTTGTGCTTTACCGCCCATATAGTTAGGACCATTTGCATCACTCACGCCTGCAAATTTGAAGTCATAGTTAGCAATCTGTACCGTATCCCCCACAGCCATTCGCACATCACGTTCTACACTGAAGTTTTGGCTAAAGGCAATTCCCCAAACGGTCATCGCCACACCAAGGTGAGCCAAAATCATCCCCCAATGGGAACGAGAAAGTTTGGTAATACCTTTAAAGAAAGATTCGCGGTGTGTTGCACGTTGTTTCATTTCATAGAGACTCAGTAACACAATAATGACGGACATCATGGTACCAAGCACAGCACTGACGGTGAGTTTATTTTGTAAGAAATACGGTAAAGCAAAACCTGCAATCGCCATCACAATGACACTCACAACAACCGGTGTACGAATTTCAGAGAACTGATCTCGACGCCATTTTACTAACGGCCCAATACCTAGTAATAAGGCAAATGGGGTCATAATAATCAGGAACATTTGATCAAAGAACGGCGCACCGATCGAAATAGATCCCAAACCTAATTGTTTGTGAACTAACGGTAATAATGTTCCTAAGAACACCACACAAAGTGCGGTCATTAATAGGATGTTATTTAATAATAATAAGGTTTCACGAGAATAACGTTCCGCATTATCACGTGAACGAATTTGGTTGCCTTTATAAGCATACAAGGTTAACGAGCCACCTATCACTACAACCAAATAAGCAAGAATATACAAACCACGTGTTGGATCTGAAGCAAAGGCGTGTACTGACACTAAGATACCGGAACGAACTAAGAATGTACCCAGTAAGCAAAGGGAGAACGCCAAAATCGCTAAAAGCACAGTCCAAGCTTTAAAAGAGCCACGTTTTTCAGTCACCGCTAAAGAGTGAATTAATGCGGTTCCCGCAAGCCAAGGCATTAAAGAAGAGTTTTCTACTGGATCCCAGAACCACCAGCCGCCCCAGCCGAGCTCATAATATGCCCACCAAGAACCGAGCACGATCCCGAGTGTTAAAAACACCCAAGCAGCGATCGTCCAAGGGCGTGACCATCTAGCCCAAGCTGAGTCTAATTTACCCGTCATTAATGAGGCGATCGCAAAGGCAAAGGCAACAGAAAAACCAACATATCCCATATAAAGTAATGGTGGGTGGAAAATTAAGCCCACATCTTGCAACATTGGGTTGAGTTCTCTGCCATCTACTGGGAAGTCAGGGAATGTACGGGTAAATGGATTCGAGGTAAATAATACGAAGAGTAAAAAGCCGATGCTAATAATCCCCATAATACCTAATACACGAGCGACTGCTTCCTGAGGCAAGTGTTTGCTAAATAAGGCTACTGCTGCACCCCAAAGTGTTAATAACCAAATCCAAAGTAATAATGAACCCTCATGTGAGCCCCAAACTGCAGATAAACGATAATAAATCGGTAAGCTACTGTTAGAGTTATTTACCACATATTGCACACTAAAATCATTGACAGCAAAGAGATAAAACAATGCAGCAAACGCAATGGTTAAAGTAAAAAATAAACCATAAGTCATTGGACGAGCCAATGACATAAGTTGCGGATGACCTTTTTCAGCCCCCCATAATGGGAGAATGGCTAAAAAGAATGAAACGGCAAGGCTTAAAGCAAGCGCATAATTTCCTAATTCAGCAATCATTAGCGACCTTCTTGCGATTTTTGCTGGGTTTCTTTATAACGACGATCGGCTTCACTCTCGCCTTTTAGTTCTGCCCCCATTGGTTTATGCATTTTCTGCATTTTCTCACCTAATTCTGGCGGCACATAATTTTCATCATGTTTAGCAAGCACTTCTGTTGCTTCTAATAAGGTTGGTTCTTTTAACACACCTTGCGCAACAATACCCTGTCCCTCACGGAAAAGATCCGGCAGGATACCTTCGTATTCAACTGTAATTGATGGACCAATATCATTCACATCAAAGCGAACTTTGAGACTTTTCGGATCTCGACTAACAGAGCCTTCAACCACCATACCACCAACACGAATACGTTGCCCAACTTCAGGTTTTTGATCAGGATTTCCGTCTTTCCCTTCTACAACTTCCGAAGGGGTATAAAATAAATCAATATTTTGGCGAAGCGCATAAAGCACCAAACCTGTCGCAATCGAAATACCTAAAATCACAAAGATGATGATCGAAAGTCTTGATTTACGTCTTGGATTCATAGCGTATTTCCTTTATTTGCTTGGTTTAAACGGGCTTCACGTTGTTGCTCGCGTAACACTTCTTTTAATACTGCTTTACGCCCCTTGACGCTTTGTATCGCCAAAATGATCATTGCCACGAGGCTAATGCCATAGGAAAGCCACACATAAAAACCGTAGCCTCCCATATTGATAAAATCACTCCAACTTTGGAAAAACATTTTCCGCTCCCTAAAATAAAAATAAAAAACTATTTCAGCTTACTTGCTAACTCTTTTACCCATGGGCGTTTGCTGTCTTCTTTTAGCAATTCAACGCGGTAACGCACAAGCGTAAACCAAATGGATAAAAATAAAAATCCAAAAATACATAAAATCAGTGGAATTAACATCGGTGTTGCAATCGAAGGTTTTTCAAACTTCGTGATACTTGCCCCTTGATGTAAGGTATTCCACCACTCTACGGAGAAGTGAATGATTGGTAAATTCACCACACCAACAATACACAAGATACCCGCTGATTTTGCGCCCACAGCACGATCAGAAAATGCAGAATAAAGCGCTAATACACCGATATATAAGAAGAAAAGAATGAGCTCAGCAGTTAAACGTGCATCCCATACCCACCAAGTTCCCCACATTGGTTTGCCCCAAATTGCACCTGTTACCAAGGCAATAAAGGTAAACATTGCACCAATCGGTGCCATGGCTATCATTGAAAGATGAGCGGCTTTAATTTGCCAAACTAACGCAATAATGGCAGCCACAGCCATAGAACCATACACACCCATTGACCAAATCGCTGCCGGCACATGGACATACATAATTCGGAAACTATTGCCTTGCTGATAATCTGCCGGAGCATAAGCTAAACCCCAAACGATTCCAACAGCCAATAATAAAACCGCAATCACACCAAAAAATGGACTTAATTTGCCACATAAATGATATTGGGTTTCATGTTTTGCGTAAGGATGTAACCACTTCCACATAAAAGATCCTTAATTCAAAAAATAAAAAACAGTTAAAAATCTGACCGCACTTTCACCGTCATGATGATTAATTATCTAAACTAATTCGTAGTGCAGCGGCAATCGCAAAAGGCGATAAGGTTATCGCGCCAGCTAAAATTGCACCTAAAATAGCAAGCTGTCCACCATAAGGGAGATTTAACGCGGCGGCATCTAAAATTGCTGAAGCAAAAATTAAAACCGGAATGAATAATGGTACCACAAGTAAACTCAGTAATACGCCACCTTTACGCAATCCTACCGTCAATGCCACGCCAATTGCGCCAATGCAGCTTAAAATCGGCGTGCCCACTAAGAGTGTAAGCACCAATGCCCACCAAATATTCACTTCTAATGAGAGCAATAAAGCGGCAATAGGAGAAAGTAGAATCAACGGCAAACCCGTTAACAACCAGTGTGCAACGACTTTTGCAAGTGCCGTTAGCGCTAAAGGTTGAGCCGTAAGCATCAATTGTTCTAAAGAGCCATCAATAAAGTCATCTCGGAATAAGCGTTCAAAAGACAGCAACGCAGAAAGCAATGCCGCCACCCAAGCAACGCCAGGTGCGATGCGAGAAAGTAACTTAGGATCCGGCCCAATCACCAATGGAAAGAGCGTGATCACGATTAGAAAGAACCAAAGCGGGTTCAATATTTCCGCTTGTTTACGGGTCGCAATCTTCAGCTCACGCTTTATAATCTGTAAAAATATCATAAAAATCTAAGGGTTATATTTATAATCAGCAAGATTGATTTTCTTTAATAGGCTACTTGGTACTTCTTGATGGCTCGTTAAAATCACCATTCCACCTTTTTTAGCATGATTTTCAAAAAGTACGGTCAAAACTTCAACCCCTTTTTTGTCTATTGCTGTAAAAGGTTCATCCAAAATCCAAAGTGGTGCTTCTGAGATCCATAGTCTCGCCAAGGCAATGCGCTTTTGCTGACCCGCTGAAAGTTGAGCTGCCGGCAAATCTTCACGTCCAAGTAAACCTACTGTTTCCAACACATCCCATAAAATATCGGTGCCTTGTTGGCTTTGACTAATCTGCTGATAAAATTTTAAATTTTCCCATGCCGTTAATTCAGGTTTCACACCAGAATGATGGCCGAGATAAAGTAGCTGATGATGGTATTCTTCGCGTTGCTTTGTAATCTCGTCTGAATTCCACCGCACTTTACCTTCTACTGGTTGTGCAAGACCAGCTAAAATCCGCAATAAACTTGTTTTACCGATACCATTGTGTCCTTCAATTTGCACGAAATCACCACTTTGAAATTGCAGTGAAAGATCAGTGAACAACACGCGATCGCCACGTTGGCACGACAATTGTTTTAATTGAAGTTGATGAGCAGGAAACATAGTCTCAGCCTTAAAAATAAAATCTTGTGAAAAATCAGCGGGTATTCTACCACAAGGGGAAATTTTGACGAGATTTTAAGGGCTAAAAGGTATAACTATTTAGACGTAGATCGGTGTGTTTATTGATTTAAAACAAACTAAATTTTCCTAGCTTTTTCATCAGATAATCAAATAATTAAAAGATTTACTGATCTAAATCAAATTTTCTGCTACTATTTAGTTACTTTTTGATGTTGTTTTATCAAAAACATTACCTTAACTTCATTTAAAAAAGGAACATATTATGTCTTATACTCTACCTGAATTAGGCTACGCTTATGATGCGTTAGAACCACATTTTGATGCACAAACAATGGAAATTCACCACTCTAAACACCACCAAGCCTATGTAAATAATGCAAATGCCGTGTTAGAAACTTTACCTGCTGAATTTTCTGAAATGTGTGCAGGCCAATTAATCAGCCAATTAGATAAAATCCCAGCTGAAAAACGTACTGCATTACGTAACAACGCAGGTGGTCACGCAAACCACAGCTTATTCTGGAAATCATTGAAAAAAGGCACCACTTTACAAGGTGATTTAAAAGCAGCTATCGAGCGTGATTTCGGTTCTGTAGAAAACTTCAAAGCTGAATTTGAAAAAGCAGCAGCAACTCGTTTCGGTTCAGGTTGGGCATGGTTAGTAATTAACCAAGGTAAATTATCTGTTGTGTCTACCGCAAACCAAGATTCTCCATTAATGGGTAAAGAAATCGCAGGTTGTGAAGGTTTCCCACTTTTAGGTTTAGACGTTTGGGAACATGCTTACTACTTGAAATTCCAAAACCGTCGTCCAGACTACATCAAAGAATTCTGGAACGTAGTGAACTGGGATTTCGTGGCAGAGCGTTTAGCTAAAAAATTAGCAGATTGCGGATGTGCAGCTAAATAATAGCTTCTCAAAATATATAAAAAATCGCCTATTTTTAGGCGATTTTTTTATTGGTTAAATCCAACGTCTGACTTTTTTCTTATAAGCCAAATAAGACTCACCAAACTTCTTCTCTAGCCAGTATTCTTCAGGTTTAATTTGCCATTGTGTGATGAGATAAATAAATAGAAAAACACCTAAAAAACTAACCGCACTTTGCAAATAAAACGCCCATGCCACTAACAAGCCAGCTAAGCTTAAATACATGGGATTACGGCTAAAACGATAAATACCATTTGCCACAAACACATCACTTTTTTCTAAGTGAATTGGATTGATATTCGCTTTGCTTTTATAGAATTGCCAAAGGCTGAAAAAAGCGATGGCAGAAGAAAGCGATATAATCAAATAAACTGCTAATACATTGATTTCTAGCGGATAAGGATTAGGCAAATATGCCATGATAAGTGCACAGCCAATAAAAATGACGGGTGGCGGCACAATAGGTTTCTGAATCATAAGATCAAAAATCCAATAAAAAAGCCCGAGCAATTCGGGCTAAATTAAAATATTACAGATTATTTAATTTCATCTGCGCCATTTGTTTTTCTAACGGGTTACCGCTTTTTTGTGCATTCTCAAAGCTTGCTTTAGCACTATTCACATCGCCTTTTGCGACTTGAATATCGCCCGCTAAAAGATCTTTACGCGCACTAAAACCTTGGCTTTTCACTTGATTTAGACTTGCTAATGCGGTATCAAATTGACCTTGCTGGAATTGCACGGCAGACAAACGAAGTGCTGCAAGAGACGTTAAGATATCATCTTGTGATTGAGCAATCGCTTGTTTCAAGCTATTTTCAGCAGAGGCGTAATCTTGTTTTGCAACGAAACCTTTTGCTTCATCTAATAAGCTAAATACCGCATAGCTGGTTTTATCATGTGCTTTCACAAATTCAGCCACTTTAGCTTGCTGTGCTGCGGCATCTTTGTTTGTGGTATAAACTAACGCATCATATTCAGCAGACGCTTGCATGATTTGATTAGCCTGATAAGACTGCCAATAACGCCAGCCCAACATCCCTCCTACGCCAAGGATGAAAGCAGCAATAATGGCTTTGCCATTGTCTTTCCACCACTCTTTTAACTGATTCAGTTCTTGTTCTTCTTCAATGGTATATGCCATTTTCCTATCCTTCTAAAATTAAAATTGAGCTTTCACGTGTTCAATTAAATTGGTCACATCAATGGTTTGTTGCTCAGCTGCGCCAAGTAAGTGTTTTACCACCACTTGATTATTTTGCACTTCGCTTTCACCAAGCACAAGGGCAAGGGTTGCACCTGATTTATCAGCGCGTTTAAATTGTTTTTTGAAATTACCGCCGCTGCAATGCAACATGGTGCTTAAGTGCGGTAATTCTGAGCGAAGTTTTTCAGCGAGTTGGAATGCGGCTAATGTTGTGCCTTCACCTTGATAAACAACGTAAATATCTACCGCACTTTTTACCGGAATCGATTTATTTACTTCTTGAACGAGTAGCACTAAACGCTCTAAGCCCATTGCGAAACCGACACCGCTGGTTGCGTGACCACCAAGTTGCTCAACTAAGCCATCATAACGTCCACCACCACATACGGTGCCTTGTGCACCTAATGCTGAAGTCACCCATTCAAATACGGTTTTATTATAATAATCTAAACCACGAACCAATTTTGGATTAATTTCATATTGAATGCCAACCGCATCTAATAAACCACATAACTGTGCAAAATGCTCGCGACTTTCATCATCTAAATAATCCAATAATTTTGGTGCGCCATCCAATACATCTTGTAATGCTTGATTTTTAGTATCCAAAATCCGTAATGGATTTTTTACAAGACGTTCTTTCTCTTCTTCGCTCATTAAATCTTGGTGATTTTCTAAGAAAGCCACTAATGCAGAACGATAGTTTGCGCGTGCTTCTAATGAACCAATCGAATTTAATTGAAGTGAAACATGTTGATCAATCCCTAACGCTTTCCACAAACGCGCCGTTAAAATAATTAACTCAGCATCAATTTCAGGGGTTGCGATACCAAAGACTTCTACACCTGCTTGATGGAATTGACGGTAACGACCTTTTTGTGGACGTTCATGACGGAACATCGGTCCCATGTACCATAAACGTTGTTCATTGTTATAAATCCAACCATGCTCAATCGCAGCACGCACGCATCCTGCCGTACCTTCTGGACGAAGAGTTAATTGTTCATCATTATCCCAGAATGTGTACATCTCTTTTGAGACAACATCGGTGACTTCACCAATTGCACGAGCAAATAATGGCGTACTTTCCACGATTGGCATACGCACTTCTGAATAGCCGTAGCTGCTTAAAATTTGGCGAACCTGCCCTTCAATCCATTGCCAAAGTGGAGATTCAGTTGGGGAACAGTCATTCATCCCACGAATTGCTTGAATATTTTTTGCCACGAGTTTTCCTTAAATAATTCGATTTTTTGGATCTTGTTGTGCAACTTTGGCACGAATTTTTGCTTCTAATTGGTCAATAATCGCGTCGTTGTCAAAACGTTCTTTTTGACGCTCGCCATCTAAATAATAACCACTTTTCTTATTACCACCGGTAACGCCTAGGTCAGACACTAATGCTTCACCCGGGCCATTTACCACACAACCAATAATAGACACATCCATTGGGGTGATAATATCTTCTAAACGTTGTTCCAGTGCATTTACCGTGCCAATCACATCAAACTCTTGACGTGAGCAAGTTGGGCAAGCAATAAAGTTAATCCCGCGAGAACGAATACGTAATGATTTTAAAATATCAAAACCAACTTTGATTTCTTCTACAGGATCGGCGGCTAAAGAGACACGTAAGGTATCACCAATACCTTCTGCCAACAGCATACCTAAACCAATCGCAGATTTTACCGCACCTGCACGTGCGCCGCCCGCTTCCGTAATCCCTAAATGCAACGGCTGTTTAATGGCTTTTGCCAGTAAACGGTAAGCTTCCACCGCAAGGAAAACATCAGATGCTTTTACGCTCACTTTAAATTGATCGAAGTTTAAACGATCTAAAATTTCAACATGGCGTAATGCTGATTCTAATAAGGCTTCAGGTGTTGGCTCGCCAAATTTCTCTTGGATATCTTTCTCTAATGAGCCTGCATTAACACCAATACGGATCGGGATATTTTTATCGCGTGCACAATCCACCACTGCTCGAATACGATCTTCACGACCAATATTACCTGGATTAATACGTAAACAATCCACGCCATATTCAGCCACTTTTAACGCAATACGATAGTCAAAATGAATATCTGCCACTAATGGCACATTCACTTGCTGTTTAATGATTTTAAACGCTTCGGCGGCATCCATGGTAGGTACAGAAACACGCACGATATCTGCGCCGACACGTTCCAACGATTTAATCTGTGCAACGGTCGCTTCAACATCAGTTGTGCGAGTATTTGTCATGGATTGTACGGCAATCGGTGCATCACCACCGATTGGTACATTGCCCACATAAATTTTTGTCGATTCACGACGCTTGATAGTAGGTTTTACTGCTGACATTCTTTCGTAAATTATTCGTTAAGGTTTTGGTAATTTAAATTTAGCCACACGGCCATCAACGGTAAGCGGATACGCTTCGCCTTTATAAGTAATACGAACGTTACCCGGCGCACCAATAATCAATGCATAGTCATTACCATTAAAGGTTAAAACTTCGCCTTGTTTATATTCTTTTTGCGCTAATACTTTACGGTTTTGGTCTTTCACACTAATCCAGCTTGAATTTTTTGTGATCTCAATAACGAGATCGCCTTTCGCTGTGGTTGGTGCCTCAGAAATAGCTGGGTTTTCAACCGCACTTTGAGCATCTGGTACGGTTGGCTCTGTTGTGGGTTCTGTGTTAGGTAAAGTTTGTTCCACAACAGGGGCTTGAACTTGTTCAACGATAGGGGCTGAAGTTTCGCCAGTTGAAACTTCTGCGTTTACTGGTTGAGCTTGATTTTCTTGAGTATTTAAAACAACAGGTTCAACAGAATTATTTTTTGCTTCCGCTACAGGCGCTGTTTCATTATTTGACGTTGAAGGCTGGCTATTCACCACGACGGGAATGTCATTCGAATGCATAACCGGTACCTCTGCTGTTTTTTCTTTTTCAACGTAGGTTTGCACTAAATTATCACGTTCTTCGTTTGATTTTTGATAATTCTGCCACCACCATAAGCCTGTCATCCCAACAGCTGCGAGTAAAATAATGGTTGTAAGTGTGCCGACCCAGCGACTATGAGAAGAGTATTGGTTTACTGAACGCGTCGCGCGTGCATTTTTACTTAAATCGTTTTTGTATGCTTCACCAAAGGTTAAATGCGCCCATTCGCTCTCAGGAATACGTAAAAATTTCGTATAACTACGAACATATCCTTTCATAAAAGTTGATGGCACATTTTTTTGGACAAATTCATTATTTTCTAATTTTTCCAAAATACTTGGGCGCAAAGAAATCGCCTTTGCCGCATCTTCCAGAGAAAGATTTAACGCTTCGCGAGCTTGACGAAGTTTATCTCCAAAGGAGATGTCTGTTTTTTCGGTTTGTTCAAGGATTGTATTCATAGGTATAAAATAAAGAAATAGCAATAAAAAACTAAATGCTAAATTCTAAAGTCGAAAGGGGCTTTTGGCAATGATTATTTGAGTGAACGGAGCTTTTCCACCCTAGAAGGATCAACTTGACGCAATTTATCCAATGCCTGTTGATAAACATCGGTTTGTTTTCCGGCGAAAGCACAAAGCGCTATGTTTTCGTAAGTATCCGCTTGATGGTAATAATTCGGCGCAGCGAGTGCCGCATTAAATTGTGAATAAGCTTGTTCAAACTCACCTTGTCCACATAAAAATGCACCGAAGTTGTTATACACATCGCCTTGCTTATCATCTAACTTGATCGCCTGTAAATAAGCTTGCTTCGCTTTTTCCGTATCGCCTTGTAATTGATAAAAATGCGCAAGTGCTGAGTGCACAAGATAATATCGCTCATCATGTTCAAGGGCTTTATCTAAATTGAGTTTTGCTTGAACAAAATCATTTTGTTGAAGATAGCCTAATGCCAGTTCAACTCGAGCTTTTGCTGCTTGTTGTTTATTAAAGTCAACGGAAGACTGAGAGACACAAGCAGAAAAAACAAAAGGAAAAATGACCGCACTTAGAATGTTAATTGGGATTAATTTCATCTTATCACTCCTCTCTCTTATCACTCTTATCCAGGCCATTTTTCCTTTACAAGTATTGCTATATTTAGCTTAGTTAACAGCTTTTACGTCAATACCTTCACCAAACTTACGCTTCATTGCTGTACGTTTGGTTCGGTCGATCACATCCCCCGCCAACTGACCACAAGCAGCATCAATATCATCACCACGGGTTTTGCGCACAATCACCGTAAAGCCGTATTCCATTAAGGTTTTTTGGAATCGATCGACACGGCTATTTGAGCTTTTACCATAAGGCGCTTCCGGGAATGGGTTCCATGGGATCAAGTTAATTTTACATGGGGTATTTTTTAACACTTGAGCTAATTGATGCGCATGCTCTGTGCCATCGTTCACATGATCTAATAACACATATTCAATAGTCACTTTACCATGGTTAGCATTCGATACTTCTAAGTATCTGTGCACCGAATCCATCAACATTTTGATGTTATATTTTTTATTGATCGGCATAATTTCATCACGCAATTCATCGTTCGGTGCGTGAAGTGAAATTGCTAACGCCACATCAATCTTATCGCGCAACATATCGAGTGCAGGCACGACACCTGAAGTGGATAACGTCACACGTCGTTTAGATAATCCATACGCAAAATCATCCAGCATAATTTCCATCGCAGGTACAACATTAGCCACATTCAGTAATGGCTCACCCATGCCCATCATCACCACATTAGTAATTGGACGAACACCCGTTACACCAAAATTACCGATAATTTTTGATGCACGCCAAACCTGACCGATAATTTCAGACACCGTCAAATTACGGTTAAAGCCTTGTTGTGCTGTTGAACAGAAAGTACAAGCTAAGGCACAGCCTACTTGCGAAGAGACACAAAGTGTTGCGCGATCCGCTTCTGGAATATAGACCGTTTCAACTTGTTGTTCGCCAACCTGCATCGCCCATTTAATCGTGCCATCCGCAGAACGTTGTTCAACCGCAACTTCTGGCGCTTTAATTTCAGCGACCGCTTTTAATTTTTCTCGTAATTTTTTATTAATATTGGTCATATTGTCGAAGTTATCTTCGCCAAAATGATAAATCCATTTCACTAATTGATCCGCACGAAATGGTTTCTCGCCTAATTCAGCAAAAAACTCACGCATCTGCTGACGCGTTAAATCCATTAAGTTAATCTTTTTTGTATTCGTTTCGGATGAAAGGGGTTGTTCTAACATAAAGCCTCGTTATTACACATTACGGCGATGATGTTACTCAGAATTGAGCAACAAAAAATTCGCATATTAAAAATGAGCCGAGATTTTACAGATTTACCGACGGATAAGCTAGCAGATTTGAAAAACAAAGAAAATTTTGACCGCACTTCTTTGCGATCGCTATCGCAAAAATTGAAAAAACAAAAGAAAAAAGTGCGGTTAAAAAACTTTAAATTTTTTCTCTTTCACACATCCCAAACCCTTACAAAAACTGATAGAATACAAGCTTTGTTTTATTCTCTAAGTTGGCTATATTAAAAGATATGTTAAAAAAAGTTATTTCTGTATTGTGTTTAGTGCCAGCAATGGCAACGGCACAATCTTATGTCGTGTATGATTTCACCCATGATCGAGTGCTTGAAAGTAGCTCACCGAATCATGTTCAACCCATCGCATCCGTCACTAAGTTAATGACTGCAAATGTGTTTCTTGAAAATAATCGAAACGCAAATTGTACTGCATCGATTACTGACGACGATTACGATTACATTAAAGGCACACATACAAAATTACCAAAATACACGCCGATTTCTTGTAATGAATTATTAAAAGCGATGCTTGTCCATTCTGACAACTATGCTGCTCATGCCCTTTCTCGCTCTGCGGGCATGAGTCGTTTGCAATTTATCCAAAAAATGAATGAGAAAGCGAGAGAATTAGGTATGCGCTCTACCCGCTTTTCAGATAGTTCTGGTTTATCCGACAGCAACATTTCAAGTGTGATGGATCTCGTAAAACTGGCTAAATACTCTCTTAACAAAGCACAAATCAAAAACCTCTCGAATATGCCAAGTGCTTTCATTCAAGCTGGCGGACGTAGCGTTTTTGTTAAAAACACCAATAAATTAGTGCGTGAAGAAGTGTTTGATGCAGCAATTAATAAAACCGGCTATATTCGCGAATCTGGCTATAATTTAGTTTTCGTGAATAAAAATCCATGTAATCACTCTACCATCGGTGTGATCAGTTTAAATAACCATTCATCTGCGTTTCGTACTAACTTTACCAAAGGAAAATTAGAACAATACGGTTGTATCGCAGGGCGTAGCATGCACAACTTTACCGTTGATGAAGCCCAATATGAAGAAGGCTATGATGAAGCAGGTATGGATCGTCTAATCCAACAAGTTGGTGGTTAATTGTTTCAAAAAAGAGCGGTCAATTTTGCACAAAATTTTCCGCTTTTTAATTTTAATCACCTATCGATTTGATAATTATTTTCATTTAAAAAGCTTGTAAAAAATGATATTATTATGCAGAATGCTAATTCATCATTATTTTTAAGGAGATCTCATGAAGCATTTATTTAAAAGCCTATCTGTTATCGCTCTAGGTTTAGCAGCTTTACAAGCCGAAGCGAAATTTAAAGTGGTGACCACATTTACGGTTATTCAGGATATCGCACAAAATGTTGCGGGCGATGCCGCGACGGTGGAATCTATCACCAAACCTGGTGCAGAAATTCACGAGTATGAACCGACCCCTAAAGATATTGTAAAAGCTCAATCTGCTGATTTAATTTTATGGAACGGATTAAATTTAGAGCGTTGGTTTGAGCGTTTCTTCCAAAATATCAAAGATAAACCAGCCGTTGTGGTAACCGAAGGCGTCACGCCACTTTCTATTTATGAAGGCCCTTATAAAGATGCCCCTAACCCACACGCTTGGATGTCGCCATCTAATGCGTTGATTTATGTCGAAAATATCAAAAATGCATTAGTTAAATACGATCCGCAAAATGCTGATACTTATCAAAAAAATGCAGCGGCGTATGCAGAAAAAATCAAACAGCTCGATAAACCTTTACGTGAAAAACTCTCACAGATTCCTGCCGACCAACGTTGGTTAGTGACTAGTGAAGGCGCCTTTAGTTATTTAGCGAAAGATTACGATCTCAAAGAAGGCTATTTATGGCCAATTAACGCTGAACAACAAGGTACGCCTCAACAAGTGCGTAAACTTATCGATTTAGTGAAAAAAAATCACATTCCAGTGGTATTTAGTGAAAGTACCGTGTCAGCCAAACCTGCTCAACAGGTAGCGAAAGAAAGCGGTGCTAAGTACGGCGGCGTACTTTATGTCGATTCCCTTTCTGCTGCTGATGGCCCTGTACCAACTTATATTGACTTACTGAATGTCACTGTATCCACCATAGTCAAAGGATTTGAAAAATAATGACTGAACTGTCCGCTTCTATTTCCGTTAATGACGTAACCGTGCGTTACAACAACGGGCACACTGCAATTTATGATGTTACCTTTGCATTACAAGGGGGAACCATCTGTGCTCTTGTCGGCGTAAATGGGAGCGGAAAATCAACGCTATTCAAAAGCATCATGGGCTTAATTAAACCACAACAAGGCAATATTTCGCTTTGTGGTTTGCCAATTAATCGAGCTTTGAAACAAAATTTGGTTGCCTATGTGCCGCAAGCGGAAGAAGTCGATTGGCAATTTCCAGTCTCCGTTTATGATGTTGTCATGATGGGACGCTACGGCTACATGAATTTTCTACGTATTCCAAAGGCTGAAGACAAACAAAAAGTGCTCGAAGCGATGCAACGGGTAAACATCGAGCATTTAGCTGAACGACAAATCGGCGAGCTTTCTGGTGGACAGAAAAAACGCGTATTTTTGGCTCGAGCATTAGCACAGCAAAGTAAGATTATCTTACTCGATGAGCCTTTTACGGGTGTGGATGTTAAAACTGAAAATGCGATTGTGGAACTCCTTCGCCAATTACGTGCTGAAGGCCATTTAATTTTAGTCTCTACCCACAACTTGGGTTCTGTACCAGACTTCTGTGACCAAGTGGTGATGATTAACCGTACTGTGATTGCAGCGGGTAAAACAGAAGATACATTTAATCAGCATAATTTGGAAAAAGTCTTTGGTGGTGTATTACGACACATCAAATTATTAGGTGAAGATCTGCATAATGATGAAGATAAACGTGCTGTCACCGTGCTTACGGATGATGAACGTCCTGTTGTCTTCTATGGCGAAACCAAAAATGATCCGCCCGCAACGGCTGTAAAATCCTGTCGTCTGCCTCCGTCTGACAAGGAATAAGTCATGCTTGAATATTTACTGGAACCTTTCTCCTATGAATATATGCAAAAAGCCATGTGGATAAGTGCCGCAGTTGGTGGCATTTGTGCCTTTCTTTCTGCCTATTTAATGTTGAAAGGCTGGTCATTAATTGGCGACGCGCTCTCTCATTCCGTAGTTCCGGGTGTGGCGATAGCTTATGCCTTTTCACTCCCCTATGCTTTAGGTGCTTTTTTTGCCGGAATTTTGGCCGCACTTTCCATTTTATGGATCAAATCCATTTCTAAACTCAAAGAAGATGCCGTTATCGGCTTTATTTTCAGCACATTCTTTGCCTTGGGATTGTTGATTATTTCTCTGAATCCAACTTCAATAAATGTGCAAAATATTATTCTCGGTAATATCCTCGGGATTGCCGATGAAGATATTTATCAAGTAGCCATCATTATGTTGATTTGCTTGGTCTTATTGCTTATTTTTTGGAAGGATCTGTTACTGATTTTCTTTGATGAAACGCAAGCAATTACAGTTGGACTTTCACCACTGTTTTACAAAGTCCTCTTTTTTACTCTCTTGAGTGCTTGTGTTGTTGCTGCATTACAAACTGTCGGGGCGATTTTAGTGATTGCGATGGTAATCACACCTGGCGCAACCGCCTATTTACTTACTGACAAGTTCAAAACCCTCATCAAAATTGCCGTAGCATTAGGCGCAATCACTGGTTTCGTCGGTGTCTATTTAAGCTATTATCTGGATGGCGCAACAGGTGGTGTCATCGTAACATTGCAAACCTTGTTATTTTTATTGGCTTTTCTATTCTCGCCTAAATACGGATTAATCAGTCAAAAACGACGTAAGGCGGTGGTTCATGACTGAGATGTTCGCCATTTTCGTTGAGCCATTTCAATTTGCCTTCATGCAAAATGCGCTACTCACGGCATTAGTGGTTGCCGTCATCTGTGCACTACTCTCTTGCTATTTGGTGTTGAAAGGATGGTCATTGATGGGCGATGCCATTTCCCATGCGGTCCTGCCTGGTATTGTCTTAGCTTTTCTAGCCGGTATTCCATTGGTGATTGGCGCCTTTGTCTCAGGTATTGCCTGCGCCTTAGGGGTGGGTTATTTAAAAGAGAATAGTCGAATCAAAGAAGATACCGCGATGGGAATTGTATTTTCGGGAATGTTTGCCATTGGTTTGGTGCTGTTCACTAAAATCCAAACCTCACAACATCTTACACACATCTTATTCGGAAACGTACTGGGTGTAAGCCAACAAGAGCTGATTCAAACGGCTATCATCGCCTTGATCATTTTTATTTTACTTGGATTAAAACGTCGTGATTTTCTGCTTTATTGCTTTGATCCGAGCCATGCTCGCGTTGCGGGTCTCTCGCCTAAATTATTGCATTATGGACTACTCACACTGCTTGCACTCACCATTGTGAGTACGATGCAAGTCGTTGGGGTTATTTTGGTTGTAGCCATGCTAATTGCACCAGGCATCACTGCGCTAACACTGACGAATCGCTTCGATAAAATGCTCGTTATCGCGATTATCAGCGCTGTAACTGCAAGTCTACTAGGCGTGCTACTTAGCTATCATTTTGATGCATCCACTGGTGCATGTATTATTTTGTTACAGGCAGCATTCTTCTTAATAGCATTAATTTATAGCAAAATAAAAGTGCGGTTAAATTTCTAAATAAAAAAGCTAACATTTCTGTTAGCTTTTTTGTTAACCATTGCATTTTAATAATATCAGTGCTTCATAATGCGCTGTATGCGGGAACATATCAAATAATTGAATTTGAGTAAGCTTATAATTGGTTAGGTGTTGCAAATCTTTTCCCATGGAAATCGCGTTACAGCTGGAATAAAGAATAAAGTGCGGTTGCATTTCATTGAGAAACTCAGCGAGTTCCTTTCCGATACCTCTACGAGGCGGATTGACGATCACCAAATCAGGGATGTTTTCATCTTGTGTTAAAGCAAAATTAGCCGCATCCAATGATTGGAATTTAACGTTGTTTAGCCCTAATACCAGAGCGGATTGAGTCGCCGCTTGAATAGCAGATGGCGAAATTTCAATCCCGGTCAATTCCACTTCTTGCTGATGTTTATCCTGTAAAGCTTTAGCGCAATGCAGTCCAAAACCTCCAACGCCACAAAAGAGATCCCAAAGTTTAGTAATCGGCAAATCTTGCACCCAATCTTGTGCTGTTGCATATAGCCCTTGTGCTACAAGTGGATTCGTTTGGAAGAAACCTTGAGGGCGAATAAATAGCGGAATACCGTTAAAGCTTTCTGATAAGGTGTGCTGGTCCGTTAAAAAGATTTCTTTCTCACCTTCTAAGATTGCTGCGTGTTGAGGTTGGATATTCACACTCACCACTTCAAGCTGTGGCAATTTTTCCAATAAGCCTGCAAATTCACGTTGAATTAACGGCAATTTAGTTTCTGAACGCAATACAAAACGCAACATCAATTTTTTTGTATGTTGGCTCTCTGTAAGCAGAATATATTTGAGTTCACCTTTTTGTTTAGCTACGTTATAAGGGACTAAACCCGCACGTCCAATAAAATCTTTTAGAATTGGGAATAGCTCTACAAAGCGTTGCGGATAAAGCAGGCAATCACATAAATCCACCGCACTTTGTGGATCATTCGGGTCTTGTAAAATACCTAGAATGGGGCGTTCCACCGCGCCACTTACCACCATTTTCGCTTTATTACGAAAGGCCGACTCGGAGGAATAAAAAGGCGGATGCCAAATTAAATTATCACAATCTAATTTGGCAAGTTGTTGTTTAAGATGCTCTTCTTTCTTGGCGAGTTGCTGTTCATAAGGTATTTCAAGCCATTGACAAGAACGGCAATCGCCTTTTTGATAATGATGGCAATCAATCATTTAGAAGCAAGCCACTCTTGTTGAAGTGCGGTCAGTTTTTGATGATTTTCAATCCAACGCGAAGTTTTTGTGAGTTCTGACCAATCAAAGGATTTTTGTTTAAAGAGCGATTTCAAGCGAGCTTGGCGTGCTGCGAAATGCTCTGGTGTTTCCTCTAACTTCAGATTATCAAGCACTTGAATAACACCTTCACGTTCATTACAAAGCAATAATAAGTCACAACCAGCCTTCAAGGCTTTTTCACTGCGAGCAACAAAATCGCCCATAAAGCCTGCGCCTTTCATGCCTAAATCATCAGAGAAAATCGCCCCCTGGAAGCTCAACTGTTTACGCAAAATCTCTTTTAACCAATAACTCGACCCGCTTGCTGGCTGGCTATCACATTGTGTATAAATCACGTGAGCCGGCATAATCGCATCAAGCTTACTCTGTTGAATTAATTGCTGGAATGGCAAAATATCATGATTAAAAATCACTTCTTTTGCGCGCTCATCATAAGGGGTTTCAAGATGAGAATCAGCTAAAACATGGCCGTGTCCCGGGAAGTGTTTTCCTGTTGTTGCCATGCCCGCCTGGTGCATACCATCAATAAAAGCTGCTGCTAAATTAACCGCACTTTTTACATCACAGCCAAAACTACGATCACCAATCGCACGACATTCGTGACCTAAATCCAACACCGGAGCAAAACTCAAATCAATATCTAGCGCCACCATTTCAGCCGCCATTTGCCAACCCGCTTCTTTTGCTATTTGCTGTTGCTGAGCTGAGTCCTCAACTAATGCCGCAAAAGCCTGCATCGCAGGGAGCTGAGTGAAACCTTCACGGAAACGTTGCACGCGACCACCTTCTTGATCGACGGTAATCAATAAAGGCTTTTTCACTCGTTGACGAATGGATTTAATTAGCGCTTGAACTTGCTGACGATCATAAAAATTGCGGGTAAATAAAATCAAACCGGCAACTAAAGGATGTTCCAGTAATTCAACTTCTTCTTGTTTGAGCTCATGACCTTCAAGGTCAATTAATAGTGTGGACATAAACTATTGTAAATAAAGACGATAATTAGTACTTTCTGTGCTTGGTTTTGGTAGTTCAAACACTTTCTTCTCTTGTGGTTGCAATAAAATATTGCCTGATTGGCTTTCTTGCTGATTCGGCCAAACTTGCGTCACACCTTGTGTGTTATACCAATAAAGATGGTAAAGCACATTGAGTTGTTGTGTAGTTTTATTTTTTAAAGCCGCGGTATTATCCGACAAATCAACATCTAAAGCGGGTGCTAAATTTGCCGCCATATTTAAAATTGGCTTATTGGTTCCCACAATATTTGGTGCAGATGAACAAGCCGTTAAAAATAATACCGTTGCTGTAATTAGGATCTTTTTCATTATTTTGCCAACATTCTACCCAAAGATTCACCACCAACAAGATGCATATGAATATGGAATACTTCTTGTCCACCGTGTTTATTACAATTCACAATCAAACGATAACCGTCTTCGGCAATGCCTTCTTCTTTAGCAATTTTAGCCGCGACAGTAAATAAGCGACCCAAGGTAACTTCATCTTGTTCTGTCACATCATTAACCGTTGGAATGACTTTATTTGGGATAATCAAAATATGGGTTTTCGCTTGAGGTGAAATATCTCGGAATGCGGTCACTAATTCATCTTGATAAACAATATTGGCGGGGATTTCTTTGCGAATAATTTTGCTGAAAATCGTTTCTTGAGCCATAGTCTTCTCCTTGTTTTATATAAAAAAGTGCGGTCAAAATTTACCGCACTTTGCTTTTATTTTCCATCAGAAATTGATGATGAATGACATTTCAATCAGCTTAGTGAGCCGCACCTTCTTCTGAATCATCTTGATTAATAAAGCTAGTATTAATCTCGATTTGTGCTTTTTCACGCAATGCTTGCATTAACTGTCCTTGCAATTCACCTTGACGCGCACGAACAAGTTGAGTGCTAAATTTCGCTAATTCTTGCTCATTTAAAGTAGGTTCTTCTACACGTTCAAGGGCAACCACAACCACATCACCTTTGCTGTTACGAGCAACTTGATAAGCCGCTTTGCCATCTTTTGGTTTTGCAATGGCAAATACACCTTCATAAAGCACTGGATCTTTATTATCCACTAACGTAAAGGTTTGTGGCTCACTAAAACTAATACCTGCAGGTAATTTGGTTGGATCGGCAGATAGCGCTTTAACCGCTTGCTCTGCTTTTTCAGCTAATACTTTATCGGCTTTTTCACGTTTTAAGAATTGCTCAATCGTTGATTTTGCTTCATCAAGGCTTTGT
>JAGZBU010000067.1:0-3216 GCA_018369675.1 Parahaemophilus parainfluenzae | reverse complement strand
AGTCAGGTAGCAGCAGGTATTGCTGGTGGTAGTTTATCAGATAGCTCTGATGGGGCGATTATTGCGGCTAAGACAGCGAAAGATGCGGTAGAGAATAATTATTTAAAACCATCTGATTTAGTTGAAGCAGAAAGAAAATATAAAGCTTGTAAAGGTGATTCTGATTGCGAAATGAGAGTGGTCGAGGAAACTAATGAGCTTAGTAAAAAACGGAATCAAGAACTGGATGAATATCGTCAATCCCTTGAGCGGGAGCTTCTCGCAGCAAAACGCAGCGCAGAGCAACAATGTGCAGGTAATTCAGATTGTTATCTAGCCTATTCACAGGAAGCGAATAAGCATTTTAAAGAACAACTTAATGCTTATTTGGCTCATGTATCAGAAGGTAAGGATTTTGAGTCCCTAGCAAGAAATTATTATCCAGATGATGCCTATTTTCGTTCAATTTGGTATGGCTTAACAAATTCAGGGCCACAAAAAACGAAGGAAAGTTTAAAATCAGCGAAAGATTATATTGATAATACATCTTTCGGTGAGGTATTAGATGATACCTTGCGCATAGGTGAGAAACTTGTTCGTCTACCAAAAGAATGGATTGAGCAAGATATCCCTGCGCATTCTGTTGAGAAAGCGCTACGTGAGATGACAGATGGAAATCCTCAAGATGTGGGAGAGGTCTTCTTTGGTTTAACAACCGGTGCTGCAACGGTCTCTGTGGCTGGAAAAACTATGAAATGGATTGGGGGTAAGTGGGTTCGTTCACCAGATGTGGATTATTCAAGGGATAATACAAATCTAGGAGTAAATCGAAATAAAGGATTAAATGAAAGGATTTCTAATCGCCAAAAAGACTTTTATTTAAATGAACAGAATTTAAATAGAGAAGCTAATGAGTTGGCGAAAAATATTAAATTACCAATTTCTGATAAAGTGTTAGAAAAACATATTATTAATGGTGAGCCAAAAGGTAGTTTCTTTAAAGGAGGACACACCACACTCGGAAATGTAAAAGTGGAAAAAGTAATTAAAGAATATGCAAACGGTGTTTATGAGGCTAAAGTTTCTATTCCAAATCCTAGGGCTTTAAAAGATCCAAATGCGAAGCCATTTTTAGAAAAATCTGGTAAGGAAAAAGATAGTGTATCAACAATGTTTCCAAGAACTTGGACTCAGGATAGATTAAAAGTTGAATTGGAGCATGCATTTAAAAATGCTAGCAAAGTTCCTAGTACTAAGTCTGAGTGGAAAGGAGTGACAAAATCAGGAGTTGAAGTTCGTTGGTATGTTAAGGAAAATGGAAAAATCGACACTATTTATCCTAAGGCTCCTAGTTATAATTAGGAAAAGTATATGAAATTATTATTTAAGTTTGATGATTCAAGTTTTTATAAATCAACTTGTGTGTTTTTAAATGATGAAAATCACTCCTGGAGAGATGAATATGTACGTATATATTTAGATACTTTAAATTTTGATAGTAGTATTACATTAGCCGATTTATCTATAGATAAAGATTATGTTAGTACGGATGTGATGGATGCAGTAATAGATAAGGATAAGGTATATTTGGGATTCTCCTTGTATTTACCTGAAGATAGACCTGCAGATTATGATCCTAGTGAGGAAAAGTATTATATTGTAGATAGAGAGGAATTAACGTATTTGGCTAGACGGTGGTATAGTTTCATTCAAAGACCTGTAGAGTTAAAGCAGCCAGATTACCAAGAAATTATCGACTCAGAGGATGCTTATAAATGACAGTCATGATCGGTGGCCATTCCACCTTAGGTAATATCCGTGTTGATCGGATATTATACACTTATCCAAATGGCGTATATTTAGCACAGATTTCCGCCTTTGATAGTGAAACTAATCAATATATTGCTAAAACTAACAATAATGGGGAGACCTTGATGTTTCCTCAAACGTGGACGGCAGATCGTATCAAAGTAGAAATTAATTCTGCTTATATGAATCAAGTAGATGATTTAGATCCTATTCGTAAAGCTGAAGGTATGTGGGTTGGCATTTCAAATTCAGGCGTGCGTATAGAAGGTTATACCTATCCTGTCGTCACCGCTTTTCCAAGTGCTGAGCAGGAGTAAAGATGAAACTTGTTTTTACGTATATTCAGCATAAAGGTCAAATTATTCCAACTTGCTATTTAGAAGAAAATCATCAACTAAATCCACTAACCGGCTATTTGAATGATCCAATGGGTGGTCCAAATTATTTCTCTTTTTTAGATCATTCATTGTCAATCTTAACAGATGAGATGACTCAAGAAGCGGATATCTCCTCTAATTCTTGGGGCGTTGAGGTGATGAACGATCAAGTGAATTTTTATTTCCTTTTTGCCCAAGAAGAGGAATCACTTTATCTCACTTTACCGCGTGGAATTATGATTGATGTGTTGAGGTTATGGCTGATTTTCCGAAGTCAAGAACCCGAAGAAGGCTTAACACAGCGCTTAGAATTTTAAGTTAAAAGTGCGGTCAATTTTCAAAGAGTTTTAAAACCTCTCAAAATTGACCGCACTTTTTATTTTCAACGATACTTAAGTTGAGCAAATCTTATAATTTCACATCCAACTTCGCGTAAGCGCGCTCTACTTTTTCCAATGCTTTTTCTATGGAAATATCACGAGCGAGTAAGATACCTAAGCGGCGATGGTCATTTATTTCTCTTTTGCCGAAAATGTGAATATTACTATTAAACCTAAACCCTGCATTGGTGTATGGTAAAGATTCCGATAGCCAATCTAGCACAACAAAAAGTGGTATTAATACACAAAATATCATAATTAAAGATGAAGCAGAGCAATTAAAACGTACAGGCAAAACGGTACAAGATAAAATTGCTGCGATAAAAACAGATATCACTACAGAGAGTGCACAAAGTCAAAGTGGTAAATTAGAGAATCGTTTTAATAAAGATGATGTTCAAAAAGAACTTGATTTCCAACGTGAGGTGACAGAGAAATTTGGACCAAATGTCGCGGAAGCAGGAAGTTTGCTTGCTAATAAATTTGGCGAAGAAGCGAAAGCGAAGCGTCATGAAGCCGCAATTGCGTTAGAAGAAGCAGAAAAAGCCAAGGCAGAAAACAACAACGAAACTAACCAAGCTTTAGCCAAACAAGCACGAGATAATTTTGAGACAGCGAGTCGCGAAGCCAAAGAATGGGAAACGGGTGGAAGTCAACGTCTTGTCATTGAT
>JAGZBU010000066.1:0-3582 GCA_018369675.1 Parahaemophilus parainfluenzae | reverse complement strand
TGGTGATGAAACCTCTTATGTTGCTAGTCATGTAGGAGATAGCCAAAGTAAAACAGTGATTAATGCCGGTGGTGATGCGAACCTCATCGGTAGCCAAGTAAAAGGCAAACGTGTAGAAGTCAATGCCCAAAACCTCAACATCGAAAGCTTGCAAGACACTGCCACATACAAAGGCAAACAAATGAACGTGAGTGGGAGTGTGACGGCGGGTTATGGCGTCTCAGCAGGGGGAAGCTACAATAAGTCCAAAGTTAACGCCGACCACGCCAGCGTTAATGAGCAAGCCGGCATCTATGCAGGGGATGAAGGTTATGATATTAATGTTAATAAGCATACCGATCTTAAAGGTGCATTGATTACGTCTACCCAAAAGGCAGAAGCAGATGGTAAAAACCATTTTAGTACCGGCAGCCTGACTCATTCAGATATTGAAAACCATTCAAACTATAGCGGTTCAAGCTTTGGTGTGAGCGGCAGTGTGGCAGCGAATTTTGACACACCGTTTGGGAAAGAGGGTCAAGCGCAAAGTAGTAAACAGGCGGTGGATGATGATGGCAATCCGATTTATAGAAACGACCGAGGAGAATTGACCACAGAAGCCAAAAATGCGCAGGGTAAAGACAACGCAAAACAACTTGCTACAGGTTGGGATTCTTTAGAAACCTCAACAGGATTTGGTATTGGGCGAGATAAAGAAAGTCAAAGTAGCGTGACAAAAAGTGGTATTAATACTGCGAATATTGAAATTAGAGACCAAGCGGAACAACTGGCGAAAACCGGTGAAACGGTTGAGCAAACGCTAGATAGCATTAAAACCGATGTAACTACGGATAATGCAGAGCAGCATTCCGGCAAGTTGGAAAATCATTTTGATAAAGATAAAGTGATGAAAGAGCTCAACATTCAAGTGAAAGTTACTCAAGATTTTCGTAAAAATGCCTTCTCAATGATTGATGACTATGTGCTTCCAAAACAGGCTGAATTGAGAAAACAAATCAAGGAAGCCAAAACGGAAGAGGAAAAGACCGCACTTTATGGAGCAATTTATAAATTGCAGTATCAAAAACGTTTGCTTGAAACAGTGGTTGGCATTGCCGCCGGCTCACCGGATGTTGCAATCACTCAAGGAACTTTGCAATTAGCCGCAACGAAGATGAGAGAGGAGACTTTGGCTAATTCAAGATTATTTAAAGGTATTAAAGATGCGAAGACGGGGAAAATTCTTCGTAATGATAGTTATGATAGCGGTTATTTTGATGGAGTAAAATTAGGTGGTGTTCGAATTGATATCAATGCAATTTGTACTCAAGGAGTCGGTTCCTGTGAAAAAAATGCAGATGGGTTAGTTGTATTTAAAGGTGAAAATGGATTGTCATTGGATGATGCTATAGATCCAAATAAAAATCAAAAGGCAAAAGACTTATATGGTCCTACAGGTGGATTTCAATCCGTTGAAGGCGGTTGGTATTCTGACGGAAAAGTAATCACTCCTTATAAACCAGGTAATATCTCTGATCATTTGGTTGAATCTTTTGCAGGTACTCACGATATGCTTGGAGGGCAAATGTGGGGATGGTATGACAAACAAGGTAATACTTCTCAGAAAAATAATATCCAACAATTTTTATCAGATCGGACAACAGAAATAGCAATTCCTATTTCCGCACCATTTGCTGTATCTGATCTAATTAGTTCGGATATGATGGAAGTACTTTTTAAATTAGGAGGTAATTAACATGAAAATAATCTTATTAATTATTTCAGTGTTTTTGATAAGTGGTTGTTTATATTCTTTTGAGGGTGAATGTTTTAGACCAATCATTCAGGTTGTCTCAAGTAATTGCTATAAAAAAGGAGAAGTGTTCTCATCAATAGCTCATTATCAAAAGCCTTATAGTATAGGTAAAACTGATCAGCAACAGCGTTGGAAAGATGCTGTTAGCTGTGGTAGTAAATATGGAGATCAAGAACTTTACTACATTAATAAAACTGGTAAATACGAAGAATTTCAATCTTGTATGGAAAGGAAAGGATATAAAAGATTTTGGCCCGCAGAATGCGGTTATAAAAATTCCAAATGGGATAAGGGGATATGTAATGAATAGCCTACTAAGTAACAATTGCTATTGTAATTCCGGTATCCGCACCATTTGCTTTATCCGATGTAATGTCATCAGATATGTTTGAACTTTTGATGAAAATAGGAGGTAAATAAAATGAAATACACCTTATTTATTCTTTGTTTTATATTAAACGGATGTTGGTATTCAAACGGATGTTTTTATACTCCACAAATGGTTAATTGTGTTGATAAGGGGAAAGAATATCCATTAATTGCAGGGTATCAAAAAAAAGAACTACTAGGACATACAAACTCAAAACAACGATGGAAAGATCTTGTTTCTTGTGGAGGAAAGTATGGTGATATAAATCTACACTACTATCCGCAAAACTATCAAATAAATGACAAAAGATATAAAAATCTTGATGAATGTATGAATACTAAGGGGTATATATATCTTTCTCCCGCTGAATGTGGCTATCAAGATCCTAAGTGGGATAATGGAAAGTGTAACTTATAACGCATTGAATTTATTATTTAAACAGAGTGTGGTCAATTTTCAAAGAGCTTTAAAACTTCTCAAAAATTGACTGCACTTTTTTTTAGAGAAAGAAAATTAATTCATTAGCAAGGTAGCGTGCGTTAATTTTTGGTTCACGCACCTTGCGTTAGCTATAGGGATGGAAATAATGAAAATTTTAGTTATATTCTTTATGACTATTTTTATTCAATCTTGCCTTTTATATTCTTCAGAAGATGAGGCTTGGCATAATCTTAATCAAATGTACAAAGAGGCTAATGGAAGGGAAATATGTATGAAATATAAAGGAAATGTACATGTCATGTATTATTGTGAAAATGAAAACAAAGAACAATAGCAAAGTAGAAAGTAAAAAATACGTATAATTAATGAAATTTTTTTCACCGTGTACTTTATATATGGTTTTGCCGCAGGTGGTAGTTTCAATAAATCGAAAATCAATGCTGATCATGTGAGTGTGAATGAACAGGCTGGAATTTATTCGGGTGATGAAGGCTATGATATCAATGTTAATAAGCATACCGATCTTAAAGGAGCATTGATTATATCTACCCAAAAAGCAGAAGAAGATGGTAAAAACCATTTCAGTACAGGCAGCCTGACCCATTCAGATATTGAAAATCACTCAAATTATAGTGGCAGCAGTTTTGGTGTAAGTGGTAGTGTGTCAGCTAACTTTGAAACACCATTTGGCGAAAATGGTGCAGCTCAAAGTACAAAACAAGCCACGGATAAAGATGGTAATCTTCTTTATACCGATAAAAATGGCAATACAACCGTTAATTCTAAAGGAGTAGATGGACAAGAGAACACCAAGAAATTGGCTGAAGGCAAGGAATCTCTCCAATTCTCTTATGGCATGGGCTATGGTAAAGATTCCGATAGCCAATCTAGCACAACAAAAAGTGGTATTAATACACAAAATATCATTATTAAAGATGAAGCAGAGCAATTAAAACGTACAGGCAAAACGGTACAA
>JAGZBU010000065.1:0-4174 GCA_018369675.1 Parahaemophilus parainfluenzae | reverse complement strand
GCGAGGCACGACATTGATGGCAGATAACCAAGTCAATATCAAAGCCACAGAACAAAACCACCAAGAACGTAGTACCAATAAATCGAGTGGTTTTAATGCTGGGGTAGCCATTAAAGTGAGTAATGGTGCGGTTGCCGGGGCTACTTTAGGCGGTAATTACGGAAAAGGTTACGGTAATGGTGATGAAACCACTTATGTTGCAAGCCATGTGGGAGATAGCCAAAGTAAAACAATGGTTAAAGCAGGCGGGGATGTAACCCTTGCGGGCAGTCAAGTTAAAGGTAAAGGTGTCGAATTAGATGCAGAAAATCTGAAAATTGAAAGCTTGCAAGATAAATCTAGCTATCGTGGTAAGCAAATGAATGTAAGTGCTAGTGTGACAGTAGGCTACGGTTTTGCTGCGGGTGGTAGTTTCAATAAATCGAAAGTCAATACAGACTATGCGAGTGTAAATGAACAGGCAGGAATTTTTGCAGGTAATAATGGCTATGATATCAATGTAAAAAATAAAGTTTCTTCTGTTGGCGGAGCTATCATTTCAAGTGCTGAAAAAGAGAAAAATCAAATGACAGCAGAAGATTTCGAATATTCAAATATTGAAAATTATTCTAATGCGAAATCATCTGCGATGGGATTGATGGGAGGTTTTTCTGTAGATCGTGATCAAACTTCTGATGAGGATAAAGCTTTAAATAAAATTTATCGTGGTGAGGATAGAAAGGGCGAAACCTTTGAACAGGCGAATCCAAATAAAGCAAATCAATTGCCAGTAAAATTTGGTTTAGGCACAAATGATGTTCATAGTACAGATTTATACGCTGCAGCAAAAATTGGTCTAGCTAATTTAGCGAGCTATAGCAGTCAAAGTGAAAATAATCAGAGTATAACTAATGCTGTGATTAGTGATGGTAACTTTAATATTGCGAGTATACAGGGCAAACAGAATATTGAGACTATCAAGAAATCAACAGAGCAAGACGCAAATAAACTTGAAAAAGCAGATCATGCGAAAATGCAAAAAGAAGTTGAACAGGATGTTGCAACAATTCAGAGTTTTACGAAGAATGTTGGTGGTGCTACGGATGAAGCTTATCGAACAATGTTTATCGCAGAACATCGGATGTTTACTCATAAAGTGGATGAAAAAGGGAATCCTATAAAGGATCCAGAAATCCTGAAGAAAATAAATGAAGAAGCGGATGCTAAGGGAGTAAGTCGAAAAGACTATCTTCAAGAACAATTGGATAAAGGACGTAATATTTATCAATTGCATGAGTTATCAGATCAAGAGCGTAATCAATTACAAAAAGTTACTTATACTGATCCAAAAACAGGGAAAACAGAGAGTAAATATGTCGTTGCATTTAATGGCATCTTTAATGATCGTAATTCCGCCGCAAAATTTGCAGTACAAAACTATATTGCGGGCAGGGATGATAAGACAGGCAATATAAATCAAAAGGTATATAAAGATGTTTATTTTGTTCACCATCCTAAAGCGAAAAATGGTTTGTCAGAGCTCTTAGTTGCCGGTTATGAAAAAATGTTCGAAGGTTCTTTTGGGAATGTATTAGGGATGGATAATTCAAGTTTACAAGCGATGAATATGATGAAGCAGTATGGTAAAGATGATTTATACCTAGGTTCCCATAGTCGTGGCACATTAACATTAAGTAATGCATTAAAAGCGCTAAATACAGAAGATAACCAAGCTAAAAAGCTACTTTCAGGTACGACAATTAAAATGGTGGGTCCTGCAGCTGATGTTACAAGAGCGGATGGCTATTTAAGTCAATTGCAAACGGGTAAAGAAAGAACCACTTCAGATGGTTCAATTCGGATTGAGAATCATGCGAGTGACCCAGTAGGTAGTATGCCGATTTTATTGGGAGGAAACCCTGCAACGACATCTGAAAATAATCTGAATAAAAGCTGGTTACAGCGAACAGCAGATATGTTTAGTGATGAACGTTTATCCGTACATAATTGTCACGGGTTAGGACAACAACAATGCGTTATTGATGGATATAGAACTAAAGGAGATCTCAAAATGGGTAATGAAAGAACTATTTTTGAATTAAATAAAGCGAAGGAGAAATAAAATGAAAATAAGATTTTTATTCTTAATACCCTCAATCTTATTGCTTACAAGCTGTAGTGGATGGTTTCAACCTCTACCGCCATACTATCATTGGCGTTTGCATAATGCGGATGCATTATTCCCTGAATCAGATCCTGATGTTTTAACTAAATATGTTGACAGAAGAAAAAAAGATATGACTGATTGCGGTATTATAGATTGGGCGGCAGGAGAAAGTGATAATCCAGAGGTCAATCTTTGTTTAGAGAAAAAAGGCTGGTATTTAGAAGGTGGACCTGTTTGTGAAAATACACTAATGTGGGATAGACCTCCATGTATCCAATGGCGAAAAAAACACAGCAAGCCTGATGCTAAGCCTTGGCAGTAATTAAAAAAGGCGCTTAAAAGTGCGGTCAATATTCAGTGAATTCTAAAATCTCTTGAATATTGACCGCACTTTTCTAAAGGCAAGAGTTGCTGCTAGATAGCGCGCGTCTCCTGACGCGTGCTTGTATCTATCTAAGAATAGACAAACTGAAATTACTCATAAAAATAGTGAAAATTTGAATTAAACAAAACAGATGTTTTGGCACGCGTCAGGAGACGCGCGCCATCGTGGGGGGCCGGTTATGAAAAGATGTTCGAAGGTTCTTTTGGAAACCTATTAGGGATGGATAATTCGAGTTTACAAGCGATGAACATGATGAAGCAATATGGTAAAGATGATTTATACCTCGGTTCTCATAGTCGTGGAACATTAACTGTTAGTAATGCATTAAAAGCATTAAATACAGAAGACAACCGAGAGAAAAAATTGCTTTCAAACACCACTGTTAAAATGGTGGGTCCTGCAGCTGATGTTACAAGAGCGGATGGTTATTTAAGTCAATTGCAAACGGGTAAAGAAAGAACCACTTCAAATGGTTCAATTCGGATTGAGAATCATGCTAGTGACCCTGTTGGTAGTATGCCGATTTTATTGGGAGGAAACCCTGCAACAACATCTGAAAATAATCTCAATAAAGGTTTGGTTGAACGTATTAGTGATATATTTGGTGACACTTCATCAGTACATAATTGCTATGGACTAGGGCAACAACAATGCGTTATTGATGGATATCGAACGAAGGGAGATCTAAAAATGGGAAATGAGCAAACCATTTTTAATTTAAATAAATCAAAAGGAGAATGATATGAAGATTCTATTTTTTATATTTGGTTTGCTAACAATCAATGCTTGTTCTTTTGGAGGATTTCAACCACCACCACCACATGATCATTGGCGTTTGCATAATTCTAGGGCTTTATTTCCTAACTCAGATCCTCAAGGACGTATTAATTTTCTTGAAAGAAGAAAAAAAGACATGTCGGATTGTGGTATGGATTTTGTGACAGGTGAAAGTGTTAATCCAGAAGAGAATCTTTGTTTAGAGAAAAAAGGTTGGTATCTTGAAGGTGGTCCAGTTTGTGAAGAAAGGCTAATGTGGGATAGTCCAATATGTATCCAATGGCGAAAAAAACACAGCAAGCCTGATGCTAAGCCTTGGCAGTAATTAACAAAGGTGCTTAAAAGTGCGGTCAATTTTCAGTGAATTTTAAAATCTCTTGAATATTGACCGCACTTTTTGTGTTTTAAATATAGACTTTGTAGAGTTTTTAAGCAAAATATTTGTGCAATATTATAAGTTTTATTTATAGCTTAAAAAGAGCGAATCACGTACTCATACTGAAGGAAAAACCGCAGCCAAATCTCAAGTTAATGCGGGTGGCAAGGTGAATATTGTGGCAACGGGTGCAGGAAAGGATTCAAACATTAATATTAAAGGTTCGGATATATCAGGCAAACAAGGCACGACTTTGATTGCAGGTAATCAAGTAAATATCGAGGCCGCGGAACAAAACCATCAAGAGAGTAGCACCAATAAGTCAAGTGGCTTTAATGCGGGGGTTGCTATTAAAGTTGGCAGTGGTGTTGCCGCAGGTATTACAGTAGGTGGTAATTACGGAAAAGGCTATGGCAATGGTGATGAAACCTCTTATGTTGCTAGTCATGTAGGAGATAGCCAAAGTAAAACAGTGATTAATGCCGGTGGT
>JAGZBU010000064.1:0-4220 GCA_018369675.1 Parahaemophilus parainfluenzae | reverse complement strand
GCGAGGCACGACATTGATGGCAGATAACCAAGTCAATATCAAAGCCACAGAACAAAACCACCAAGAACGTAGTACCAATAAATCGAGTGGTTTTAATGCGGGGGTAGCCATTAAAGTGAGTAATGGTGCGGTTGCTGGGGTTACTTTCGGCGGTAATTACGGAAAAGGTTACGGTAATGGTGATGAAACCACTTATGTCGCAAGCCATGTAGGTGATAGCCAAAGTAAAACCGTGATTAATGCAGGTGGTGATGTCACTCTTGCAAGCAGTCAAGTGAAGGGTAAACGTGTTGAATTGGATGCGGAAAACCTCAATATCGAGAGCTTGCAAGATAAATCTCGCTACCATGGTAAACAAATGAATGCAAGTGGTAGTGTGACAGTAGGCTATGGTTTTGCCGCAGGTGGTAGTTTCAATAAATCGAAAATCAATGCTGATCATGCAAGCGTGAATGAACAGGCAGGAATTTATGCCGGAGATGAAGGTTACGATATTAATGTTAATAAGCATACCGATCTTAAAGGTGCATTGATTACGTCTACCCAAAAGGCAGAAGCTGATGGTAAAAACCATTTTAGCACTGGTAGCATTACTCATTCAGATATTGAAAATCACTCAAATTATAGTGGCAGCAGTTTTGGTGTAAGTGGCAGTGTGTCAGCTAACTTTGAAACACCATTTGGCGAAAATGGTGCAGCTCAAAGTACAAAACAAGCCACGGATAAAGATGGTAATCTGCTTTATACCGATAAAAATGGCAACAAAACTGTTAATTCTAAAGGAGTAGATGGAAAAGAGAACACCAAGAAATTGGCTGAAGGCAAGGAGTCTCTCCAATTCTCTTATGGCATGGGCTATGGTAAAGATTCTGATAGCCAATCTAGCACAACAAAAAGTGGTATTAATACACAAAATATCATTATTAAAGATGAAGCTGAGCAATTAAAACGTACAGGCAAAACGGTACAAGAAGAAATTGCGGCGATTAAAACCGATATCACTACAGAGAGTGCACAAAGCCAAAGTGGCAAATTAGAGAATCGTTTTGATAAAGATGATGTTCAAAAAGAACTTGATTTCCAACGTGAGGTGACAGAGAAATTTGGACCAAATGTTGTGGAAGCAGGAAGTTTGCTTGCTAATAAATTTGGCGAAGAAGCGAAAGCGAAACGTAATGAAGCCGCAATTGCGTTAGAAGAAGCAGAAAAAGCCAAGGCAGAAAACAACAACGAAACTAACCGCGCTTTAGTCAAACAAGCACGAGATAATTTTGAGACAGCGAGTCGCAAAGCTAAAGAATGGGAAACAGGTGGAAGTCAACGCCTTATCATTGATTCGGCATTAAATGTTATCAGCACCGCTTTAGCCGGCAGACCGGCAGCGGAAGTGGTGGCTTCAGGATTATCACCTGCGGTAAATAATCAAATTAAGAAAGCGACAACAGATGCAAAAGGTAATGTGAATACCGCGCTCAATTTGACAGCTCATGCACTTTGGGGTGCGGTAGAGGCTTATGCGGGCAACCGTAATGTTGCTGCGGGTGCGGCAGGTGCAGCAGGTGGTGAGGTTGCGGCTCATTTCCTAGCCTCGACACTTTATGATAAATCACCTGAAAAGCTCAGTGAAGAAGAAAAACGTACTGTATCGTCTTTAAGCCAAGTAGCAGCAGGTATTGCTGGTGGTAGTTTATCAGATAGTTCTGATGGAGCAATTATTGCGGCTAAGACGGCGAAAGATTCGGTGGAGAATAACAGCATGGCTGATGACGTTCACCCTAGTGATGAGCGTAAGCAAAACATTAAAATGTATGCCAAGGTTTTATTCAATGGAGATGAAGATAAAGCTAAAGAATATCAAGAAGGCCTAGAGCTTGCTGAAGCTCAAGGGCAAATTGATAGTGTTAAAGAAACAGCAGATGCGGTTGTTAATTTAGATGATACTGTTGTGTCTTTATGGGAAGCAATCTCAAACCCAGGGAAGACCTATAATAATGTTGTGGTCTCGTTGAAAGATTGGGATGAGGCTTATACGCTTGCCCTTCAAGAGAACCCAAAACTTGCGGGTGAAATGCAAGGTTACCGCCAAGGTAAAATGAAAGGTGTTTCAACTGGAGGCGTGGTTCTAAGTGGTGCGGGATTGGGGATAGCTAAGTCTATTGCCAAATTAAAAAATGGCACGATTGATGTAGCCCATTCCAGTGTTAATGTTGCGAAAATTAAACCCAAAACTTGTTCTTTCCGTGGTGACATGGAAGTGAAAACAGAGCAAGGTTATAAACCGATAGCGTCTATTAAAATTGGTGATAAGGTTTATGCGAAAAACGAACTGACAGGACAAATGACCTATCAGCGCGTACAAGCGCACTACAATAACCCGTATGACTTTACAGTATATGTAGAAGTGATTGATGAACAAGGCAAACACCAAACCATTGTTTCAAACAAAATTCACCCATTCTTTACACAAGTAAGTCAAGGTGAATTAGTGCCAAGTTCGGAGGGGCATTTCTATAAAGGTAAAATTCAAAACGCTCAGTGGGTAGATGCACAAAATCTGAAAGCGGGTTATAAACTGTTATCAGAAAATAATCACTGGCAAACGGTGAAGGGTGTTAGCATCAAGGCTGAGAAGTTAAGTGCATATAACTTGACAGTTGAGACTGACCATACTTACTTTATCAAAGGAGCGAATTCTGACCTTGATGGAGTTTGGGTGCATAATGATTGCTATATTGGTATTCCTAAAGAAGCCAAGGAAGCTGGTAATATAAATGGGTATAAAGCCTATACATTTACAGAGAATGGAGAAACAAAAATAGTTATTCAAACAGGGGAGCGTCGTTTTGAAACGTTAGATCAACCAAAAGCACTAGATCCAACATTAAACGGCTCTCAAACAAAGACTATTAAAGTTGATTTTGATGAAAGTAGAATAAAAAATAGCGAGGCACATAAAATCGTAAATGATTTAGATGTAAATACACGTTATGAATTAAGTAATGGTACTAAATTTAAAACTAATGATTACGGTTATGTTGAAGAAATTACCTTTAAACCAATAGATAAAAAGATGCCAAGAACATCACAGCAAACAGCGATAGGTTACTTGGGGGAAATTGGTGATGTTGGCGGGCATATTCAAGCTTGTAGACATGGTGGAACATGTGACCGCTATAATTTATTTCCACAAAATGGAAACTTTAACAATTCAGCTTATAAAGTATATTTTGAAAATATCGTAAAAAAAGCTGTAGATAAAGGTCAAGCATTAGATGTTGTAATTAAATTCGAGCGTTCAACACCGAACTCACCTAGACCAGATAAACTGAGAGTTATGATTTCGGTAGAAGGTAGTAAGTATAGATATGTTAATGTATTTAAAAACCAGTATGGTGGAGGTAAATAAATGCAAAAGCAATTTGATTTGTTAAATGAAATCTGTTCAATGTTTTTTTCAGCACCTGAAAAGTTTGATTCATTAGAATATGAATATAAATTTAATCCTGAGGAGGATTGGGTTGGAACAAAACTAGGGGCTATGTTTCAGGGAGAAGTTGTATATCTAACATTAGCTGAACAGGATGAAGATAGAATCGCGAATTTATGTCAGCAATTGCATGATGAAATGCAAAACCATACTGGTGGTGATTGGCGAAAGTTTATTTTAACGCTCAATGAGAAAGGAGAAGCAAAAACACAATTTATCTATGATATTCAGTCTTGTATGGATGATATTTTAAAAGATGAAATTTTATAACTAGCAAAGTTGGAAAGAACCTCGAATATTTTATGTTTTTGTTTATTCGTAAGTAAACCTTTAGTTCCACTCCAATACTAATTTATGAAATATCTGTGCGATATATAATTTGAAATATCTAAGTGTAAAGTGTGGTCAATTTTCAAAGAGTTTTAAAACCTCTTTAAATTGGCCGCACTTTTTGTGTTTTAAATATAGGCTTTGTAGAGTTTTAAGTAAAATATTGGTGCAATATTATAAGTTTTATTAATAGCTTAAAAAGAGCTAATCCAGAACTCATCCTGAAGGAAAAACAGCCTATAAATCCCAAGTTAATGCTAGCGGTAAGGTGAATATTGTGGCAACGGGTGCAGGAAAGGATTCCAACATTAATATTGAAGGTTCAGACATCTCAGGTAAGCGAGGCACGACATTGATGGCAGATAACCAAGTCAATATCAAAGCCACAGAACAAAACCACCAA
>JAGZBU010000010.1:0-50099 GCA_018369675.1 Parahaemophilus parainfluenzae | reverse complement strand
TTATTGTAAATCTTCTAAGGTATTAAAATTTACAAATCGTCCTTCTTGTTCGTCAAATTGGACAGCAACCGCGCCATTTTTGTTCATAAATTGTAATAAGCGACGTTCGCCCTCGTTTAAATAAGCACGTAACTTCTCTTTAAGCTGAACGGACATCAAACAAAATGTCGGGTGTTCACGCTCCTTATCTTTTGCATAAGCAATTAAAGTGCGGTCATTTTTAACCGCGCTTTTTAGTTTTTCTAATAAGTTTTGTGGAAAATACGGACTATCACAAGGCACAAAAAGTACAAAATCTGTTTTAGCTTGTTCGAGTGATGTTAGCATACCACTCAACGGTCCCTGAAAATCAGGCAATTCATCTGAAAATACGGGAAACCCCCATTGAGCATACTCCGTATGGTGACGATTAGCATTAATCGATATATCAACTACTTGGGGTTGTAAGCGCTCAATCACATGACTAATTAACGGTTTATTTTGTAAAAGCTGTAAGCCTTTATCCGCCCCATTCATTCTCCGTGCTTTTCCGCCAGCCAAAATAACCGCACTTATTGTGTATTCCATATTTTCTTATTGCCTTATTTGAAGTATGATCTAGCCTTATTTTTCTCCATTTAAAAGGAAATAGCAATGAAATGTAAGCGTTTAAATGAAGTTTTGGAACTTTTACAACCTTACTGGTCTAAAGACCCAGATCTTAGCTTGCTACAAATTTTGCAAAAAATTGCTGATGAAGCAGGTTTCGATAAGCCCGTGGCAGAATTATCTGATGAAGTGATTATTTATCATTTAAAAATGCATGGCACAGATAAGTTTGAGCCAATTCCTGGCATCAAAAAAGATTATGAAGAAGATTTTAAAACCGCATTGTTAAAAGCGCGCGGAATTATTAAATAAGGAAAACAAATGAAAAAATTTTTATTTTTACTCGGTGCTTTATTTTCATTTAACGCATTCGCAGCTAATTTAGAAGAAGGTAAACAATACGTTCAAGTGGGTCAAACCGCTTCTGCACAGCCTGAAGTGATTGAATTTTTCTCTTTCTACTGCCCGCATTGCTATGCCTTTGAAATGGAATACCACATTCCAAAACAAGTTGCAGAAAGCTTACCAAAAGGCACTGAATTTAAACAATATCACGTTAACTTCTTAGGTCGTCAATCTGAAAATCTCACTCGTGCATGGGCATTAGCGATGGCACTTGGCGCAGAAAGCAAGGTAAAAGCGCCTTTATTTGAAGCCGCACAGCAAGATAAATTAAGCTCAATGGACGATATTCGTAAAATCTTCATTGATAACGGCGTGACTGCTGAACAATTTGATAACAACATCAACAGCTTTGCTGTAAACGGTTTAGTGAATAAACAAGTGAATGCGGCTGAGCAGTTTAAAGTACATGGCGTACCTGATTTCTATGTAAATGGCAAATATCGTGTGAACCCTGAAGGCTTAAATTACGATGATTTCGTCAAAGATTATGTAGAAACCGTGAAAGGTTTATTGCAAAAATAAAAAAAAATTGGTTTAATGCCTGCCGTTTTTAAATATAAAGAAGAGAGATGATTATGGCTGCTAGTTTCAGTGTTACTCGTCGTTTTTTTGACGACAAAAACTACCCACGCGGATTTTCCCGTCACGGTGATTATACAATCAAAGAATCCCAAGTATTAGAGCAATATGGTCAAGCGTTTAAAGCATTAGATTCAGGCGAGCGCAAGCCAGCGACAAAAGAAGAAAAAGAATTTGTTGCTTTTTGCCGTGGTGAACGTGCACCGGAAACTTTCTTCGAAAAAACCTGGAATAAATATCGTACTCGCATTAACACAACAAAACGTGTTTACACCTTATCAGGTGATGTGAGCGAAGCGGCTTCTGGCGGCGAAGATTATTCTGGCGAATAATACATTTTAAAAGGCAGGCAGAAGCTTGCCTTTTGTTTTTTTACTCAATCCCCATGCTTGCCAAGGGCTGGGGAATATTTATCATTCAAACGTAAACATCAATGCAACTACCCGTTTCCCAATATACCGAACTCCTGCAAAAAAAGACTGAAAAACTGACCGCACTTTTGCAGCCTTTTAACGCCCCAGAAATAGCCGTGTTTGATTCGCCAACCAGCCATTATCGGATGCGTGCAGAATTTCGTATTTGGCATGATAAAGGCGATTTTTATCACATCATGTTTGATCAAAGTACCTTGCAGCGCTATCGAGTGGACGAGTTTCCAATTGCCAGCGAACTGATCAATCGCATGATGAAAGCCTTATTGCCGTTGTTAAAAACGCAGGAAGTGCTTCATAAAAAACTGTTTCAAATTGATTATTTGAGCACACTCAGCAATAAAATTATTGTAAGCCTGCTTTACCACAAGCAACTCACGGAAGAATGGCAAAGCGCTGCAGCAAACCTAAAAGGTGAATTACAACAACTTGGTTTTGATGTGCAACTGATTGGTCGTGCGAGTAAACAAAAAATCTGTTTAGAGCAAGATTTTGTTGATGAAGTATTACCAGTAAAAGGTCACAATTATGTTTATCGCCAAGTGGAAAACAGCTTTACCCAGCCTAATGCAGCTGTAAATTGCAAGATGTTGGAATGGGCGATTGATTGCACTCAAGGTTCTCAAGGTGATTTATTAGAGCTGTATTGTGGTAACGGCAATTTCTCTATTGCCCTTGCACAAAACTTCCGCAAAGTACTTGCTACTGAAATCGCCAAGCCATCCGTGGCTGCCGCACAATTTAATATTGCGGAAAATGCGATCGATAATCTGCAAATTATCCGTATGTCGGCAGAAGAGTTTACCCAAGCAATGAATGGTGTACGTGAGTTTAATCGCTTAAAAGGCATTGATTTAAAAGCCTATCAATGCAATACGATTTTTGTTGATCCTCCACGAGCAGGGCTTGACCCTGACACCGTAAAGCTGGTGCAGAATTACGATCGTATTTTGTATATTTCCTGCAATCCACATACCCTTTGTGAGAATTTGCAAACCCTAAGCCAAACCCACCGCATTGAAAAAGCGGCACTGTTTGATCAATTCCCTTACACGGATCATATGGAAAGCGGCGTATGGCTGGTGAGAAAATAAAAATTCAACTGCTTGCCGAAGTGGGAACATTGTCAGAATTGACCGCACTTTGCGCCCCTCTTGGTATCGAGCATTGTACTGAAAGTCCGCTTGCATTGGTGAAAACTGAAAGTCATCTCGCCTTGCGTAAACTCGATGAGCCCAAATTAGGCGATGTGTTTGTAGATTTCGTAGCCGGCGCAATGGCTCATCGTCGTAAATTTGGCGGTGGACGTGGAGAGGCTATTGCCAAAGCTGTAGGCATTAAGGGCACAGAATTGCCGAGCGTGATTGATGCCACCGCAGGACTTGGTCGAGATGCTTTTGTTTTAGCTTCTATTGGTTGCCAAGTGCGTTTAGTAGAACGCCATCCGGTGGTATATTTGCTATTACAGGATGGACTCAACCGAGCCTATCAGGATGCAGAAATAGGTGAAATGATGCAACAAAATATGCGTTTACTAAATGTTCATCATATTGCCGAACTTAATCCACAAACCGAGAGTGCCGATGTGGTGTATTTGGATCCAATGTATCCACACAAACAAAAATCTGCCCTAGTCAAAAAAGAAATGCGTGTATTCCAACATTTGGTTGGTGCGGATTTGGATGCCGATGAGCTCTTGACACCTGCGCTACAATTAGCCCGTAAACGCGTGGTGGTAAAACGCCCTGATTATGCGGAATTCTTAGCGCAAAAAGCGCCCCATGTCACTCGTGAAACCAAAAATCACCGCTTTGATATTTATATGGGAGAAGCGCAATGCTAAAAGAAAGTGCCGTTGTGATGAGCTATGATGCGGAAACCGGTCTTGCTAAAGTGAAATGTCAATCACAAAGCGCCTGCGGGGCTTGTTCGGCTAGAGAAGCCTGTGGGACAGCCTCCCTGTCTGAACTCAATGGAAAACGAGGTGAGCATATCTTCACACTCGAAACCATTACGCCACTGCGCACAGGTCAAATGGTGGAAATCGGTCTAGAAGAAAAATCCATGTTATTTTCTGCATTGTTAATGTATATCGTGCCGCTTTTGACTTTATTGATTGCAACGTTGCTTTCTAGCTATATCAGTGAAAATGAGCTCATCCGTGCGATTTTAATCTTTATGTTGACCGCACTTTCCTTTGTGATGGTTAAACGTTACACCCTAAAACTCGGCCAACAAACAGAATTTCAGCCTGTTTTGTTGAGAGTATTGTCCTAAATAAAAAGAGCGGTTGAAAACAAGTTAATTTTCAACCGCTCTTTTGTACTTAGCTTATTACTACTCGAAAGAGCCTACATTAAGATGTAGGCTTTTCTTTTTTAATTAAGCTTGAGATTTTTTAAGGTCAAATTTGTAAGAAACAAAACCATACAATGTCCAACCGATAAAGGTCACAATTGAACCGTATAGCATCGCTTGTTCACCCGCAGCATAAAGCGCATAGATACTATAGACTGAACCAATAAAGGCAACAAGAACAGTTTTTTTGTATTTTTGGTAAGGAACGTTTTCAGTTTTCAACAATACGGGAAGTGCAGCCATTGAGAGCAAGTATGGAATAACGTTTGTTACTACCGCTAGGTCAACCAGCACATTGAATTGTTTATTTAATGATGGGCTGATTGTCATTAATGAGAGTAATGTTTGTAACGAAGTGATAGTTACCATACCAACGATAGGTGCATCTTTGCTAGTAACTTTTTTGAAGAATGCTGGGAAATAACCTTCTTCTGCTGAAGATTTGAATACTTGAGCAATAGTGAACTGCCAACCTAATAATGAGCCGAAACAAGACATCACCATTAAACCCATGATGACTTTACCGATTGTTTCATCAAACATATGAGCAAAGGCTAAACCGAACGGTGCGGTTGAATTAGCAAGTTCAAGATTAGGAACAATACCTGCGATAACGTTAGTAGAAACGATATAAATTACCGCAGCCCCTAAAGTACCACCAAGTACCGCAATTGGTACGTTCTTCTCTGGATTTTCAACCGCATCAGAGTTCGCACAAGCAGACTCTAACCCTAAGAATGCCCATAATGTCATTGAAATAGATACACCGATCGCTTCAAAAGTAGGTACATTGTGTGGGTTCCAAGAATTTACATACATTGTACCATCAAACCATTTCCAACCGATGATTGAAATACCCACCACAGGAATAATTACACCCCAAATGGTGAATGAACTGATGTTACCCGTAATTCTTGCGCCACCGAAGTTAAGAATAGTCGCAAGCCAAAGAGTGAAGATTGTCCATAATGCGATAGAAAGTGGAGAAAGGGTTGCACCGAGGAACTCTGAACCATAACCTACAGCAGAAATCGCAATCGCAGTATTCGCAATAACTAATGATACACCGTAAGTGTAGTTTGCCATGAAGTTACCAGCTTTACCGAAAGAGTATTCCGCATAACCACCCATACCACCAGATTTTTTACTGAACATACCGCATTGTGCGAATGCATAAGCTAAGGCTGTTGAACCAACGGCTGTTACAAGCCAAGAAACGATGGAAATAGTCCCAATTTCGGCTAATTTGGTCGGTAACATAATAATACCGGAACCCATCATATTAACCATGGTAAGAATGGTGAGTTGTACCACACCAATTTTATTACTTTTAGCACTCATAATTTATACTCCTACAAGTGCGGTCAAAAAATCAGATGTTTTTAACCGCACTTTTTTTGTTTGTGCTGAGAGGGTTATAAGGAAAAACCTCATAACCTCACTTTATTAATAGTCAGTTAAAACATAGCCATATGCACGAGTACGTCCATCAGGGTCTTTTTGTAAGTAAACCCCTTGGATTTCAGGTGCAAAGCCAGGTAATGTGTTAATACCTTCTTCTAATGCAAGGAAGTATTTTTGTGCAGTTGAACTCCATCTTTCTCCTGGAACCACACATAACACACCTGGAGGATAAGGTAACGCACCTTCCGCAGCCACACGACCAACAATGTCTGTTAATGGAACAAGTTCAACTTTGTTACGAACGAATTCAATATTCGCATCGTGTGGATTTAATGCATATTCCGGTAATGTTGCTTTGCGGAATAGGTCTTTTTGAAGTTGTTTTACATTACGGCTTACATAAAGGTCATGCATTTCTTGGCATAATTGACGGATGGTATAGCCTTTGTAACGGTCTTCGTTGTTTTTATACACAGTTGGCAATACATCTTTTAATAAAGAGTCTTGTTTAATGTGTTTTTCAAACAAGGCGATTTGAGCAACCAAAGTTTGCATTTTGGTGAGGGTTTCTGCCGGAGTGAGCAAGAATAAGATTGAGTTCAAGTCACATTTTTCCGGAATAATACCGTTTTCACGTAAGTAGTTTGCAAGAATAGTTGCTGGTACACCAAATTTTTCATATTCGCCGGTTTCTAAGCTGATACCTGGAGTGGTAAGCAAGAATTTACATGGGTCAACGAAGTATTGTTCATCAGCATAGCCTTCAAATTTATGCCATGTATCTGTTGGGTGGAATTTGAAGAATTCGAGATTAGTTGCAATTTCTTCTGTGTCATAATCTTGCCATTTTTTACCTTTAATTGTGGTTGGAATAAATGGACGAATTAATTCACAGTGATTTAATACTAATTTACGTGCTTCGATACCGACTTTCACACATTCATGCCATAAACGACGACCTGCTTCACTACCTTGAATTTTCGCATTCACATCTAATGCAGCAAATAACGGATAGAACGGACTGGTTGACGCATGTAACATAAAGGCATTATTGAAACGTTTATGGTTTACATAACGATCTTGACCTTTAATGTGTTTATCTTTTTTGTGAATTTGTGAAGTTTGTGAGAAACCTGCTTGTTGTTTATGAACAGATTGCGTTACTAAAATCCCCGGGTCATTTTCATTTAATTCAAGCAATAATGGCGAGCAGTCTTTCATCATTGGAATGAATTGTTCATAACCTACCCATGCAGAGTCGAATAAAATATAGTCACAAAGATGACCGATTTTATCTACCACTTGGCGTGCGTTATAAATTGTACCGTCATAAGTACCTAATTGGATAACCGCTAAACGGAATGGACGTTTTTGATTTAATTTTTCAGGTGCGACTTCTTTAATTAATGATTTCAAATAATCTTCTTCGAAGCAGTGACTATCAATACCACCAATGAAACCAAATGGGTTACGTGCTGTTTCTAAGTAAATTGGGGTTGCACCCGCTTGAATTAATGCACCATGGTGGTTTGATTTATGGTTATTACGGTCAAATAATACTAAATCGCCCGGAGCAAGTACTGCATTTAATGCAACTTTGTTTGAAGAAGATGTACCATTTAATACGAAGTACGTTTTATCTGCATTGAATACTTGAGCCGCATATTTTTGAGCATCACAAGCTGCACCTTCGTGAATTAACAAGTCACCTAATTTCACGTCCGCATTACAAATATCTGAACGGAAAATGTTTTCACCGTAGAAATCATAAAGGAAACGACCTGCCGGATGTTTACGATAGTATTGACCACCTTGGTGTCCCGGACAGTCAAAAGCAATATTACCCATTTCTACATATTCACTTAACATTTTGAAGAATGGAGGTAACATTTTTTCCTCATAAAGTCTTGCAGCAGTTTCGATTTGACGGCTATAAAGCTTAATGTCATAACCATTTAAATCTTGAATATGATAAATAGCATCATAGAATTTCGGATCAACTTGTTCTTCTTCAGTTTGAACAACAAATACTGGGATACCAAAATTTGTTGCTTGAATACGTTCAAGGTATTCACCTACATCCCCTGATGTCAACACAATAGCGGCAACATCAGTAAAGTCTGTTTTGGTAATTTCAACTAATTCTCTATTTGTAGAGAAATATTGTTCAACTTTTGGACTATATGCAATTTTTAAGTTTGGCATAATAAACTCCTTTTATTTATTTTTTTGACGTAAAGTTACCCTGCATTATTAATTTTAATAACACAATAGATTTATTTAGAATAAAACAACCCACTCTAGATTTTTATATAAAAAAACTAAAGTAAGAATTTTTTATTTTAAATTAAATAAGATTAAGTTAATTTCACAAAATATTTCTTGCCTGTTCTAGACAATACAAAAATATTCAGAAATTAATCTGTGGAGACTCTCTAAACAGAGAGAACAACTCTGTTTAGAGAGCCGTGTTGGATGGTTTGTTTTGAGAAGCAAATACTGAATATGAGAAGCAAGAACGATGCGATGGCATCATAATATGACGTGTACGACGGATATGCGCCATCAAAGAACGACCTTTTATCGGATTAAACCGTAAAAGTCTCAATACTTTCGTATGGACGTATCTGTGTATATATGTACGAAGTAGCATAGAAAAATTTCCTCTTTCTATCTAAACTAACCTTAGTTGGGTATATTCTCTGCTTGTGTAAATATCATGTCAATAATATTTTTCAAAAAATGTGATCATTATCAAAAAATAAATTGAATTTTTCACATAAAAAATAAAACCACAAAAAGTATGGAAATAAATTATTCTTAAAATAGATGATTAATAAATGTACTCATTTATCGAGATCTTTACTAAGCTAAACTCGCTACCATGACTGCTTTAATCGTATGCATACGGTTTTCTGCCTGGTCAAATGCAATATTCATCGGCGACTCAAATACCTCTTCAGTCACTTCAATGCCGTTTGCTAATTCAGGATACTTTTCAGCAATTTGGCGACCCACTTTGGTTTCGCTATTATGGAATGCAGGTAAACAGTGCATGAATTTTACTTTTGGATTACCTGTACGCTTCATGAGTTCAGGCGTTACTTGATAAGGAAGTAATAACTTAATACGTTCTCCCCAAGCTTCTAATGGTTCACCCATTGAAACCCAAACATCAGTATGCACAAAATCAACGCCGCTTACAGCTTTATCGATATCTTCCGTTACAGTAATCCGCGCACCGCTTTCTTTAGCAAAACCTTTACACATTTCAATAAAACTGGCTTCAGGTAATAGAGCCTTAGGGCCACAAATTCGCACATCCATCCCTAGTTTTGATCCAATTAGTAAAAGAGAATTCCCCATGTTATTGCGTGCGTCACCAATATACACATAACTTATTTGATGAAGTGGCTTGTCACAATGCTCAATCATCGTGAGAACATCCGCGAGCATTTGTGTAGGATGAAACTCATCCGTTAAACCATTAAACACCGGCACTCCAGCATAATCCGCAAGTTCTTGCACGGTACTTTGTTTAAAACCTCGATACTCAATCGCATCATACATCCGCCCGAGAACTCTCGCAGTATCTTTCATGCTTTCTTTATGTCCAATCTGAGAGGAATTTGGATCAATGTAAGTCACTCGAGCACCTTGATCATAAGCTGCAACTTCAAAAGCACAACGAGTACGCGTTGAGGTCTTTTCAAAAATAAGTGCGATATTTTTACCTTGAAGCTTAGGTTGTTCAGTTCCAGCATATTTAGCACGTTTCAAATCACGTGATAAATCTAACAAATAATTAATTTCGCGTTCTGAATGATGAACAAGACTCAATAGGTGTCTATTTTTAAGATTAAAAGCCATAGCGATCTCCTTATCGGATGCCATCAATAAATGCAGGCTACCTTACTATGAATGACTTAATTTCTAGTGGATTGGATAGCCTATTTTTGTCCCAAATGCGGAGTTTTGCAACAAAATTCAATCCTTTATTTTGTGATGCTCATCACACTTCATTCCAGAACTTTATATTGCGCTTTCTTTATATATAAAAGAGATTTAAAATCCCGTCGATTCTCACACAACAGGAGCACATATGATCAACAGAAGAGATTTCATCCAACTTGGCGCAAGCAGCATTTTAGCGTTAAGTGCGAGCCGTTTTGCTTTTGCGAAAAGCGACACACAAGTCGATTTACGTATCGTAGCAACGACCGATATTCACAGTTTTTTGACTGACTTCGATTACTACAAAGATGCACCTACTGAGAAATTCGGTTTTACCCGTGCAGCAAGCTTGATTCGTCAAGCACGTAAAGAGGTGAAAAACAGCGTTTTAGTTGATAACGGTGACTTAATCCAAGGTAACCCAATCGCTGACTATCAAGCGGCTAAAGGTTATAAAGAAGGCAAACCAAACCCTGCTGTAGATTGCTTAAATGCGATGCACTATGAAGTGGGCACATTAGGTAACCACGAATTTAACTATGGCTTAGACTATTTAGCCGATGCGATTAAACAAGCGAAATTCCCTATCATCAATGCCAACGTAGTGAAAGTTGGTACCGAAGAGCCCTATTTCACACCTTATGTGATTCAAACCAAAGAAGTGGTAGATAGCCAAGGTAAAAAGCACAAACTAAACATTGGTTATATCGGTTTTGTACCACCACAAATTATGGTGTGGGATAAAGCAAATTTACAAGGCAAAGTTGAAACGCGCGATATCGTAAAAACTGCACAAAAATATGTGCCAGAAATGAAACAAAAAGGCGCCGATATTATTGTGGCACTTGCGCACACTGGCCCATCAGATGAGCCATATCAAGAAGGTGCAGAAAACTCAGCATTCTACCTTGCTGATGTACCACACATTGACGCGATTGTTTTCGGTCACTCTCACCGTTTATTCCCAAACAAAGAGTTCGCCAAATCACCAAATGCAGATATTGCTAAAGGTACCGTAAAAGGCGTACCTGAAAGTATGGCAGGCTACTGGGCAAACAACATCAGCGTGATTGACTTAACCCTTGCTCAACACAACGGCAAATGGTTAGTGGCTGATGGTAAAGCGGTACTTCGTCCAATTTACGATGCAGAAAACAAAAAAGCGACCACAGAAAGTGATGCCGAATTGACCGCACTTTTAAAACCTGTGCATGAAGCCACCCGTGAATTTGTGGCACAGCCAATCGGTAAAGCGACCGATAACATGTATAGCTACTTAGCCCTAGTGCAAGATGACCCAACCATTCAAATTGTGAACCAAGCACAAAAAGCTTACGTTGAAAAAGTAGCACCAAGTGTTGCAGCAATGGCGGGCTTACCAATTTTAAGTGCAGGCGCACCATTTAAAGCAGGCGGACGCAAAAATGACCCAACAGGCTATACTGAAGTGAACAAAGGTGAATTAACGTTCCGTAACGCAGCAGACTTATACCTCTATCCAAATACCTTAGTTGTGGTGAAAGCAACCGGTGAAGAACTGAAAGAGTGGTTAGAATGTAGCGCAGGTATGTTTAAACAAATCGATCCTACCAGCGACAAACCACAATCTTTACTTGATTGGGACGGTTTCCGTACTTATAACTACGATGTGATTGACGGCGTAAATTATGAATTCGACCTGACTCAACCACCGCGTTATGACGGCGAATGTAAATTGATTAACCCGAACTCACACCGTGTAGTGAATTTAACCTACCAAGGTAAACCGGTTGATCCAAAAGCAGAATTTTTAATTGCAACTAACAACTATCGTGCTTACGGTAATAAATTCCCAGGCACGGGCGATGCACACATTGTTTACGCTTCTCCTGATGAAAACCGCCAAATCCTTGCGGATTACATCAAAGCAGAAAGCGAGAAAAATGGCCATGTAAACCCAAGTGCGGATAAAAACTGGCGTTTTGCACCGATTAAAGGTAACGATAAATTAGATGTGCGTTTTGAAACCTCGCCAAGCGAACAAGCAGCGAAATTTATTCAAGACAATGCGCAATACCCAATGAAGAAAGTCGGCACCGATGAAGTTGGATTTGCGGTATATCAAATCGATTTATCGAAATAACAAAAAAGGGCGTGCTCAGCACGCCCTACTTACTTCAAAGTGCGGTCAATTTTGACCTTATTTTTCTTCTTTTGGAAGTCTGATTAAGGAAAAGATCAAGCCGCCCCAAATCACAAAAAGCGCCACAATCATCATTGTAATTGCAATACTTGTCATCTTTATTCTCCTTTTTCTTCAAGCTTGAAGTTATCTTCATTTTTCCATTTTAAACGAGAAAGAATGAATGAAACGACCACTAGCGAAATTGCCATACCCCAACCAAAGATATTTACAAACCAGCTTGGATAGCCTTCATAACCTTCTGTAAATACTTTCGCGCCTTCACTGAATAACATAAAGGCAAGAATACCCGTGGTGATTACAATGCATAAACGCCATAGGAATCCCACTTTGAATGAAGAGCTTTGATTTAAGTGGTTGCCTAATAAGCCTAGTTTTTCATTTGCTACAATCACAATTAATGAAACAAATGCCACTGCTACAATACCGAAGTAGTTCACAAATTTATCGAATACATCAAGCATTGGTAAGCCGGTTGTTGTACCGAATAAAATCACCGAAACCACCATCATTGGTAAACCCACAATAAAGGTCGCTTTTGCTCGACGTAAACGGAGTTTATCTTGAATCGCTGAAATGATTACTTCAATAACAGAGATAAATGAGGTTAATGCCGCAAAGGTTAATGAACCGAAGAATAATACCCCTAACACTTCACCGAATGGTGCTTTGTTAATAATCGTTGGGAATGCAAAGAAGGCTAAACCAATACCACCTTTTGCCACTTCGCTCACTTCTACACCTTGCGCGGTTGCGATGAAACCTAATGCCGCAAATACACCGATACCAGCAAGCACTTCAAAACTTGAGTTCGCAAAACCAACAACTAAACCGCTACCTGTTAAATCTGAATCTTTTTTCAAGTACGATGCATACGTAATCATAATCCCGAAACAGATGGAAAGAGAGAAGAAGATTTGACCGTAAGCCGCAATCCACACGCTCGGATTAGAGAGTTTTGACCAGTCTGGTGTAAATAGTGCGTTTAAGCCTTTTTCTGCACCTGGTAAGAATAAAGAATAAACTACCAACGCGACAAACATCACCACTAAAACAGGCATTAAGATATCTGAAGATTTAGAAATCCCTTTTTGAATACCTAAAGAAAGCACGCCTAACGCCACTAACCATACAGCAATTAATGGGCCAGTTACCATGCCGACAAACTCGAAGCTCACGCCGTTACTGATATCACCCATTTTTAAGAATTCGTGTAGGAAGAAATCAATCGGTTGGTTGCCCCAAGCAGAATTAAGTGAGAAATAGGTATAGCTTGCCGCCCAACCTAATACTACCGCGTAGTAAAGACCGATGATCACATTCACCATTACTTGCCACCAACCAAACACTTCAAAGTGTGGGTTAAAGCGACGATAAGAAAGCGGTGCACCACCACGATGGCGATGACCAATTGCATAATCTAAGAAAAGCAATGGAATACCGGCGGTTAAAAGTGCAATAAGGTAAGGGATAATAAATGCACCGCCACCGTTTTCATAAGTGGTATAAGGGAAACGCCAGATGTTTCCTAAGCCAACAGCGGATCCAATCGCCGCCATAATAAATGCTTTCCGACCAGAGAAGGTCTCACGCTTTGCGTTTGACTGCGTCATATTAAGTTCCTTTTGAATGAAGAAAGATTTCAATATAATGAATTCTAAAACCTAGTCAAGAATTTGATTTAAAGTGAGGTTAAAAATAATGAATTTTTTTTAAAAATCACTGTCTAAAGGCCGAATTTAATCTCTATTAACAACCAAAAGGAAACATTTATGGATCTCAACAGCATTTTAAATCAAGTTTTAGATGTGGCTAAAAACTCTGCAAGCAAACTTGAAACCGGCAACCAAACAATCGACTCTCTCACCAAAGTAGGGGGAGGTGCTGCGTTAGGCGGTATTTTATCAATGATTTTAGGCCGCAGCGGTGGTGCAAGTTTAGCAAAATTAGGCTCACTTGCTGTATTAGGTAATCTTGCTTACCAAGCATACCAAAACTATCAAAAATCCCAACAAAATAGCCAACCAAACATTTCAGAAAATGCGTTTGATGTATTAAATTCATCAAGCCACGTCGATGCGGGTGAATTAATTTTACGTACTATGATCGCCGCAGCGGCAGCAGACGGTGAAATTACTGAAGATGAAAAACAAACTATCGCAAATGAAGCGGGTAACAACCCTGAATTAGCGCAATGGCTTGAACAAGAAATCCAAAATCCAATTTCTATCAATGAAATTGCACGTCTTGTAGGTAACGATACTGCACTTGCAAGCAATGTGTACTTAGCTGCTCGCTTAGTAAGCAAAGATTTATCTCGCAAAGAAATCATTTTCTTAGCAGATTTAGCGCAAGCGTTAGGTTTAGATGATGCGCTTGTTGAACAATTAGAAAAACAAGCAGGCTTCTAATTTTACGCACAGAAAACATCACGTTTTCTGACCGCACTTTTCATTAAAAAACACGATAATCTTAGTTATCGTGTTTTTTTCATTTGTTTTTTCGCGAAAACCTAACCAAAGGCGAAAAATTCCGCTACAATGCTGAACTTCAATATTCATAAAATTATTTAATAATCATAAAAACGGGAAGCAACATGACAGGCGCACAACTCATTATCGAATGTTTAAAAGCGCACGGTGTAACCGATCTTTTCGGCTACCCAGGCGGGGCAATCATGCCAACCTATGATGCCATCTATGACTCACGTCTTGACCATCTCCTTTGCCGTAATGAACAAGGTGCTGCAATAGCCGCGATTGGTTATGCGCGCTCTACAGGCAAAGTCGGCGTTTGCGTGGCAACCTCAGGCCCGGGTGCCACTAATTTAATTACTGGTTTAGGCGATGCCTTTGCTGATTCTGTTCCACTCGTGGCATTCACTGGCCAAGTGGCTGCTCCTCTTATCGGTACCGATGCTTTCCAAGAAGCCGATGTTTTAGGTTTATCTCTTGCTTGCACCAAACACAGCTATATTGTGCAATCCATCGAAGAACTCCCCGAAATTATTGCTTCTGCTTTCCAAATTGCACAAAGTGGCAGACCTGGTCCAGTTCTCATTGATGTGCCTCGCAATATTCAAGTAAGTGATGTTCCTGAACATATCAAATCCATTGTCAAACCAGTCGTAAAACCAACCGCACTTTCAGAATTAAAATTAGCTGAAGCAAAACAATTATTGGCACAAGCGAAAAAACCGGTGCTTTATGTAGGCGGTGGTGTAGGTATGGCGAAAGCCACACAAGCGGTCAAAAAATTCCTACAAATCACCAAAATGCCCTCTGTTTCAACATTAAAAGGTTTAGGCTCAATTGACCCAACCGATCCCGTTTATATGGGCATGATTGGTATGCACGGCACAAAAGCCGCAAACGTTGCCGTACAAGAATGTGATTTATTGTTAGTATGCGGTGCACGTTTTGATGACCGTGTGACCGGTAAATTAGACAGTTTTGCACCACACGCGAAGGTCATTCATTGTGATATTGATGCGGCAGAAATCAACAAACTCCGTTTGGCCAATGTCGCCCTTCAAGGTGATTTAATTCAAGCTTTAGAGGCTTTAAGTATCCCGCTTGAGATTAATGATTGGCGAGCACACATTCAAGCATTGAAAGCCAAACTTGATTTCACTTATATTGACAATGCAGGCAACCGACCTATTGACCCTTGGTCATTGCTCAACACGCTTTCTCAGCGTAAACCTCAAAATGCCGTCATTTGTACCGATGTGGGCCAACACCAAATGTGGTCTGCACAACATATGCGTCATTTCGCACCAGAAAACTATATTACCTCCGCGGGCTTCGGCACCATGGGTTTTGGTTTACCTGCAGCAGTAGGGGCAAAAAAAGCACGTCCTCATGATGAAGTGATTTTGGTGACAGGCGATGGTTCATTAATGATGAACATTCAAGAATTAGGCTCTATCAAACGCGGCAAATTACCGGTAAAAATTTTGCTGTTAGATAACCAACGCCTAGGTATGGTGCGTCAATGGCAAGACCTTTTCTGGAACAAACGCCGTTCAGAAACTATTTTAGAAGATAACCCTGATTTTGTGATGTTAGCAAAAGCCTTTGATATTCCAGCTGAACGCATTGAGCGTGCTGATGAGGTGGATGAAGCACTTAATCGCTTATTAAATAGCGAAACCGCTTATTTGTTACAAGTATGCATTCCACCTGATGAATGCGTATGGCCATTGGTCCCACCTGGTGCGTGTAATGCCGATATGTTGGAGGAAATTTAAGATGAACCAATATACTTTTGAATTGACTGCTCAACACCGCCCAGAGGTTTTAGAACGCGTGTTACGCGTTATTCGTTTACGTGGCTTTACTGTGACCAGTATGGAAATGACATTGGTAGACACTCAAGTGCAGTTAAAAATCACTGTAAAATCTAACCGTATTTTTGATTTGTTGGTAAATCAGTTGGCGAAATTGCCGGATGTTTTAAATATTATTTAAAAAGGAAGACATTATGACTAAATTCTTTAAATCATTTTTAGCTGTATCAGGATTAGTATTCGCAACTTCATCACAAGCTGCTTATGCTCTCACTTATTTACAAAACTATACTGGTTATATGACAACACTCTCAATTCATAATACAAAAGAGCAGTGTGAAAAGGCCAAAGAAAATTTTCAAAAAGAATTTGAAGGACAATATGATACAAAACAAATGGTTTACAAGTGTGTAGATATAGCTAATGGAGCAATTTAATTTAAATATGGTTAAAAAATTTTAATCGGTAGGCTATTTATCTAAATAATTGCATTTATAAACTTAATTTTATCGAATAATTTCTTCGTATTATCTTCTGCCAAATATCCCCTACCCCTCTTTGCTAAAGAGGGGATTGAAATGAGATAAAATTTGATATTAGCGTTAATAATTTAGTACCGCTAAAATGAAAGTGACAAAATTGTTGCCGATTAACTAAAGATTTCCCCCTCTTTAGCAAAGAGGGGTAGGGGAGATTTGGCAGTATCAATTAACGAAGAAATTAAATAACATAACAAACTTTAACAAAAATTTACTTGGAGAGATTATTTATGCCAAAACTACGTTCAGCGACCAGTACTCAGGGTCGTAATATGGCGGGTGCACGTGCCTTATGGCGTGCAACAGGGATGAAAGAAAATGACTTTGGTAAACCGATTATTGCGGTGGTGAACTCATTCACCCAATTTGTACCGGGGCATGTTCATTTAAAAGATATGGGACAACTAGTCGCAGCTGAAATTGAAAAAGCAGGCGGCGTGGCAAAAGAATTCAATACTATCGCAGTAGATGATGGTATCGCGATGGGTCACGGTGGGATGCTTTATTCCTTACCAAGCCGTGATTTAATCGCAGATAGCGTAGAATATATGGTTAATGCTCACTGTGCTGATGCGATGGTGTGTATTTCCAACTGTGACAAAATCACCCCGGGAATGTTGATGGCAGCAATGCGTTTAAACATTCCAACTATTTTCGTTTCAGGTGGTCCGATGGAAGCTGGAAAAACCAAACTTTCCGACCAGCTCATCAAATTAGACTTAATTGATGCCATGATCCAAAGCGCTGATGTGAATGTCAGCGACAAAGATGTTGATGCCATTGAGCGCAGTGCTTGCCCTACTTGTGGTTCTTGCTCTGGGATGTTTACCGCTAACTCAATGAACTGCTTAACCGAAGCGTTAGGTTTATCTTTACCGGGCAATGGCTCGATGTTGGCGACCCATGCTGACCGTAAAGAATTATTCTTACAAGCAGGTCGTCAAATTGTTGAACTTTGCAAACGCTATTACGAGCAAGACGATGAAAGCGTATTGCCACGTTCAATCGGCACCTTTGAAGCCTTTGAAAATGCAATGAGTTTAGATATCGCGATGGGTGGTTCAAGTAATACCGTTTTACACTTATTAGCGGCTGCTCAAGAAGCGGGTGTAGATTTCAAAATGGCGGATATTGACCGCTTATCACGCGTTGTGCCTTGCTTAAGCAAAATCGCACCAAATACCAATAAATACCACATGGAAGATGTACACCGTGCAGGTGGCATTATGGGCTTATTAGGTGAATTAGATCGTGCAGGATTAATCCACCGTAACACTAAAACCGTGTTAGGTATGACTTTAGAAGAGCAATTAAATCAATACGATATCATTCGTAATAAAGATGCAGAATTACACAAATTCTTCCGTGCAGGTCCTGCAGGTATTCGTACCACGCAAGCCTTTTCACAAGATTGCCGTTGGGATAGCGTAGATGATGACCGTGTAGGTGGTTGTATTCGTAATAAAGAAAATGCGATTTCTCAAGAAGGCGGCTTAGCCGTATTATTCGGTAACATCGCAAAAGACGGTTGTATCGTAAAAACTGCAGGTGTGGATGAATCTATCTGGAAATTTACCGGCCGAGCAATCGTATTTGAAAGCCAAGAAGATGCGGTAGCCGGTATTTTAGGTGGCAAAGTGAAAGAAGGCCATGTGGTAGTCATCCGCTACGAAGGTCCAAAAGGCGGCCCAGGTATGCAAGAAATGTTATACCCAACCAGCTATTTAAAATCAATGGGCTTAGGTAAAAAATGTGCTTTATTAACAGATGGTCGTTTTTCTGGCGGTACATCTGGTTTATCTATTGGTCACGCTTCTCCTGAAGCAGCTTCCGGCGGTGCGATCGGCTTAGTACATGATGACGATATTATCGAAATCGACATTCCAAATCGCTCGATTAATCTCAAAATCAGCGATGAAGAATTAGCAAAACGCCGTACCGAGCAAGATGCCAAAGGCTGGCAACCAGCTAACCGTGAACGTGAAGTGTCTTTTGCATTAAAAGTATTTGGTCACTTCGCTACTTCTGCGGATAAAGGTGCCGTTCGTGATAAAACACTTTTAAAATAGTGTCTGATTCTCCCTCTCTTTTATGAGAGGGAGAAATAAAACAAAGAAAAAATTACCCGCACTTCATCATAAACAACAAATACCATGAAAAACCTACTCACCAATCCTCAACCCTCTCAATCGGATTACATTAACGCGATTGTCAAACTTGGCTCCAGAGTATATGAAGCCGCTACCGTAACTCCACTACAAAAAATGGGCAAATTGTCTGATCGCCTACATAATAATATTTGGATTAAGCGTGAAGACCGCCAGCCAGTAAATAGCTTTAAACTGCGTGGTGCCTATGCAATGATTTCCAGCCTTTCTGATGAACAAAAACAAGCAGGTGTCATTGCCGCTTCTGCAGGTAACCATGCACAAGGTGTTGCTTTATCCGCTAAACAACTTGGCTTAAAAGCATTAATTGTTATGCCACAAAATACACCGAGCATTAAAGTGGATGCCGTTCGTGGTTTTGGTGGTGAAGTGTTGTTACACGGGGCCAATTTTGATGAAGCAAAAGCTAAAGCCATTGAGCTTTCAAAATCGAAACATATGACATTTATCCCGCCATTTGATCATCCATTGGTTATTGCTGGTCAAGGTACATTGGCGATGGAAATGTTGCAACAAGTTGCCGATTTAGATTATGTCTTTGTGCAAGTCGGAGGTGGTGGTCTGGCCGCTGGCGTAGCCATTTTACTCAAACAATTTATGCCGGAAATTAAAGTCATTGGTGTCGAGTCCAAAGATTCAGCTTGTTTGAATGCGGCCTTAGAAAAAGGTGAACCTACAGATTTAGCACACGTTGGCTTATTTGCTGATGGTGTAGCGGTAAAACGTATTGGTGACGAAACATTCCGTTTATGTCAAAAATATTTAGACGGTATGGTATTGGTAGACAGCGATGAAGTTTGTGCGGCAATGAAAGATTTATTCGAAAACGTGCGTGCTGTCGCTGAACCATCTGGCGCCCTAGGCCTAGCCGGTTTGAAAAAATACGTGAAACAAAACAATTTGGAAGGTAAAAATATGGCAGCAATTTTATCTGGTGCCAACCTTAACTTCCATACATTGCGTTATGTTTCAGAACGTTGTGAAATTGGTGAAAACCGTGAAGCTTTATTGGCAGTAACTATGCCGGAACAACCGGGTAGCTTCTTAAAATTTGCCCATGTCATCGGCAACCGTGCAGTAACAGAATTCAGTTATCGTTATGCAGATAATCAAAAAGCCTGTATTTTCGTTGGTGTGCGCACGGCTAATGAAGCTGAAAAAGCGGAAATTATTGCTGATTTAACGAAAAATGGCTTTGATGTAGAAGATATGTCTGATGATGATATTGCGAAAACTCACGTGCGTTATTTAATGGGTGGACGAGTTTCCAATCATCATGAACGACTTTATAGCTTTGAATTTCCAGAACAAAAAGGCGCTTTACTTAAATTCTTAGAAATTTTGGGTAAACGTTGGAATATTTCATTATTCCATTATCGTGCTCATGGAGCCGATTACGGTAATATTCTTGCGGCTTTCCAATTAGGCGAAAAAGATAACGCAGAATTTGAACAGGCTTTAGCAGAACTCGGTTATGTTTATGAAGATGTAACTGAAAGTAAAGCGTATCGATATTTCTTACGATAGAAAAACAAAAAGAGCGGTCAAAATAACCGCTCTTTTTTATTATCATTAACTTATCGTTTTGATTTAACGAGTTTTTCTGTAAGTTCGTAAGCACGAAGTTTCGCTAATTCTTTAGAAAGTTTAGCCACAAGTAAATCATGATCCACATCAACTGCGTGATTCACAATATTTTCTTCCGCTTTACGTTTTGCTTCACGAATACGATCTGCATCTAACTCGCTACCGCGAATTGCAACATCGGCAAGTACCGTTACTACTTTAGGTTGAACTTCTAAGAAGCCGCCTGAAACATAGATAACTTCTTCATTGCCATCTTCAAGGGTGAATTTAACAATCCCTGGCTTAATCGCCGTCATCAAAGGGGTGTGGTTTGGTAAAATACCAAGTTCACCTTCCACACCTGTTGCTTGGATTTGTTTCACAGCACCTTCAAAGATTTTTCGTTCTGCGCTGACTATTATTAGGTTAAATGTCGCCATTTTTGTTCTCCTTCAAATGACTTGAAGTGATTACATATTTTTGGCTTTTTCTAGCGCTTCGTCGATTGTACCGACCATGTAGAACGCTTGTTCTGGAATATGGTCGTATTCGCCGTTTAAAATACCTTTAAAGCCGCGGATAGTTTCTTTTAAAGAAACGTATTTACCTGGAGTACCGTTAAATACCTCAGCAACGAAGAACGGTTGTGATAAGAAACGTTCAATTTTACGTGCACGTGCTACCACAAGTTTATCATCTTCAGATAACTCGTCCATACCAAGAATTGCGATAATATCTTTTAATTCTTTATAACGTTGTAAGATACCTTGTACGCCACGCGCTACATCATAGTGCTCTTGACCAACAACGAGTGGGTCTAATTGACGTGAAGTTGAATCTAATGGGTCAACCGCAGGGTAAATACCTAAAGATGCAATTTGACGACTTAATACAACTGTTGAGTCTAAGTGCGCGAAGGTTGTTGCCGGAGATGGGTCAGTTAAGTCATCCGCAGGTACGTATACCGCTTGAACAGAGGTGATAGAACCTGTTTTGGTTGAAGTGATACGTTCTTGTAACACACCCATTTCTTCTGCTAATGTCGGTTGGTAACCTACCGCAGATGGCATACGACCTAATAACGCAGATACTTCAGTACCAGCAAGGGTATAACGATAGATATTATCCACGAAGAATAATACATCACGACCTTCGTCACGGAATTTCTCTGCCATAGTTAAACCGGTTAACGCAACACGTAAACGGTTACCTGGTGGCTCATTCATTTGTCCGTAAACTAATGATACTTTATCTAATACGTTAGAATCTTTCATTTCATGATAGAAGTCGTTACCTTCACGAGTACGTTCACCTACACCCGCAAATACGGAGTAACCTGAGTGCTCAATCGCGATATTACGGATTAATTCCATCATGTTAACGGTTTTACCTACACCCGCACCACCGAACAGACCTACTTTACCACCTTTTGCAAATGGACAAATTAAGTCGATAACTTTGATACCGGTTTCTAATAATTCCGTACTGTTAGATTGTTCTTCGTAGCTTGGTGCTGGACGGTGAATAGACCAGCTTTCTTCTGCGCCAATTTCACCTTGCTCATCGATTGGTTCACCTAATACGTTCATAATACGGCCTAACGTTTTAGTCCCTACTGGAACTTGAATCGGGTTACCCGTATTTTCTACTTTTAAGCCACGTTTTAAGCCGTCAGATGTACCTAATGCGATACAGCGAACTACACCGCCACCTAATTGTTGTTGAACCTCAAGGGTTAAACCTGATTCAACTTTTAATGCATCATAAACTTTTGGTACTGCATCTTGTGGGAATTCAACGTCAATCACCGCACCGATGATTTGTACAATTTTTCCTGCTGACATTACCGTTCCTCTTTCATTAAATCGCTGCCGCGCCGGCGACGATTTCGTTTAATTCATTTGTAATACTTGCTTGACGGGCTTTATTGTAAACTAATCGCAAGTCATTGATTAAATTACCTGCATTATCAGTTGCCGCTTTCATTGCTACCATTCTAGCAGCTTGCTCGGAAGCAAGGTTATCTACCACAGATTGATACACTTGTGATTCCAAATAACGAGTAAGCAAACTGTCTAATAAGACTTTTGGCTCTGGCTCGTAAAGGTAATCCCAGGTGCTTTGTCTTTGCTCTAAATTATCGGTTTCTAATGCCGGTAATGGTATTAATTGTTGATAAACAGGTTTTTGTGCCATTGTATTAACGAATTTATTGTAGGCAATATAAACTGCATCTACTTCTTCGTCTTTATAGCTACCAAACATACCGTTTGCAACACCAATTAAGTCTTCCATTGTCGGATTATCACCCAAACCGGAAAGTTGTGCACGAACAGGTAATCCTAATGAACGGAAGAAACTAATGCCTTTTGAGCCAATTAAACCCAATTCAACATTAACCCCTTTATCTTTCCATTGTTTGATTTCTGTCATGACGGTTTTAAACAAGTTAATGTTCAAACCACCACACATTCCGCGGTCAGTCGAGACCACTAAGATCCCGACTTTTTTCACTTCGCGTTGAATTAAAAATGGGTGTTTATAACCAACACTTGCTTTAGAGACGTGGCTGATAACATTTCGTATTGTTTCAGAATACGGACGAGAAGCCGACATACGATCCTGCGTTTTACGCATTTTCGAGGTCGCCACCATTTCCATTGCCTTTGTAATTTTTTGTGTACTTTGTACACTGGCAATTTTGGTTTTTATCTCTTTTGCACCTGCCATCTTATTTCTCCGTTACTTTTACCACGCGCTGTTGGCTTTAAAGTTATCCAAAATCGATTTCAATGATGCTTTAACTTCATCATTGTAATTACCGGTTTTGGTCAATTCAGCCATAAACTCGCTGTGGTTACGGCGAGCGTAATCTAAAAGTGCAGCTTCAAAACTTGCAATTTTTTGCAATTCCACATCTTCTAAATAGCCAAACTCAACCGCGAAAAGCAACACAGATTGCTCTGCTACGCTAAGCGGTACATATTGTTTTTGTTTCAATAATTCAGTGACTTTTTCACCGTGAGAAAGTTGTTTGCGGGTAGCATCATCAAGGTCAGATGCGAACTGAGCAAACGCCGCTAATTCACGATATTGAGCTAATGCGGTACGGATACCACCAGCTAATTTTTTCACTACTTTAGTTTGTGCAGAACCACCCACACGAGAGACCGAAATACCAGGGTTTACCGCTGGACGAATACCAGAGTTAAATAAGTTAGATTCTAAGAAAATCTGACCATCGGTAATCGAAATTACGTTGGTTGGAACGAATGCTGAAACGTCACCTGCTTGAGTTTCAATAATTGGAAGAGCGGTTAAAGAACCTGTTTTTCCTTTTACTGCACCTTGAGTGAATTTTTCTACGTATTCTTCATTTACACGCGCTGCACGTTCAAGTAAACGTGAGTGTAGATAGAATACGTCACCTGGATAGGCTTCACGACCTGGTGGACGACGTAATAATAATGAAATTTGACGATAAGCAACGGCTTGTTTTGATAAGTCATCGTAAACGATTAACGCATCTTCACCGCGATCACGGAAATATTCACCCATTGCACAACCAGCGTAAGGTGCTAAATATTGTAACGCAGCTGATTCAGATGCTGATGCTGCAACAACGATTGTGTTTTCAAGCGCACCGTGCTCTTCTAATTTACGCACTACGTTTGCAATAGTCGACGCTTTTTGACCGATCGCTACATAGATACATTTAATACCTGAATCACGTTGGTTAATAATTGCGTCGATTGCTAATGCTGTTTTACCAGTTTGACGGTCACCAATGATTAACTCACGTTGACCACGACCGATTGGAACCATGGAGTCAACCGCTTTATAACCGGTTTGTACAGGCTGATCAACCGATTTACGATCGATAACACCTGGTGCAATGACTTCAACAGGAGAGAAACCATCGTTTTCAATTTCACCTTTACCATCGATTGGTTGACCAAGCGTATTTACCACACGACCTAATAAACCACGGCCAACTGGTACTTCAAGAATACGGCCAGTACATTGTACTTCCATACCTTCCGCTAAATCTGCGTAAGGACCCATTACTACTGCACCAACAGAATCACGTTCAAGGTTAAGTGCCATTGCGTAACGGTTGCCCGGTAAGGCGATCATTTCGCCTTGCATCACATCGCTTAAGCCATGAATACGAATAATCCCGTCGCTTACAGAAACAATAGTCCCTGTATTACGGGCTTCGCTCACCACGTCAAATTGAGCGATGCGTTTTTTAATCAATTCACTAATTTCAGTTGAATTTAGTTGCATCTTGTATTCCTCTTATAATTGCAACTCATTTGCGAGACGAGCAAGTTGTCCACGACTACTTCCGTCAATCACAAAATCTTCTGTACGAATCACTACACCGGCAATCAGTGAGCTATCTACATTGCAATTTAATTTCACTTTGCGAGCTAATCTTTTTTCCATTGCAGCTGCAATTTTTTCGATTTGTGTTGCATTCAATGGTTGTGCTGAAGTTACTTCAACTTCTGCAATAGCTTGGTGTTCTTCCACATAATGTTTAAATTCTTCAAACACGGTAGGAATCGCACTCAAACGCTTATTTTCAGCCATTAACCGAATAAGATTTTGCCCATATTGATCCAATTGTTCGCCACAAATAGAAATTACTGTATCAGCTAATTTCTGTGCAGAAAGAGAACTACTTAAGTAAGCTTTTACCGTTTCATCTTCAGCTACAGCTGCAGCAAAACCTAACATTTCAGTCCATTTTTCAACCGCACTTTGTTCAATGGCAAAGTCGAATGCAGCTTTTGCATAAGGGCGAGCTATTGTAGTTAATTCTGACATAAGCTAAGCCTCTTATAACTCTGCAACTAATTTATCAATAATGTCATTGTTTGCCGCTTCATCAATAGAACGACCCACAATTTTCTCAGCACCAGCCACTGCTAATGAAGCCACTTTAACACGTAATTCTTCTTGAACACGTTTACGTTCTGCTTCTACTTCAGCATAACCTTGAGCAATAATTTTTGCTTTCAGTTCTTCGGCTTCTGCCTTCACTTCGTCTAACACTTCATTGCGACGTTTATTCGCAGCATCTAAAATCTCTTGAGCTTGTACTTTTGCAGATAAAAGTTCTTGTTCCACAAGATTTTTAGTATCTGCTTGCTCTTTTTTCGCTGCTTCAGCTGACGCTAACGCGTTCGCAATTTGGCTCTGACGTTCCTCAATTGCTTTAATAATTGGTGGCCATACATATTTAACACAAAACCATACAAAGATGATAAATGCTATAGTTTGGCCAATTAATGTTGCATTAATATTCACAACATACCCCCTTCTTTAATAGGCTGTTTGTTGTTTATTAACCTAATAATGAGGCAAATGGGTTTGCAAATGCAAAGTACAAGCCGATACCAACTGCAATCATAGCAATCGCATCCAATAGACCTGCAACGATAAACATTTTTGTAAGTAGTGAGTTAGCTAATTCAGGTTGGCGAGCTGCAGATTCTAGGTATTTACCACCTAAAAGACCGAAGCCAATTGCAGTACCTAAAGCAGCAAAAGCAAGCATAATCGCAGATGCAATAATTGTTGCACTAATTACAGTTTCCATAAGATTTCTCCAAGTTGAGTTAAGGCTTTCGCCCGGTTTGTTAATAAAAAAGTTAATTAATGTTCGGCTTTGTTATAAGCGATACTGAGATAAACAACAGTTAACATCATGAAAACAAAGGCTTGCAACGTTATAACCAAAATATGGAATATAGCCCAAACTAAATGCAATGGCACTCCCATAGCAGCAACGAAAGCATTAGCTGAATACATCACTGCGATAAGAATGAAAATCAACTCACCAGCATACATATTACCGAACAAACGTAAAGCAAGAGAGACTGGTTTTGAAATTAAAGTAACAGACTCTAATAGTAAGTTTACGGGAATAAAAGCCCAATGATTAAAAGGATGTAACGTATATTCTTTAACCAATCCTGTAATACCTTTAGATTTCACGGTATAAAACAGAATTAGAATAAATACAGAAATAGACATTGCGAAGGTCATGTTCATATCTGTAGTAGGCACGGCACGTACAGGAATATGATGATCTCCGCTAATTAAAGCAAAAAGTTGAGGGATGTAATCAACAGGTACAAGGTCAATTGCATTCATGATAAACACCCAAACGAAGATAGTTAATGCTAATGGCGCAATAACCCCTCGTTTTCCATGATAGTTTTCACGAACGACACCATCTATCCATTCTACAGCCATTTCAACTGCACACTGCAATTTTCCTGGAACACCGGTTGTCGTTTTTTTAGCTACTTTATAAAAAATACCAATAAAAACTAAACCGCAAACGATAGAAAAGAAAAATGTATCTAAATTAAAGGTCCAAAATCCTTCCCCTGTGGTTAGGTAAGTCAAATGGTGCTGGATATACTCAATCGAGGTTTGTCCTGACATAATAAATACCCTGTATAAAAAATAATAAAATGGATGCTGTTTTATCTAAACAAAAAAGGAAGCAAATTATTCAATAATAATGCCACCATAAAACCGCTAAAAAACAGTAAAAAATTAGTAATTTCAAACCATTTAAAAAAGGTTATAACCAACAAAATAGTGAATAGAAACTTAACTACTTCAGCAAGATAAAATGCCTTTAATTTTGTTGAAAAATCTTGTTTGCGAAAAAAAACAATATAAGCAAAAGCACAAAATGGTACAAAAGCACTGATAAATCCTAAACTGAAATCTACCGCACTTTCACCTTGCCAAATTGCAAGGAATACCCCAAAAACAACAAGACAAACCGACTCAATGATTATCGCCTTTTGATATCGATTTTTAGCCTGTGTTAAAACCTTAGACATTATCTTATTTTTTTAAAATACAAAAACCATCTAATTATACCCGTGCTACAAAGAGTTTCAACTTTTAAACCACTAAAAAATGTTAAACAAATCACACTTTTAAAAAATAATTAACAAAATAGCCGTAAAAAAAGTGTGTTTTATCGTAAAACGATTAAATGTCGTTCACCTACAAGCTCAGGAACATGTAAAGTTATTACGTCTTTTACTTCGAATTTTTTGTCTAATTCTTGAACTTCATCTTCGTGATAAATGCCTTTCAAGGCATAAAAATATCCATCTTTCTTTGGCAAATGATGACACCAATCTGTCATATCTTTTAACGAAGCAAATGCACGACTTAATACACCGTCGAATTTTTGTTCAGGTTGGTATTCCTCAACGCGGCTAAGAACAGGTTCTACATTTGTTAGTCCTAACTCACGTACTGCATTTCGAATAAAGCTAATACGCTTACCTAAACTATCTAACAAGACAAATTGCTTGGTAGGATTAATAATGGCTAAAGGCAGGCCTGGCAAGCCTGGACCGGTTCCTACATCAATAAAACGATCCCCTTGTAAATAAGGACTAACAACAATACTATCCAAGATATGTTTCACTAACATTTCCTGTGGATCACGCACAGAGGTTAAGTTATAGGCTTTATTCCATTTATTGAGTAATTGTACTAACTGGATCAGTTGATCTTTTTGTAGATCGGTTAATTGAATTTCAGCTTGAGCCAGTAAATTTTCGAGTTTTGCTTTCATTTTTCTATCTATCTTGTCTGTTTGTCGTCATTCTACTTGAAAGTGCGGTTAAAATCCTTAGTGTTTTTATTTCAGCAAAAATTTAGCCTACTAATTACATTTTTTTAATTTGTAATATAAAAAAGTGCGATGAAAATTCACCGCACTTTTGCTTTCAATACCTGAGAAGTTTACTCCCCACGTTTTAGCATGCCTTGTTTTTTCAAATTCACCAGAATAATTGAAATTGCTGCAGGAGTAACGCCTGAAATTCGGCTTGCTTGACCAATGGAAATCGGACGATGCTGTTCCAATTTCGCACGTACTTCATTAGATAAACCAGACACTTTGCTGTAATCAAAGTTAGCCGGAATAGCCGTATTTTCGTGACGTTTTTGTTTTTCAATTTCTTCTTGTTGATGCTCAATATAGCCTTGATACTTAATAGCAATTTCCACTTGTTCTACGGCTTCTCTATCTTCCATTGCCGGTTGATATGGCGTTAAAGAAGTCAAAATATCGTAGGTCATTTCTGGACGGCGTAATAAATCTTCACCGTTGGCTTCACGCACAAGTGGACTACCAAGTACTTTATTGGCTTCTTCTAAATATTCAGAACGCGGATGCAACCAAATGCTGCGTAAGCGTTGGCGTTCTTGTTCAATATTTTCCATTTTTTGATTAAAGCGCGCCCAACGAGCCTCATCAATCAAACCTAATTCATGGGCTATTGGCGTTAAACGAATATCCGCATTATCTTCACGTAATAACAAACGGTATTCAGCACGAGAAGTAAATACGCGATATGGTTCTTTGGTACCAAGTGTACAAAGATCATCCACCAATACGCCTGTATAAGATTGATCGCGACGTGGATACCATGCTTCTTTCTCTTGTACGTAAAGTCCTGCGTTAATCCCTGCCAATAAACCTTGTGCCGCCGCTTCTTCATAACCCGTTGTACCGTTAATTTGACCGGCAAAGAATAAACCCGAAATCGATTTAGTTTCTAACGTTGGTTTTAAATCACGCGGATCAAAATAATCATATTCAATGGCATAACCCGGTTTAATGATGCGCGCTTTTTCCAAACCTTTCATGGAATTCACAATGCCCATTTGCACGTCAAACGGCAAACTAGTAGAGATCCCGTTTGGATACACTTCGTTACTGGTTAAGCCTTCCGGTTCCAAATAAATTTGATGTGAATTACGATCTGCAAAACGCATCACTTTATCTTCAATAGATGGGCAATAACGCGGACCGATCCCTTCAATCACACCGGTATACATTGGACTGCGATCCAAATTATTACGGATCACTTCATGAGTTTGTTCATTAGTGTGCGTGATATAACAAGGAATTTGTTGAGGGTGATCAGATACCGATCCCATAAAAGAAAATACAGGTAATATGGCATCACCATGTTGTTTAGCCAATATATCAAAATTGATCGTGCGTGCATCAATACGTGGTGGCGTACCGGTTTTTAAACGATCTACACGTAAATTCAGATCACGTAAACGATGAGAAAGTGTAACAGATGCCGGATCACCAGCTCGACCACCTTCATAATGTTCTAAACCAATATGGATCTTACCCGCTAAGAAAGTACCGGCAGTTAAAATGACCGATTTAGCACGGAATTTAAGTCCCATTTTGGTTTCCACACCACAAACTCGATCTTGCTCAATTAAAATATCGGTTACTTCTTGTTGGAAAATATCTAAATTCTGTTGATTTTCTAGTGCGATGCGTACGGCTTGGCGATATAACACGCGGTCAGCTTGAGCACGAGTTGCACGTACAGCAGGCCCTTTACTGCTGTTTAAAGTACGAAATTGAATCCCCGCCTTATCTGCAGCGTGCGCCATTAAGCCACCCATGGCATCCACTTCTTTCACTAAATGGCCTTTACCAATACCACCAATAGCAGGGTTACATGACATTTGTCCAAGGGTATCAACATTATGTGTCAATAACAGGGTTTTTAATCCCATGCGTGCCGGAGCCAATGCGGCTTCTGTACCGGCATGACCTCCACCTACAACGATCACATCATAATTTTCGGTGTAAAACATATCTCTCTCTTCGTCTTCAATTTGATCTTCGATCTAAAAATAGGCGCTATTCTACTGAAAATTACGTGTGCTTGAAAGCAAGAATTCAATCTGTGATGAGATAAGATCGAGAGGTAATAAAGATAAGATCTATTTATATATAAAGATCTTATTATTGTTACTATTAGGATCCATTTATCTTGTGAATAAGATCCTTTTCCTTTTTTAAATGAAGAAGTTAGATCGTTTTAGATAGTGTTGAAATGTCGTCAGTTTGAAGGTTTTTTCTTGTGTATAACCTTCAATTTTATCCACAGTTAAAACAATCATCATATTTACTCAGTGGAAAAGAACAAGTTTTTGACAGGTTTTATTAAAGTTATCCACAGGTGATTTTTTAGGATAATGGATAAAGAAAAAGCGATAACTCAAATTATCGCTTTATTATGACTAAAGTGCATTTATAAATTGTGGTAGCCAATCTTCAGCAAATTGTTCTTGATCATCAACATGCAAGACATCGATTTTTAAACTGTTGCAAATTTTGACCGCACTTTTTTCACTTAATTGTGTTTCAACTTTATTCACGGCATGACAGAATGTATCGTAATCTGAATTGCCTAAGCCTACAACGGCAAAGCGGAGAGAAGAGAAATCTTTATCTGATGCCGCAATTTGTTCAAAGAGTGGTTTCAAATTATCAGGCAATTCACCTGCACCATGTGTTGAAGTGACAATCAACCAAATATTTTCATCAATCACATCATCAAGTTCTGGTCCGTGGAAAAGTGCGGTAGAAAAATTTTGTGTTTTTAACACCTCTTCTAAATGCTCTGCCACATATTCAGCGCCGCCTAATGTGCTGCCTGAAATCACGCAAATATTCATATTGTTTCCTAATAAGAAAAAAGGCTTAGATTTTCTAAGCCTTTATAGTCATTATACGTTGTCGAATTTACCCAATAATGAACGAATATGTTCTTGCCAGTTGCGGTGTTCATTTTTAAGTTGCTCATTTTCATGTTGCAACGCTTCTACCGCTTGTTGAGATTGATTTTTTTGTTCTTTTAATTCTTCTACTTCAAGTTGAAGTAATTGAATGGTTTCTACTGCTTGTCTAATTTTTTCTTCAAGCTGATCTAAAATTTCTAAAGACATAGTGATTTCCTTTTTTAAAATAAGTCCGAAACGGCTTTATTCTACCGACTTAATCCTATTTTTAAAAGCCTCTTGTCAAAATTTATTATGCAAACGTTTGCTTAGTGATAAAATAACGAGACTTTTTGCATTGGGAGAGAAAAATGAATCGTGCATTAGCTATTGAATTTTCAAGAGTAACCGAAGCGGCAGCATTAGCAGCTTATACTTGGCTTGGTCGTGGTAATAAAAATGCGGCAGATGAGGCAGCAGTCAAAGCCATGCGTTATATGCTGAATTTAATCCATATGGACGGTGAAATTGTGATTGGTGAAGGGGAAATTGACGAAGCACCAATGCTTTATATTGGCGAAAAAGTGGGCTCAGGTAATGGTGAACTCGTTTCTATTGCGGTTGATCCGATTGATGGCACAAGAATGACCGCAATGGGCCAATCAAATGCCATTTCTGTGTTGGCAGCTGGTGGTAAACGTACCTTCTTAAAAGCACCCGATATGTATATGGAAAAATTGGTCGTCGGCCCTGAAGTGAAAGGCATGATCGATTTAAGTTTACCGATTGAACAAAACCTTCGTCGTGTGGCTTCTCGTTTAGGTAAATCATTATCAGATTTAACCGTGATGGTGCTCGCTAAACCACGTCATGATGAAGTGATTAAACAAATGCATAATCTTGGTATTCGCGTGATGGCTATTCCAGATGGTGATGTGGCGGCTTCGGTTTTATGCTGTTTACCGGATGCTGAAGTGGATATGGTTTATGGCATTGGCGGTGCACCTGAAGGTGTGGCAGCTGCTGCTGCAATTCGTGCATTAGGTGGAGATATGCAAGCTCGTCTTATTCCACGCAATGAAGTGAAAGGTGATACAGAAGAAAACCGTAAAATTGCCGCTGAAGAAATTCAACGTTGTGAAGCCTTAGGTGTGAAGGTCAATGAAATCTTAAAATTAGAAGATTTAGTACGTGATGATAACCTTGTTTTTGCTGCAACGGGAATTACGCACGGTGAATTGCTTAAAGGGATTTCTCGTCGTGGTAACTTGGCCACCACAGAAACTTTATTAATCCGTGGTAAATCACGCACTATTCGTAAAATCCAATCCATCCATTATCTCGATAGAAAAGATTCTGAAATCTATGAGATTTTAAGAAATTAGTGAAAATAAAAGAGCGGTCATAAAAAACAATGAATTTTTTGACCGCTCTTTTTTATTTCTTACAGCATTTTCTTCAATTGATACAAATAAGCTAATGCTTGTTTTGGACTTAATTCATCTGGATCAAGCTGCTCAATAGCTTCGCGTAAAGCATCCGGTTCTGCTTCAAAAGCCAATTCACCTTGATGTTGATTTAATGCTCTTAAATGTTGAATTTGTTGATCACCATTTTGTGCTGACAATTTTTCTAATTGATGTAATTTTTGCTTAGCCAGTTTAATGACAGATTGTGGTACACCAGCCAATGCTGCAACAGCAAGACCATAACTTTTATTTGCCGCACCGTCTTGAACCGCGTGCATAAAGGCGATGGTATTGTTATGTTCTAATGCATCTAAATGAATATTAGCAATACCTTCAATTTGTTCTGGAAGCGCAGTGAGTTCAAAATAATGGGTCGCAAATAACGTAAGCGAACGAGTTTTCTTCGCTAACCATTCAGCACAAGCCCAAGCTAAAGAAAGCCCATCATAGGTAGAAGTACCGCGTCCAATTTCATCAATCAGCACTAAACTTTGTGAAGTGGCTTGATGAAGAATATTCGCCATTTCGGTCATTTCCACCATAAATGTAGAACGACCGGATGCCAAATCGTCAGAAGCACCAATTCGAGTAAAAATACGATCAATTTGCCCTATAACCGCGCTATCAGCCGGCACAAAACTGCCTATATAGGCCATTAACGTAATTAAAGCTGTTTGACGCATATAGGTACTTTTACCGCCCATATTTGGGCCAGTAATAATCAGTAAATGACGTTGCTGATTGAGATTCACTGGATTAGCAATAAAAGGGTCTTTTAAGACTTGTTCCACTACAGGATGACGACCATTTTCAATTTTTACGCCAATTTCATCGCTAAATTGTGGTGCAACATAATTTAAGGTTTCTGCTCGTTCTGCGAGATTAACTAACACATCTAATTCAGATAATGCCAAGCTGGCTAATTGTAATTGACCTAAATGTGGTAATAATAAATCAAATAATTCATCATAAAGTTGTTTTTCTAAAGCAAGCGCCGCGCCTTTTGATTTTAAAACCTTATCTTCGTATTCTTTTAATTCAGGAATAATGTAACGTTCGGCATTTTTTAAAGTTTGACGGCGAACATAATGAATTGGTGCTTTATGAGCTTGTCCTTGGCTAATTTGAATGTAATAGCCATGCACTGCATTAAAACCAATTTTTAAGGTATCAATGCCCGTGCTTTCTCGTTCGCGTTGTTCTAAATTTTCTAAATATTGCGTAGCACCAGCGGAAAGGGTTCGCCATTCATCTAATTCGGCATTATAGCCTTCAGCAATAACGCCACCATCGCGAATTAATAACGGAGGGGTTTCAATAATTGCTTTTTGAAGTAGCTCGATTTGCGCGGAAAAATCATCAATTTGTGCGGAAAGTGCGGTCAAATTTGACGATGTTTTTGTATGAATCAGTGATTTTATCGGTTCAATTTGTTCTAATGCAGTACGTAAACGTGTGAGATCGCGAGGACGTGCAGAACGCAGTGCTACACGCGCAAGAATACGTTCCATATCGCCCACTTGTTGCAAATAAGGCTGCAATTCGTGATACAAATCTTGATCAATAATTTCACCAATGGTTTTTTGGCGTTTTAATAGAATGTCTGTTTGACGGATAGGTTGATGAATCCAACGTTTTAACAAACGGCTACCCATTGGTGTAACGCATTTATCTAATACCGAAGCCAGCGTGTTTTCTGTGCCGCCCGCAAGATTTTGAGTGAGTTCTAAATTTCGGCGTGTTGCAGCATCTAATTGAATATTATCGTTATTTTGAATGACACTGATGCTTTGAATGTGTGGCAGAGAAGCACGTTGTGTTTCTTTTGCATATTGCAATAAACAGCCTGCTGCTGCCAAGCCAAGAGGTGATTTTTCCACACCAAATGCACGTAAATCTTTCGTACCAAATTGACGATTAAGTTCTGAAATCGCCGTACTGAGTTCAAATTCCCAAATAGGACGACGACGTAGGCCTTTATAATGTTCGATAATGGCCATTTCGGCAAAATCTTCACAATAAAGTAATTCTACGGGATTAATACGCTGTAATTCAGCTTGCAAGGCTTCTTTTGAATGAGGTTCACAAAGCTGAAAGCGTCCAGATGTCATGTCTAATGTGGCTAAACCAAATTTTTCTTTTTCCTGATAAATCGCCACAATTAAGTTATCTTGGCGTTCTGGTAAAAGCGCTTCATCACTTACCGTACCTGGTGTCACAATTCGCACAATTTTGCGTTCAACCGGCCCTTTTGATGTGGCGGGATCACCCACTTGCTCACAAATGGCTACAGGTTCACCTAATTGCACTAATTTTGCTAAATAGCCTTCTACCGCATGATAAGGCACGCCAGCCATGGGTATTGGATTACCTGCTGATTGTCCACGTTTAGTTAAAGAAATATCTAACAACGCTGCCGCTTTTTTTGCATCATCATAAAAAAGTTCATAAAAATCCCCCATTCGATAAAATAACAAAATGTCAGGATTTTCTGCTTTTAACTTGAGATATTGCTGCATCATCGGCGTATGCTGCTCGAAATTGTCTTGTAAATTCATGACGTTATCCAGTTTAGGTATTTAACTTTTTGTCTAGCAAGTAGTGGCTTTACGATAGAAGTGATGTGTTATTTTTAGCTGATTTTAATTTTCTACATCCACACTCAAAACTTCATCTTCTGTTTTTAACAGTGTATAGACATCTTTTAGCATTTCATTATCTATATTGTAGCATCGTACTTGCAAGCGAACCTCGCCGCTAGCTTGGTCTTTTACTGAGATATTTTCAATGCGGTAATCATGTTTCAATAATAAATCGGTCACTTTACTTATGCTGTTAGCAGAGCTCAGTTGAATGGCTAAGCGAGTACGTTTTTTATAGGTTTTACGGCGAACATAACGTTGCACAATCGGGCTGATACGGATGGCTATTAAAATCATTAAAGTGGCAATAATCGCATCAAAAATAAAGCCTGCACCTGTTGCCACACCGATAGCCGCCGCAGCCCAGATGATTGCTGCAGTGGTTAAGCCTGAAATCGCATCATTTTTCTTGTGCAAAATAACCCCTGCACCTAAGAAACCGATGCCACTGATTACTTGTGCGGCAAGTCGCATAGGGTCAGTTCGGATATTATCTGAAACTTGCGCATAATGTTCTGCGGCTTGAATGGAGACAATCGTCAGTACACAGGTCGTCACCGCAATAATTGCACAGGTTTTGACCCCAACCGGTTTGTGTTTAAGTTCACGTTCTAAGCCAATAATCCCGCCAAGTACAAGTGCGAGTAGCATTTTCCCTAGGATAAGTAAATAAGCCGTCTGTTCAAGAGCGGTCGAAAAAAGAGAAGAATTTTCCATGTTAATAATGAATATGAGTAAATAAAAAAACGGGCATTATTCTACCTGAAAAAAGGACTTTAATGGGCAAATTTACAATCAATTTACCTTTAATTTATCGCCTTTCGGCTTGAAATTGAGTAAAATCTAAAGTTTTGAAAGATGATGATAGCTGAGAATAAATTTATGCAAAAATCAACGCCGAATATTGGCTTTGTAAGTTTAGGTTGTCCTAAAAATTTAGTGGATTCTGAACGTATTCTGACAGAATTACGTACTGACGGGTATAACATTGTACCAAGTTATGAAAATGTGGACTTGGTCATTGTGAATACTTGCGGTTTTATTGATAGCGCTGTGCAGGAATCCCTAGAAGCCATTGGAGAGGCGTTGGAAGAAAACGGACGTGTGATTGTGACCGGCTGTTTAGGTGCAAAAGAAGATCAAATTCGCCAAGTTCACCCAAAAGTATTGGAAGTGAGCGGTCCGCACAGTTATGAAACAGTAATGGCACAAGTACACAAATACGTACCAAAACCAGAGCATAATCCTTACACCAGCCTTGTACCAAAACAAGGGGTGAAATTAACGCCTAAACACTATGCTTATTTGAAAATCTCAGAAGGCTGTGATCATCGCTGTACATTCTGTATAATCCCTTCATTACGTGGGGATTTAGAAAGCCGCTCTATCACGCAAGTATTGGATGAAGCAAAACGTCTTGCTGATGCAGGCGTGAAAGAGTTATTGGTTGTTTCACAAGATACTTCTGCTTATGCGATGGATACACAACGCAAAGAAGGTGGCGTGAAAACCGCTTTCTGGAATGGCATGCCAATTAAAAATGACTTAATGACCTTGTGTAAACAGCTTGGTAAATTAGGTATTTGGGTGCGTTTACATTACGTTTATCCTTATCCGCACGTGGATGATTTAATCCCATTAATGGCGGAAGGTTTATTGTTGCCTTATTTGGATATTCCGTTACAACATGCGAGTCCAAAAATTTTAAAAGCAATGAAAAGACCAGGAAAAATTGACCGCACTTTAGAGCGTATCAAGCAATGGCGTAAGATTTGTCCAGATTTAACTTTGCGTTCAACTTTTATCGTAGGTTTCCCGGGTGAAACAGAAGAAGACTTCCAAATGTTATTGGATTTCTTAAAAGAAGCACAACTTGATCGCGTGGGCTGTTTCAAATTTAGCCCAGTAGAAGGCGCACCTGCAACTGAAATGGCTGACCAAGTGCCTGAAGATGTAAAAGAAGAACGTTTCCACCGCTTTATGCAGTTACAACAAGAAATTTCGGCTGAACGATTAAAACAAAAAATTGGCCAAACGCTTGATGTAATTGTGGATGAAATTGATGACGAAGGTATTATCGGCCGTACAAAAGCCGATGCACCCGAAGTTGATGGCTTAGTTTATATTGAAAATCTAAGTGGCACGCCTGTGAAAGTGGGCGAATTTATTAAAGTAACCATTACCCATTCAGATGAATACGATCTGTGGGGAACCTGTTAATTATTAATATTATTTATTTTTTACCAAAGGAATTAAAAAATGGCAGAAACACAAAAACAACCAAGTGTTATCCGTTTTGAACAAGAAGTTGCGGCAAAAAATTATGAAGCAGCTTGCGTAGAATTGCTCGATATTTTAAGCAAAATTGATACTAATTTTGGTGGCATTGAAGGCATTGAAATTGATTATCCTAGCCAATTAAATGATGAATTAGTACAAGATAAAATTAAGCATTTTTGTACCCGTGTAGCGGTAGCAATGAGCGAGCTATTTTCTGATCCTAAATTAGATATTTCTGAAGGCGGAGCACAACGTTTCTTTACCTTACAACGTTGGATTAATATGATTTTTGCATCATCACCTTTTGTGAATGCGGATCATGTGTTGCAAACTTATAACCGCAATCCAGATAAAACTAATTTATCTGATTTCCATTTAGATAATGCGAGATCATCATTGATTAAATTCTGTATTTTCTATCTGCCAGAATCTAATGTGAATGTTAATCTTGATGCTTTATGGAATTTAGACCCTGAATTATGTGCATCCCTTTGTTTTGCATTGCAATCACCTCGTTTTATCGGTACCGATCAAGCGTTCTCTAAGCGTGGTACGCTTTTACAATGGTTCCCTGAAAAATTAGCGACGATTAAAAACTTAAATAATGTGCCGAGTGCAATTTCACACGATGTATATATGCATTGCAGCTACGATATTGCTGAAAATAAACACTGGGTGAAAAAAGCATTAAACCAAGTCATCCGTCGTCATTTATTGCAAGGTGGATGGACAGATCGCGATGTCACTAAATTAGGTGAACATAATGGCAAACCAGTTATGGTCGTATTATTGGAGCATTTCCATTCATCCCATTCAATTTATCGTACGCATTCCACTTCAATGATTGCTGCGCGTGAGCGTTTTCATTTAATTGGTGTGGGTAATGAAGCAGTAGATGCGGCAGGACAAGCGGTGTTTGATGAATTCCATTTATTAAAAGGCGATAATATTTTTAGTAAATTGAATGAATTAAAAGAGATTTGTGAAAAAAATGGTGCAGCCGTTCTTTATATGCCAAGTATTGGGATGGATTTAACTACCATTTTTGCAAGTAATACGCGTCTTGCACCGGTTCAAGTGATTGCTTTAGGCCATCCAGCGACGACACATTCTGATTTTATTGAATATGTAATTGTAGAAGATGACTACGTTGGTTCTGAAAAATGCTTTAGTGAGCAATTATTGCGTTTACCTAAAGATGCCTTACCTTATGTGCCTTCAGCGCTTGCACCGCAACACGTAGAATATCGCTTACGTGAAAATCCTGAAGTGGTGAATATTGGTATTGCTTCTACCACAATGAAGCTTAACCCATATTTCTTAGCAGCATTAAAGGCTATTCGTGATCGTGCGAATGTTAAGGTTCATTTCCACTTTGCTTTAGGTCAATCCAGTGGTGTGACTCATCCTTATGTTGAGCGTTTTATTAAATCTTATTTAGGTAATGATGCGACAGCTCATCCACATGCGCCTTATGATCAATATCTTCGTATTTTGCATAACTGCGATATGATGGTGAATCCATTCCCATTCGGGAATACGAATGGCATTATTGATATGGTGACATTAGGTTTAGTAGGTATATGTAAAACCGGTGCAGAAGTCCATGAACATATTGATGAGGGGTTATTCAAACGTTTAGGTTTACCGGAATGGTTAATTGCAAATACGGTAGATGAATATGTTGAACGTGCAATTCGTTTAGCAGAAAACCATCAAGAACGTTTAGAACTTCGTCGTCATATTATTGAAAATAACGGCTTACAAACTTTATTTACAGGTGATCCAAGCCCAATGGGTAAAGTGTTACTTGAAAAATTTGAGGAGTGGAAAGTGGCAAATTTAGCTGAAAAGCCAAAGAAAAAAGCAACTAAATCCGCAACGACAAAAGAGAAGACTACAAAGTCTACCACGACAAAGAAAAGTGCGGTCAAATCTGAAGGTAAATCTGAGCCGAAAAAAACGGTAAAGAAAACCACGAAAAAAGCAGATAAATAATCAATAAATCCCCGAAAGGGGATTTTTTATTGAGAAAAATTAAACAAAGCCTCATTTTTTCTAAAAAAGCTTGATTTTGTAGCGTAAAGCCTGTAATTAATAGACCCATTCAACACAACATAAAATAAGGAAAAATTCATGAAAAACGTCGGTTTTATCGGTTGGCGCGGAATGGTCGGTTCCGTATTAATGGATCGTATGGTGCAAGAGCAAGATTTTGCTAATATTAATCCAGTTTTCTTCACCACTTCTCAAGCAGGTCAAAAAGCCCCTGTATTTGCAGGAAAAGAGGCAGGTGAGCTTAAAAATGCATTCGACATTGATGAACTCAAAAAATTAGACATTATCGTGACCTGCCAAGGTGGTGACTATACCAATGAAGTCTATCCAAAATTAAAAGCAACAGGTTGGGACGGTTATTGGGTTGATGCAGCGTCTGCACTACGTATGAAAGATGATGCAATTATCGTGCTTGATCCGGTAAACCAACACGTGATTTCTGAAGGTTTGAAAAAAGGCGTTAAAACTTTCGTAGGTGGTAATTGTACCGTGAGCTTAATGTTGATGGCTATCGGTGGTTTATTTGAAAAAGATTTAGTGGAATGGGTGTCTGTTGCAACTTATCAAGCGGCTTCAGGTGCAGGCGCAAAAAATATGCGTGAATTGATTTCACAAATGGGCTTATTAGAACAAGCAGTTTCAAGTGAATTAAAAGACCCTGCTTCATCAATTTTAGATATTGAACGTAAAGTGACTGCAGAAATGCGTTCTGATAGCTTCCCAACGGATAACTTCGGTGCAGCATTAGGGGGCAGCTTAATCCCTTGGATTGACAAACTTCTTCCAGAAACCGGACAAACTAAAGAAGAATGGAAAGGTTATGCAGAAACTAACAAAATCTTAGGTTTAAGTGACAATCCAATTCCTGTTGATGGTTTATGTGTACGTATCGGTGCATTACGTTGCCACAGCCAAGCGTTCACCATCAAACTGAAAAAAGACTTACCGTTAGAAGAAATCGAACAAATTTTAGCGGCTCACAACGAATGGGTGAAAGTGATTCCAAACGACAAAGAAACCACATTACGTGAATTAACTCCAGCTAAAGTAACAGGTACATTAAGCGTACCAGTTGGTCGTTTACGTAAATTGGCAATGGGTCCAGAATACCTAGCAGCATTCACTGTAGGTGACCAATTATTATGGGGGGCTGCAGAGCCAGTTCGCCGCATCTTAAAACAATTGGTGGCATAAGTTTTACTTTCACGACAAAGGGCGTATTCACTACGCCCTTTTCATTGGAAAATTATGATCAGAGAACCTCATTTTCATCAATTTGCTCTTGCGGAGTTATTGCCTTTTTTTGAGCAATTTCCGACGCAATATCTTTCTGGCGAACGAAATATCAAATTAGCTTATCGTCATTTGGTTCAGCCTGAAAGTGCGGTCAGAAAATTGATGATTTTGGTCAATGGTCGAGCAGAAAATATGCTGAAATGGACTGAGTTGGCTTATGACTTTTACCAACAAGGTTATGATGTTTTGCTTTTCGATCATCGAGGACAAGGCTATTCACAGCGTATTATTCCTCAAAAAGGGCATTTAGATGAGTTTCGTTTTTATACCGATGATATGGCAAAAATCATTGAAAAAACGACCGCACTTTATGCTTATCAAGCGCAATATATTCTCGCGCACTCCCTCGGTGCGTTGATTTCCACCTATTATCTAGCCAATTACGATCACCATATTAAAAAGGCTGTGCTTTCTTCGCCTTTCTTTGGTGTTCCAATGAAACATCCATTACGAGATGAACTCATCATTGCAACGATGATGGCATTTGGTCAAGGTCATCGCTATGTTTTTGGTAAAGGACATTACAAACCGGCAGATTTAAACTTTAATGAACTTAGCCATTCTAAAACGCGAATGAAATGGATGAACCGTATTAATCGAAAACGTGCTGCTATTCACTTAGGCGGTCCGACTTTCCGCTGGGTACATTTGTGTTTAAATGCAATAAAAGCACTCCCTAAAATCATTCCAAGAGTAGAAACACCTGTGCTTATTTTAAAAGCGGAAAAAGAAAAAATTGTGGATAACAAAAATCTTGAAAAATTGACCGCACTTTTTCCGCATGCAGAATCCATGCTTGTACCTCAAGCAAAACATGAAATTCTTTTTGAAAAGGATAACGTGAGAAAAGCCGTACTTGAACACGTGAATCAATTTCTTCATTCTTAAAGTTGTTTTTTAATCTGCATCAAGTTTTCATCAAATTTTATTAAAAACATCGCTTAAACCTTTACTCGTACTAAATAAGTGGTATCTTTATAACCGCTTATTTAATCGATTGCGTCACGGTCGTTATACGTGATGAATTATTTTTTGTTCATTTATCTAGGAGTTATCCTATGGAAAGTAAAATTCCAGCAGTAGAAGTCAAACTTGGCTTTAAATGGCAGGGGCTGCTGATTGCCGTCATCGTTGGTTTAGGGATTTGGTTAATCCCGACACCAGAAGGTCTATCCGCTAAAGCATGGGGAATGCTGGCACTGTTTGTCGCAACCATTGTCGCTATTATCGCTAAAGCAATGCCTATGGGTGCTGCAACACTCGTTGCCTTGGTGATCAGTGGATTAACTGGGCTTACACCAATTTCGCCAAAACAAGGTGATGTTGGTATGTTATCTGGCTTTGCAAACGGCACAATTTGGTTGATTGCTATTGCCATGTTTTTATCTCGCGCGGTGATTAAAACCGGTTTAGGTAAACGTATCGCGCTGTACTTCGTTGGTCGTTTTGGTAAAAAAATGATGGGCGTGGCTTATGGTATGGCGTTGGCTGATGTTGTGATCGGTCCAGGGATTCCTTCGGCTTCTGCGCGTGGGGGCGGTATTATGTACCCTATTATGCAATCTATTGCTGATGCGTATGAGTCCAAACCGGGTCCAACCGCTCGTCGTGCAGGTGCATTCTTAGCGATTGCGGTCTCTCAAATCGATACCATTATTTGTACCATGTTCTTAACCGCCATGGCGGGTAACCCGTTAATTGCAGAACTTGCGAAAAGCCAAGGTGTAGAAATCACTTGGATGACATGGTTCTTAGGAGCAATCGTACCAGGTATTGTGAGCTTAATCGTCTTACCTTATTTCGTGTATTTAATTTATCCGCCAGAATTAAAAGATACGCCTAAAATGGCAGAAATGGCACGTGAAGAATTAAAAAGCATGGGTCCAATGAGCAAAGCGGAATGGATTCTTGCCTTAGATTTTATCCTTCTTTTATTCCTTTGGACGGTGGGTGATTTAGTCTTCCATATCCCTGCAACGATTTCTGCATTTATCGGTTTAGTGATTTTATTATTAACCAACATTATGAGCTGGAAAAATATCGTAGCAGAAACGACTGCTTGGGATACGATGTTCTGGTTTGCGGTATTGGTAATGATGGCAAATGCACTTAATAAATACGGTGCAATCACTTGGATTTCCACCCACATTTCTTCATCTGTGGGCGGTTTCAGCTGGCCAGTTGCCTTTACTATTTTAGTGCTGGTGTATTTCTATACCCGCTATTTCTTTGCTTCAGCCATGGCGCATATTTCCGCAATGTATCTCGCTTTCGTGGCAGCGGCTATCGCAGTGGGTACACCACCAATCATTGCTGCAATTGGTTTAGGTTACACCTCAACATTATCCATGAGTTTAACGCAATACGCTGGTGGTCCTGGCCCAGCATTATACGGTTCAGGTTATAACTCAACCGGTCAATGGTGGGGCGTGAGCTTTATTGTTTCCATCCTCTCATTAGTGATTTGGTTCGGTGTGGGTGGATTATGGATGAAACTACTTGGCTGGTGGTAATCCTTATTAATTCATAAAAATCCCTAAAAAACGACCGCACTTTGATTTGTATCTCAAAAGTGCGGTTGTTTTTATCTGTATTTTGAATTAATCATCCCAGTCATCATCCCAATCACGATGTCTTCTGTGGTGATGATGTCTTTTATGTTTTTTATGATGGCGATATTCTCTGTCATCGTAGTCTCCGCCTTTGTTCACTTGACTACCGATTACACCACCTAATGCTGCGCCGCCGAGTGTTGTGGCAATATCTCCACCTAATAAACCACCGGCTACGCCGCCGATTGCTGCACCTGTTGCAGTATGACGTTGTTGTCTGTCCATTTCACAAGCGGTTAAGCTTCCTGCTAATGCAACAATCACTAACCCTTTCATCAATTTAGATTTCATAAATCTACTCCTCTATTTTTGTCGGGATTGCTTGCCTAAGCACTTATGCAATCCGGCGTGTAAAAGCATTCCTTTTACGATTGCTTTGACTATGTGGAAAATTAGTTAGTTCAAATGGCTTGTTCAATTGGTTTAAGAATGAGCAATTTTTGGTATGATTGTTGAGAGGTTTAATTAGTGATTCAGTCAGATGTTGTAAAATCTATTTTAACTAATTGAAGTTAGGGATTAATAATGTTTGGTATTTTCTTTAAAGATAAAGGCGTGTCTATTAATAATGAAAATGGAATGCATGTTTTGGCCTCGATCTCTTTGGGTGAATATGTAGAAGAATTGCATATTCCAATAGACTACTGGGGCATTGAAGAATATAAAAAGAGCTGGGCTACATCCATAGCTGATGGGATAGAAAAAAAGAAACATTCAGTACTTATTACATCTATGCATAAGCCAGAATCTTTAAATTTTATTTCTGCATGGATTATTTATTATGATGGGGAAAATTCTTATGTTCAAAATAAGATAATATTTGTAGATGATTTCCCAGAATTTGATGCGTCTAAAATCAATGAATATGTAAATGAACGAGAGGTCTTAAATGAAGATGGTTTTAAGATATCTGAATGGATAGTAAAAACAAAAGATATAATTGACTTTTACAATGATATTATTAACTTGGCAAGATAGAATGTATGAATCCTTGATTCATGCGACGAAGGATAGCAAAAATAATGGAGAATAAGTAATGATGAATATATTTGCTATTCTTAAAAAGGCTTTTTTTTCTTCAATTATTATGACAGTGTTACTTTCTATAATGATGTATTTAAGAGGATATCCTGCAGAAATTTCATTTGTTATAAAGTATATATTCCATTTTTTCTTCTTTTCTATGATATTAGTTATATCTTTTGGAAACTATCTAAAAAAAGAAGAAAAAAACATTGCTAATAAAATAAAGAAAAAAAGGGGAAGAAATGGGAATTAATGATGCTTTTTTTAGGCATCTCTTAGAAGAAAGGCTTCGTCTTGAAAGTAATGGTCTTCCCACTTATCAAGAGGGCTTAGGGATGAATTTTATTATTAGGTGCAATGGTAATGCCAATGAGGTAATGAGATTAGCAAGAGATGTGTTATTAAAGGTCAATTATCAATATGATTTATATACTAAGTCTAAATGGGACGATGTAGAAGCTTGGAAAAAAATATTACCAATAAAATTTATTAATGGTTTTAAAAAAGTTAAAAGCCGTTTTGATATTTTTGGTTTTTTTTGTAGAAAAAGAGAGGACGATTGGACTTTTGATAACTGGATATTTCTTATGGATCCTATAGATAGAAGCTGGTTTTGGTGGGGAGCAACTATTTTAGATGAAGACCACTTTTTATTTGCAACTAAAGTTCTAGATGATCCATTTTTATCGGGAACATTAAGATGGTTATTTATAGGATGTGGTGCTATTGAGGTTATAGAAGAGGGGGATTTTTAGTAAGGTGGAGTATGTGAATAATTTATTATTGGCACTCCCAGATAGGCGTGTCTCCTGACGCGTGCTTGTATCTATCTAAAAAACTATACATCTGAAGAAGTTATTGAAGTATTGATAATTTAAGTGCGGTCAATTTTCAAAGAGTTTTAAAACCCCTCAAAAACTGACCGCACTTTTTTGTATTTTTGATGCTTCTTTTGTCGAAATATTGCCCTCTCATAGCAATCCCGCCTACAACACCATTCCCATATCTGCTTGTCCTATTGAGAAAACTGGTTAGTCCAACTCGCTTGTTTAATTGCTCTAATAATCAGTATGTTTATGATTTTTGATATAAAATTATCAAATAAAAATAATTTTCTATAAATTTGATAAAATTTTATTGATTTGTGACTTTGATCACAGTATTGCAGAAAAAAATTCAGTACTATGCTTGCAACTCGATGATAGATGTTTTTAGTAGCGGGTTAATAATCATGGACTTTAAACCTAACATAATAGGAGATTTATTATGGCATACTATCCAGCAGAACCGTTCCGTATTAAAAGTGTTGAACCTGTTTCAATCTTACCAAAAGCAGAACGTGAAAAAGCAATGAAAGCGGCAGGCTTCAATACCTTCTTACTTGATTCAAAAGATGTTTATATCGACCTTTTAACCGATAGCGGTACGAATGCAATGAGTGACCGTCAATGGGCCGGTATTATGATGGGTGATGAAGCTTATGCAGGTAGCCGCAACTTCTATCATTTACAAGAAACGGTTCAAGACTTATTTGGTTTCAAACATATTGTGCCAACTCACCAAGGTCGTGGTGCTGAAAATATTCTTTCTCGTATCGCGATTAAACCGGGTCAATACGTACCAGGTAATATGTATTTCACCACTACACGTTTCCACCAAGAAGCCAATGGCGGTATTTTCTACGATATTATTCGTGATGAAGCGCATGATGCGACATTAGATGTGCCATTTAAAGGCGATATTGATGTTAAAAAATTAGAAAAATTAATTAACGAAAAAGGCGCTGAAAATATTGCTTATGTGTGCTTGGCGGTAACCGTAAACTTAGCTGGTGGTCAACCGGTTTCTATCGCAAACATGAAAGCTGTTCGTGAATTAACCGCAAAACACGGCATTAAAGTGTTCTACGATGCAACTCGTTGTATTGAAAATGCTTATTTCATTAAAGAACAAGAACCTGGCTATCAAGATCGCTCAATTAAATCAATCGTTCAAGAAATGTTCAGCTATGCAGATGGTTGTACAATGAGTGGTAAAAAAGACTGCTTAACCAATATCGGTGGTTTCTTATGTATGAATGATGAAGAATTGTTCATGAAAGCGAAAGAATTGGTTGTTGTGTTCGAAGGTATGCCGTCTTACGGTGGTATGGCTGGTCGTGATATGGAAGCGATGGCGATCGGTTTGAAAGAAGCAACTCAGGAAGAGTACATTGAACACCGTGTTAAACAAGTACGTTACCTCGGTGAAAAATTAAAAGCAGCGGGTGTACCGATTGTAGAACCAATTGGTGGTCATGCGGTGTTCTTAGATGCTCGTCGTTTCTGTCCACATTTGAAACAAGAAGAAGACTTCCCAGCACAAGCATTAGCGGCAGCAATCTATGTTGAATGCGGTGTGCGTACAATGGAACGTGGTATTATTTCAGCTGGTCGTGATATCAAAACTGGCGAAAACCATCATCCAAAACTTGAAACTGTACGTATTACTATTCCGCGTCGTGTTTACACCTATGCACACATGGATTTAGTTGCTGATGGTATTATCCACTTATTCAAACATAAAGAGGATATTAAAGGGCTTCGTTTCGTGTATGAACCAAAACAATTACGTTTCTTCACTGCACGTTTTGAACAAAAATAGGCCTACCGCCCTTACCTCAGTAACGGGGTAAGGGCTTTTTGTATCTAAAAAATATTTGGTTAATGAGAAAAATGCGAAAACATTCTAATGACATTGTAGTTTGATGTATTGTCAAATAAGGAAGTGACTAGCCTTTCTACGATAATCGGAAAGGAGAAAACTTATGAACAAAACATTGGGAAGTACCTTGATTACCTCAGGGACGATGATTGGGGCAGGGATGCTTGCCATGCCTCTCACCTCTGCAGGAATAGGTTTCACGTTTACAGTTGTTCTACTTGTTCTTTTATGGATTCTGCTCACCTATAGCGCATTATTATTTGTTGAGGTTTATCAAACAGCTGAACATGATGCCGGTATTGGCACGCTTGCCGCACAGTATTTTGGTCGACCAGGACGAATTGTCGCAACCAGCGTATTAATGATTTTCCTTTATGCATTACTTTCCGCCTATGTAACCGGTGGTGGTGCAATTCTTGCTTCAACTTTACCTGATTTTGCGACGCCTGATCTCAAAATGAAAGGTTCAATCCTAGCATTTACGATCTTCTTTGGTATCTTCGTAGCAATTGGCACAAGCTTTGTGGATGCCTTAAATCGCTTCTTATTTATCGCGATGATTGCAGCGCTATTCATTGTGCTTGGATTGATGATTCCAGAAATTAAAATCGATAACTTAATGGCCATGCCAATTGATAAAGCACTATTGATTTCGGCTAGTCCAGTTTTCTTTACCGCTTTTGGTTTCCACGGCTCAATTCCTTGCTTAAATAAATATTTAGAAGGTGATGTAAAAGCCTTAAGATTTTCTATTATTGTGGGCTCTGCAATCACATTAGTGGGTTATCTTTTATGGCAATTTTCTACTCACGGTGTGTTAAGCCAAAGCCGATTCTTAGAAATCCTTAATCAAGATCCGACATTAAATGGATTGATTGAAGCCGTTCGAGTGATTACAGGCAGCACCATTATTGCGGCTGTCGTGAAAATCTTCTCTGCCTTAGCACTGATTACCTCATTCTTAGGGGTCGCACTCGGTTTACTAGAATGTATTGACGACTTATTAAAACGTGCCTTCAATATTTCAGCAAACCGTTTAAGTTTAGGTTTCTTAACCTTCCTTCCGCCATTGCTCTTTGCATTCTTCTATCCAGAAGGTTTCATCCTTGCATTAGGTTATGCAGGACAAATGTTTGCTTTCTATGCAGTGGTATTGCCGGCAGCATTGGTTTGGAAAGCTCGCCATCAACATCCAAACTTACCTTATCGTGTGCCGGGTGGTTCAGGGGTCCTACTCTTTGTCTCAATTCTAGGGATTATTATCGTGAGTATCCCATTCCTAATTAAATTAGGTATATTGCCTGAAGTAGTGGGCTAATAACACGATTAAAATAAAAAAGTGCGGTTAATTTTAACCGCACTTTTTTATGCTTTCTCTTTGATTGCTTTAAGATATCGATATACGCTAGGTTCTGAGATTTTCAAATATTTCGCCACCATTGGAATGGCACCTTTGATATTGAAAATACCCTTATCAAATAAGACTTTAATGGCGTTTTCCCGTTGTCTTAAGCTGAGTGGTTTATCGGAATGTAATAGGGTGAAATCAAGGTATTCACAAAGGATATCTTCGATGGAATTCTCGAGTTTTTCTTTATTAATTATTTCAGCTTCTTCCACTTCGGCAAAGGCCGCATCAATACCTAAAATATTGACGAAGTTTCCAAGGTTTTCCAGTGAAATTAATTTGGTCATCACATCAACCAACTCAGAGGTATCATGATTAATACAAAGGATGCCTTCTAATTTATCCCCATTTTTAATGAAATAAGTTGCACCTCGAATGACCTTTTCGGAATCAGCCACGGCTTTGTAGTTAAAGATAAAATCCTTATCTAAATACACTTTATCCTGCAACAAACTTGAAGCAAAAGAGCTAAGTGGAGAGGAAAGGGTCCGCCCGCTAACATGGCTATTCGCAATGGCTTCCATATGAGCCTTATTCTTATCAAAAGAATGAAATACGACTTCGTATTTAGGGCCGAGAACATTTCCCAAAAAATGGGTTAGGCCAATAAAATATTTCTTTTGTACGTTATTCATACCAAGTTCATCTCATTAATTTCAGCTTGCTATAGGTATTCTATAACCGCTTATTTTTTATAGCAAATATATTGTAAAAAACGGCAGGTTATCTGAGGTGTTTTGCTTTAAGTGAATCTTATAATGCCTAGAGGATATGGTTAGACAATACTTCTGTGATATTCTTTGGTGCTGGGATTTGTATCTTATTCAGTTGATGGTAAGTAATTTGAAAGAATCATAAAAATATGCCAACAGGAAATTAAAAATGAAAGAACAAGAAATTTACCAGAAAATTGGGGAGTTATTGTGGTCAATAATGCCTGAAGAAGCCGTAAGGATTGATTTTATTGGTTCTATTTATCCTGAACATTATTCTGGTGGAGCTGAATGGGTTGTTGCAAATGGTGATATTCATTACTTCCCATTAGATCAAAGACCTGATGAAATTGAAGGGGAAATTATAAATTTAATGAAACAATTGAGATCAACCTTATCTCAAGAATGGACTCAATATAAGTTTTCCCTATTTGATAATATGGAATTTAATATTAAATTTGCATATGTTCCAGATGAAGATAGTTGGCCAATGCTCTATCTTCGAGGAGTTAGTGATCTTGAAGAAAATGAGATAACGGAATATGGAATTCCTAGAGAAATCTGGGAAGAGCGAGTAAAAGCGAAGAAAGAAACAGCAAGATAGTTAATTTTGAAATGAAAAGTGTGGTTAATTTTCGAGAGATTTTAAAACTCTTTGAAAATTAACCGCACTTTTTTATTGAGAATATGAGTTTATAGAATTTTAAAACAAGTTTTGATATCATATCGCAGATTTATCAATAACTTAATCTCTGAAGTATAATGAAGAACTTATCTCGCTCTTTTCTTTCTAGTTTATTATTTATTTCCTCTTTCGCGTTGGCGGCGCCA
>JAGZBU010000063.1:0-4244 GCA_018369675.1 Parahaemophilus parainfluenzae | reverse complement strand
ACGTTTTCATCATTAAATAATTTATCTTTCTCACGCAAATATTCCGCATTGCGAATACGTGCAATACGTGTTGGGGTATTGAAAAGAGTATATCCCAACTGGCAAGCAATCATATTGATTTCATCTGATGCCGTTACTGCAACCATCAAATCTGCATCAGCGGCTCCTGCATCACGCAAAACCTTGGGTGAAGAAGGAGAACCTTTAACCACGCGTAAATCATGCTTATCTTGCAAATTCTGCAAATGTTGAGATTCATTATCTACCAGTGTGATATCGTTATCTTCACTCACTAAATTTGCCGCAAGTGTTGTGCCGACTTGCCCTGCACCTAAGATGATTATTTTCATTCTGTTCTCTCCACAACCAAAGGTCGGATACCAATTTCAGCTGAATTTAGACCGCACTTTAATGCCTCAATACGGCGACAAATGGTCGATGTGACTTGTTCAGCTTCTGCCATTTTTTCTACTGTAATCGCGGGATCTTGTTTACTAAATAATAGGCCATCGAGTAAACGTTCTGCATGCATACCTTCACGACAAAAATGCAATACGCCTACATCTTCAAATAATGTCGCGACTTTGGCCGTTTTAGTGGTTGCAATGCCTAAAGCGCCATCTTCACCACCAAGCTCTCTGAATAATTGATGTGTTGGAAATCCGCCGCAAGCTAAGAAAAAAGTTTTATTAAAAACGATATTCCCACCGCAGGTCATGCGCATATATTGCCATGCCTGATCAAAATTAGGGTGTTCTGCATAACGTTGGGCTAAATTTATCGGCTTTAATGCTAATCTCACGACTGAAGTATCTGGCTGGAAATGAAATGTTGCCGCAGCCACTTCCAATGCACTGGGCTCGTATGCATCATCCGCATCTAAAAATGCGACAAAATCGACCGCACTTTGAATAGAAAGCATTGCGCCCCAATTTCGAGCCATCGCAACGCCGCTATTTTTCGGCATTTGCTCGACAGAGATTCTATCTGGATATTGTTTTGCAAGCTGTGAGGCTAATACAAATGTATTATCTGTCGATGCATCATCAATCAGCCAAAGGTGACCAAGATTATTTTGCTGCAACACAGATTCCACCGCACGAACAAGCGTTTGTTCTGCGTTATAGCAAGGAATGACGACATCAATTAAAGGCAAATTCATTTAAGCTGACCGTTTTCTCAATTTTGCATAATAGAAACCATCCCCGCCATTCTCTTGTGGTAAGAATTGGATTCCAATCGTATTTTCCGTTTGTTCAAATGGCAATGGCACTAATTCTGCATCAGATGTTTCAGCTAAAAAATGCTGGATTTGCTGACTGTTCTCATCGGGAAGCACCGAGCAAGTCGCGTAAAGCAAAATGCCATTAGGTTTCAATTTTGCCCAAAGCGCTTTTAGAATTTGTCCTTGCAAGGCAACCAATTGGGCAATATCCGTTTCTTGACGCAGCCATTTAATATCCGGATGACGACGAATCACCCCTGTTGCCGAACAAGGTGCATCTAATAAAATACGATCAAAAGATGCGCCACTTAAGCCTATTTCCGCAAGCCACTTTTCAGGCTCGGTCGCATCGCCACAAACAACTATTGCCTGCTGATTCAAACGGGTAAGATTTTCTTTAACACGTTTTAAGCGATGAGCCTCGACATCAAGCGCAATCACTTTCGCTTGTGGTGCCATCTCTAAAATATGTGTAGTCTTCCCACCTGGGGCCGCACAAGCATCTAAAATTAATTCATCATTTTGTGGCTCAAGCAATAAGGCCGACCATTGCGCATTGAGATCCTGAACTGTCACCGCACCTTGTTCAAAATTCGGTAGTTTCGAGACGGAAAGCGGTTGTGCTAAACGCAAAGCATGTGGATTATCACATTCAAACGCTGCTATCTCTTGCTCTTCCAATAAAGTGCGGTAATTTTTCGTATTATTTTGTTGTTGGTTAACTCGCAACCACATCGGTGGCTTTTGGTTATTCGCCTCAATAATGTCAAGCCAATTCGGATAAGCTTTTTTGAGTTTATTCACAAACCATTCAGGATGAAGCGTTTGCCAATGTTTATCTACTATAGCAAGAATCTCTTCTTGTTCCCGTAAGAAGCGACGCAATACACCGTTAACCAAACCACGGAAACTATCCGATTTTAATGATTTTGTGGCATTCACCACTTCATCTACCGCCGCATGAGCGGGCACGCGCATATAAAGTAATTGGTACAATCCCACCAATAGCAAACAGTGTACGATGCGGGTTTTACCCTTCAATGGCTTACCCAATAGTTTTTTTATAATATTTTCTAAACGAGGCAATACGCGACAAATACCAAAGGTGATTTCCTGTAATAAAGGCAAATCCTGTGGTTTTATCTGCGATTGCACTTCAGGAAGCAACGTTGATAAGGACTTACCTTGATCTAAAACCTGTAAAATCACTTGAGCAGCAATAGCGCGTACCGAAAGCGCGGTCGATTTTCCCGTTTTTTTGCGTTGAAATACCATTAGTTTAGAACCTTACCAACCTGGAACCAATCAGCTCGACCATTGAGGAAGTCTTGCACAGACATAGGTTTCTTGCCTGCTGGCTGAAGTTGCAATAAATTTAAAACGCCTTCTTTCGTGGCAATTTGGATACCTTTTTTATCGACACTTAAAATCGTCCCAGCGGGTTTATCTACATGTGGCAACACAGTAGCAGCATAAACTTTTAAGGTTTGTTCATTACCTTGTTCATCGGTTAATTGTAGGAAACTAATCGGCCAAGGATTAAACGCTCGAATATTGCGTTCAAGCTGGACTGCCGATAGCGACCAATCTAATTTAGCCTCTTCTTTAGAAAGTTTCTCTGCATAGTTACTTTGGCTATCATCTTGTTTTTCTGCAATGAATTTCCCTTCTTCCAAATGATCCAAAACATCAATCAATGCAGCTGGCGCAATTTCAGCTAATTTATGGTAAAGCGAGGAGGAGGTTTCTTGCACATCAATATCGCAATACACTTTGTGTAACATATCGCCAGTATCTAACCCCACATCCATTTGCATAATCGTCACACCAGTTTGTTGATCCCCTGCCCAAATAGATCGCTGAATAGGTGCAGCACCACGCCAACGTGGCAAGAGAGAACCATGCACATTTAGACAACCTAAACGAGGCATATCCAACACTGCTTGAGGTAAAATCAAACCATAAGCTACAACAACCATTACATCAGCATTTAACGCTTTAAGCTCTGCTTGTGCTTTTTCTTTACGCAAGGATTTTGGTTGATAAACAGGAATTTGATGCTGTTCTGCTAATTGCTTTACAGGACTCGCCTGCAATTTTTTACCGCGGCCAGCCGGTTTATCTGGTTGAGTATAAACAGCAATAATATTGTGATGTGAATTTAAAAGTGCAGCAAGATGCTGCGCTGCAAAGTCCGGCGTACCGGCAAAGATGATATTCAATGGTTTCATAATGTTCTACGTTATGGCGTTGATAGGAAAAGTGCGGTCATTTTATACCGCACTTTTGATTATTGTTTTGCAATTTGTTTTTTATATTTCACTAATTTTTCTTTGATACGTTGACGTTTCAACGGTGAAAGATAATCTACAAATAAAATACCGTTCAAATGATCGATCTCATGCTGAATACAGATTGCCAATAAACCATCTGCATCAAGCGTAAATTCTTTTCCATGACGATCTAACGCTTTTACTGTGACTTTTTCTTTACGAGGCACTAAAGCACGGAATCCAGGAATAGATAAACAACCTTCTTCAATGCCAGTTTCACCTTCAGAAGCCAAAATTTCTGGATTGATCAACACTAATTGATTTTGTTTGTCACCTTCAATATCAATCGTAATAATACGCTGCAAAATATCTACTTGCGGTGCAGCAAGACCAATGCCTTCTTCTTGGTACATTGTATCAAACATATCATCTACAATTTTACGAATGTCATCATTGACTTCTGCAACTGGTTCACAAACAACCTTAAGGTGATCATCTGGATAAATTAATACATTAAGTGCGGTCATATTTTCTCTTGTTTTATTAAAAATTACGGCGGTGATTGTATCATAGAATCAACGCTTTGCTAAAATATTGAAAACTCCATAAACAAAAACCCCAAGCCATTCAGCTCGGGGTTCACATTCAGTACCTGGCGGTGTCCTACTCTCACATGGGGAAACCCCACACTACCATCGGCGCATCGGCGTTTCACTTCTGAGTTCGGTATGGGGTCAGGTGGGACC
>JAGZBU010000062.1:0-4717 GCA_018369675.1 Parahaemophilus parainfluenzae | reverse complement strand
ATTTGACTAATAGAAAGAATAAGCAAGTTTCTCATTAAAGCATTATCTTTTAAAATACTTTCAGTTAAAGCATAATAATCAGATAGCACAAAGCGTTTATTGAGTTCATTTGTTGCAAAAGGTTTACATCCCAATCCTTTTAGCTTTATCGAAAGCTCATGTTTTGCACGCAAGTAAATCTTATTGTTTGCCCAAACAGCAAACATATCTTTCTCTTTATGAAACAGGCCATATCCCGTAAATAGATTTTTACTTGTCACATCTCCAATGAGTTGATTTAACAAATTACATACTTTACTGATATGATCATTTGGGATTATGAGAGTTTTCATTTTAAAACTCCTCCTTATCAAAGGGTTAATCACATACGACTAAACCAACAAGTACTTCTCAAAGTAGTTATATCATAACCAACTAAGTGTGACGAATATAAAAAATCAAATTTGTGAGAGAGATCGCAAATGTAAAATTTATTTATTGATAAACAACAAGATAAATATAAATAAGTTTATAGTTTAATATTTATTCCACTAAAACTTTTTCAAATTCCAGGAGTAAAAATGACAGTAGGACTCGTTCTTGAAGGCGGCGGCATGAGAGGAATGTTTACAGCAGGCGTTCTTGATGCCCTCATGGAACAACACATTCAGATAGATAAGATTATTGGCGTTTCTGCGGGCGCATTATTTGGCATAAATTATGCATCCAATCAAAAAGAAAGAGCGTTGAGATATAACCTAAAATATCTTAAAGATAAACGTTACATGGGATTTCATAGTCTTTTTACAACGGGCAATATTATCAATAAAGATTTCGCTTTCTATGATCTCCCCTTTAATCTCGACCCTTTTGATCAAAATGAATTCGAGAAATCTCACATTGATTTCTATTTAGCCGCCACAAACATTGAGAATGGTAAAGCAGAGTATTTCAAAATCAAAGATGTTTTCAAAGAGATGGAATACTTCAGAGCAACTTCGGCCATGCCTTTTGTCTCAAAGTTTGTAGAAATTAATGGACAAAAGTACCTAGATGGCGGAATTGCCGATAGTATTCCATTTGAAAAAGCACAAGAGCTCGGTTGTGATAAAATCATCGTTGTTTTAACTCAACCGATCGACTACCGTAAAACAAAATCTTCTTCTTTTTTATTCAAGCTTTTTTATCGCAAATATCCACACTTAGTTAAAACCTTAGAAAATCGCTACCGCACTTATAATGAACAAGTAGAAGAAATTATTCGCTTAGAAAAACAAAATAAAATCTTTGTGATTCGCCCAAATGTATTACTCAATATAGGTCGATTAGAACGAGATGAAACCAAAATAAGAACTGTATATGAACTGGGTAAAAAAATTCTCTCAGCACAAATTCAAGATCTAAAAAAATATTTAAGAAGTTGATTTTAAATAAACTATTTCTCAAATTTGGAATCTATTTCACATTTTTTCATCAAGGAAAAAATTTTCTCTTGATACTGTACATCAATACAGATATAATCTAGCCAAATTTAGATAACTCTATTCAAGAAGGTTTTATATGGCAACTCAAGAAGAAAAGCAAAAAGCGCTCGCAGCAGCACTTGGTCAAATTGAAAAGCAATTCGGTAAAGGCTCAATTATGAAATTGGGTGATACTCAAGCCCTTGACGTTGAATCTGTTTCAACGGGTTCTTTAGGTCTTGATGTCGCTCTTGGTATTGGTGGTTTACCAATGGGGCGTATTGTTGAAATTTTTGGACCTGAATCTTCTGGTAAAACAACCTTAACTTTATCGGTTATTGCTCAAGCACAAAAAGTAGGTAAAACTTGCGCATTTATCGATGCGGAGCATGCTCTTGATCCTATTTATGCGGCAAAACTTGGCGTTGACGTAAAAGAACTTTTAGTTTCCCAACCTGACAATGGTGAACAAGCACTTGAAATTTGTGATGCATTAGTACGTTCTGGTGCTGTAGATGTAGTCATTGTAGACTCGGTTGCAGCACTCACTCCGAAAGCCGAAATTGAAGGTGAAATGGGTGATTCACACATGGGTTTACAAGCGCGTTTAATGTCTCAAGCGCTACGTAAATTAACGGGTCAAATCAAAAATGCAAACTGTCTTGTTATCTTCATTAACCAAATTCGTATGAAAATTGGTGTCATGTTTGGTAACCCAGAAACCACAACTGGTGGTAACGCACTAAAATTCTACTCTTCTGTGCGTTTAGATATCCGTCGTACTGGTTCAGTTAAAGATGGAGATGAAGTCATTGGTAATGAAACTCGTGTTAAAGTAGTTAAAAACAAATTAGCCGCACCTTTCCGCCAAGTGGATTTCCAAATTCTTTACGGAGAAGGGATTTCGAAAGCTGGCGAATTAATTGAGCTTGGTGTTAAACACAAACTTGTTGAGAAATCTGGTGCATGGTATGCATACAACGGTGACAAGATTGGTCAAGGTAAAGCTAACGCGATGAAATGGTTAAACGAAAACCCTGCTAAATCTAATGAACTTGAAGCGAAGCTTCGTGCTGAATTAGTAGCCAATCCAGAACAGGCATTAATGGCCGACATTGAGCAATCTAACGATGACGCAGAAAGCGACTTCTAATCACTAAAAGTGCGGTCAAAATTGACCGCACTTTTCATTTCAACCATATTTGACCACAAGGAATTTATATGTCTTCTCTTGCTTTAAGCTATGTTGTTAATTTACTTGCCCGACGTGAATATAGCGAATTTGAACTGCGCAATAAAATGCAGGAAAAAGCATTTACAGAAGATGAGATCGATGAAACGATTGCTTACTGCCAGAGAAAAAACTGGCAAAATGATAAACGATTTGCTGAAAATTACTTACACGCACGTTCACAACGTGGGTATGGTGCTAATCGTATTAAACAAGAATTACGTCAACTAAAAGGTCTATCTTCAGACGTAATAAATGAAGTTCTTGGAGAAAGTGAAATTAATTGGGCTGAAATCGCAGAAAAGGTTCTACGTAAAAAGTTTCCTAATTATGCAGAACCTCAACCAATCAAAAGCAAACAAAAAATTTGGCAGTATATGCTCTCTCATGGATTTTATTCTGAAGAATTTAGCGATTTTATCGGAAATGGAATAGAAGGCTGATGAGTCTAAAGAAATAAATCCCTAATACTGTAAAAATTAAGCAACCAACTAAATGACTCACTAAAACAAACAATCCATTTCCCCACTCTTCTTTAAAAAAGAGTTCTATTACTTCACCTGAAAAAGAAGAAAAGGTGGTAAGAGCACCGAGAAATCCTGTTACTAAGAATAATCGCCATTCAGGGCTAAATTGCGGGAAGGTCCAAAAGGCTGCTAATAAAATCCCCATCAAAAAGCAGCCAATAAAATTAGCCACAAGTGTACCAAATGCAAGCGAACTAAACAGGGAATTAAGCCATAAACCTAATCCCCAGCGTAAAGAGGCACCAATTGCCGCACCGGCACTAACCAGAAAAATTGACTGAAACATCTATTTAATACCAAAAATTTCTGCTAAATGTTTGGCCACTGCTTCGTCTTTATTGAACCCGATCTCTTCCAGTTCTGGACAAGCTTCTTTTAAACGAGAATCAGCATTTGCCATCACATAACCTTTACCAACCCAAGAAAGCATTTCAACATCATTCTGGCCATCGCCAAAAGCAATACAATCTTTTAATCCATAATTTCTATTTTCTAATAGGTGAGACAATGCATCGCCTTTCGATACATTTCTGTTCATCACCTCTAAGCAAGTTACCGCTGAATAAACAATTGTGGTTTTATCCCCGAAATGTGTTCTAAGATAATCTTCTAGTTCTATTAGATCTTTAGGATCATGAGCAATAAAAAATACTTTTTCACTTCCTCTTCCATGATGTTTTATAAAATCAACAACTTCGTACATAAAACCCGAATCCTTATGATATTTTGCTAATTCAGGCACATCTGTATTGATAAACCAACCATCATCTTGATAAGTATTGATACAAATCTTGGTGCAATCAAAAGGGATTTTATACAACTCAAGCACGATTTCTTCTGGAAGACTATTGCTATAAATAAGATTACCTTTTAGATCACGCACTCGCGCGCCATTGGAAGTGATCATTACGGCATGCTCCGTACCAATCTTACCTAAAATAGAAGCAACATCTGTATGATTACGACCCGTTGCTAAAATAATATCTACACCTTTTTGTTCTAATTTATTCAATATATCAATAGTAAACTCACCAATTACATGATTGGTATTAAGTAGCGTGCCATCAAGATCAGAGACAACGGCTTTAAATGGTAGTTGTTGCATAAAAATACCCGTATAAAAAATGAGTCTGTATCATACCAAAACAACGCAATTTTTGACCGCACTTTCTATCATAAAAATAACATTCATTGATAAAAAACAAAAAGGCGTATCTTTCGATACGCCTTCTTAATCTAACTGTTACAGTTAATACATCAATTATTTGATGATTTTCGCAACAACACCAGCACCTACTGTACGGCCACCTTCACGGATTGCGAAACGTAAACCTTGGTCCATCGCGATTGGGTGGATTAAGCTTACTGTCATTTTGATGTTATCACCAGGCATTACCATTTCCACGCCTTCTGGTAATTCGATTGTACCAGTTACGTCAGTTGTACGGAAATAGAATTGTGGACGGTAACCTTTGAAGAATGGAGTGTGACGACCACCTTCATCTTTTGATAATACG
>JAGZBU010000061.1:0-5542 GCA_018369675.1 Parahaemophilus parainfluenzae | reverse complement strand
CGTATTATCAAAAGATGAAGGTGGTCGTCACACTCCATTCTTCAAAGGTTACCGTCCACAATTCTATTTCCGTACAACTGACGTAACTGGTACAATCGAGTTACCAGAAGGCGTGGAAATGGTAATGCCTGGTGATAACATCAAAATGACAGTAAGCTTAATCCACCCAATCGCGATGGACCAAGGTTTACGTTTTGCAATCCGTGAAGGTGGCCGTACAGTAGGTGCTGGCGTTGTTGCGAAAATCATCAAATAATTGATATAAACTGTAACAGTAGATTAAGAAGGCGTATCGAAAGATACGCCTTTTTGTTTGCCTAAAATTCAGTGAAATTATAATGAAAGTTCAAATTAAACATGTGAATGTTAGGGAGAGAGAAATATTCTTTGGAAGAAAAGAGTGGCGGAAGGTCATGGGAGTTGAACCCACCCGGGAACGCTGGCGTCCCCAACAGGATTTGAAGTCCTGCCACCTCACCGGAGATGACGACCTTCCGTTATTGAAATTGCGGTTACTTTAGCGTAAATTAGTTCGCAATTCAACGCCATTTTGAAATAGGAATTAAAAATGACCGCACTTTTTCAACAACTTCCTTCGGTAGATAAATTTTTAAAAACATCAGAAGGTGAAATGCTTTTAACTGAATTTGGTCATTCAGCTGTCGTGCGTGAATTGCGCCAATTATTGTCTGAAGGGCGTGAGTTTATTAAACAGCATCAAAATTTACCGCACTTTTTTGCCGATCACCTAAGTACATTGCATTATTTACAAGAACGATTGACTCAACAAAATCATGTACAAATTAAATCAGTTCATAATTTAACGGGCACGGTATTACATACAAATTTAGGGCGAGCATTATGGTCTGAAAGTGCACAACAAGCGGCACTTCATGCGATGAAAGGTAACGTTGCACTGGAATATGATTTGGAAGAAGGCAAACGCAGTCATCGAGATAATTATATTAGTGAACTACTTGCGCAACTCACAGGTGCAGAAGCGGCATGTATCGTTAACAATAATGCTGCAGCTGTACTCTTAATGCTAGCTACTTTTGCAAAAGATAAAGAAGTGATTATTTCTCGAGGTGAGTTAATTGAAATCGGTGGCGCATTTCGCATCCCTGACATTATGGCTCAAGCCGGCTGTAAACTGGTTGAAGTCGGAACTACAAACCGCACACATTTGAAAGATTACCGTCAAGCAATCAATGAAAACACGGCTTTCTTAATGAAAGTACATTGCAGTAACTATCATATTAGTGGGTTTACCGCTTCGGTTTCAGAACAAGAGTTGGTTGAGCTAGGACGAGAGTTTGATATTCCAGTGATTACGGATCTGGGTAGCGGTGCATTGATTGAGCTAAGCCAATATGGTTTACCGAGTGAGCCGACAGTACAAGAAAAAGTTGAGCAAGGCGTAAACTTGGTGTCATTCTCGGGCGATAAATTATTGGGGGGAACACAAGCCGGCATTATCGTTGGTAAAAAAGAGTGGATTGCTCAGTTACAAGCTCATCCATTAAAGCGCGTATTACGTTGCGATAAAGTGATTTTAGCCGGGCTTGAGGCAACATTGCGCCTTTATCTTCAGCCCGAAAAGCTTACTGAAACGTTGCCAACTTTGCATTTGCTTACCCAGTCAATGGATGTATTACAAGAAAAAGCGGAACAACTTAAAGCTTGTTTAGCAAATCGTTTAAAAGATTATCATGTAGAGATTGAAGAAAGTTTTGCTCAGATTGGGAGTGGTTCCCAACCAATGGCGACGATCCCTTCTTTTGCAGTGACGATTGCTGAAAAAACAGAAGCAAAATTGACCGCACTTTTAACAGTATTCAAAGCGTTAGAACAGCCAATAATCGGTCGTGTTGAGAAAGGAAAGATTTGGTTAGATTTACGTAGCGTGGCTGACTTTAAGGCATTATTAGATACGGTGGAAAAATTATGATCATAGTTACATCAGGGCACGTCGATCATGGTAAAACAGCCCTTTTAAAAGCACTGACAGGTACGAATACCGCCCATTTGCCGGAAGAAAAAAAACGTGGCATGACTATTGATTTAGGCTATGCCTATTTACCTTTAAAAGAGAAAGTGCTCGGGTTTATTGATGTACCTGGCCATGAAAAGTTTCTCGCCAACATGTTGGCCGGGCTTGGTGGTGTGCATTATGCCATGCTTATTGTTGCAGCCGATGAAGGGATTGCCGCACAAACTAAAGAACACTTAGCGATTTTGCGTCAGCTTCAATTTACTGAAATCATGGTAGTGATTACCAAGGCTGACCGAGCAACAAATGAGCAAATCGAGGCACTAAAAACACAAATTCAGACAGATTATCCATTCTTAGCTGAATCTCATTATTTTATTACATCGGCACAAACGGGCTTAGGTATTGATGCGTTACGCGATTATTTAGCAAATTTACCTGAATTAGCTGAAGTGGATAAACCGTTCCGTTATGCCATCGACCGCGTCTTTAGTGTGAAAGGGGCGGGAACCGTAGTAACGGGCACAGCATTTGCGGGTACGGTATCCATTGATGATGAACTCTTCCTTTCTACGGGACAAAAGGTTCGCGTTAAAAATATTCATGCACAGAATACGCCGAGTGAACAAGGCTTGGCTGGTCAACGTTTAGCTCTCAATTTAAATGTCGATTTAGATCGTATTCCCATGCAGCGTGGCGATTGGTTGTTAGCCTCAGAGCCACTTGAGCCAACCGATCGTATTACCGTTGAAATTACACCTGAAGTGAATTTGAAAGATAGCCAGCCTGTGCATATTTATCATGCAGCAAGCCGCACAACAGGTAAGCTCACCTTGCTTGAAAGCAAAAATGCAATGAAAAATGACCGCACTTTGGCGGAGGTCATTTTAGAGCAGCCATTATTTTTGGCCTTTGGGGATAAATTAATTTTACGTAGTGGTGATGCGAAAGCTTTAGTTGGTGGTGCCAAGGTACTCGAAATTCATTCACCAAAACGTTATAAGCGTACAGAGGCTCGTTTAGCGTTCTTGGCTAAACTTAATCAGGCTAAAACCGCCACACAACGCATTGGATTAACCCTAAAAAAAGAGGCGGTTTCAGCTCAAGCGCTAATGTGGAGTGAGCAGCTAACTGAAAATCAACTGGCAGAAGCGTTGGCTGAAAACGGTGATATTCGTTTCCAAAATTGGTGTTTTAATCGTGATTATCAACGTGAAAAAACGCAGCAAATTTTGACCGCACTTGCTACCTATCATGAACAACATAATGATCAGCTTGGTTTAAGTAAAGCCCGTTTATACCGTATTGCGACTTTAAACCAACCAGAAAATCTGATTTATCATTTTATTGAAGAAATGCTCGATGACGGCCAATTGCAACAGACACGCGGTTGGTTACATTTGCCTTCACACAAAATTCAATTTTCAGCCGAAGAACAAACATTATGGCAAGCGGTGTTAGCTGAATTTGAGAAAGCACATGGTCAAGCTATTTGGGTGCGAGATATGGCAACAGCCTTGGCGCAAGATGAAAGTACGATGCGTAATTTTATGTATAAAGCGGGTAAATTGGGCTATCTTACGCCAATCGTAAAAGACCGTTTTTTCCTGACTGAAAGCATTTATGCTTATGCTCGCTTAATTAAGGAAATGGCAGGCGAAGAAGGTAAAGTTGCCGTAAATGAATTACGTGATAAGCTTAATTTTGGTCGAAAACTGACAGTGCAATTAATGGAATATTTTGACCGTACCGGTTTTTTACGCCGCAAAGGCAATGATCATATTCTACGTGATAAAGATACGTTTGATTTATAGGTAATACATGAAAAAGACACTCATTTCAGCCTTAATTTTAACCGCACTTTTTACGGTAACGGGTTGCGAAGATAAAGAAGCGAAAGCAACGATTGAGCAACTGACGGCAGAAAATATGCAATTAAAAGCAGAAAAAGAGAAGGCGGAGAAGGTTATTCCGGCAATTATTGCTCAAGATGATGTGATTTTTGATAAAGAGGAAACTATTAAATATCCTAAATCGGCCAAAGAAGATGAATATGCGCCTGTGGAAGGTAAACTTCATTACAGCATTTCTACACTCAAAACGAATATTGAGTGGCTAGATAAACTGCTTTTAGAACAAATTTCAAAAAATGAAGATGGCAAACCAAGAAGTCGTGAGCAGCTTATTGTGGATTACCAAAAAGCATATGATGAAGCTAAAAAAGAAATGTTGGAGTCTCCAATAATTGGGGTTGATGAAACCTTAGATTTAGCATTTAATCACCAAAGAGGTAAGCTTGCTGTATTTTTAATAAACTATTACAGCTATGGTGGTGGCGCTCATGGCGTTGGCGGTTATCATTATCTTAATGTTGATTTAGAAACGAAAAAACTACTTTCATTTGATGATGTATTTAAACCAAATCAGCAAGCTAAATTAAAAGAGCTACTTTGGGAACGTTACACTCGATATGGCGAGGTAAAAGATGACGAAGCATTTACATCAAAAGACGCTTTTGAAGTGACCGATAATTTCTATTTAGATCATGATGGGATTCACTTTGTGTATAACGTGTATGAAATTGCGTCTTATGCAGAAGGACCACAGGAGCTTGTGATTGCGTGGTGGAACGCCTCTCCTTTATTGAAGCCTGAATTTATTCAGAAACAGTATTATCTCGTTTCGAGTAATACGGCAGAATAACAAAGTGCGGTCAAAATTGACCGCATTTTTATTGGCCTTTTTTCACCCAGTATTTAAAAGGTGTATTTTGGGTTTCACTCGCTAAAAGGGTATGTTCCATAAATTGGCAGAAGCTAGGAATATCACGAGTAGTGGCAGGGTCGTCCGCCAAAATAAGTAGCACTTCACCTTCATTCATATGGCGAATATTTTTTCTTACGAGCATTACGGGTTCAGGACAACGTAAACCAACAGTATCAAGGGTTTTATCGACAGTAATTTCAGTCATTGTTATTCATTAGTTTTATTGAAATTGAGCTACATCATACAATAATTATGGGGAAATTTCGATAAATCCGCTATCAATGATAAACTACGCAACAAATTTATTTAAACAATGATTCCATGGCTGAATACCTTATCCCAAAAAGTGCGGTCGTTTTTGAAGAAGAAATTAAGAAAAGTCGATTTATCACGTATTTGCAACATACGGAAGGACTTGAACAAGCCAAAGCTTTTTGGGCAGAAATTAAATCTCAGCACCCTAATGCTCGCCATCATTGTTGGGCAGCCGTGGCCGGCAAACCAACAGATTCGCAACAATTAGGCTTTTCCGATGACGGTGAACCAGCTGGAACCGCAGGGAAACCGATGCTATCCGCTTTGCAAGGTAGCCAAGTCGGTGAAATTAGTGCCGTAGTTGTTCGTTATTATGGTGGCATTTTATTAGGTACTGGTGGTTTAGTTCGTGCTTATGGAAATGGTGTTCAGCAAGCTTTAAAATTATTAGAAACTGAACGAAAAGTAGAACGTCAGTTATTCCAAGTTCATTGTGATTATGCACAATTAAATTGGATCCAAATTTTA
>JAGZBU010000060.1:0-6163 GCA_018369675.1 Parahaemophilus parainfluenzae | reverse complement strand
GGCTGTTTTAAAGCGAGAAAGCACTTCCACATTAACCGGAAGATTAGCAAAACGATCTTTAAAATTCTCGTAATGCTGTTGAGCTAACAAGGTTGTTGGGACTAATACAGCTACTTGTTTATGGTTCATGACCGCCAAAAATGCGGCTCGCATCGCCACTTCAGTCTTTCCAAAACCTACATCACCACAAACCAAACGATCCATCGCTTTAGGTTGGCACATATCCGAAATGACGGCATTAATCGCCATGGCTTGATCATGTGTCTCCTCAAAAGGGAAGGTTGCAGCAAATTGCTGGAACTCCTCACGATCATATTGAAATTCAAAACCTTTTTTCACTTCTCGTTGGGCATACACATCAAGTAATTCAGCTGCCACATCACGAATTTTTTCAGCGGCCTTTTGACGCGTTTTCGCCCACGATTCATTACCTAATTTATGTAATGGTGCGGTTTCATCTGAGCCCCCCACATAGCGACTAATTAAATGAAGAGAACCAACCGGCACATAAAGTTTGGACTCATTCGCATAATTGATCAGTAAATACTCTGCTTTTAAGCCCCCAGTATCGAGTGTCACTAAGCCACCATAACGCCCAACACCATGATCTAAATGTACCACAGGCTGCCCAATTTTTAATTCAGCCAGATTGCGCACTAAGGTATCCGGATTCACCGCCTTACGTTTATCACGCTGACGTTGTTGTACTCGCTCGCCTAAAATTTCATGCTCTGTAATGACGGCGAGTTTAGCCTCATCAAGAATAAAACCTTGCTCAAGACGACTTACCCACAGATTAAACTTGTCTTGATTGGCTTCAGATAAGGTTTTAATCTGTTTAGGCTTAATTTTTAATGGTGAAAGTAAATCCAGTAAGGTTTCACGTCGTCCTTCAGTTTCAACTGAAAATAGAACATTTCCTTTAAAATGCTCAATAAACTGACGAAGTTGTGATAACGGTTCTTTTTGCTGTGATTGAATGGTCACAGCAGGTAATGCGGACACCGCTAAACTTTTCTGACGAACAGATGACCGCACTTTTTCTGCTTTAAAATTAATTTTAGGATAATTTTTTAATGCATGATTTACTGCATCAATACTTAGCCACAAACGTTCTGGCGGCAAAAGAGGACGCATTGGATCAACTTTTCGATGCTCATATCGCTGTTTGGCATCAAGATAAAAACGTTCACCTTGTGCTTGATTTGTTTCCATATCCACAAACAACGTTTTTTCGGGCAAATAATCAAACAACGTTGCCATTTCATCAAAGAATAACGGCTGCCAATATTCAATCCCTGAAATTAATGTGCCTTTACTGATTTGCTGATAAATATGCTCAGGATCACGACGAATTTCACCAAAGGTTTCTCTAAATTGTGTACGGAAAAATTCAATCCCTTTCTCATCTGTTGGAAATTCGTGTGCAGGTAATAAATTAATAGATTGAATTTCATCTAACGTTCGCTGCGTATCGACATCAAAAGTACGGATCGAATCTATTTCATCATCAAAAAAATCTAAGCGAAATGGAACCGCACTTCCCATCGGGAAAAGATCTAAAAGAGATCCGCGCACGGCATATTCACCATGTTCTAACACTTGCTCCACAGAACGATATCCTGCTGACTCTAATTGTAATCGCAATTTTTCAATGACAAGACGGTCACCTTTTTTAATCAGAAGGACATTGTGCTGTAGATATTTCGGCGGGCACACACGTTGCATTAATGTGCTAATCGGCAAAACAAAGATGCCTTTTTTAGTATTTTGCAAATGAAATAGCGCACTTAAACGAGAAGAAATAATTTCTTGATGAGGCGAAAAAGAATCGTAAGGCAACGTTTCCCAATCTGGAAAAAACTGAACGGGCTGAGAAGTTAAATCCGGTAAAACTTGTGATAAACGAACCGCACTTTTAGTATCTGGTGTCACGACCACTGTTAATCCATCATATTGCTCAGCAATTTCACTGACAGCAAGTGCATCAACACCCGTTAATACGTTGCCAAGAATTTTATGGTCATTTGGCTGAGTGGGAATATCAAAATTAAAATAGGTTGTTTTCATAAGTGCGGTCAATTTTTATCTCATTTTTGCCTAAATAGCTTGTTAGTTTAGCAAATTCACTCTACTTTTCAATAATTATCTGTATAAAAAAACAGGGTTAATTAACCCTGTTTCTCCTATTTTTTGAGTGGTTCAAGTGGCTTCTCTTTTTTTACATGCCCATCATCATCGAATTCGATACGTGGCATACAGCCTCTACAAGAGCCTTTATCTAAACCAAGCTCTTTACAAAACTTATTATATTCATCTACGGCTTTGCGAAACCAACCTTTTTTTTCTTGTTCGCTCATCTTGCCTCCTTTTTTAATTTTTGTGCAATTTCCGAACGTAATAATTTTAACCCATTTTTCTTGTTATAGGGTATCTGTTTTGTGATGAAATAATCTCGCATTAAAGGACAATCTTTTTCATCTAAATTCATTAAAAATCGACGAATTGCCGGCAAAGCGGAAGCTAAAGTGCGGTGAAAATAAGCGAAGTTTTTTAGGCTTAACCAATCTTCATCAAGCAATTCCCAATCTATTGATGTGGTATTAAATTCCTGAGCAAGTGGATGGAAAGACAAAGGCATATTCCGTTGAAAAGATTGCGTTGCTTCTTTTTCTAATTCAATCCCTTGTGCAGAAAGCCCTTTTAGAGCGATAGTTGAATAACAGCCACTACTTGCCTCTAAATGCTCGCCTAAATAAACAAGAGAAAAACCACATTTCTGCCAAAATTGAGCCAGTTCTTTGGTATAACCAAAACTCACTGATAAATAATCCAGATCGGTATTTTGTGTGATGTATTCAATAAGTTGTGTACCAATATCATGCTGCTGCCACATAGGCTGGACCGCAATTCTCGAAATACGTAAAGAATGCAATTCACAAGCCTTTTGTAGCTGAGCATGAAAACAAAGTGCTTGCGGGACGAGATTGCCTTTCGGGCGTCTACTACCTTGTTGAATCGCTTCAATGAGGGCTGAATCTTCAATCCCGCCTTCTTTTAATGCCCAAACTGCGCCTAGTAAATTTTGTTCACTTTCAGCGGTAAAAAAATACTGTGAATTAGCATCAAACAATCGTCGTAGATCTAATGGTGATGTACGATAATGAGCTAATGTCATCAACCCATAGAATTGAGACAATGAAGAAAGTATTTCCTCTTGTGAGCGTTCAGTAATTTGACAGAACTTGCTTTTATCGTATACCGTTTGTTTAAACTCATCCTCTACATTCAATAATAAAAGCTCATCGATAAATGCCTCTAAAGCATCATCTTTCGACCAACGTAGCGGTTCAATAAGCTCAAAGTCAGAGAAAGTGCGGTTAATTTTTTGCTTAAATTTAAGCTCAAAGCCTCGCCCGGTTCCCTCATAACTATGAATAGTTGTCGTAAATAAAATATGCTTAAAATGATGGGAAAAAGCAGTAAGTTGAGCAATCGGCAACATTGCCGCCTCATCAACAAAAAGCCAAGCATTTTCAGAAAAAGAAGGATCATTTTGCAAAGCAAGGAAAAGCGCATCTGGTGCAATAAAGATAATCTCTTTTTGTGAAAATTCACCCAAAATATTGACCGCACTTTTATTTGGAGCTGTGAGGTAAATTTTAGTATCCAGTTGATTCGCTAATAAGCCTGCTAGAGCTGATTTCCCTCTTCCTCGTTTGGCAGTAAGAAAGTAAAGTTCAGATTCTTTTTGTAAGATTCGCTCAATAATTTTCTGCTGATCTAAGGTCGCGTTGTGATTTACAAATTCTCGTTGAAAAGTGCGGTCAAATTTTAAATCATTTTGATGATAAAGGACGGGGAAGCCATATTTATGAATACAATGCTTAAAATATGCAATAAATCTTGGCGTCGTAATTGCCTCAAGCGAACCTGACCAACGAAGACTATCTTCGTCTATTTGGAAATGAAGTTTCTCCCAATTTGATAGCAAGACAATTAAGGCACCATTCATTTTCAATGTACCGGCCGCAATGGCGAGCGCCTCTAAATGGATACCTTTTCGTGCATCAAACAAGATCGTCTCAAACTCTTGCCCAAGAAGATTTTGAATTTTAGAAAACTCATTAATAATCAAGGTATTTGCCGGCAAATTAGACGGCATATTCTCACTGACCAAAATTTGAAAATAACGTGTCATGAATTATTTTTCTAAATATGCTTCTAATTCAGCTACATTTTGAGACCATTCATTACTGAGTTGCTTTATCCATAAAGCAATATCAGATGCCCAATTAGGTAATGACGTGTCTTGAGCCTGTTTTGCGATATTTTGAATATTAACAAGCCCCACTGATGCTGCTGCGCCTTTTATTTTATGTGCAACATCTGACACCATTTGTTGCATATCTGCGTTTGTAAGATAATCTTCATACGCCGTTTCTAATTCATCTAAATAAATTGGCATCCACTGTTTGAATAACTCCACATTAGCTTTAGCTTGTGATTTACCAATTAACTCAATAAGTGAAATATTAATACCTTCTTGAACTTGAGGCAGATCTTCTTCATCAGAGGTAGTCTCGATATCATCACCTAAGAATGTTTTAAAACACTGACGTAATTCCGTCAGAGAAAGAGGCTTACGCAACACGCCATCCATACCCTGATTTTGATATTCTTCTTCGCTGTGCATAACGTTTGCCGTAAAAGCAATTAAAGGTGGGAGAAAATCATAAATCCCTTCTTCATAGTTTTTACGTAAATAGTATGCAATATCAAAGCCTGACATATCTGGTAACTTAATATCAAGAAAAACAATATCATAAGTATTTTTCTCAAATAATTGGATAGCCTGTTCACCATTCATCGCTACATCAACATAATGACCTTGCTTTTCAAGAATACTTTTGGCCACAACCACATTCAATTCAACGTCTTCTACTAATAAAATAGAAAGATGCTGCATGGCTTTTTCAGCATTACCATCATGAGCCTGAGCTTTTTCTGCAATGATCGTCAAGTAAAAGGTTGAACCTTTGCTCAATTCACTTTCAACCGTTAAATCCCCTTGCATTAACTGCGCAAGATTCTTAGAAATCGCAAGACCAATGCCACTTCCCGCAGAACGATGAATATTATCTTTAACCTGATAGTACATGGTAAAAATCTTATCTAATTCGCAAGGTGCAATTCCTGCCCCCGTATCAGTAACACTAAATTGATACTGATTATCTTGCATTTTCTGCACCCTTAGAATAACGTCACCTTTGTCAGTGAATTTGACGGCATTACTAATTAAATTCCAAAGAATTTGGCTAAGGCGAGCACGATCGAGATAAAGCCAATTAGGTAAATTATCATCCAGCTGTAAAGAGAATTTTAGCCCCTTTTGTTCCGCCATCAAGGTACCAAAATTATAGAAATCATTAAGTAGTGAATGGAAATCGCAAGGCTGGATATTTAATTCAATACGCTTAGAGTCGATCTTATCTAAATCAATAATATCACTAAAAATATGGCCTAAACTGACAGCACTTAGATTAATTGTATTGAGGTAATTTTGTTGTTGTTCTGTTAATTTATCATCCAATAGAATTCGACTAAGACCAATGATCCCATTTAAAGGCGTACGTAACTCATGGCTAATTGTTGCCAGTAAGGTACTTTTATCACGACTATTTTTTTCTAATCGAGCAAGCGTTTTAGAGAGCTCTAAACGGGAACGTTCTAATCGCTCAACAAGCAGCGTAAAAAAATAAATAACAAAAGGAGCGGTAAATAAACCAAAAGTAATTGAGCGGGCAATGTCACTCCAGTGAATACCATCACTAAGAAGCGTGCTTAATAGGATTTGTATACAGATAGCCAAAATCGCAAGAATAGCAATACCAAGTAAAGAGAAACGAACTCGACCTAATCGAATAACCCAATCAACATAACGTTGCGCAAAATATCTAAAGTTTTTCATGGTTTATATTGAGAAATAAAAATTGAGATCATTCTATATAATTTTTAATAAAAATCCATAAACAAAAACCCCAAGCCATTCAGCTCGGGGTTCACATTCACTACCTGGCGGTGTCCTACTCTCACATGGGGAAGCCCCACACTACCATCGGCGCATCGGCGTTTCACTTCTGAGTTCGGTATGGGGTCAGGT
>JAGZBU010000009.1:0-58570 GCA_018369675.1 Parahaemophilus parainfluenzae | reverse complement strand
GGTGCATCATTCACACCATCACCAACCATTGCGACCACTTTGCCTTGCTGACGTAATCTCTCAATATAAGTCGCTTTGTCACGTGGACTGCAATTACCCTGTGCAGTTTTCACACCTACTTGCTGGGCAACATAATCAACGACAGATTGTTGATCACCACTCATCATCACCACATCAATATTATGTTGATGTAAGCGTTGAATCGCTTGCAAACTATCCTCTTTTAGACTGTCTGCTAATGCAAAAGCACCGATTGGACTGTTATCTACAGATACCGCAACAATACTCGCAATTTGCCAAATTTGAGGCATATTATCTGGTAAGGTTAATTCACAATAAGTCGGCTTACCGACTTTAACCAAACCTATTCCGTCAATATGAGCTGAGATGCCCATACCCACTTCTGAATGAACTGAAAGTGCGGTCGGAATTTCAAGTGATTTTTCCTGCGCAGCCAGGACTATCGCTTTAGCTAAAGGATGATTGGCATTTTGCTCAACGGAAGCCGTAATACGATACAAATCTTCCTCAGAATAGACCGCACTTTGTGGTTGCCAAACAGCGGCAATTTTGAGCTCTCCTTGAGTTAGCGTTCCTGTTTTGTCTAATACCACCGTATCCACATGCGCCGCCTCTTCCATAGATGCCGCATCTTTAAACCAAATCCCTGCATTGACTGCTTTGCCCATACCGACCATTATGGCAGCAGGTGTGGCAAGCCCTAATGCGCAAGGACAAGCGATAACTAACACAGCAACCGAATGAATTAAGGCGGTAACCCAATCTCCTTTTATCCACCAGGTTAATCCAAATGTTATCGCGGAAATCAATAACACGGCAGGTACAAATACAGCAGCAACTTTATCAGCAAAACGAGCAATAGGAGCTTTTGTACCTTGCGCTTCTGAGAGCGCTTTCATCATATCGCCCAATAGGGTTTGCTGACCGAGTTGATTGGCTCGATAAATAAGGCTACCTTGTGTCACCATTGCCCCCGCAAGCACAGGACTTTGAGACATTTTTTCTAATGGTTGAGATTCACCGGTTAAATGACTCTCATCGCACCAACCACTCCCCTGTTCAACTACGCCATCAGCTGCAATACGTTCACCTTGATTAGCTCGTAAAATATCGCCTATTTTTACTTGATCGAGAGGAATCGTCTCCCAATGATTTTCACGTTGAACACTGACTTGTTTTGGGGTGAGTTGTAATAATAGCCCTAAACTGTTTAAGCTTTGTTTCTTCGTTCTTTCCTCAAGAAATTTCCCTAGGCTGACAAAACCAATTACCATCACCGATACTTCAAAATAGACATGAGATGCGCCATCATGCCCCATTGACTGATGATAAAACAGCATAAAGGCCGAATAGAGATAAATCACCAACGTACCAGTACTCACGAGTACATCCATATTGGCCAAACCACCTCGAATACTACCAATCGCACCTTTATAAAAAGGAATGGCTAACCAAAGTTGCACAATGCTCGCAAGAACAAATTGCCACATTGGTGGAATCATCCAAGAATGATGATTAAACATCATCCCGATCATTCCGATTAAAAAAGGAATGTTAATGAACAAAAGCAACCATAAACGCGGACTAATCTTCGTTTCATTAGGTGCGCTAGGCAGCACATTTTGCTTTAGAATGCCATTAAATCCCGCTTTTTGAATAATTGTCAAAATATCTTGTTCTGAAGCCTGAGATGAATCAAATACTACGTGCGCTTCCTCTGCCGCAAAATTCACGCCCGCTTCAGAGACAAAATCATTTCGATTCAATACTTTCTCAATCCGATTAGCACAGGATTGGCAGGTCATCCCCTCGATTTGAATGGCTATTTTTTTATTCTGTTGCATAAAAACCTGCGTCTTCAATTGTTTCAATTAATTGTGCAATACTAACCGCACTTTCATCAAAGGTAATCACCGCTTTACCGTCATCAAGTGTTACTACGGCTTTTTCTACGCCATTAAGTTCTTCCAACACTCTTGTGACGCTTTTCACACAACCACCACAAGTCATTCCTGTTACATGTAATGTAATTGATTTCATATTTACTCCTTAATTATTGATATAGATTGAAATTAAGCTTACTATAAACCTTAACATAAGGTTAAGGTCAAGGATTTTTTATGAACATTAGTGAAGTGGCAAAATTAGTGGGTTTATCAAGTAAACAAATTCGAGATTATGAGAAGTCTGGCTTATTAAAGCCTGCACAAAGAAGCCTTTCCGGTTATCGTCATTATGAAGAAAAGGATTTAGAGCGATTACGTTTTATTCGCCACTCTCGAGATGTAGGGTTTTCACTCCAACAAATTCACCAACTTTTGCAATTACAGGATAATCCCAATCGTAGTAGCCGAGAAGTTAAAGCACTCACTACGCAGCATATTAAAACATTGAATGAGCAAATTCATCACTTGCAAAAAATGGTAGAGGAATTGGAACGATGGCATAACGCTTGTCAGGGCAATGATGGCCCTGAATGCAGTATTTTAGAAGGATTAAAAGGATAAATTAATATTCCCAGCTTTCAGGATCAATACCCAAATCGCGCATGATTTCTTTGGCATTTTCAGGAATCTCATCATGACGCTCTTTCATTAAATCTGCATCAGTCGGTAATGGCTGACCAGTAAAAGCATGTAAGAATGCCTCACAAAGCAATTCACTATTTGTTGCATGGCGCAAACTTTTCAACTGACGACGCGTACGCTCATTCGTCAAAATTTCCAATACTTTAATTGGAATAGAAACGGTAATTTTTTTGACCTGTTCGCTCTTTTTGCCATGCTCTGCATAAGGGCTAATATATTTGCCATCCCAGTTTGCCATAATGCACCTTAAATAACCTGATAATTTATCCGTATTTTAATGAAAAATAAGCAAAATGACAATCTAGACGGCTAAAAGTATAGCATGCTATTTCCCTTACATTTACTTACAAACATTTACAATAATTTGCAGAACCAAAACCCCTTATCTTTGACTAAATGCCTGTTGCATTCGCAATACATTATTGTTATTTGAAATAACGACATATTTAATATTGAGGTCTATTATGTCAAAAAAACTTTTTGCTGAATTCTTCGGCACATTTTGGTTAGTTTTCGGTGGTTGTGGTAGTGCAATCTTTGCCGCTTCTGTCAACCTAGGTATCGGTTATGTGGGCGTTGCATTTGCCTTCGGTTTAACCGTATTAACCATGGCTTACGCTGTAGGTCACATTTCTGGTGGTCACTTTAACCCTGCTGTAACACTTGGTTTAGTGGCTGGCGGTCGTTTCTCTGCGAAGGATGCCCTTCCATACATCGTTTCTCAAGTAGTTGGTGGTTTAGTAGCCGGTGCTGCACTTTATCTTATCGCATCAGGTAAAGCTGGCTTTGATGTTACTGCAGGTTTTGCATCTAACGGTTATGGTGAGCATTCTCCTGAAGGTTATTCTTTAGAAGCGGTATTCGTAGCGGAAGTATTATTGACTGCATTCTTCTTATTAATCATCATGGGTTCAACGCATAAAAATGCAGCTGCAGGTTTTGCGCCAATCGCAATTGGTTTAGGTTTAACTTTAATCCACTTAATCAGCATTCCTGTATCAAATACCTCTGTAAACCCGGCTCGTAGTACTGCAGTTGCGGTATTCCAAGGTTCTTGGGCAATCGACCAATTATGGTTATTCTGGGTTGCGCCGATTATCGGTGGTATTTTAGGTGGTATTATCTACCGCACTTTATTAGCGAAAAATAACTAAGATTTCGTTTCATAGAAAAAGAAGAAGGCATCACCACGATGCCTTCTTTTTTATCTTTTATATTGTGTAATCCAAATATATAAATAAAAACCACCTTTCGGTGGTTTCAGTCAATTATAAGGTTTTTGCAAGATCTTTTAGGAAAGCTTTAAACTCTTTACCTAATTTATCATGACGAAGACCATATTCTACAAAAGCTTCCATATAGCCAATCTTGTCACCACAGTCAAAGCTTCTGCCTGTCATATGGAATGCTTCAACGATCTCTTTCTCGATAAGCATATCGATCGCATCCGTTAATTGGATTTCATCGCCCACGCCAACAGGTGTTCTTTCTAATAAATCCCAAATTTCAGCAGAGAACACATAACGGCCAACAACAGCAAGATTTGATGGTGCCTCTTCCACGGATGGTTTTTCAACAATGCTGTTAATTTTAACACTATCACCGCCTTTTAACTCTACGCCACCACAATCCGCGATACCATAGCTACTCACTTCATCCACGGCAACAGGCGCTACCATAATTTGGCTTGCTTGTGTTTCTTTAAAACGTTTAATCATTGCTGAAAGATTTTCTTTCTTTTGATTTGCCGTAAAATCTGCTAAAAGCACATCAGGTAATACCACTGCAAACGGCTCGTTTCCAACGACAGGACGACCACATAGCACAGCATGGCCTAAACCTTTCGCATTGCCTTGACGAACGTGCATGATTGTTACATCTTTAGGACAAATAGAACGAACCTCTTCCAAAAGTTGACGTTTAACACGTTTCTCAAGCATGGTTTCCAACTCAAAAGACGTATCAAAGTGGTTTTCAATCGCATTTTTAGAAGAATGTGTGACTAACACGATTTCTTTGATACCAGCTGCGACACATTCATTCACAACATATTGAATCAGTGGTTTATCCACAAGCGTTAACATTTCTTTTGGAATTGCTTTTGTTGCTGGCAACATACGAGTACCTAAACCAGCTACGGGAATAATTGCTTTCATTGATTTTCCTTTTTGTTTTAATATGGAATGACCACACTTCTATACTAAAAGTGCGGTCATTATTTATTAAATTTTGATAGATTTAAGTTGGAAAAGTTCCTTCTCTACCTTTATAACTCAAATTTCCGTTATTTTTAAAATCTTGCAAACCAATGGGTTTAATTTTTTGAAAAACGTTAATTAAATTATAAATAGAATGTAAAACATTCATAAAACTCGTTGGTCTAAGATGCCCCATCTATATGTTCATCTTTTGACTGCAGAATTCGTTGGTAAATTTCCTCTCGGTGAACGGATACTTCTTTAGGCGCTTGCACACCGAGTTTGACTTGGTTTCCACGTACACTCAAAACCGTGATAGAAATATCGTCTCCAATGAGAACACTTTCGCCAACTTTTCGAGTTAAGATTAACATCTTTTATCTCCTTAGTTTGCATTTATTAGATATCCCTATCAATCAAGTAAAGATCGGCATCCCACCGACCTGCTTGTACTACAGATTATTGCTTAACCAGTTTTGTGCGACAGTTAATGCTAGATTCACATTTTCTGGTTGGGAGCCTCCTGCCATTGCCATATCAGGGCGACCACCGCCTTTCCCACCAACTTGCTGAGCCATTAAATTCACTAGCTCACCAGCCTTCACTTTAGTAGTTAAATCGCTTGTTACGCCAACGACGAGGTTGACTTTATCATCTAAAATAGATGCAAATACAATTACGCCTGAACCAAGTTGATTTTTTAAATCATCAACCATCACACGTAACGATTTAGTTTCAATTCCGTCTAGTTGATGTACGATTACAGAAACATCATTAATTTTAACCGCACTTTTCACTAAATCGGACCCCGCTTGCATTGCGGCTTTTTCTTTTAATCCTTGTAATTCTTTTTCTGCTTTCTTCGCTTTATCTTGAAGTTGCTGAATTTTCTCAACAAGGGTATTAACGTCAGATTTAAATAAATCTGCACTTTGAGCAAGAATGCGTTGTTGATTATGTAACCAATTAATTGCATTTTCACCCGTTACCGCTTCAATACGACGAACACCTGCTGCAACTGCAGTTTCCGCCACAATTTTAAATAAACCGATATCACCGGTACGTTTAGCATGAATGCCACCACAAAGTTCAACGGAGAAATCACCCATTGTTAAAACACGTACCACATCAGCATATTTTTCACCGAATAACGCCATTGCACCTTTTGCTTTTGCCGCTTCGATATCCATTACGTCCGTTTGAACCACATAATTCTCACGTACTTTTTGGTTTACCAACGTTTCAATTTCGTTAAGCTGTGCTTTGGTAATCGCTTCCGGATGAGCAAAGTCAAAACGTAATGCTGCATCGGATACTAATGATCCTTTTTGCACTACATGGTGACCTAAAACTTGACGCAATGCGGCGTGTAATAAGTGTGTTGCAGAATGGTTAAGTGACGTTTGATGACGTCTTGCTGCATCCACAACCGCATTGACTGTTTGTCCGACTTTTAAACTGCCTTGTTCTAACTCACCAATATGACCGAATACTTGACCATATTTTTGAGTATCTTTTACATTAAACTGAATACCTTGAGAGGTTAAATAACCACTGTCACCAATTTGGCCACCTGATTCCGCATAGAATGGAGTGTTTTCTAAAATTACCACAGCGCTTTGGCCTGCAGTAATACTCTCTACTGATTTACCATCATGGAAAAGTGCGGTCACTTTGGCTAAAGATTCTGATTCAGTATAACCTTCAAATTTCGTTTCACCTTCTACACGAATAACATTGTTGTAATCCATGCCGAATTGGCTTGCAGATTGTGCGCGTAAACGTTGTGCTTCCATTTCACGCTCAAAACCTGCTTCATCAATTGCAATATCACGCTCACGACATACGTCTGCAGTTAAATCAAGTGGGAAGCCATAAGTATCATAAAGTTTAAAGGCAACTTCACCCGATAACACACCATCTTTCACTTGAGCAAGCGCATCGTCTAATAAGCTTAATCCGCGCTCTAATGTGCGAGCAAATTGTTCTTCTTCTAAACGAAGTAATTTTTCGACATTGGCTTGTTTTTCTTTAACTTCTTTGCCTGCTTCTGCCATGACCTCAATTAAAGTTGGCACAAGTTTATAGAAGAACGCTTCTTTAGCACCTAATAAGTGGCCATGACGCACTGCACGACGGATAATACGACGTAATACATAACCGCGACCTTCGTTTGATGGAATTACGCCATCTGCAATTAAATAAGCACAAGAACGAATGTGGTCTGCAATTACACGTAATGATTTGTTTGTTAAATCTGTTGTTCCTACGATTTCAGCTGTTTTCGCAATTAATTTTTGGAAAATATCGATCTCATAGTTAGAGTTTACATGCTGTAATACGGCAGAAATACGCTCTAAGCCCATCCCGGTATCAACTGATGGGCGTGGTAATTTTTCCATTGTACCGTCTGCTTGACGGTTAAATTGCATGAATACCACGTTCCAAATTTCGATATAGCGGTCACCATCTTCTTCTGGTGAGCCTGGAGGGCCACCCCAAATGTGATCACCGTGATCGTAGAAAATTTCAGTACATGGACCACAAGGACCTGTGTCACCCATTGCCCAGAAGTTATCTGATGCATAAGGCGCACCTTTGTTATCACCGATACGAATAATACGTTCTGCTGGCACACCAACTTCTTTATGCCAAATATCATAAGCTTCATTATCGGTTTCATACACGGTTACCCATAATTTTTCTTTTGGTAACCCGAGCCATTGTGGAGAAGTCAAATACTCCCAGGCAAAATTAATCGCATCATGTTTGAAATAGTCGCCAAAACTGAAGTTGCCGAGCATTTCAAAGAAAGTATGGTGACGAGCTGTATAACCTACGTTTTCTAAATCATTATGCTTACCACCTGCGCGCACACAACGTTGTGCAGTTGTCGCACGTGAGTAAGGACGTTTGTCCATACCAAGGAACACGTCTTTAAATTGGTTCATACCGGCATTAGTAAAAAGCAATGTCGGATCATTTTCAGGCACAAGCGAACTACTTGCGACGACTTGATGCCCCTTGCTATGGAAAAAATCAAGGAATGACTGTCTAATTTCTGCTGTTGTTTTCATTGATAAAACCTTGTGTCTCTATCTCGATCACGATTTATAAAAAAGCTCACTATTCTTGCATATTTTGACCTAGAGAAAAAGGCTTTTTCACTGATCTTAAAAAAGAAAACCGCACTCTACTGCATTAATTGAGAAGTGCGGTTACAATTTACGTTATTTTAATAGGGCTAAAAATAATTTTTGATCACTATTCGTCGCGAAGTGGCACAACCAACATATCAATTTTAATGGTATTCATCACTTGACGTGTTGAAGACATCAATTTACTCCAAAAATCTTGGTGATGACCTGTCACTAGTAGATCTACATCATACTGATCAATAGCGTCTGTCAAAACTTGACCTAAATCACCGCTACCGCTCAATTTTTCTTTTATTGGATAACCAGCATGTTCCGCTAAATTAATTAGCGCTTTTTGGGTTTCGCTCGAGATTCTATCTTGCATTGATGACATATTGACATCAATTAAACCAGTATAGAGATCCGAGAAGTTTACATCTACATGAATAATGGAAAGTTGCGCATCATTACGTTTTGCAATTCCCACGGCTTTTTTGAGTAGAAATTCACTTTCGTCAGAAAGATCTACCGCAACTAAAACGTGTTTGTACATAATCGACTCCTTACTGATTTGATTGGTCTTTTTTATCTAACAGTATATTAGCACCTTAACTGCACAAAAAACTTGCACTAGATCACAATTTTGAGAATTCTTCTCAATTTTTCATTAAATTTTCAATGTCATCAATTTCTTTTGGTGCCGCCGCAGTCAGATTTTTATTACCATATTCAGTCATTAGCAAATTATCTTCAATACGCACGCCAATGCCTTTATATTGAGCTGGCACATCCGCCTCTTCTGAAATATAAATACCAGGCTCAACAGTGATGATCATCCCCACTTCAAGCGTGCGGCTACGATCATCATCATAGCGGCCAACATCGTGCACATCCAAACCAAGCCAATGGCCTAAACCATGCATATAAAATTGACGATAAGCTTTTTCTTCAATCAGCTTATCTACATCCCCTTTCAGAATGCCTAAATCTACCAAGCCTTGAGTTTTAATACGAATTACTTCGTCATTCGCCAGTTTAATTGAATTACCTGGCACTAATAACTCAATCGCACGTTTTTGTGCTTTTAACACTAATTCATAAATCTCACGTTGTGGCTCGGTAAATTTACCATTCACAGGGAACGTACGTGTGATATCGCCTGCATACATAGCAAACTCACACCCTGCATCAATCAACACAAGATCGCCATCTTTTAATGGTTGATCATTTTCGGTGTAGTGCAAAATACAGGCATTATCACCACCAGCAACAATGGAGTTATAAGATGGAAATCTTGCTCCATGACGATTAAATTCATGCAGAATTTCGCTTTCAATTTCATATTCAAAACGATTTGGACGAGTCACTTGCATCGCTTTAATATGTCCGAATGCTGTAATTTGTCCCGCTTGCTGCATTAATCGAATTTCATTTGGTGATTTAATTAAGCGCATTTCACTTAACATCGGCTGCCAATCAAAAACAGCGTAAAATTTCACCGCACTTTCGGCTAATAATTTATCGCCCCAAGGATGACGATCGGCCACGTGATAAAGTGCGGTCAATTTTTCCGTTAATTTTGGAAATTCAGTTTTGAAATCATCAATAGAATACGCTTCATCAACATTGAGTTTTTGCGGTGCTCGCTCAACACCTAATCGACGACCATTCCATGTCTCAAGTAAAGGATCTCGCGGACGAAGAAATACCACTGTCTTTTCCGCATCTTCCGTTTTAATCAATAACAACGCTGCATTTGGCTCATTAAATCCCGTTAAATACCAAAAGTAGCTGTCTTGACGGAAAGGAAAATCGCAGTCGTTATTACGACGCTTTTCAATTTCGGAAAATAGCAATAAAGCAGAATTTAGCTGCATTTGTGCGAATACTTTTTGACGACGTTCTGTAAATTCCTCTTGCGGTAATGCCGCCATGTATGCGAGATCCATGTTTCGCTCCTTTTAATGTAATATCGGTTTTATTTCTTGTGCATCATCGTTGAAATGGGTGTAAAACAGCATGGCAATGGTGCGAACATATTCAATAATTTCTTCTAAGGCTTCGGCAAGCTCTTCTTCGTCATCATCTTCTTCATAACCGAGCTGGCAAATATCTTGTAAATCATCTACCGCTTCGCCAATTTCGCCTTTTTCTTTACCCAATTCAGTCTGAACAAGCCCTAAACCCAATAAAAATTGGTTTGCCCAGTCTGATAGGCTGTCTGCGCGAGCAAACACGCTCTCATCTTCGGTTAATCCCAATTCAAAACCAAACCCTTCTACATCCCCTAAGGTTTTACCAATCTGTTCATAGATTTCGGTAATTGGCTGAATTAATGCGGTTGGATAGGCGTGGTTATCGTTACTGAATTGATATAAAAGCGGCAACCAGCTTTGATCTTTCAGTCCACCACAAATTAAGCCGCTCAAAAAGCCATGTAATTCAGTTGCATTAATACCAATACCGGCAGATTTGAGTTGTTGATTAAGTTCAGTTTGGGAAATTGTCATTGTTATACCTATAAAATCATCGAAAACCGTTAAAGTGTAGCACCACACAAATAAAAATGCGATCGCATTTCTATAAAGAAAAACGATCGCACTTTCTTTCGCAAAGGGGAATTACATCATTCCGCCCATGCCTCCCATACCGCCCATGCCGACAGCGCCTAAATCGGCTTTATCATCTTTTGGAAGATCGGTCACCATACATTCAGTGGTAATCATTAAGCCCGCTACTGACGCGGCGAATTGTAACGCAGAACGAGTGACTTTAGTTGGATCTAAAATACCCATTTCGATCATGTCTCCATACTGTTCAGTACCTGCGTTATAACCAAAGTTACCTTCGCCATTTTTAACCGCACTTGCCACAACAGATGCTTCTTCACCTGCGTTAGTGACGATTTGACGAAGTGGCGCTTCCATTGCACGTAATGCAAGTTTGATACCTACATCTTGTTCTTCGTTATCACCTTTTAAGGTTGCCGCGACTTTGGTTGCAGCACGAACTAATGCAACACCACCACCAGCAACGATACCTTCTTCAACTGCTGCACGAGTTGCATGCAATGCATCATCCACACGATCTTTTTTCTCTTTCATTTCAACTTCAGTTGCTGCACCTACTTTGATTACAGCTACGCCGCCGGCAAGTTTAGCCACGCGTTCTTGAAGTTTTTCTTTGTCATAATCAGACGTTGATTCTTCGATTTGTTGACGAATTTGCGCTACGCGACCTTTGATTTGTGCTTCATCACCCACACCATCAATGATCGTGGTATTGTCTTTGTTGATGACTACACGTTTTGCTTGACCTAAATCTTCTAATGTCGCTTTTTCAAGTTCCATACCGATTTCTTCAGAAATCACGGTACCCGCTGTTAAGATCGCAATATCTTGTAACATTGCTTTACGACGATCACCAAAGCCTGGCGCTTTTACTGCAGCCACTTTTACGATACCGCGCATGGTGTTCACCACTAAGGTTGCAAGTGCTTCACCTTCGATGTCTTCAGCAATAATTAATAATGGTTTACCCGCTTTTGCCACACCTTCTAATACTGGAAGTAATTCACGGATATTTGATACTTTTTTATCCACTAAAAGAATGTATGGGTTATCTAATTCAACAGTTGCCGTTTCTGGTTTGTTGATGAAATAAGGTGATAAGTAACCACGATCGAATTGCATCCCTTCCACAACCGCTAATTCATCATCAAGACCTGTACCGTCTTCTACGGTAATCACGCCTTCTTTACCCACTTTTTCCATTGCTTGAGCAATTAATTGACCCACAATGCTGTCTGAGTTAGCCGAAATTGTACCAACTTGTTCAATTTCTTTAGAAGTTTCACAAGGTTTAGATAAATTTTTAAGCTCAGAAACAACCGCACTTACCGCTTTATCAATACCGCGTTTTAAATCCATTGGATTCATGCCTGCAGCCACAGCTTTTAAACCTTCATTTACGATAGCTTGAGCAAGAACTGTTGCAGTCGTAGTACCGTCACCGGCTGCATCATTGGCTTTAGAGGCAACCTCTTTCACCATTTGAGCACCCATATTTTCAAATTTATCTTCTAATTCAATTTCACGTGCGACAGATACACCATCTTTAGTGATGGTTGGTGCACCAAATGATTTATCTAAAATTACATTACGACCTTTAGGGCCAAGAGTAACTTTTACTGCATCTGCTAATACATTCACGCCTTTAAGCATTTTTACGCGTGCATCGTTACCAAATTTTACGTCTTTTGCTGCCATTTTCTTTTTTCCTTAATTTAAATTATTCCACAATCGCCAAAATATCGTTTTCAGAAATGATTAACACTTCTTCGCCATCGATTTTTTCACTTTTCACGCCATAACCATCATTGAAAATGACTGTATCACCAACTTTTACATCTAAAGGTTGAACGGTGCCATTTTCCAAAATACGACCTTTACCCACTGCCAATACTTTCGCACGGGTTGATTTAGTCGCCGCTGAACCGGTTAATACGATACCGCCAGCTGAAAGAGTTTCTACTTCTTCACGTTTAATGATTACACGATCGTGTAAAGGACGAATATTCATGATTAATTTCCTTCTTAAAAATTAGTTAATGCATTCCCTATATAAGGAGGTTTTTTATGATTTCAAGGGGCATGATTAAAAAAATCGAATAAAATATTTTTCCTATTCTGTCGTTTTTTACGTAAAATTCAGCCCGTCTTGCATAATAAACAAAAAAGGAATAACGATATGCATTTAACATCAAGAGAACAAGAGAAATTGATGCTCTTTTTAGCCGGTGAGCTAGCCGCAAAACGTAAAGCGCGTGGCGTAAAATTAAACTATCCTGAGGCAATCGCGTACATTGCAAGTCATTTACAAGAAGCGGCGAGAGATGGCATGAGTGTGGCAGAAGTGATGCAATATGGTGCAACCCTGCTCACCGTTGAAGATGTGATGGAAGGTGTTGATGAAATGGTTCATGAAGTTCAAATTGAAGCAACGTTCCCAGATGGCACGAAGCTTGTTACTGTACACAATCCGATTAGATAATAAGTACAAGCGATTAAAAATCGGAAAAAATTTACAACTAAGGAATTAAAAATGATCCCAGGTGAATACCAATTAGCTGAAGGCGATATTATTGCCAATGTCGGCAGAAAAACCGTCACAATCGAAGTAACCAATTCAGGCGACCGTCCAATCCAAGTCGGTTCCCATTACCATTTCTTTGAAACCAATAATGCGCTTAAATTTGACCGCACTTTAGCGCGAGGAATGCGTTTAAATGTCCCGTCTGGCAACGCAGTGCGTTTTGAACCAGGTGAAGTGAAATCGGTAGAATTAGTCGCTTTTGGTGGCTCGCAAACTATTTACGGCTTCCATAATCAAATTGATGGCAAATTATAAGGTAGGGCAAGATGGCATTAACAATTTCAAGAGCTCAATATGTAGCAACTTATGGCCCAACCGTTGGCGATAAAGTCCGTTTAGGCGATACCAATTTATGGGCTACCATTGAACAAGATTTATTAACCAAAGGTGATGAGTGTAAATTTGGTGGCGGTAAAAGTGTACGTGATGGCATGGCGCAAAGCGGCACCGCAACTCGTGACAATCCAAATGTATTGGATTTTGTGATTACCAACGTGATGATCATTGATGCTAAATTAGGCATTATCAAAGCCGATATTGGTATTCGCGATGGTCGTATTGTCGGCATCGGACAAGCGGGCAACCCTGACACTATGGATAATGTCACACCCAATATGATTATCGGTGCAAGCACAGAAGTACATAATGGCGCACATTTAATTGCGACCGCTGGTGGTATTGATACGCATATTCACTTTATTTGTCCACAACAAGCACAACATGCGATTGAAAGCGGGGTTACTACCTTAATTGGTGGCGGAACAGGCCCTGCTGATGGCACACACGCAACCACTTGTACCCCTGGCGCATGGTATATGGAACGTATGTTCCAAGCGGCAGAAGCTTTACCTGTTAACGTCGGATTTTTTGGTAAAGGAAACTGTTCAACCTTAGATCCGCTACGTGAACAAATTGAAGCGGGTGCATTAGGTTTAAAAATCCATGAGGACTGGGGTGCAACGCCTGCAGTAATTGATTCAGCATTAAAAGTGGCTGATGAAATGGATATTCAAGTGGCGATTCACACCGACACGCTAAATGAAAGTGGCTTTTTAGAAGATACCATGAAAGCCATTGATGGACGTGTGATTCATACCTTCCATACCGAAGGTGCGGGTGGCGGTCATGCGCCTGACATCATTAAAGCTGCGATGTATCCAAACGTATTACCGGCTTCAACCAACCCGACTCGTCCGTTTACCAAAAACACCATTGATGAACATTTGGATATGTTGATGGTTTGCCACCACTTAGATAAACGCGTGCCGGAAGATGTGGCATTTGCTGATAGCCGTATTCGTCCAGAAACTATTGCAGCGGAAGATATTTTGCACGACATGGGCGTCTTCTCAATTATGAGTTCAGACTCTCAAGCGATGGGACGTATTGGTGAAGTCGTTATTCGTACATGGCAAACCGCAGATAAAATGAAAATGCAACGTGGTGAGCTAGGCAATGAAGGAAACGATAACTTCCGTATTAAACGCTATATCGCGAAATACACTATCAACCCAGCAATTGCACACGGTATTGCGGATCATATTGGTTCGTTAGAAGTGGGCAAAATTGCGGATATCGTGTTATGGAAACCGATGTTCTTTGGAGTAAAACCAGAAGTGGTAATTAAAAAAGGCTTTATTAGTTACGCGAAAATGGGCGACCCAAATGCTTCCATTCCAACACCACAACCCGTGTTCTACCGACCAATGTACGGCGCACAAGGCTTGGCAACAGCACAAACAGCGGTATTCTTTGTTTCACAAGCCGCTGAAAAAGCCGATATTCGTGCTAAATTCGGCTTGCACAAAGAAACCATTGCCGTGAAAGGTTGCCGTAGCGTAGGTAAAAAAGATCTCGTTCACAATAACGCGACACCTGAAATCACGGTGGATCCAGAACGCTATGAAGTACGTGTGGATGGTGAGTTAATTACTTGCGAACCTGTTGATACGGTACCATTAGGACAACGTTATTTCTTGTTCTAATAAAAATTCACGCTATTCAATAACAGAAAGTGCGTGTATGACACGCACTACTTTCAAATTTATAAATATGAAAATCATTAACCCTATTTTGCCCATTATGGATACCATTTTAGGCGATTTAACTAGCCTTCAAGCTGAAGGCAAAATTACCATCCAAACCATTGAACGTGTGGCATTGCAGTGGTATGAGAGTGAGCGCAACATTCTGCGTAAAACCACAAATATGGGGCGAGAAGTCGCTTTTCGGTTACTTAAAGAAGGACAACGTTTAAAACACGATGATGTGGTGTTTATCAGCGATGAATTAGTGATTGCGATTGAAATTTTACCGAGTGAAGTAATTGTGTTATCGCCGAAAACCTTGCCAGAAATGGCGCGCGCTTGTTATGAGATCGGTAATAAACATTCTCCACTGTTTTTAGATGGCAATGAAGTGACATTACCTTACGATAAGCCGATGTTTGAATGGTTACAAGCGGCTGGATTTTATCCGCAAAAAGCGGAACGTCGTTTAAGTCAAGCATTAAGAGCTAATTCTGCACAAGGGCACGGACATTCGCATGATCATCATGGCTATCACCATCATGGAGACGGCAATTGGCACCAACATTAAACCGAAGCCTGGCAGATTTAGGCGCCTTGTTACACTTGGTTGACCCAACTTTGCCAATCGGGGGCTTTAACCATTCAAACGGTTTAGAAACCTTTGTTCAACAAGGTGTTGTTTCGACGAAACCAAGCTTGGAAGAATATGTGCAAACCCAGCTTTTGCAAAACTGGGTGTATAACGATGGTGCTTATCTTTCGTTGGCATTTGAAGCCATGGCTACCAATGATTTTGAGCGTTTATGCGAATTAGACCATTCGTTATCTGCGACCAAAATTGCGCGAGAAAGCCGCGAAGGCAGTTTTAAACTTGGCGTGCGGTTATTAAAAATTTTTATCCGCTATGAACAACACCCAATGTTGAGTCAATTTCAGCAAGCAATTCAGAATAAAACCGTGCAAGGCTATTTCCCGATTGTGTTTGCTATGGTGGCGCAAGCAATGGGGCTTAGCAAAGCAGATACCCTTTATGCGTTCTACTACAATGCAGCAGTAAGCACCATTACCAATGGCGTGAAACTCATTCCACTTAGCCAAATGGATGGGCAAGATATTCTGTTTGATTTGCGTAGTGCGCTCTTGCAAGCTGTCGAATTAAGCCTTGAGCCAAATCTTGATTGGCTAGGTGCAGCAACTCTCGCAAATGACATCCGCTCCATGCAGCACGAAGTACTTTATACGCGGCTTTATATGTCGTAAGAGCGGTCATTTTTTATTGAATTTTTACTTATCGTTGAGGATATAAAAGCACCTCTACGATAATCAACCCAAAAGGAACATTATGCGTAACTACATTAAAATTGGCGTAGCAGGCCCTGTTGGCGCTGGTAAAACGGCGTTAATCGAAAAACTGACTCGAGAAATTGCAAGCCGTTATAGCGTGGCGGTGATTACCAATGATATTTATACCCAAGAAGATGCGGAATTTTTAACGAAAAATAGTCTACTTCCACCTGAGCGTATTATGGGCGTGGAAACGGGGGGGTGCCCGCATACGGCAATTCGTGAAGATGCGTCTATGAACTTAGAAGCAGTCGATGAAATGGTTGCTCGCTTCCCTGATGTAGAAATCGTCTTTATTGAATCTGGTGGTGATAACTTATCTGCAACTTTTAGCCCCGATTTAGCGGATGTGACTATTTTCGTGATTGACGTCGCACAAGGCGAAAAAATCCCGCGTAAAGGCGGGCCTGGTATTACCCGTTCAGACTTATTAGTGATTAATAAAACAGACCTAGCGCCATTCGTTGGTGCTGATTTAAGCGTCATGGAACGTGATGCTCGTCGTATGCGTAACGGTCAGCCGTTTATCTTTACCAACTTAATGAAGAAAGAAAATTTAGATGGTGTAATTGGCTGGATTGAAAAATATGCTTTATTGAAAAATATAGAAGAACCTAAAGCCTTAGTAAGATAAAGCACTCCCCCCTCTTCTTTAGGAGGGGACTTTTACAAATTTAATCCATTATGAATAGTACGCTCAAACTCTCAACTAAACTTTCTCCAAGCGGTAAAACTCAGCTTGCGGAATATTTTGCTACCCCACCTTTTAAAGTCGTGACATTACCTGCTTATGCGGATGCTTGGACGAATGGACTTAATGCCATTCAGATGTCTTCTTCGCCAGGACTCTTATCTGGGGATCGTATTGATATTCAAATAACGCTCGCAGAATTGACCGCACTTTCTTTAAATACACAGGCATTTACTCGTGTTCAGGCGATGAATGAAGGTGATTTTGCTGAACAAAACACGTTCATTCAGCTTGAAGAGAATAGCCGTTTATTTTATTTGCCCCATCCTTTGGTATTACATAAAGATTCTGCATTTAAACAAAAAACATTCATCAATATGCAACCTAAGAGCACCCTGATTTACGGCGAGATTGTAGCTATTGGTCGAGTAGCAAATAATGAACGTTTTGAATTTCGTCAATTTTCTTCGCATCTAAAAATTCAGCTGTTGCAAAATAACGGGCAAACTAAACCGCTTGTTTTGGATTGTATTCAATGGCAGCCTGCACAAATGAAATCGACTGCATTAAGTCAAATGGAAGATTTTTCACATCAAGGCTCATTGGTTTATCTCAATTTGCAGAAAACACCAACTGACGTTAAACAAATCGTTCAAACACTTCAACAACAAAAAAGCGAAAAATGGCTACTGATTGGTGTTTCTCAATTAAATGAAGGTGGACTTATTGTTAGAGTGCTTGGGCATCGCGCTGAACTCATTCAAAAGCTCTTTGAGAAGATCGGTGAGCAACTAAAATCAGCATAAAATTAATATTGCCAGGTGATTTTCCCCTAAAAAAATTTATGCGAGAAATGAAAATATCTCTTATACGTCTTATTTGAAATGTGATCCATGTCAAATTTATTTTCTATGTAAATTCCTATAATTACCTCAAATTAATTAACAACCAAAAAAGGTGATTAAAATGACTCAATACAGAAAAGAAGTGGATTTATTAGGTGAACGTGATGTGCCAGCTGATGCATACTGGGGTATCCATACCTTAAGAGCAGTTGAAAACTTCAATATTTCTAATGTAACCATTTCTGATGTACCAGAATTTGTTCGCGGCATGGTAATGGTTAAAAAAGCAACTGCCCTAGCGAATGGTGAATTAGGTGCTATTCCAAGTGATATTGCAAAAGCGATTGTGGCTGCTTGTGATGAAATTCTTACCACGGGGAAATGCTTAGATCAATTCCCATCTGATGTATATCAAGGTGGTGCGGGTACTTCTGTCAATATGAATACCAACGAAGTGGTTGCTAACCTCGCGCTTGAAAAAATTGGTCATAAAAAAGGTGAATATGATGTTATTAACCCAATGGACCACGTGAACGCTAGCCAATCTACCAACGATGCATATCCTACCGGTTTCCGTATTGCGGTATATAACAGCATTTTAAAACTTATCGACAAAATCCAATACTTACATGATGGTTTCGATAATAAAGCAAAAGAATTTGCTAAAATTTTAAAAATGGGTCGTACCCAATTACAAGATGCGGTACCTATGACCGTTGGTCAAGAGTTTAAAGCCTTTGCCGTATTACTTGAAGAAGAAGTACGTAACTTAAAACGTACGGCTGAGTTACTCCTTGAAGTCAACCTTGGTGCAACAGCAATCGGTACTGGTTTAAATACACCACAAGGTTATACAGAATTAGTAGTAAAACACCTTGCTGAGGTAACTGGATTACCTTGCGTACCAGCTGAAAACTTAATCGAAGCAACATCTGACTGTGGTGCTTATGTCATGGTTCACGGTGCATTAAAACGTACCGCAGTCAAACTATCTAAAGTATGTAACGACTTACGTTTACTCTCTTCTGGTCCACGTGCAGGTATTAAAGAAATTAACTTACCTGAATTACAAGCAGGTTCTTCTATCATGCCTGCAAAAGTAAACCCAGTTATTCCAGAAGTGGTGAACCAAGTATGCTTTAAAGTAATTGGTAACGATACTACCGTTACTTTCGCATCTGAAGCGGGTCAATTACAATTAAACGTAATGGAACCAGTGATTGGTCAAGCAATGTTTGAATCTATCGACATCTTAACCAATGCTTGCGTGAACTTACGCGATAAATGTGTAGACGGTATCACTGTAAACAAAGAAATTTGTGAAAACTACGTATTCAACTCAATCGGTATCGTGACTTACTTGAATCCATTTATCGGTCACCATAATGGCGACTTAGTAGGTAAAATCTGTGCTCAAACCGGTAAAGGTGTACGTGAAGTCGTATTAGAAAAAGGTTTATTAACAGCAGAACAATTGGATGACATTCTTTCTGTAGAAAACTTAATGAACCCAACTTACAAAGCGAAATTGAATAAATAATCTCGCGAGAGATAAAAAGAGCAGTCAATTTTGACCGCTCTTTTGTTTAATCTAAAACTAAATCTATTATTTATATCCATAGATTCGAGCAAAATTATCTACACTAGGATCTTTTTGCCAATGATATTCGGTGTGGTTAGCAATGTCTTGAGCCAAGTCACTGCCATAATAATCAGCAATAAACCCAAGCGCCATATCCATACCAGCAGAAACGCCTGATGAAGTGTAAAACTTGCCATCTTTCACCCATCTTGCAACGGGCTGCCATTTTACAGCTAGGCGACATTGTTTTACCCATTCAAAAGATTTTTTATTAGAAGTCGCTTTTAAACTATCTAATCTCCCCGTACAAGCCAATAATGCTGAACCTGTACAAACACTGAGACAAACCTCTGACTCATCAATCCATTTACCAAGCTGATGAATAAATTGTTCATCGTTTACTAACTGACGAGTTCCCTGTCCACCAACAACCAATAACACACTATGAGGTAATAAATGTTCTAGCTTTTCTGTTTCAATATAAAATCCTTGCTTACTACGAATTAATCCACCAACTTGGGATATATAGTGAAGCTCAACATTAGGGACTCTTGCTAGAAACTCAACAGAACCCATTAAATCTAAGGTTTCATAGTCATCAAAGACAAGGCAATAAATGTCCATTTTATATTATTAATCTTAAAATCTTTCAAGTTCACTACTCTTCTATGCCTAGCGCTTTCTTCACAGGTGAAAAACTTCGACGATACTCTGGTAAAGGGCCCAGTTCCGCTAATTTTTCTAGGTGTAATTTGGTTGGATACCCTTTATGTTGAGCAAACGCATATTCAGGATACTTTTTATCTAATGCTTCCATTTCCTGATCGCGTGCGACTTTTGCCAAAATAGAGGCGGCACTAATTTCCGCCACAAGTGAATCCCCTTTCACTACCGCTTGAGCTGGTAAACGAAGGTTAGGCGGAATACGATTGCCATCTACCAATACAAAGTGCGGTTGAATTTTTAAGGCTTTTACTGCTCGATCCATGGCTAACATCGAGGCATGAAGAATATTTAATTCATCAATCTCAGCTGGCTCAGCTCGTCCCATTGCCCAAGCTAAGGCTTTCTCTTTAATTTCTGCTGCGAGTGCAAGACGTTTTTTCTCACTAAGTTTTTTAGAATCCGCCAAACCAGCAATCGGCTTATTCGGATCTAAGATCACCGCAGCCGTGACAACTGCCCCCACTAAAGGGCCTCGTCCAACTTCATCAACTCCTGCAAATAATTGATAGCCTTCAGGGTAAACAAAATCAGTCATGTTTTTGCTCCAACAAATCAATCACAGCTTGTGCGGCTTGACTGTCCGCATCACATTGAATTAATTTGTGTAATTCAGTAAAACGTTGAATTAAAACACTGCGAGATTTGACCGCACTTTCGTCATCACCCAAATACTGAGAAAGTTGTTCTGCTAATTTTTGCGGTTCGCAATCTTCTTGAATCATTTCTGGCACCAGCATTTCATCCGCTAATAAATTAGGCAATGAAATATATTTTGTTTTGACTAATCGTTTTGCCAAGAAATAGGTGAATGGTTTCATTCGATAGCCCACCACCATTGGTGATTTACATAACATCGCTTCAAGTGCAGCAGTACCTGAAGCAAGTAAAGTTGCCTCAGCCGCGATCATCACTTGGCGTGCTTTACCATCAATGAGATGCATATCAAGATCAGGTGCAATCTGAGCCTTTATTTCCTCAAATTGCTGGCGACGTTTTTCATTCACTAAAGGGACTAAAAACTGCAGGTCTGGATATTTTTCTTTTAATAACAAAGCGGTTTTTAGAAATGGCTCTGTCAGAAACCCCACTTCGCTCCCTCGACTCCCCACTAAAATAGCAAGATAACGTCCTTTTTCATCAATACCTAAGGTCTGGCAAGCTTCCGTTCTATTTGGTTTTAATGGAATAGCATCCGCCATGGTATGGCCAATAAAACGGCAAGGTACATTAAAACGATCATAAAAAGCTTTTTCAAAAGGAAGAAAAGCTAAAACTTGATGGGTCGCTTTAGCGATTTTATAAATACGATTTTGACGCCAAGCCCATACAGATGGACTCACATAATGAATGGTTTTAATTCCTTTTTCTTTTAATTTCAGTTCAACAGTAAGGTTAAAATCTGGTGCATCAATACCGATAAATACATCAGGTTTAATGTCAGAGAGTTGGTCGATGATACTGCGACGAATTTTTAGCAATCGCGGCAAATGTTTGAGAACTTCTACTAGCCCCATGACAGAGAGCTCTTCCATATCAAAAAAGCTTTCAAAGCCTTGAACAATCATTCGCTCGCCACCAATCCCGACAAATTTAGCTTGCGGATAGTGGCGTTTAAGCGCTTGAATGAGACCTGCACCAAGAATATCGCCAGAGACCTCGCCGGCAATAATCGCAATAGTCGGATTTTCTTTAATCATTAAATTTATCCTAAAAAACGACCGCACTTTGAACAAATCATAGTGCGGTCTCTTTGTTATTCATCATTTTCTCTTAACGAGAAAAGAAACGTTAATTAACGAATAATGCCTCGAGTAGAACGTTTGAAGAACTCCACAAAGAAACTAATTGCCGATTCAGTTTGTGCAATTTGTTCAATTTCTGGCAAGACTTCTTCAAGGGTTTTACCACTGCGGTAAATCATTTTATAGACGTTACGAATAGCGTGCATGGTTGGTTTATCAAAACCACGACGTTTTAATCCTTCAAGGTTAACACCGAAAGGTTGAGCATGGTTACCCTGAGCCATCACATAAGGCGGCACATCTTGGCTAACCATAGAGCCTCCACCTAACATAACGTGTGCCCCGACGATCACAAATTGATGAATCGCTGACAGACCACCAACAATCACAAAATCATCTAATTCAACATGACCAGCAAGTGTTGCATTATTTGCTAAGATACAGTTATTCTTGATTTGGCAGTCGTGGGCAACGTGCACGTTCACCATGAGTAAATTGTTATTACCAATACGTGTTACACCACCACCTTGGATAGTGCCGCGATGAATCGTCACATGCTCACGAATACGGTTTCCATTACCAATAATGGTTTTTGTTGCTTCGCCCTTATATTTTAAATCTTGATTTACTTCACCAATGCTAGCGAATTGATAAATCTGGTTATCTTCACCAATCACGGTGTCGCCTTTCACGACAATGTGAGAGTTTAAAACAGTACGTGCTTTAATCTCAACGGTCCCTTCAATAATACAAAAAGGACCGATAACAACATCTTCGCCAATAACTGCGCCATCAGCAACAAGCGCGGTTGGGTGAATTTTTGCACTTGGGTGGATCATACTTACCCCTTAATTTTCTTTAATTATCGACGAGCACACATTAATTTGGCTTCACAAGCAACTTCACCGTTTACAGTTGCAATACCCGTGAATGCTGTAATACCACGACGTTCTTTAATCACTTGAACGTTCAATTCCATTTGATCTCCAGGTAATACTGGGCGTTTGAAACGCGCTTCATCAATACCTGCGAAATAGAATAATTCGCCACCTTTTAATTCATGAGTTTTAAATGCAAGGATCCCCATTGATTGTGCCAAAGCTTCAAGAATTAACACGCCCGGTAAAATTGGCTCTCCAGGGAAATGACCGGTAAAACAAGGTTCGTTTACACTGATATTTTTAATTGCTTTTAACCATTCGCCTTCTTTGTAGTCTAACACGCGATCCACTAATAAAAATGGATAACGATGTGGCAATAAGGTCATAATTTCTTTTGCTTCAATTACTTTACTTGCTTGATTCTCTGACACGTCTAATACCTTTAAAATAAATAACAATAAAACGCTGGAATTATACGATATTTCTGTATAAAAATAAAACGCACCCTAGGGTACGTTTTAAAATCTTAGCCAAGTTTTTTCTCTAGGGCTTTCAATCGTTTATTCATACCATCAATTCCCAAGGTAAGTGCAGCTGTTTTTCGCCACTCTTTATTGGTTTGTAATGGGATACCCGATGAGTATACGCCAGGCTCAGTAATTGGGCGCATTACCATCCCCATACCTGTCACGGTTACTTTATCGCAGATTTCCATGTGACCATTAATCACACTTGCTCCGCCAATTAAACAATAACGACCGACTTTTAAGCTACCCGCCATAATTACACCGCCAGCCACCGCTGTGCCCGTACCAATATGAACGTTATGGGCTATTTGACAAAGGTTATCAATGATGACGTTATCTTCAATGACTGTCGCGTCTAAGGCACCACGGTCAATACAAGTACAAGCACCGATTTCGACATTATTACCAATAATCACTTGCCCTACTTGTGGAATTTTCACCCAGCGGCCACGATCATTCGCATAGCCAAAACCATCACTACCGATAACTGCACCTGATTGAATTAAGCAATTTTGCCCAATTTCTACTTCATGATAAACGCTTACATTTGCCCAAAGCTGAGTACCCGCGCCAATTTTTGTGAATTTCCCCACAAAACAACCCGCGCCAATAATCACGTTATCGCCTAATACAACACCTTCTTCAATAACGGCATTTGCACCAATTGATACATTTTCACCAATTGAAGCTTTTTCAGAAATAACCGCACTTGGGTGGATATTTTGAGCAGCTTTCGGAGTGGTATCCATATATTGAGCTAATACTGCATAAGCAACATAAGGATCTTTAACGATAAGCAAATTACTTTCAGGTGAGCAAAATTCCACATCCGTTTCTGACACGACAAGAATACCTGCTTTAGATTGCGCTAATAAAGGACGGAATTTTGCATTAGAAATGAAGGTAAGCTGGTTCGGTTCTGCTTTTGACAGTGCGGCGATATTATTAACGACAACGTCGGCGTTACCACGAAGGGTACCGCCGACTTTTGCTGCTAATTCCTGTAAAGAATAGGATTTTTGCATTATGAGAACCTATTATTTTTTCTCTTCAGTTTTTGCTGGCGCTGCTTTTTCAGTTGCTGGAATAGATTTTAATACTTCTTCAGTGATATCTTTACCATCTACCGCAAATACTACAGAGTTAGCATCTAAAACATAAGTATAACCTTTTGCTTTTGCTAAGTTATTAGTCGCAACTTGAATGCTTTCTAATAATTTACCACGCTCTTCAGTTTGACGTTTTTCGTTTAACTCTTGGAACTCTGCCACTTTTTTATCTTGCTCTTCCATTAATTTATTTAATGCAGCTTCTTCATCTGAACCAAATTTAGTAATTTCTTCTTGGCGCTTTTGAATTTCAGCTTGACGTAAACGAGGTGCATCTTTTTGTAAAGCAGCCACTTTTGCTTCTACTTTTTTACGAGATGCTACGATTTTGTCATCAATTTCTTTCTTACTTGCAGCAAGTTTATCCGCCATTGGTTTGAATTCTGCATCTAACTTATCTGCTACAGCTTGACGATCCGGGTGGTTTTGGAATAAGTAACCCGCATTGATGAATGCGATATTTTCATCTGCAGCAGCAAAACCTGATGCAAGTGCAAGACCTAAAGAAAGTGCGGTAACTTTTACTACGTTTTTCATATTTGAATTTCCTTAAATTAGTTGAGTAAATATTTCTGTGTCAGCTAACTCACTGACACAGAACGAAGATTTTGACTTAAATAGAACGTAAAAGTTCAATTTATTAGAAAGAACCACCAATACTAAATTGGAATTGTTCTACATCATCATTTTCATATTTTTTGATTGGTTTCGCGTAAGAGAATACCAATGGTCCGATTGGTGATTGCCATTGGAAAGCTACACCAGTCGATGCACGGATTCGACCTGCTTTGCTGTAATCAGGTAATGTTGCATAAACAGGAGATGATTTTAAGCCTTCTTTATCTGATTTCCATTTTGTATTCCAAACACTCGCAGCATCAACGAAAAGTGAGGTTCTTACGCTATTTTGGCTTTTATCTCCAACAAATGGGGTTGGAACAATAAGTTCCACGCTTGCTGTAGCCATCGCGTTACCACCAACGACATCAGTACTTTGATACCATTGGCCATATTTGTCTTGATAAATCGCATTAGGACCTACTGCACCATAAGCAAAACCACGTAATGAACCGATACCACCCGCCGTATAAAGTTGATAGAACGGTACACGTTTACCACCTAAGCCATTTGCATAAGAAGCAGTTGCTTTTCCAGATAATACCCAGCGATGATCACGATCTAATGGGTAGAAACCTTGAAGATCAGCACTTAATTTATAATATTTATTATCAGATCCTGGAATGGTGACACGGCCACCTAAACTTGCTTTCACACCTTTAGTTGGGAAATAGCCACGGTTTAGGCTGTTGTAATTCCAACCAAATGAGAAATCAAAATCATTAGTTTTGATTGAGTTTCCAGTCAAATTCATTGACTTCATGTATAAATCACGGTTGTATTCATACGCGAAGTTACTGATTTTATTATAAGTATAACCTAATCCCACGTAATATGAGTTATTCTCATTAACAGGGAATCCTAATGTGACATTACCACCGTAAGTTGTACGTTTATAGGTTGATGAAGTATCACTTTTCGAGTTATCGTAAGTTTCATAGAATACGTTTCCACCTAAACTTACCCCATCTTTAGTAAAGTATGGTTCTGTATAACCCAAGTTTACACTTGTACCATAGTCATTACGTGTACCGGCTAAACTTACCGCTGCACCTGTTCCCAAGAAGTTGTCTTGTTTCACGCTTGCTTGATAGCTGATACCACTCTCTGTACCATAACCGATACCAAAGTTAATACTACCGGTATTACGTTCTCTTACTTTATATACAACATCGACTTCATCATTAGAACCTTGAATTGGTTCAACACGATTCTCTACACTCTCAAAGAAACCCGTTCTATCTAAACGCACCTTACCTAATTCAACTAATTGAGAATTATACCAAGTTCCTTCTTGCTGACGCATTTCTTGACGTAATGTACTATCAGCAGAAACCGTATTACCTTCAAAACGAACTTGACGTACAGATAAACGACGTCCCGCATCAACAACAAAGGTTAATGCTAATGTTTTATTCGCATCATCAAAAGTTGGCATGGTATTCACTGTTGCACTACCGTAACCACGTTCACCTAATTTATCTTTAATTAAGCTTTCAACATTTTGCACATCCGCACGACTGAATGTATCATTTAAGTGAAGTTCACCTAATAATGGTTGTAATTCATCAGCCATACCACCTAAGTTACCGACGATACGAGCAGAACTTAAGTTATATTTTTCACCTTCACTTACATCAATAGTGACATCTGCTTTTGTATGTTCTTCATTCAACTGAACATCTGTTTTTGTCACTCTTGCTTTTGCATAACCATTATTTTGGTAATAGTCTTGGATAGCTTGAATATCTTTATCAAATTGAGAACCATCAAACTTATTACCCCAAAGTTTCCACCAAGAATCTGGTTGAAGCTCCATTTGTTCTTGTAACTTACTGCTAGAAATCGCTTCATTTCCATTAAAAGTAACAGAACGAAGTTTTGCCGTATCATCTTCATCAATTTGAAGTGTAATTTCTGCGCGGTTATTTGGTAAAGTTGTCACGATCGGATCAACTTTCGCATTATAACGACCTATACTCTTATAATGTTCTCTTAAGGTTTTCGCAAACTCTTCTAATTTCGCACGATTTAACACATCACCACTTTTGAAACCATTTGCATCAAGGTTTTGTTTTAATGCTTCTGTTGGAATAACTGAGTTACCTTTAATATTCACTTCAGAAATGATTGGTTTCGCAATAACGCTCACAACTAATGCGTCGCCATCTTGGAAAGCTTTAACATCATCAAACTGTCCACTTACGAATAATGAACGTACAATATTGGCTACATCTTTATCCGTTATACGCTGACCACTACGAACAGGAAGGCTTGCTAGAATTTGCTGTTCTAAGTCTCCTTGAGCACCGTCAACACGAATGTCTTTTGCTACAAATGGTGCCGCAAATACACTCGTTGTAGTACCGAATAATAAACTTGCGATTAGAAGTTTTTTCATCGACTTTATCCTATAAAAAACAATAGTTATAAACGTAAGAAATCATTAAAAAGCACAAAAATTGTTTGAATTAACAAGATCGTGAGCCCTATACGATAACTTAAATTTTGTACCCGTTCTGAAACAGGTTTTCCTTTGATAGCTTCCGCCGCCAAAAATACGAGATGTCCACCATCTAAAACTGGCAACGGAAATAAATTCATTATGCCTAAATTAACACTGATTAACGCGAGAAAACTTAAGAAATAAATCACGCCAGCGTTAGAAGATGCTCCTGCACCTTGGGCAATTGAAATTGGCCCAGCCAAACTGGAAAATGAAAGCTCTCCACTAAACAATTTCCCGATTGCCTTCACAATAAACCACGAAATTTGGCCTGTCTTTTCCACACCTTTTTGTAGGGCATCAAGAATACCATATTTTAATTCAGTTCGATACTGTTCGCCAACTTTTAAGAACGTCGGACTTAACCCAACAAACCATTTACCATCTCGATTTTTCTCAGGTTGCAAGATTTTGTCAAAAATTTCTTGATTACGTTCGACCTTGATTGTAAAAGGCTGGCCTTGTTGTACCAGTGCAACAAAAGCTTTCCAGTCAAGTGCGGTCGAATTTTCTGCTAAAATTTTATCGCCGATCAACAAGCCAGCTTTTTCTGCTGGTGAGTTTTCCACCACTTTTGATAATGTCATCTCCACTTTACTTGAAACGGGATTGATACCTAATGTTTCAAATGATGTTTCTTTATCTGGTTCAAATGTCCAAGTTTGCAGATTAATGGTTCGTTGATAAGGTTGGTCTTCACCAAAAGGTGTTAATGTGAGTTCAACCGAATCAGAACCTAACTTATCAGTGAGCAATAAATTAATGGTTTCCCAATCGGGTGCATGCTTTCCATCAATTGCCAAAATCTGGCTATTCGGCTCAATTTGAGCCATCGCAGCGGGAGAATTTGGCGTGACATTTTCAATGACCGGTTTAACACTCGGAATCCCAACAGAATAAATCACCCAATATGCCAAAATCGCAAAAATAAAATTAGCAAGGGGACCTGCAGCAATCACAAAAGCACGTTGAGCTACCGATTTGCTTTCAAATGCCTGCGATTTTAATTCTGCGGGAACGTCTTCATTTCGTCCATCAAGCATTTTGACATAGCCACCAAGCGGAATGGCTGAAATAGCAAATTCGGTGCCTAATTTATCTGTCCGTCGCCAAATCACTTTACCAAAGCCAATCGAAAAACGATGAACTTTAATACCGCACTTTCTTGCTGCCCAAAAGTGACCGTATTCGTGTACGGCAACCAGTACGGCAATTGCAACAATAAATGAGCCAAGCGACCACAAAAATGACATGTTCTTTCCCTATAACACAAAGAAATAGAAGTATGTGAAGAATGGTACTGCCGCCGTTAAGCTATCAATACGATCTAAAATACCGCCATGTCCTGGAATTAATTGACTACTGTCTTTAATGCCTGATTCACGTTTAAACATACTTTCTGCTAAATCACCTAATACAGAAATAGCTACAGTTGCCACTGAAAGCACAACAAAACCGCTCATTGCACGGCTACCTAATAAGGTTTCACCTGAGAAGTGAATAAACACAAATGCCAATACCGCTGCGGTGATCATGCCACCAAATACGCCTTGCCATGTTTTCCCCGGTGATACTTTCGGTGCAAGTTTGTGCTTACCAAAAGCTCGACCTGCAAAATAAGCACCTGAGTCAGCAGCCCATACTAATACAAATACATAGAGCAATAAAAACAAACCATGATGTGGATCAGCAGTATAATTATCTAAACGTAAACGTAAGACGGCGGCAACAAAAGGAATCAACGTAGAAAACGCAAATAGGAGTTGTAAAGGAATATTTTTACCCCAAAACTTCGCTGAGCTTGGATAAGTCACTACTAACACTAATGCAAGTACCCACCAACCGACAGAGTTTAGCAATAATAACGGTAAGTAGTTCTCAAACACTCGACCCGCATCTAAATAATTACCTTCGTTATAAAGCCAAAGGAAAATAAATGCGCCTAAAAACGCCGCAATACAAAGGCGTGCTAAAGGATTTTTAAAACGAGCAAATTGAGCCCACTCCCAAATACCAAGCGTCGCCACAAAGCCTAAGGTTAGGGCAAAATAAAATGGGGTAAATAAGAACAAGGCACATAATACCAAAGCAATCAGCACAATGGCTGATAATACACGTTCTTTAAGCATAGGTTCTCCGCTTATTCTGTCCCGCCAAAACGGCGATGACGTTGTTGATAGCAGGCAATTGCCTGATTAAAATCTTTTTCACTAAAATCCGGCCAAAGCACATCTAAAAAACACAATTCCGCATATGCAATTTGCCAAAGCAAGAAGTTACTAATGCGTTGCTCACCGCTCGTGCGAATTAGTAAATCGACCGGCGGTTCATCTTGTGTGACCAAATGTTGCTGAAAAAGTGGTTCATTGATATCACTCACCGAAATCTCATTATTTTTTACTTTTTCAGCGAGTTGTTGGGTCGCTTGAACAATATCCCAACAACCACCGTAATTCGCCGCAATATTTAAAGTCAGTGCGGTATTATTTTCTGTTAAATTTTCTGCTTTTGCGATTTTCTCTTGCAATTTTTCACTAAAACGAGAAACATCACCGATAATCTTTAGACGAATATTATTTTTGTGTAATTTTTTAACTTCTCGATCAAGTGCCTGCATAAAAAGCGTCATTAATGCGCTTACTTCTTGCTCGGGACGATTCCAGTTTTCACTGCTAAACGCATATAACGTCAAAAATTTAATGCCAGTTTGTCGTGCATAACTCACCGCACGACGCACGGCTGCCACACCGTTTGTATGTCCAAAAATACGCAGCTTATTTTGTTGTTTCGCCCAACGTCCATTACCATCCATAATAATAGCAACATGTTCGGGAATATTATTGTTATCAAGTTCTTTCATTCTAAAATATTCGGATTTTATGACCGCACTTTTGCGTATTCTACATCAACTTTTTAATCAGCGAAGCAGCTAATTCACGGGCTTGCTTATCTACCGCTAATACATCATCAATGCTTGAAATGGTTGAAGATGGCATTTGCTCAACTGATACTTGGTTAATTTTCGCAATATCCGTAAATTTAATATAGCCATCTAAAAAGGCTTGTACGGCAATTTCGTTTGCTGCATTCATTGCGGTTGTGGCATACTGCCCTTCTGCAAACGCATCGATCGCTAATTTTAAATTTGGATAACGATTAAAATCAGGTTCGATAAATGTCAATTCTTTGATTTTAAAGAAGTCTAATGGTTCCACACCACTGACTGTACGATTTGGATAAGCCATGGTTTCCGCAATGGGCGTACGCATATCCGGATTGCCCATTTGAGCAATGACCGAACCATCTACATAACGCACCATTGAATGAATAATAGATTGAGGATGGATAATCACTTCCATTTCATCTGCTGATGCATTAAATAACCAGCGTGCCTCAATGTACTCTAAACCTTTATTCATCATTGTGGCAGAATCCACAGAGATTTTTTTACCCATTGACCAGTTTGGGTGAGCAACAGCTTGTGCGGGAGTTATATGCTCAAACTCGTTTAATGGCGTATAACGGAAAGGGCCACCAGAACCAGTTAAGACAATTTTACTGACCCCCAATTCTTTCAAAGGACAAAAGCCAACCTTTTCTTGGGCTTCTGGAGGCAAAGATTGAAAAATCGCGTTATGCTCACTATCAACAGGCAATAATTTTGCTCTTGACTGTTTCACTGCATCAATAAAGATCTGGCCACAAGTCACCAACGATTCTTTATTCGCAAGCAAGACTTTCTTACTCGCTTTTACTGCTGAAAGAGTCGGTAGTAATCCAGCTGCCCCAACAATGGCTGCCATCACTTGATCTGCGTCCGGATGTGCTGCTAAATCACAAATCGCTTTTGGGCCTGCTAACACTTCCGTTTTAATGTGGTGTGAAGCTAATTTTTCTCGCAATATCTTTGCTGCATTTTCATCATCTAATGCAGCAAAGTGCGGTTGAAATTTCACGCATTGTTCAAACATTGTCTCAACATTTTTGCCCCCTACTAACGCAAAGGCATGGTATTTGTCAGGATTATGTTCGATAACAGAAAGGGTGCTATGACCAATAGAACCAGTTGATCCTAAAATAACAAGATTTTGTTTTTGCATAAAATTTCGACCGCACTTTGTGCTTTTATTTTTTTATCAGAATAGAACAAGGGCAGACACTTGGTCTGCCCCAAAACATGGTTCGACAATTAGAAATCCATTAATTCTTTTTCTTTATCTGCTAAGATCTCATCCACTTTTTTGATATAACTATCAGTCACTTTTTGAATGATTTCTTCCGCTTTATGTTGATCGTTTTCGCTGATTTCTTTGTCTTTTAATAATGCTTTGATTTTATCATTTGCATCACGACGTACATTACGAATCGCAACTTTACCTTGCTCACCTTCGCTTTTTACGATTTTGATTAAATCACGACGACGTTCTTCAGTTAATGGAGGAAGTGGCACGCGAATTGTTGTTCCTGCTGAAGATGGGTTTAAACCTAAATCAGACGTTAAAATCGCTTTTTCTACTGCACTGATTAAAGAACGGTCAAATACTGTTACCGCTAAAGTACGCGCATCTTCTGCAACAACGTTAGCTAATTGACGAAGTGGTGTCGCAGCACCATAGTATTCCACTTGGATCGCGTCTAATAAACTCGGTTGAGCACGACCTGTACGGATTTTTGCAATATGTCCACGCAACGCTTCGAGGCTTTTTTCCATACGAGCTTCAGCATCTTGTTTGATTTCATTAATCATTCATCTGTCCTTTTCAATAAATAAAGATAAAACACAGTGATTTTACTGGATTTTTAGGGAGTTTTGAATAAATTTATTTATAAAAAAGGCGAGATAGTCTCTCGCCATTTTATTCTTTAAAAAATTAACTAATCGTTGTACCTTCTTCTGTACCGAGTACGACTTTACGTAACGCACCTGGTTTACACATATTAAATACACGGATTGGCATACCGTGGTCACGCGCAAGTGTGAATGCGGCTAAATCCATTACTTTTAATTCTTTATCAATCACTTCTGCATAAGATAATTTATGGTATAGCTTCGCATTAGGATTTTTTGCTGGATCGCAATCATACACACCATCAACTTTGGTCGCTTTTAACACGATATCCGCTTCAATTTCGATACCGCGTAAGCATGCCGCAGAGTCTGTGGTAAAGAAGGGGCTCCCCGTACCGGCAGAGAAAATGACCACACGTTTTTCACGCAACATTTTAATCGCTTCAGACCAGTTATAGGTATCACAAATCCCATTTAATTGGAAAGCAGACATTAATTTTGCATTCACATCTGCACGGTGAAGCGCATCGCGCATCGCCAAACCATTCATCACGGTTGCAAGCATCCCCATATGATCGCCTACTACTCGATTCATGCCGGCTTTAGCTAATTTTGCGCCACGGAATAAGTTACCACCGCCGAGCACAACACCAACTTCCACGCCCATTTCAATTAATTCTTTAATCTCTAACGCCATACGATCAAGGATTGAAGGATCGATACCGAAGCCCTCGTCTCCTTGTAATGCTTCACCACTTAATTTCAATAAAATACGTTTGTAAATTGGTTGGCTCATTTGTCTTTTCCTTTGTCGGTTACAAAATTTGGCTTATTCTAGCAAAAGAGCGAAAAAGTTAAAAATGGAAATTGGTCAGAAAAGTGCGATAAAATATCGCTGTTTTGATTTTATAGGTAAACTTTATGAAGATTTCAAAAACCTCACAAATTTTAACCGCACTTTTTTCTTTGGCTTGTGCCATTGCTGCCGGTTATTTGATTTTACGAGGTTCAGGGATGTTTCCTGAGCCATCTATTAGTCTGATTTTACTCACGGCTATTTTCATTATTTTATTAAGTAGTAGCCGAAAATCTTTCTATTTTATTTTATTACCCTTAGTTTGCTTACACGCAATTTATACGCCGACAGGCTTAAATTTTGGTGCGCCAAGCTACCAATATATTGCATCGGTTCTCGCGACAGATATGTTAGAGACCAAAGAGTTTCTCATGCAAATCCCTGTGAGTAGCTATTTAGCCGCATTAGCTATTCCAGTTTTAGTCTTTTTACATTACAAAAGTGCGGTCAAATTTGGGGTGAAATTTTATCGCAATAAAACATTCATTGCCCTCGCTACTCTGTTGATTGGTTACAACTTACCCATTGCTGCGCCATTAAAAGAAACGATAGATTCGAGTGTAGAAATTGTTAATGAATGGCAAAAATTGAAAAAAATGTCACAGGAAAGCAGCTGGGGACAATCCACATTAGAAAATTCTAAATATCAAGATTATGTGATTATTTTGGGTGAAAGTGCGCGAAAAGACTACTTGCATGCGTATGGATACCCCATTAATGACACACCATTTATGTCATCAGCAAATGGTACACTGATTGATGGCATGACATCCGCCGGAACCAACACTGTCGCCTCATTGCGCTTAATGTTAACGTTACCTGATAAAGAAAAATGGGAACCAAACTATGATTTAAGCTTAGTGGATCTCATTAAGTCTGCAGGTCTGAAAACCTACTGGCTGTCTAATCAAGGTTTCTTAGGTGAATATGACACGCCAGTCGCCTCGCTTGCCTCAAAATCTGATGAAACCATTTTCTTGAAAAAAGGTGGTAGCTTTAATTCGACAAACTACAGCGATTTTGATTTAATCCCTAAATTTGCCCAAGTTTTAGAAGATCCAACGCAAGGTAAACGCTTTATTGTATTACACATTTATGGCTCACATCCGCTTGCTTGCGATCGCGTTGAAGATTACCCGAAAATTTTCAATGACAATGACATTGAGAAAAAGAACGAATACTTAAATTGCTATATAACATCCATTAAGAAAACTGATGATTTTATTAAGAAAGTGTATGAAACGCTCAAAGAAAACGAGCAAAAAACACACCGCACTTTCTCGATGATTTATTTTTCAGATCATGGTTTATGTCATCAAGAAGATGATAAACACGGTGTAACCTTGTTTAACCAAAACTGTCACAGCCAATTACATCATAATATTCCGCTCTTTAAGATTTCATCTGATGATACGGCACGTAAAGAATACAAAGCCTTTAAATCTGGTTTGAATTTCTTAGAAGGTATTGCTAATTGGATTGGAATTAAAAATCCTAAGCTCACATTAGAAGAAGATTTATTCTCTGAACAAGCTGACAAAGATGACTATGGACTGAAAAAACTGATTGAAGAAAAATATCGTAAAGATGCAGACCCTGCCATCGATATTCGTCCAAAGAAATAGAAAATCTCAAATTTCAGACAACAAAAAAGCCGATATTCAATATCGGCTTTTTTTATATCTCAATGGAGAAAATTAAGCGTTACCGCCAGTGATTTTTGCAACTTCAGCTGCGAAATCTTCTTCTTTTTTCTCGATACCTTCACCTACTTCTAAACGGATGAAGTTAGACACTGAAGTGTTTACTGATTTTAAGAAGTCACCTACAGATACAGAAGGATCCATTACGAATGGTTGACCTGTTAATGAAACTTCACCAGTGAATTTCTTCATACGGCCTTCAACCATTTTCTCTGCGATTTCTTTTGGTTTACCAGAGTTAACTGCGATATCAATTTGAATTTGACGCTCGTGTTCAACAACATCTGCAGGTACATCTTCTGGGTTCACGAATTCTGGTTTAGATGCCGCTACGTGCATTGCCACTTTTTTAAGTTCATCTTCTGAACCTTCACCTGCCACTAATACACCGATTTTTGCACCGTGTAAGTATTGAGCAATAACTTGACCTTCTAAGTAAGCAACACGACGGATGTTCATGTTCTCACCGATTTTAGCCACTAATGCCGCACGTTTTTCTTCAAATTGTGCTTGTAATGCTTCGATAGTAGTGCCTTTGTGTGCTGCTGCGAAATCAGCCACTTCATTTGCTAAACCTAAGAAGCCAGCATCTTTTGCTACGAAGTCAGTTTCACAGTTCATTTCAACTAATACACCGAAACCATTTTGTACACGAGCAAGGATAACACCTTCAGCTGCAACACGGCCTGCTTTTTTAGCAGCTTTAGCTTGACCAGATTTACGCATGTTGTCGATTGCTAACTCGATATCACCGTTTGCTTCAACTAATGCTTTTTTACATTCCATCATACCGGCACCGGTACGTTCACGAAGTTCTTTTACTAATGATGCTGTGATTTCAGCCATTTTAAAAATCCTCTGTCGAAAGTACGATTCATTTTGACCGCACTTTTAGATAAAAATATAGGGGCTAAATTTTAGCCCCTATGCCAATTAATCGTTTGATTATTAAGGGCTTCGCCTTATTGCAAAACTTAAATTATTCTGCGTCAGCTGCTAATTCTTCAGCAACTTGAGCTTCGTTACCACGACCTTCTTTAACCGCTGCTGCTGCTGCAGAAACGTAAAGTTGGATAGCACGAGTCGCATCATCGTTACCAGGGATAACGAAATCTACGCCAGCTGGAGTTGAGTTAGTATCAACGATAGCAAATACAGGAATACCTAGGTTGTTTGCTTCTTTAACCGCGATATGTTCGTGGTCTGCACCGATAACGAATAACGCATCTGGTAAGCCGCCCATATCTTTGATACCGCCAAGGCTTAATTCAAGTTTTTCCATCTCACGGGTACGCATTAACGCTTCTTTTTTGGTTAATTTGTCAAAAGTACCGTCTTGAGATTGAGTTTCTAAATCTTTTAAACGTTTAATTGATTGACGAACGGTTTTCCAGTTAGTCAACATACCACCTAACCAACGGTGGTTTACATAATATTGTTGACAGTCTAATGCTGCAGCTTGTACTGCTTCTTGAGCCGCGCGTTTAGTACCAACGAATAATACTTTACCGTTGTTGCTAGCAATGCGAGTTAATTCCGCTAAAGCTTCGTTGAATAAAGGTAAAGTTTTTTCTAAGTTGATGATGTGAACACCATTACGAGCACCAAAAATGAAAGGTTTCATTTGTGGGTTCCAGTAACGAGTTTGGTGTCCAAAGTGTACGCCCGCGTTGATCATGTCGCGCATTGAAACTTGTGCCATAATATTTTCCTTTTGTTGGGGTTGAGCCTCCACATATCAGCTAATCGACCGTTTGGCACCCCGATTAAGCCTTAATGATATGTGTGTGTTGTTAATAATTAAAAACGCTGCTTTTGAAACCCAAAAACAGCGGTGCGATTTATACCATAAAGTGCGGTCAAAAACCAGTTTATTTTGTTAAATTCATCACTTTTCTTGCTTTAATAAACAATAAAGGGGGACGATGCCGCAAATCTTTAAATTCATCATGCCATTGTGGCTGCTCGGCTAACATTGGTTCCGCCATTTGTTCAATTTGAAAACCTGCGGCAATTAAATCATTAATAATCGTTGCTGTCGTGCGGTGATACGTTTTAAAAGGTTGTTGAAACCAATTTCGTTCTCTCAGTCCTTCATCACGGTAATGATTTAAACGATAAGCGACTTGCTGTTTTTGCTCATTTTTTTCCCAGCGTTCCCCTTCTTTATGGCAAGTCGCAATCGGATGCTCTTGGGAAAAAACTAATGTGCCGTTAGGCTTAAGCTTATTGGCTATCATCGCTAATAAAGCGGGAAAATCCTCAATATAATGAAAAGCAAAAGAGCTAGTAATGACATCAAAATCACTTTCTGGCAATTCCGTTAATTTTTCCATCGGTAACTGATATAACGAAAAACGTCCTGAAAATTGACCGCACTTTTGCAGATCTTGTTCAGCTTGTTCTAGCATTTTAGTTGAAAGATCTGTTCCCACTACGCTCTCCGCATTGCGTTCTAAATAGAGTTGTAAGTGTCCGCCCGTTCCACAACCTAGATCGAGCAATTTTTTTCCTTGTAAATCAGGTAACAGGGAAAGCATAGTCGGCTTTTCCACTATTTCATTGAGACTGATGGGGTTAGATCGAAGTTTTTGATAAAGTGTAAAGAAGTTTTCTTTATCGTAAACGCTCGCTTGGTTACTCATCTCGTTTCCTATGTAAAATTAAAAAGGGCGTATTCGATACGCCCCTACTATATTAACGTGAAAACTTATCCTGCGAAACTTGCAAACCATCCTAAGTTTGCGCCTACTTGTGCCACAATATTTAACACACCGAATAAGATCACAAAACCAATCATAAAATTACCGCCATACACTTTATAAGTCGCATTTGGAAATTTTTGGCGACTGGCTTTAGCAAGCAGTGCTGGCACGATTGCTGCCCAAATGGTTGCAGCTAATCCAGCATAACCAATGGCAATCACGAAACCATAAGGGAATTGTAAACTCAACAATAGTGGAGGTAAGAATGTTACCAATGTGGTTTTGGTTCTGCCTAATACGCTGTCATCAAATTTAAATAAATCAGCAATATAATCAAATAAACCTAACGTTACCCCTAAAAATGAAGTCGCAATAGCCATATAAGCAAAGAAATTCAGCACAACTGCAATATATTCCACTTCAATATATTTGTGTAATGCTTCTAATAATACCGATACATCGCCGCCTTTTCCAATTACAGGTGCAAATTCTGTACGTGGTAAATTACCTTGCACCGCCAGCTGCCATAAGACGTAAATCACTAAGGCTAAGCCCGTACCGATAAAGATCGATTTCATTACTCTACTACCATCACGATCGTAATATTTGACGAGGCTCGGTACATTTCCGTGGAAACCAAAAGACACCAAGCAAACTGGAAGTGCGGTCAATAAATAAGGCAAATAGCTTTGTTCACCTTCCGCAATGGTATTGAATAACACCTCTGTTTTTACAGAGCTCAATAAGCCTGCGGTAGAAAGGAAGAAAGCCACCACCATTCCAACAATCAAAATGGTTGTGAAACGATCCACTGCTTTAGTAGAAAGCCAGACGAAAGCTGCAAGAATAAAACAGAAAATCAAGGAACCAGAAGTACGTCCAATATCGACCGCACTTTCAGCGGAACCCAAGGCTTGATTGAGCAAGTTTTGTGTAATACCGCCGCCAGAGGTGATATAGGCATAGGTTAAAATATACAACACGAAAGCAACGGAAAGACCATTGGTAATATTCCAACCTTTTCCTAACAAATCTTTCACGATGGTGTCAAAGCTTGAGCCGGTAGGATAATGTAAGTTGGCTTCTAAGATCATCAAACCTGATGTGGTCATACAAAACCAGGTGTAAACCAAAGCTAGAATAGAGCCGATAAACCATACGCCCGCCGTCGAAGTTGGATTAGCGAGCATACCTGCACCAATTGCGGTACCCGCAATAATCATGGCGCCGCCTAATAAAGAAGGAGATTTTTTTATTGTCATCGTTAAGTCCTAAAATAAAAATTTGCACTATTATAGTAGTACAAAATTAAAAGACAATCTTTTTGTATCGACAAAACGCAATAAATTCATATAATCAGCCATCTCAACAAAAGGATAATTTATGAAAAAACAACTCAAAAGTTTTGCTTTTGCTGTATTAGCAAGTGCGGTTATCACATCTTGCGCAGATTCAGCTTCAATCAACCAACAGGCTGCAAGCAGCTATACTCAAGAAATGGGGAAAATTCGCTCACAAGGTGCAATTGATACCACATCAAATACAGCAAGACGTATTCATCACGTCTTTAACAAAATGGTGCCTTATGCTAACCAAGAAAATAAGACAGGCTTAGAGTTTAACTGGCAAATCAATGTCATTAAATCAAAAGAACTGAATGCTTGGGCTATGCCTGGCGGGAAAATGGCTTTCTATACAGGTTTAGTGGATACCTTACAACTAAACGATAATGAAATCGCCGTTGTAATGGGACATGAAATGGCACACGCCTTAAAAGAACACGGTAAAGCTAAAGCCAACTTTGGCACCATGAGTGCCATTGCTGGTGCTATTGGTGGGACAGCACTCTCTGTTGTCGTTGGGGCTGATGTGACTGATTTAGTGACACTCACGAAAGACTTTGCTTTAGATAAACCTTACTCTCGTAGCGCAGAAACTGAAGCGGATGAAGTTGGATTAATGCTAATGGCTCGCTCAGGTTACAATCCTGAAGTTGCACCAGGTTTATGGCAAAAAATGGCAAAAGCCTCTGGTGGTTCTAAAGGTGCACTTGATGTGTTAGCTTCTACTCACCCGAGTGATGAGTCCCGTCAAGAAAACTTACAACGCTTATTACCAGAAGCGATGGAACTTTACAAAGCCGCTAAAAATAAAAATGGTTAAAAATTTGACCGCACTTTCATAAATAAAAAGCGAACATTATGTTCGCTTTTTTAATATCTAAAAGAAAACCGCACTTGAAAAATCAAAGTGCGGTTTGTTTTTATCGTATTTTCAATTAATGTTGTTCGTTAATGTGACCTTCAATTGGTTTTACATTTTCATCAAACACTGGTAACGGTTTGTGTTCGCTTGCAATGTAAGAATAAATCACTGGCAACACGAACAAGGTAAACAATGTACCGATTGCCAAACCTGCCACGATAACGATACCAATACTGAAACGAGATACCGCACCTGCACCTGTTGCATAAAGCAACGGTACAAGACCTGCAATCATCGCTGCGGTTGTCATCAGAATTGGACGTAAACGTACTTTAGCCGCTTCGGTAATCGCTTCAACACGCGTTTTACCATGATTTAATTGCTCTTCTTTCGCTACTTCACACATTAAAATACCGTGTTTTGTGATAAGACCAACTAAGGTAATCAAACCCACTTGTGAGTAGATATTGAGTGTCGTTCCAGCAATCCCTACAAATCCAAAGGCATTTAAGGCTAACAATGCACCACTTACAGCTAACGGCACAGAAATCATAATCACGATTGGATCGCGAATTGATTCAAACTGAATTGCCAAGACTAAGAAAATAATCACTACCGCAAGTAAGAAGGTTACAGCAAGTGCATTACCTTCTTGTACTAACTGACGCGCTTCACTTTTAAAGTCATAGTTATAACCCTGTGGTAAAGTATTTTTCGCATTGTCCTGTAACCATTGGATCGCATCACCAATTGAAGTACCTGGCATCGGTACAGCACTAATCACCGCAGAGTTTAACTGGCTGAAACGAGGCAATGTACTTGGTTGCGGTTCCAATGTAGCCGTTACCAAGCTGCTTAATGGAACAGAGGTACCATTTGCTGCGGTGATGTAATACTTATTAAAACTTTCCGGAGATAAACGATTGTCACGTTTTACTTGGGAAATAATTTTGTAAGCTCGACCATCAATATCCACACGTTCAATAGTTGCGGCAGATAAGAAACTACCTAACGTACGGCTGATTTGTTGCATTGTAATGCCATAAGTTCCTGCTTTTTCACGATCGATCTTAATACGCATTTGAGCAGTATCAAATTTAAGATCGAGATTGGTATAAACGAACTTGCTGGATTTTTGCATATCCTCTAAGAATTTACCCGCCACATTTGCTAAATCACCGTAGTCTTGTGATGTGCTGATCACAAAACCAATTGGAGGACCTTGCTCCCCTGTATTAATTTCTGGGAACGCAAAGCCTTGTACAGACACTTCAGGAATAGATTTCGCTTTTTCATTCAGCTCATTCATGATAGCTGTTTGGCTTTTTGAGCGTTCTTTCCAATCTTTTAAAGTTACAACGTTTAAAGATTGGTTAGAGCTTGGTGCCCCTGAAATCGTCATCGCAAACTGTACTTCTGGCGTATTGGTTAAAATCTCTTGATAAGGTGTCATCGCATTTTGCACGTAATCTATGTTTACGTTAGAAGGTGCAGAACCGATTGCCAAAAATGCGCCTTTGTCTTCCGTTGGTGTTAATTCACTTGAAAGTGATTTAAACAACACGGGTAAGGTTGCAAAAATGATTGCCGCAAACATCAACATACATTTACGGTTTACCATCGCCAAATCAAGTACATACGCATAAGCTGCATTCACTTTACTAAGGGTATGCTCTACTCGTTGTTCCAATTTACTTGGAGCCTCATTGGATTTTAGCAATTTACTGGTCATCATTGGTGAAAGCGTTAATGCTACGATACCGGAAATAAATACTGCTCCAGCAAGGGTTAAAGCAAACTCTTTAAACAACGTACCCGTAATACCGCCCATTAACGCCATTGGAGAATATACCGCAATCAAGGTAATGGTCATGGAAATAACCGGAACGGCAATTTCACGCGTACCGATAATCGCCGCACGGAATGGCGTTTCACCTAACTTAATGTGGCGGTCTACGTTTTCCAATACCACAATCGCATCATCCACCACCAAACCAATGGCTAGAACCAATGCCAGCAAAGTCATCAAGTTAATAGAGAAATCAAATGATTGAAGCAACATGATTACCCCAATTAATGAAATCGGAATGGTGATAAGCGGGATTAAAATCGCGCGGAATGAACCAATAAACATGGTAATCACCACTAACACGATTATCGTTGCCTCAACAATCGTTTTGATTACTTCATTAATTGAGTTATTAATCGCAATTGTACGGTCATATAAGATGTCAGATTCAATAGCATCCGGTAGATTATTTTTAATACTGTCATATAGCGGACGTACTTTCGCAGCTACCGTTAATGGGTTTGCTGATGAGGTTGGGTTAATCGCTAATACAACAGAATCTGCGCCATTGGCTACCGCACGTGAGCTATCGCTTGATTTATTTAACTCAATATCAGCGATATCGCGTAAACGTACTAACTTATCACCGTTAGACGTCACAATTAAGTTACCTAATTCTTCAACCGATTTTGTTGTGGTTTCTACTTTGTTTTTATAGGTTACAAAATAGCCATTATCATTACCAGCCGCCGTTTGAACGTTATTCGCTGATAATGCAGACATCACTTTTGTGGCTGAAAGGTTTTGAGCCGCCATTTTTTCTGGATCTAACCAAATACGAAGTGCGTACTCAGATGCACCAAAGATCTGCACACTCGCCACCCCTTCTACAGTAAAGAACTGAGGTTTGACTACGCGTTGAATATAGTCAGTCACTTGGCTTGCATCGAGTTTGCTAGAACGGAAACTAATATACATAATTCCCGAACCACCTGTAGAGGAAGAAACTGTTGGATCTTCAATACCACTTGGCAACTCAGAACGAACCGAGTTAACTTTGGCTAATACGTCTGCCAAGGCTGCATTCGGATCAGTATTTAATTTCATTTTTACGGTGACTGTTGAAGTGCTTGGGCTTGAGCTTGAAGACATATAGTCCACATTGTCTGCTTGTGCTACCGCTTCTTCAATTTTCGAGGTCACAAATGCCTGAATTAAGTTTGCATTTGCACCTGGATATGCGGTGGTCACCGTAATCACCGTCGTGGTCATTTTCGGATATTCGCGCACAGCCAATTTCGAGATCGCTTGTAATCCTAAAATAATGATTAACAAGCTAATCGAAACCGCCAAAACAGGACGACGAATAAATATATCGGTAAATTTCATTCGCTTTTCCTAATTAAAGATTCGTTTTATTCGCAGGTTGTTCAGTACCTACGCCCGCTTTATCTGCAACAGAGACTAATGCACCGTTACTTAAGTTTTGCTGACCGCCGGTCACAATTTTATCGCCGACTTTAACTTCATCGCCTTTTAATTGTGCATAAATACCTTGACGATCTTTCGTAAATACAGTGATTGATTTTGCACGGTACATATTCGCCGCTTTTTCTGCTCCGCCTAATTTCTCAATATCTTCATCGGAAAGTGCGGTCAAAATATAAAGCGATTCGCCATACATGTTGTAGCTTACTGCCACTTGTGGCACAACGATTTGATTATGCTCAGTTGGTAAAGCGACATTTAAGCGAGTAAACATACCGGATAATAATTTTGCACCATCTTCTGGCTCAAACGTTGCTTGAACATCGACTAAACCTGTTGAAGAATTAATAGCTGGCTCAATTGCTGAAACCTTCGCGGCAAAAGTTTCACCTTTACGCGCATCTGCCGTAGCCGTTACTTTTTGACCAATATGCAATTTATCTAATAGGTTTTGAGCAATGGCAAAATCTACTTTCATGGAAGAACGATCTTCAACACGCACAATTTCAGTCCCATTTGAAACGTACTGACCAACATTCACTTTCACGATACCGGCTTTACCATCAAATGGTGCCACGATTTGGCGACGTTCAATTGCCGCTTTTAATGACTCAATATTTGCCGCTTGTGCTTCATAAGCTGCTTTTGCATTATCTAATTCTTGACGAGAAACAGCCCCGCTGCCTGCAAGGTTTGCATAACGTTGATAAGTTTGACGTAATGACACCACCTGAGCTTGTGCGGCTTGTAAGCTTGCACGCTCAACTGAGCTATCTAACTCAACTAACAAATCACCTTTTTTCACGCTCTGTCCATTTTGCACGAGCACTTTAGACACGGTTCCTGCACTTTGAGCGCTTAACATCGCCCCTTGATTCGGACGAACAAGACCTGTCGTTTCAATGATTGGTGTCCATTCTGAAGCCTTAACTGTCATTGCAGTCACAGGAGAGGCTGTTTCTGGTTTATTTGCTAAGAAATCAGCAATGCCTTTTGCCTTCATTTGATTAAGGAAAATCATTGCTGCAAAAATTAACACAAACACGCCTAACGCTAATTTCAAAAAGAAAACGTGTGAACGCTTTGGTCTATTAGTTTGAGTTATACTCATTTGGAAAACTCCATTAAGACAATAAAATGACTACTTCTGAATTGCACGCCAAGAGCGTTCAATGACAGATTCTAACATCGCATCGGTTACTGCCGTACCGAGAAACTTGATATCTGAGGCTAAAACTATTGCCGTTTTAAGACTCAGCAAAAATAACATGTGAGGATCTAAATCAGCTAACACATTTGCGGCTTGTCCCTTGAGACAAAACTGATCCCAACACGAATGCTCCATTTCTTTGCAGGTTTCAATAAACTCTGGTAAAGATCGATATTGGTTCATGTTTAACAGAATCGTTGGATTTTCTTGAAGAAAATGCCAAATATTCCACCACATTTTTCTGTATTGCTCGAAAAAAGATTGGCTTTCATCAAAACCTTCTTCAATCGCCACAGCAAACTTATTGAACACTCGACGAGCAAATTGTGCTAATAACTCGTCTTTACTCTTAAAATAAAGATAAATCGTACCCGCTGCGATGCCAGCTTCCTTGGCTAACTTATGCATAGAAAGATAATGTAATCCTTCTTTTGCCATAAGACGATCTGTTGCATCAAAGATCTGCTCGCTGACATCAAGCTTCGTTTTAGAGGCTTTTACTTGTCGCATAATAAAAAATTAAATTCTTAGAGTTATATATGAGAAAGGTCATTTAAGATGAATATCAAAAATGAATGAACGTTCATTTTATTGATTTTTCATTTTTTGGCAAGTGAAAATATAAAAAAAGTGCGGTTATTTTTAACCGCACTTTTAAATTCTGAATTACATTCCAATCACAACGCAACTCGCCACTGATTTTGCTTTATCTTGTGCTGCTGTTGCTGCATCTCGGCTACCAAATGGTCCTACACGTACGCGGTTCCATTCTTCACTTGTCGCAATTTGTGCATTTACGCCAGCCATCGCTAGACGACCTTGTAAGCTTTCTGCTTGCGCACGATTTTTAAATGCACCACATTGTAAACCAAATTTTTTACCACCAGCCTGTACTTGTTGTTCTGCTGGTTTTGGTTCTGCTTTTTTCGGTTGCTCAGTTTTAGCTGGTTCCGTTTTAGCTGGTTCCGCCTTCACTACTTCTACTTTTTTCGGTGGTTCAGGCTTTTTAACTGGCTCAGGCTTTTTCGCTTCTGGTTTTGCTGTTTGCTGAGCTGGCTGAGCTTGAGCTGTCTGTGTTGGTTGAGCTTGCTGTGCTTGAGCCGCAGCTTTTTCTGCATTCGCTGCTTCTTGCTCTTTACGTTGAGCTTCTAATTTTTTCGCTTCTTCTGCTGCCTTTTGCTCTTTTTCCATTTGGATAAGCACTTGACGTTGTTCTTCCGTCAAACGCATATTTTTTTCAACTGAAGAAGGATTATTATCCACCGGCACCGTACGGGTTTCTAATTCTTTAATATAGTGCCATACTTCTTCTGGACGATTTGGTAACACACTTTTTGGTTGTGGTTTTTCTGGTTGAACCGTTGTCGTCACGACAGGTTCAGGCGTTTTACTTTTTAAGAAGTAAAGCCCTAAACCAAAACCTAATACTGCTATCAACGCAAGACCAATTAAAGTATTACGATTAAAACGTTTCTTTGCTTTCTTTTTATTATTTTTTGAGCCGCTTCGACCGGCAAAATCTCGATGAGCCACGATAAAATCCTAAAATATTCGATAAATTAAACTTAGAGTATAAAAAACGCTTAATTCTACTGAAAAACTGCGCATTTTTCTAGGGAATTTTTGCTAACTCAAATCCAAAGGATCCACGTCTAAAATCAACCGCACTTGCGAAGACTTTATCAACTCTGGGGAATATCGACTCAATGCAGCCTGTAATTGTTTTCGAGAGGCGTGTTGTAATAGTAACTGCCAACGATACTGTCCCGCTTTTTTGCTGAACGGTGCAGGAATTGGCCCCAACACTTGCAAGCCTTCAATTTTTTGCTCATAGAAGAAAGACGCCAATTGCGACAATGCATTTTCCGCCTCTTCAGAATGACGACATTGAGCTTTAAACAAGGCTTGGAAACTAAATGGAGGCAAGCCCATATTATGACGTAGCTTCAAGGTTTCTTCTGCAAAGGCTTGATAGCCCTTTTCAAGCAAGGTTGTTAATAACGGATGATCCGGATAGTGCGTCTGCAAAACCACTTCACCCTGTTTCTCCGCTCTGCCTGAGCGCCCCGCCACTTGTACATAAAGCTGCGCCAAACGTTCTTCGGCTCTGAAATCAAGGGAAAACAACGCATTATCCACATTCACTAAAGCAACCAAGGTGACATTCGGGAAATGGTGTCCTTTGGCTAACATTTGGGTACCAATTAAAATCTGGCTTTTACCTTGCTGAATATCCTCTAAATAACCTTCAAGCTTGCCTTTTCGTGCCGTGCTATCACGATCAATTCGAGCAATATTATATTGAGGAAAACGTGCTTTTAAGGTTTCTTCTAACTGTTCTGTACCTAAACCCGTTGTCACTAAATGCGTTGAGCCACAATGGCCACATTGCATTGGCACTGTTTTTTGCGCACCACAATGATGACAGCGTAAAACGCGTTGATGTTGGTGATAGGTATAAGGTTTTTCGCAATGATGACATTCATCAATCCAGCCACATTCATGACATAACAACACAGGCGCAAATCCACGTCGATTAAGGAACAACAATACTTGATTACCTTTTTCTAAGTGTTCTTGCATACGTTGCAATAGCGGTTCGGATAAGCCGTTTTGAATTCGTTGATGTTTTAAATCAATCACAAATTGACGAAGTGCGGTCGCATTTCCTGCTCTTTTTGATAACACCAAATGATGATATTTACCATTTTGTACGTTATTCACACTTTCCAAACTTGGTGTGGCAGAACCTAATAAGATAGGGATATTGAGCTTTTGCGCTAAAACAATGCCTAAATCTCTTGCATGATAACGCCAACCATCTTGCTGTTTAAACGAGCCGTCATGTTCTTCATCTAAAATAATTAAGCCTAGATCTGAAAATTGGGTAAAAAGCGCCGATCTCGTACCGATCACGATTGCACTTTGCCCCGTTCTTGCACGCTCCCAGACATTTAAGCGTTGCGTATCGTTCAAGTTGGAATGCAATACATCAATTTCCACATTAAAGCGAGCTTGGAACCGTCTCACAGTCTGAGGAGTAAGCCCAATTTCCGGTACAAGAACCAAAACCTGTTTGCCTTTCTTTAAAACTTCTTCAATGTATTGCAGGTAAATTTCAGTTTTACCTGAACCGGTCACGCCCTCTAACAACCACACATTAAAGCCTTCTTGGAAAAGCAACTGGCTAAATGCAAGGGCTTGTTGCTTGTTTAAGGTCAATCGGTTATCAAGATTAACTAAAGGATTATCCCCTAGAGCTTGCTGCCAACTTTTTTGTTCAGTAGGCACAATAATCTCTTCCACATAATCTTTGCCTTTAAGGGCAGACCAAATTGCGGAACTGATCTCATTGTTACCTTTTTCTAGATCTTGCGTTAGCAACAAATTTAAGGCTTCAATTTGTTTTTTAGCGCGTTTTAATGCACCCAATTCTAACGCTTGTTTTCCAAGGTCCGTAATACGCCAAAAAGTGCGGTCATTTTTAACCGCACTTTCTCCATTACGAAGTTTGACTGGCAAGGCTTGAAACAACACATCGCCTAATGCTGCACGATAATAATTAGCCGACCAAGCTAACCAATCCCAAGTTGTGGAATTAAAGAGTGATTCAGCATCAAGCACATCAATAATCGGTTTTAACTTCTCTTTTGCTACATCCGAAGAAGCGGGCAAATCTACCACGATCCCGACTCGTTTTTGCGAACCAAAAGGCACCAACACTCGTCCACCAACGATTGGCGTCAAGTCGGGCGGATAGAGATAATCAAAAAATCGGGGAAGCGGTACGGCTAATGCAACTCGGACAATATTCATAACAAAAAAACAATTAAAAATTTTCGCTATTATACGGGAATTAGGTGGAAAAATCCCACAACCTTGCCTTTTAGTGTATAATCGCCGCCAATTTTAATTAAGCGAATAAAAACCATGGCAGAAGAGCAAAAAACCTTTGCTGATCAAAAACGTAAAACCGTTGAAACGGCTGAATTTACAGAAGATGGTCGTTATAAACGTAAAGTTCGTAGCTTTGTGTTGCGGACCGGTCGCTTAAGTGATTTTCAAAAAAACATGATGAACGATCACTGGGCTGATCTTGGATTAGATTATCAAAACGCCCCTTTTGATTTTGCCGCGATTTATGGCAATACAAATCCCGTTATATTAGAAATTGGCTTCGGGATGGGGAAATCTTTAGTGGATATGGCTGAAGCGAATCCTGATAAAAATTATCTCGGTATTGAAGTGCACACGCCTGGTGTGGGTGCGTGTATTGCTTATGCGGTAGAAAAAGGCGTGAAAAACCTTCGCGTGATTTGCCATGATGCCACTGAAATTTTACGTGATTGTGTGAAAGATGGCGAATTAGGCGGTTTACAGCTTTTCTTCCCAGACCCTTGGCATAAAGCAAAACATCATAAACGCCGTATTGTTCAACCGCACTTTGTAGAGCAAGTCGTCCAAAAATTACAACCAAATGGCTTTATTCATATGGCAACGGACTGGGAAAACTATGCAGAACAAATGCTCGAAGTCCTTTCAACCAATGAAAATTTAGTCAATACTGCCGAACAAGATTACATTCCACGTCCTGATTTCCGCCCTCTTACAAAATTTGAGGCGCGCGGTCATCGCTTAGGTCACGGTGTGTGGGATTTATACTTTAAGAAAAAATAATCATCGAGATGATGACGATACCCATTACCTTAACATAGGAGAACATTGAAAATGAAAACTCGTAATCAACGTCAACGTAAAAAACTTCACTTAGCTGAATTCCAAGAATTAGGCTTTTTAGTGAATTGGCAATTTGCTGAAGGAACCAGCATCGAAACTATCGATGAAACCGTTGATCGTTTTATTGCTGAAGTGATTCAACCAAATGGCTTAGCTTATGAAGGTAGCGGCTATTTACATTGGGAAGGCTTAGTTTGCTTAGAGAAAATCGGTAAATGTGATGAAAGCCATCGTCAGTTAGTGAAAAAATGGTTAGAAGAAAATAAATTACAACAAATCGAAATCAGTGAATTATTCGATATTTGGTGGGATTACCCAACCCAAAACGCATAATATTTTAAGCATACTTCAGGGCGGATTATCCGCCCTATTTAATAATCATTTTCACTTATATTTTAACAATTTATTTACATCCCTAATTTCCTTTCAAAATATCCTTGATCTACCTCAAGAAAAGTGTATATTTCTTAAAAACTACTCCTTTTAGGTAGTTACTATTTTGTTATCGGAGCTAGATAATGCTCCCCTTGAAAATACCGAACTTTAAAGAAAAATATGGCGATTGAAAATCCTTCTCGCAGACAATTATTACGTGGGCAATTTTTACAATCGTTACATTCTGAAAACGCTAAAATTCAAGGTATAAATGCTATCCGTCCACCTTGGTCGGTAAACGAAGCAGACTTTACAGATAAATGTACTCGATGCGGTGATTGCATACTGGTATGTGAAACCCAAATTATCGTAAAAGGTGATGGCGGCTTTCCTAAAATACAATTTGACAAAGGTGAGTGCACTTTCTGTCAAAAATGTGTTTTAGTCTGCGAACAACCGATTTTTCGCTCATTAGAAGAAGAGCCTTGGGCACATAAAGTTGAGATTACAACGCAGTGCCTCACAGAAAATCGAGTGGAATGTCGAAGTTGCCAAGATAGCTGTCCGATGAATGCCATCCGTTTTCGATTACAGCTTGGTGGTGTAGCAAAACCCATTTTAGATTTAGAAAGTTGTAATGGTTGTGGTGCTTGTTTAAGCGTTTGCCCAACAAAAGCAATAAAAATTCTTAATTTTGAAACAAATACAGATGAATCAATTTAGCGAAAATGAAAACTGGTATGTATGCAGTATTGTTGTACAAGCCAGACCAGAAAAACTCAGCCAAGTCAAAGAAGCTATTTTAGCTATTTCAGGTGCTGAAATTCATGGTGAAAAATCTGAAGAAGGCAAATTGGTGGTTACTCTTGAAAGTAACCGTCAATTAGCGTTAGCGGATCTTATGGATGAAATTAAAGACATTCCTGGGGTTATTGTTGTGTCTTTAATTTCTAATTATTTAGATGAAAAATAAATAATTTAGGAATACATACTCTTTTGTATATTCTAAAAAATTCAACAACGAGTGGGGAAAACTATGGAACTTAATCGTAGAGATTTTATGAAAGCCAATGCTGCACTTGCAGCGGCAGCGGCTGCCGGTATGACCATCCCTGTTAAACAGGTTAATGCGACCGAAGATATGGGCATCAAATGGGATAAAGCCCCATGTCGTTTCTGTGGTACAGGATGTAGCGTATTGGTAGGAACCAAAGATGGTCGAGTTGTCGCAACTCAAGGTGACCCAGATGCAGAAGTAAACCGCGGTTTAAACTGTATCAAAGGTTACTTCCTTTCTAAAATCATGTACGGTGCTGACCGTGTACAAACTCCGTTATTACGTATGAAAGATGGCAAATTCCATAAAGAAGGTGACTTTACACCGGTTTCTTGGGATCAAGCTTTCACTATCATGGCGGAAAAAATCAAAGACATCTTGAAGAAAAAAGAACCAAATGCTGTAGGGATGTTCTCTTCCGGTCAAACGACTATTTATGAAGGCTATGCAAAAGTAAAACTTTGGAAAGCTGGTCTTCGTTCAAATACTATCGATCCTAATGCTCGTCACTGTATGGCGTCTGCAGCAGTTGCGTTTATGCGTACATTCGGTATGGATGAACCAATGGGTTGCTATAACGATATCGAGAAAACCGATGCGTTTGTACTTTGGGGTTCAAACATGGCGGAAATGCACCCAATTTTATGGTCTCGTATTTCTGACCGTCGTCTTTCTTCTGATAACGTGAAAGTTGTAGTTATGTCAACATTCGAACACCGTTCGTTTGAATTAGCTGATGTGCCTATCGTATTTAATCCACATGCAGACCTTGCAATCCTTAACTACATTGCAAACTACATTATCCAAAACGATAAAGTAAACTGGGACTTCGTTAATAAACATACTAAATTCAAACGTGGTGAAACTGATATCGGTTATGGTCTACGTCCAGAACACCCACTTGAAGTTGCAGCGAAAAACCGTAAAACTGCAGGTAAAATGTATGACTCTGACTTCGAAGAATTCAAGAAAATCGTTGCACCTTATACATTAGACGAAGCACACCGTATTTCTGGTGTACCAAAAGATCAGCTTGAAACCCTCGCGAAAATGTACGCGGATCCAGAACAGAACTTAGTATCTTACTGGACAATGGGCGCTAACCAACACACTCGTGCTGTATGGGTTAACCATATGATCTATAACGTACACTTATTAACCGGTAAAATTTCTAAACCAGGTTGTGGTCCGTTCTCATTAACTGGTCAACCTTCAGCTTGTGGTACAGCGCGTGAAGTGGGTACTTTCGTTCACCGTTTACCAGCGGACATGGTAGTAACCAATCCTAAACACGTTGAAATCGCTGAGAAAAAATGGAAATTACCAAAAGGTACCATTCCAACTGTACCTGGATACGCAGCTGTACAACAAAGCCGTGCATTAAAAGATGGTAAATTAAACTTCTTATGGCAACTTTGTACCAACAACATGCAAGGTGGTCCAAACATTAACGACGAAATTTTCCCTGGTTGGCGTAACCCTGAAAACTTCATCGTTGTTTCAGACCCTTACCCATCCGTTTCTGCAGTTGCAGCAGACCTAATTCTCCCTACTTGTATGTGGGTAGAAAAAGAAGGGGGCTATGGTAACGCAGAACGTCGTACCCAATTATGGCGTCAACAAGTGAAAGGTCCTGGTGAGTCTCGTTCTGACTTATGGCAAATTGTGGAATTCTCTAAATACTTCAAAACAGATGAAGTATGGGGCGAAGAATTATTAGCTCAAATGCCAGAATATCGTGGTAAGACTTTATATGAAGTACTTTACGAGAATGGTGAAGTAAACAAATATAAAGTACCAACGGATGTTCCAGGATACATCAATGATGAAGCAGATCACTTTGGTTACTACCTACAAAAAGGCTTATTCGAAGAATACGCAAGCTTTGGTCGTGGTCATGGCCATGACTTAGCACCATTTGATACTTACCACCAAGTACGTGGTTTACGTTGGCCGGTTGTTGACGGTAAAGAAACCTTATGGCGTTACCGTGAAGGCTTTGACCCGTACGTTAAAGCAGGCGAAGATGTTGCGTTCTACGGTTATCCGGATAAAAAAGCAATTATCTTAGGTGTGCCTTATGAAGACCCTGCAGAATCACCAGATGAAGAATATCCATTATGGTTATGTACTGGTCGTGTACTTGAACACTGGCATACCGGTACCATGACTCGTCGTGTACCTGAATTACACCGTGCGTTCCCGAATAACTTAGTTTGGATGCACCCAGCGGATGCGAAAAAATATGGCTTACGTCATGGGGATAAAGTGAAATTAATTACACGTCGTGGTGAAATGGTTTCTTACTTAGATACCCGTGGTCGTAACAAATGTCCTCAGGGCTTAATTTACACCACCTTCTTTGATGCAGGTCAGCTTGCTAACAAATTAACATTGGATGCAACCGATCCAATTTCAGGTGAAACCGACTTCAAAAAATGTGCGGTAAAAGTGGAAAAAGCGTAGGATTTTCCTTTTGTTTCTAGTCGCTCCTCTCTTTAAAGAGAAGGGAATTTAAAATAAGAGCGGTCAAATTTTGCAATATTTTTACAAAATCAGGCCGCTTATAAAAGGAAACGCAGATGAGACTTGATCCTAACCGTCGTCAGTTTTTAAAAAATGTGACAAGAACGGCTGCCGGAGTATGTGGGGTTGGTATTATTCTTGGCTTACAGCAACAACAAGCTAAAGCTAAAGAAGGGATCGCCTTGCGTCCACCTGGTGCTTTACCGGAAAAGGATTTCTTGGCAGCTTGTACCCGTTGCGGACAATGCGTCCAAGCGTGTCCATATGATATGTTGCATTTAGCTTCGCTGATTTCACCAATGGAAGCTGGCACACCTTACTTTATCGCTCGGGATAAACCTTGCGAAATGTGTCCGGATATTCCATGTATGAATGCTTGTCCAAGTGGCGCATTAAGTGAGGAACTTAAAGACATCAATGATGCGAGAATGGGGTTAGCCGTATTGCTAGACCATGAAACTTGTCTTAACTGGCAGGGGTTGCGTTGTGATGTGTGTTACCGCGTTTGTCCATTAGTAGATAAAGCGATTACACTTGAACGTATCCACAATGATCGTACGGGAATTCATGCAAAGCTTATTCCAACTGTTCACTCTGATGCTTGCACCGGATGCGGTAAATGCGAACAAGCTTGTGTATTAGAAGAAGCGGCAATTAAAGTCTTGCCGATGGATATCGCCAAAGGACTACTCGGTCGCCACTATCGCTTAGGCTGGAAAGAAAAACAAAACGCCGGAAAATCCTTAATTGAGGAGCAACATCCAGATGGCTTACGTCCAGCAATGGATGCTCGTATGCCGGAAGGCTCACATGAGCCGGTTTATCAGCCAATGCAAGTTCAACCGAACCAAAAAGTTGCAACACCAAACCGTGCAACAATGGATTATGTACCAAATCCAACAACAGTTCCGGAAGCAGAGCAATTCCCAAATCTGGACTTAAACATTAAGGGGGTTAAATAATGGCTGAAAAATATACCCCGAATAAGCCTAAAGATGCAGGCTTAGAAGCTCGCCAAAAACTCGGTTGGTGGCATGCTTATCGCTTTTTAATTCTACGTCGAATCAGTCAATTAAGTATTATTTTAATGTTCTTAAGCGGTCCGATTTGGCAAGTTTGGATTCTAAAAGGCAATTACAGCTCAAGCATGCTTTTGGATACTGTGCCATTGACAGATCCATTGATTACCGCTGAAAGTTTAGCGACAGGTTATTTACCTGAAATTACAACGATTATTGGCGCCTTGGTTATTGTTATATTCTACGCTATCGTTGCGAGTAAAGCCTTTTGTAGTTGGGTTTGTCCAATGAACATTGTGACTGATGCAGCTGCTTGGTTACGTAGAAAATTAGGTATTCGACAATCATTAAAAATTTCACGTCAACTTCGCTATGTGATTTTAGCCGTGATTTTAGTTGGTAGTGCAATAACGGGGACGCTTTTATGGGAGTGGATAAACCCTGTTGCGGCACTTGGACGTATCTTTGTCTTTGGTACAGGTGCAACCCTTTGGTTGGTCTCAGTCATCTTTTTATTTGACTTACTTGTTGCCGAGCATGGCTGGTGTGGTCACCTTTGTCCAATTGGTGCGATATATGGCGTCATTGGTGCTAAAAGCCTGATTAAAATTAATGTAGTCGATCGCGATCGCTGTGACCGTTGTATGGACTGTTATAATGTTTGCCCAGAACCGCAAGTATTAAGACTTCCTTTACACGGTGGACCGGAAGATAGCCAAATTATATTGGCAAAAGATTGTATTACTTGTGGACGCTGTATTGATGTCTGCGCAGAAAATGTATTTACATTTGGCTCTCGCTTTGAGAAACAAATAAAAATTAAAAATATTTAATTATTTAATGGAGTGGATTTCATGAAAAAATCATTTATTTTCATGCTAGCTTTATGTAGTGGATTGGCATTTGCCGATGCGCCGCAAGTTGCAAACAGCATTGATAAAACAGCAGAAAGTGTTGCACCAGCATTTACGAATCCTTATAAAGATGTTGGTAATATTCCTGTAACTTTCCCTAACCAACCACCACTTGTTCCACACAGCATTCGTGGGTTACAAGTGACGAAAAATGTTAACCAATGTTTAGGCTGTCACTCTCCGGAGGTTGCCCCAACAACGGGTGCACCTCGCGTACCTGAAAGCCATTTTTTAACACGTGACGGACAAAAAACAGAAGGCACTTCGCCTCGTCGTTATTTCTGTTTACAATGCCACGTTCAACAAACTGACGTGAATCCAATTATTCAAAATAAATTTGAAACCATTCGTCAAATGCAAGGTAAATAAGGAGCTAAACCATGATTAAATCAAGCATTCAGAAAGTTTGCCGTTGGTTACGCTCTCCGAGCAAAATGGCAATTGGTGGGGTTATTTTATTAACTATCATTGGTACTATCGTTGGCACTAACCTGTTTAATGCTGGAATGGCGACAACTAATACAGAGCAATTCTGTTCAGACTGTCACACTAATGACGTTGTACCTGAGTACCAAGATTCAGTTCACTTTAGCAACCGTTCAGGTGTGAAAGCGATTTGTTCTGACTGTCACGTTCCACATGAATTCATTCCAAAAATGGTTCGTAAAATGCAAGCATCTCAAGAAGTTTATGCATACTTTACGGGTAAAGTAGATACTAAAGAAAAATTCGAAAAACATCGTTTAGAAATGGCAGAACGCGAATGGGCGCGTATGAAAGCGAATAACTCACAAGAGTGCCGTAACTGCCATAACTTCAATGATATGGACTTTACTCAACAAAAAACTGTGGCACAACAAATGCACGCACTTGCACAGGAACAAAACAAAACCTGTATCGATTGTCACAAAGGTATTGCGCATAACCTTCCACACATGGAAAAAGTACAACAAAGCTTTATTCCAGCGGATATGTTAAAAGCAAATGAAAAACCTGCTGATAACAAAGATGCTAAATAATTTTGTAGCGAAATAATAAATCGGCACTCATTTTGAGTGCCGATTTTATTTTTATTTCTTAAGGAAATCTTTATCAGATAATACCCTTAACGGTTGCATATCGCTATTTCCCATAATGACCAAACTCGGGTCTGAACGTAAACAGCTACCACCATAATGCCCACCAACAGTGAAAGTACAGACCTGAACATATTGGTCTTCCACTTTTGGTAAACACCAAAGCTGTTGATAAATACTTTCCTGCTTATCAAAACGACCATCTGTGCTATCGAGTACAGATTTACACTCGCCAATGAGTTTCACATTATCACCTCGACGACCCGCAATTGGTTTTTGCGCATAACCATTTTTAACCAACTCTGGTGTCAATTCAAATCCTGCTTCAAGTAAATAACGATGATTTGGGAATAATGACCATAAGACAGGTAAGATCGCTTTATTACTTGGGATGGCAGTCCAAAGTGGCTCATAAACTAAGACTTCTGGACGAAGTAACACGTCAATTAACCGCACTTTATCTTCAGGATACCCCGTACGAATTGGTGGAGCCACTTCCATGCCTGTCGCATCCTCACGAAGTTGCTCTAACATGGTTTCCCAAGCCCATGTTTTCCACACCGTTTTTATCTGGTTATCTTCATCATCAATCAAACGACCACGACTATCCCAATGTAGCCCCTCTGTACCATGAATAATTTTGGCTTGAAATCCTGCTTGAACCAGTGCATTACGCATAAACAATGAGTGGTAATCTTCTTCATCATCATGATCTTGCATAATATGAACAAGCGGCGTCGCTTCACTGTGTTTCCAACAATCCGCTAATGCATTACGTAAACCATCGGCAGGATTTTCACCAATATTCAATCCGCCTTGAATCGCCCATCGATTCATAAACTCACCGGCTTCCGCATGGCAAGAGGCTGAATCTGCGTTGTATTCATACACTTTCAATCCACGACTATCCATACAGAAATCTAAACGCCCCGTAATGGTTTGATAACGGCGATTTTGCCAAGATAAACGTAAGCGAGGCCATAATAATTTTGGAATATTAAAATATTCTAATAACTTATCGTCTTTTAAAACTTTATCTGTGGCATGCAAATACATTAAATGTAATTCATTAGTTGCACGAATTAACTCATGCTGTGCTGTTTCAGACATCGTAAAGTAACGATATTGGTCAGAATGGCTAACTTTATGCCCTCTCATGGCTTTCACATAGGCAGCTTCAAATTCATTGTTCTCATTCAGCCATTGATGTTCAAACTGACCGTTGTTTTCAATATGTTCTGCATGAATTTCAAGTTTCTCTTTTTCTGGCGTTGGCTGTGGCAGACTGTATTCGGTGTCTTCCGTTTGGATCATCCAACCTAAAATTTCGGTATCATCAAAGGTATCATGCAGAAAATAACCACTTTCAGAAACCGTCATCGGTAATTCACGCGTCCATTGCTGCCCGCTTGGTAAGCGAGAGTGAATCACGTTTTGTTCAGCAATGCGGATTTTATCCTCTAAGACTTCGGTAATAATCGCCACATGCCCCGTATGTTTAAATTCGCCCCCCTCTTGCCAAATTAAAAGGGCGCCTGCTTCAGGCTTACGTTTGCAACCATTTGCAAAGGCTTGTAAGGGTAATAAGGCATCATTCACCACTTGACGTAAAAATCGTAGAGAAAAGATCTCGTAAGCCATTCCTACATCAGTAAACACCATGCCATGATTGAGATATAAATAACGGCGCGCAAATTCTACACACTGCCATTTGTAGCCCATGTACTCTCTTCCTAAATAACTGCGAAAGGCAGCATCATCCGGATACTCTTTCTCATCGGCTGTATGATAATCTGATGAATAAATCGCAATCCCACCCGGTGCATAACCTAATAAACTTCCGAAAGGATCATGTGTACTAATATTGGCTGAACGTTCAGGCATAAAAACTCCCTGTTAAATAACTACTCGGAATAGTATAGATCTTTTGTCTAACTTCCCCAAAAAACTTTATGAAAGAAAGATGAAAAATTGAGTGATACACATTTTAAAAAAGAAAAAAGGCTGACATCTGCCAGCCTTGAAAATAAGTGTAAAAATAACCGCACTTGAGGTTATTTTACATACCAATGCGCTAATAAAATTCCTGTATTTACCGCAATATTTAATCCGGTTTTTAATGGATTACTTAAAGAAAGACGCACATTCACATCTTCTTTCTCACGAATATCATCTGTGCTGCCTTCACTCAATACTAATGCAACTTTGGCTGCAAATTTGAGTTGTTCCAACGCAATACCCTGTTTATTGGTTGATACATGAATAATCTGATAACCCGCCTTACGTAAAGCCTCTAACGCAATTTCTGTACTTTCTGTTTCTAAAATACGAATATGCTCCATTCCGCCTTCAGCCACACGCATCGCAGCCGGTGCATAAAGCTGTTCAACTTGATTTGTTACCACATTTTTAATGCCATAGA